>NZ_JCAFTR010000007.1:0-282003 GCF_059370435.1 Stenotrophomonas sp. YJH_SMC_94-11 | reverse complement strand
GCTGCTTACATCCACGGCTTCTACAATCCAGCCCGGCTACACTCGGCGCTGGGCTACCACTCGCCTAACAACTACGCCCGGCAGCTCCGGGCTGCCGCCTGAAACGGCTTCATGGCGTCCGTTTTCAGGGGGCCAGATCAGGATACCCCTTGATATACCCCCACCGTCTCATGGATTGAAGCGGATTGCCCCGGTCTGCTGCGGACAATAAAAAAGCCCGGAAACCCTTGTGATGCGGGGGTTTCCGGGCTTCTCCGGTCCTTATCGAACCGTTCGTTGGTGGAGGTGGGCGGAATTGAACCGCCGTCCGAAGGCACTCCATCCCCAGCACTACATGCTTAGCTCACCGTTGGATCTCGTCCCCGAACAGCACGGTGCGCAAAGCGCATCCGGGAACCAGCCTGTTGTGTTCTAGTGCCGGACTGACAGGCAGCCGTCCAGCGCGATTCCATGATAGTGACTCTACACCGCGAGCATGGACACAAGCGGTTTCGAGGCTTAGGCCTTAAGCGGCCAGAGCGTAGTTGTCGTCGTTGGCAACTAGAGTTTTGCAGCTGGATTTACGAGGAAAGCTACCCCCTCGGCATGCGCCAGGCGACTTCACAACCCCCGTCGAAACCAATGCACCCCCGGTTTCTTCAAGTTCTGCAAGGTACAAGGCCTGTTTGGTGTTGCCACGGTCAGAGCCTGCCCAACAGTGGCAATGCTACGGCAAAACAGCTGAACAGTCACCTTGGCAATCCACAACAAGTTGTAGAGCCTCCGTCATAGCGGATTGGTAACGTCATGGGCACGAATTTGCGACACACTGGCGGCGACCATCCGGGCCAGGACAAACACGGAGACTGTGGGTGACCGAGGCAAGCCAACAACGCAGCCTGCGACAGCTGGTCGGACCCGTCGGGGCCGACTACCAGCGACGGGCATTGCCCCCCGGCTGGGTCTGGGCCGTGCTGGGCGCGCTGCTGGCGGCCACCTGCCTGACCGAACTGCCGGCCACGGCCGCGGCGGCACTGGTCGCCAGCGCGGTGGTGGTGCACTGGTCGCAGCGCGGTCGCATCCATTGGCTGGGTTGGCGCTTGCCGGGCCTGGCCTTACTGGCGGCCCTGCTGTGGGGGCCGGAAGTGCTGTCGCAGTGGTTCGAGCACGGGCTGGCCGTGGTCCTGATGTCGCTGGCCAGCCTCAGCATTGGCGTGCACGTGTGGCAGTCGCGGCAGATGGCCCGCCAGCTGCAGGGCGCGGCCGATGCGCTGGATGATGCCCAGCTGCTGGCGTTGCTCCCGGAAGATGCCGCACAGGTGGCCCAGCAGTGGCGGGCGGGGGAAGATCGCTATGCGCCGGAACTGGCGGTGGTGATGCACCTGGCCGTGATGCACGCGGCGCTGGCGCCGCGCATGCGAGGGCAGGGCGTGCTCGCGGGGTGACCCGCCTTTTGTAGGGCCGAGCCTGCGCTCGGCTGCTCTTCTTGCCGAAGCCGGGCATGGCTCGGCTCTACAGAAAACCAAGGCAGCCGAGCATGGCTCGGCTTTACAGGGTGATGCGCAGTCGCCTTACGCGTCGCGGTTGCCGCGACGCATCACGCGCTGCTTCTCGATCGCCCAGTCGCGGTCCTTGGCGGCATCGCGCTTGTCGTGGGTCTGCTTGCCCTTGGCCAGCGCGACTTCGAGCTTGATCTTGTTCTTGCTCCAGTACATCGCAGTGGGCACGATCGTGTAGCCATCGCGCTCGACCTTGCCGATCAGCTTGTCGATCTCGTTCCGGTGCAGCAGCAGCTTGCGCTCGCGCCGGTCATTGGCCACCACGTGGGTGGAGGCCTGGATCAACGGGGTGATCTGTGCGCCAATCAGGTAGATCTCGCCGCGCTTCACATAGGCGTAGGCATCGATGATGTTGCCACGGCCTGCGCGGATCGACTTGACCTCCCAGCCCTGCAGGGCGAGGCCGGCCTCGAAGCGCTCTTCGATGTGGTATTCGTGGCGGGCACGCTTGTTCAACGCGATGGTTTTGTTGGCCGTCGCGCTCTTTGCTTTATCCTTGCCGCTGTTCTTGCTCATTTCCGTATTGTCTCCGATTCGGGCCCGCCCGGTCGATTGCCGAAACGTCCTGTATTCATGCCTACTATCCGCCGCAGCGCCCTGGTCGAACATTCGGCCGCGCGCATGTTCGACCTGGTCAACGACGTCCAGGCCTATCCGCGCCGTTTCCGCTGGTGCTCTGCTGCCCAGATCGTTGAGGAGGGCGAGGACCGCCTGGTGGCGCGACTGGACCTGGGCCTGGGCTCGTTCAGCACATGGTTCCAGACCGAGAACACCCTGCAGCGCCCGCACAGCATTGATATGCAGCTGCGCGATGGCCCGTTCAAGCAGCTGCACGGCCGCTGGGAATTCCATGCGCTGGCCGAGGATGCCTGCAAGGTCACCCTGACCCTGGAGTTCGAACCCAGCTCGCGCCTGCTCGGTCCGGCGCTGGCGATCGGCTTCCAAGGGCTGGCCGATCGCATGGTCAACGATTTCGTCCGCGTCGCCGACGAGGGCTGAGCGATGATCGAGGTCGAGGTGGTGCTGGCCTGGCCGCAGCGGGTGCTGTCGCGCCGCTTGCAGCTGGAAGAAGGTGCGACCGTGGCCGACGCCATTGCCGCCGCCGCGCTGGAAGGCAGTGCCGATTGCCCCGCCGTCGCCGTTCATGGTGTGCTGGCTCGCCCGCAGCAGGCACTGCTGGAAGGTGATCGCATCGAGTTGCTGCGCCCGTTGCTGGCCGACCCCAAGGACAACCGCCGGCGTCGCGCACTCGGCGGTTGATTCCGGCAGCCGTACCTGCGGACGGGCAGGGGGCTCAGCGGCCCTTCTTCTTCTTGTCCTTCGGCAGGTTGCGGCCGAACTGGCGCACGGTCTGCTGGGCCAGGGCCTTGTCGTTGCCCGGGAAGTAATCGCCTTCCCAGCGGGTCACGGTGTCATTCTCGAAGAACACCACGAAGTTCTTCACTTCGGTACGACCCAGGCGGTTCACGCGCTGGCTGGAGGTGTAGTCCCAACGCTGGGCGTGGAACGGGTCGGGAATGGACGGGGTGCCCAGCAGCGCGGTGACCTGCTGCTTGCTCTGCCCGACCTGCAGCTTGGCCACGGCATCTTCCCGGATCAGGTTGCCCTGATAGATGGGTTGCTTGTAGATGATGCCGCACCCGGTGGTGGACAGGGCGACGGCGGCGACCAACAGGAGATTGCGCATCGGGACTGGCGGTTGGGGAAATCAAACCGATGATACACTCCCGGCGTGCCACCGCGACCCAATCCGAGGCAGCTGGCGCTAAATCGCCAATGAACGGAGACCTATGGAAACCCACGACCTGCGTAAAGTCGGCCTGAAGGTGACCCATCCGCGGATGCGGATCCTGGCGCTGCTCGAGCAGCGCAATGCCCAGCACCACATGACCGCCGAAGACATCTACCGCCAGCTGCTGGAGCACGGCGACGAGATCGGCCTGGCCACGGTGTACCGGGTGCTGACCCAGTTCGAGGCCGCCGGCCTCGTGCTCAAGCACAATTTCGAGGGCGGCCAGGCGGTCTACGAACTGGACCGTGGCGGCCACCACGACCACATGGTCGACGTGGACAGTGGCAAGATCATCGAGTTCGAAAGCCACGAGATCGAGGAGCTGCAGCGCAAGATCGCCGCAGACCATGGCTACGAGCTGGAAGAGCACTCGCTGGTGCTGTACGTGCGCAAGAAGCGCAAGTAATCCGTTTCGGCCAGCTGGATGCGACGAAACCCCGGGCCTGCCCGGGGTTTTTCGTTGATGGGGTCAGAGCCCTTTCCGTTCAGGTAAGGGATCCGACCCCTTGCGGCCCAGCAGGATCTCCAGGTCCACCGCCTCAGCCATGGCCCGGTTGCCGGCATCACCCGGGTGGAGGTGGTCGCCGGAGTCGTAGGCCACGGCCATCCGTGAGGGATCGGCCGGGTCGCGCAGCGCCGCGTCCAGGTCGATCACCGCGTCGAACGGGCTGTCCGTGCGCAGCCAGGCATTGAGCTGGCGGCGCAGGGTGTCCTTGTCCGGTTGGTAGTAGTCGTCCAGCGGCGTGCCGGGCACGGCGCCAGCGAACGGTGGCAAGGTAGCGCCCACGATCCGCACACCTCGGCGGCGGGCCTGTTCTGCCAGCGCGCGATACCCCGCCTGCAGCTCGCTCAGCGTGGGCCGGGCCTGGTTGCGGGCGAATGCGGTACCTGGCCAGCTGATGTCATTGATGCCGATCAGCACGATCACACTGGATACCGCAGGCTGGTCCAGCGCGTCGCGCCGGAAGCGGACCAGGGCGGATTCACCCATGCCGTCGCGCAGCAGCCGCCCCCCGGAAATGCCGGCGTTCACCACGGCTATGCCCCGCGCTGCCAGGAGCGCGGCCAGATGATCGGTCCAGCGCTGGTCCTGGTCGAGGCTGGCGGTGGCACCGTCGGTGATCGAATCCCCGATCACCACCACGCTGCGCGCGTCGGTGTCGGCCTCGACGTCAATTCCGGTCAGCAGCAGGCGGGCGGTGGTGCTGCTGGCTGCGCTCAGGGCCTGGGCCCGGCTCTGGTCGCCAGGGGCGATCCAGCTGGTCTGGCGGCCTTCCCAATGGAACGTCTGAACGGTTGCCGGCCCCGGCACAAAGACGCTGACCTGCAATGCCTGGCGGTCATCCGTGGCCAGCGGGAGCGGATCGCTCAGCTGTTCCTGACCGGGCCCGATCAACACCCCGGGCTGGCCGCCGAAGCTGAGCGGTTGCGGGATGGCGCCCGCGCGTGCGGCCACGCTGGCCGCCCCGATCCGCAGCGGCCGGGTGCCGTAGGCATTGCTCAGCCGCACCCGCAGCCGCGGGCCGCCCAGGCTGACACGCACCGTCTGGCGGAAGGTCTGGTCCTGCAGCGTGGCCGGGACCAGGGTCGGGAACAGGAAATCCGCGTTCCAGACCGGCTGCGGGCTGGCCTGCCAGCTGGCGACCCAGTGCGGGGCGGATGCGGCACTGGCGGCGCCGGACACGGCGAGCAGGGCGGTGGTGGTGAGCTGGCTCAAGCGGTTCATCGGGCAGTCCCGAGTGGAGGGACCGCCATGGTGATTCCGTGCTTATCTGTGAACTAGACTGCGCACGGACAATCATCTGTGAACTGGATTCATCGCCATGGCGCGACCCGACATCAACCGATCCGGCGAACTGGAAGTGTTCGTGCGGGTGATCGAGACCGGTGGCTTTTCCGCTGCGGCCCGCACGCTGGACATGACGCCGTCGGCGGTGAGCAAGCTGGTGGCGCGGCTGGAGCAACGGCTGGGCACGCGCCTGCTGCAACGCTCCACCCGCCAGCTGCAGCTGACCCCGGAAGGCTGCGCGTTCTACGAGCGTGGCCTGCGCGTGCTGGCCGACCTGGACGAGGCCGAGCGTTGTGCCAGCGCCCATGCCGAGCCGCGCGGGCGGCTACGGGTCAACTCCAACGTGCCGTTTGGCCGCCATTTCCTGTTGCCGCTGCTGCCGGCGTTTCTTGAGCGTAACCCGCAGGTGGGCGTGGACCTGACCCTCAACGACGAGGTGATCGACCTGTTGGAGCAGCGCACCGATGTGGCAGTGCGGGCCGGGCCGCTGAAGAGCTCCAGTCTGGTGGCGCGACGGCTGGGCGCGACGCGGATGATGATCGTGGCTGCACCGGCCTACGCGCAGCGGCACGGGCTGCCACGCACTGCCGAGGAGCTGCAGTCGCACAACCGGCTGGACATCGGCCATGCCCGTGCGATGCAGGGGTGGCCGCTGCTGCAGGAGGGGCGCGAGCGGATGCTGCTGCCCAGTGGCAATGCCCGCGCCAGCAACGGCGATGCGCTGCGCCAGCTGGTGCTGGGCGGGCTGGGCATGGCGCGGCTGGCGGCATTCCAGGTGCAGGAGGACATTGCTGCCGGGCGCTTGCTGCCGGTGCTGGAAGAGGCCAATCCCGGTGACCTGGAAGAGGTGCACGCGGTGTTCCTCGGGCAGGGCGGTTACCTGCCGCTGCGGGTGCGCGCGTTCCTCGATTTCCTGGTGGAGAACGTCGACCTGACGCAGCCGTTGGGGTGATACGGGTAGTGCCGGCCGCTGGCCGGCAACCTCACGATCATCGTCCACCGGTGTTGGGTTGCCGGCCAGCGGCCGGCACTACCGTGCGGGTGGGTTGTAGATCCACGCCATGCGTGGATAACCGTGAACAGGCCTCAGGCCTGCAGCAGCTTGCGGGCGGCGGCGCGCGCTTCCTTGCTCACTTCCACGCCGCCGAGCATGCGCGCCAGCTCTTCCTCGCGCGCCTTGTTGTCCAGCTTTTCCACTGCGCTCTGGGTCATGCCTTCCACCGGGGCCTTGCTGACCCGGTAATGGGCGTGGCCCTTGGAGGCGACCTGCGGCAGGTGGGTCACGCACAGCACCTGGCGCTTCTCGCCGAGCGCGCGCAGCTTCTGGCCGACGATGTCAGCCACCGCGCCGCCGATGCCGGAGTCGACCTCGTCAAACACCATGGTCGGCACCGCATCCAGGTCCAGCGCGGCCACTTCGATGGCCAGCGAAATACGTGACAGTTCACCGCCCGAGGCCACCTTGCGCAGGGCGCGCGGCGGTTGGCCGGCGTTGGCCGCCACCAGGAACTCGACGCGCTCGGCACCCTGCGGGTCGGGCTTGCCGCTGTCCTGTGGCTCCAGTTCGATCAGGAACTGGCCGCCGCCCATACCGAGCTCGGCGATGATGCCGGTGGTGGTGGCCGACAGTTCGGCAGCAGCGCTGCGGCGGCTGGCGGTCAGCACTTCAGCCTGTACGCGCCAGGCGGCGGCGGCCTTGTCGATCTCGCCGGCCAGGCGCTGCAGGCGCTCGTCGGCGCCACGCAGCTGCTCCACTTCGGCATGCATGCGCTCGCGCTGTGCGCCCAGTTCGTCCATCGGCACGCGGTGCTTGCGGGCCAGGTCGTGCAGGCGGCCGAGGCGGCGCTCGTTCTCCTCGAACTGTTCCGGGTCGGCATCCAGATCGTCGTGCACGCGATCAAGCAGCGACAGGGCTTCGTGCAGCTGGATCGAGGCGTTCTCGATCAGGCCGTCCACTTCGCCCAGGCGCGGGTCGTGTTCGATCAGGCGCGACAGCTCGTGGCGCACCTGCTGCAGCAGGTCCAGCGCAGAGCTGCCGTCATCGCCGTTGAGCTGGTTGCTGGCTGCCTGGCAGGCGCTCAGCAGGGCGCTGGCGTGGGCCTGGCGACGGTGGCTGGCGCCAAGCGCGGCAATCGATTCCGGTTCAAGGTCCTCGCGGTCCAGTTCGCGCAGCTGGTGCTCCAGGAAGGCGATCCGGTCACTGACGTCGCCCTGTTGCGACAACGCCAGCGATTCATCGACCAGTGCCTGCCAGGCCGCGGCGGCGTGGCGCACCTGGCGGCGCTCGTTCTCGTTGCCGGCATAGGCATCCAGCAGGGCCAGCTGCGACGGGCGCGCCAGCAGCGCCTGCTGTTCATGCTGGCCGTGGATCTCCACCAGCAGCGAGGCCAGGTCGCCCAGCTGTGCCAGCGTCACCGGGCGGCCATTGATCCAGGCCCGCGAGCCGCCGTCGGCGCGGATCACGCGGCGCAGCTGGCATTGGTCCTCGTCGTCCAGCTCGTTGTCGGCCAGCCACTGGCGGGCGGCCTGCAGCTGCTCCAGCGCGAACTCGGCGGAAAGCTCGGCGCGTGCGGCACCATGGCGGACCACGCCGCTGTCAGCGCGCAGGCCGGACAGGAAGCCCAGTGCGTCGACCATCAGCGACTTGCCGGCGCCAGTCTCGCCTGAAACCACGGTCATGCCTGGCCCGAACTCCAGTTCGGTGGCGCGGACGACGGCGAAATCCTTGATCGAAAGATGTCTGAGCATGGGTAAGGGGGTGTCAGCAGCCGCGCAACGCTAGCACGCGGGCGCGGGAGGTCCAATGACTTGCCAAGGCGATGCGCCGCCATTATCTAGTGTCCGTGTCTCACAGGTTGATTCCATGCACGGTTCTCCCGACCAGCTTGCCCCGCGTGCGCGCCACCTGCTGCGCACGCTGATCGCGCGATACATCCAGGACGGCGAGCCGGTCGGCTCGCAGACGCTGGCGCGCGTGGCCGGCCTGGAGGTCAGCCCGGCCACCATCCGCAACATCCTGGGCGACCTGGAGGATCTGGGCCTGCTGGCCTCGCCACATACCTCGGCCGGCCGCGTCCCGACCGCGCATGGCTACCGGGTGTTCGTCGACAGCCTGCTGCAGATGCAGCCGCCGGGCGAGGGCGAGCTGGCCCGGTTGCGTCAGGAACTGGCCGGTGGCGGCAGCACCCAGGCCCTGCTCGGCAGCGCCTCGGAGCTGCTGTCGGCGATGAGCCACTTCGTCGGCGTGGTCAGCGCACCGCGGCGCGAGCAGTTCGCCTTCCGCCAGATCGATTTCGTGGCGCTGGACGGGCGCCGGGTGCTGGCGATCCTGGTATTTGCCGACAACGAGGTGCAGAACCGGGTGATCGAGACCCGGCAGGAGTTTGCGCCAGGCCAGCTGGAGCAGGTCGCCAACTACCTCAATGCGCATTTCGCCGGCCTGCCGATGGCCGAGATCCGTACCCGACTGCTGCTGGAGCTGCGCGACGCCCGGTCCGAACTGGAGCAGTTGCTGGCCCACAGCATCGAACTGGCCGAGCAGGCCCTGCAGCCGGCGGCCGACGACATGCTGGTGGCCGGGCAGACCCGCTTGATGGGCGTGCAGGACCTGTCCGACCTGGAGCGCCTGCGCGAACTGTTCGAGCTGTTCTCCAGCAAGCGCGAGATCCTGCAGCTGCTGGAGCGGACCATCCAGGCGCCGGGGGTGCGCATCTTCATCGGCGAAGAGACCGGAATGATGCCGCTGCAGGGCGTCTCGCTGGTCACTGCCCCGTACACCGCCAATGGCCAGGTGCTGGGCGTGCTGGGCGTGATCGGTCCCAAGCGGATGGCCTACGACCGGGTGATCCCGCTGGTCCAGGCCACCGCCGATGTGCTTGGCGCGGCCTTTTCACCGGCCGGACGCACGCCGGGAACATCCGACGCTTGAAACGCAGCATCCCGCCCACACTAGGGTGGGTGGAGGCGGAGAGTGACCGCCAGGGACCCAGACATGAACCACGAACATCCAGATATCGAATCCCAGCAGAGTGCCGCCGATGCGGCTGCCACCGCCGGCGTCAACGACGAAGTCGAGCGCCTGCGCGCCGAAGTCGAGCAGGTCAAGGCCGATGCGCTGCGTGAGCGCGCCGACCTGGAAAACCAGCGCAAGCGTGTTGCCCGTGACATCGAGCAGGCCCGCAAGTTCGCCAACGAGAAGCTGCTGGGCGAGCTGCTGCCGGTGTTCGACAGCCTGGATGCCGGCCTGAAGGCCGCTGGCGACGACCCGCACCCGCTGCGCGAAGGCCTGGAGCTGACCTACAAGCAGCTGCTGAAGGTCGCCGCCGACAACGGCCTGGCGCTGCTGGATCCGATCGGCCAGCCGTTCAACCCGGAACACCACCAGGCCATCAGCCAGGTGCCGACCCCGGGCGCGGCCCCGGGCAGCGTGGTGACCGTGTTCCAGAAGGGCTACCTGCTCAACGAGCGCCTGCTGCGGCCGGCGCTGGTGGTGGTGGCCGCCGACTGATCCGGCAGGGCCGGGCGGCAGACAGGCCCGTCACCCGACCCGACGCTGAACGCGCCGGATCGTCGGAAACACAGCGTTCGGGAGGTGGCTTGAATGTTCCACGAGCCTCCCCCACATCGTATTCATCCACCGGCCGCACGGCCGGACTGACCCCAACAAGCATCCTCAGGAGTCTCCCCCATGGGCAAGATCATTGGTATCGACCTCGGCACCACCAACTCGTGCGTGGCGATCATGGACGGCGGCAAGGCCCGCGTCATCGAGAATTCGGAAGGCGATCGCACCACCCCGTCGATCGTCGCCTACACCAAGGACGGCGAAGTTCTGGTCGGCGCCTCGGCCAAGCGCCAGGCCGTCACCAACCCGAAGAACACCTTCTACGCGGTGAAGCGCCTGATCGGCCGCAAGTTCACCGACGCCGAAGTGCAGAAGGACATTGCCCACGTCCCGTACAGCATCCTCGCCCATGACAATGGCGACGCCTGGGTCGCCACCAGCGACGGCAAGAAGATGGCCCCGCAGGAAATCTCGGCCAAGGTGCTGGAGAAGATGAAGAAGACCGCCGAGGACTTCCTCGGTGAGAAGGTCACCGAAGCGGTCATCACCGTGCCGGCCTACTTCAACGACAGCCAGCGCCAGGCGACCAAGGACGCCGGCCGCATCGCCGGCCTGGACGTCAAGCGCATCATCAACGAGCCGACCGCGGCTGCGCTGGCCTATGGCCTGGACAAGGGCGACAACAAGGATCGCAAGATCGTGGTGTACGACCTGGGCGGCGGCACCTTCGACGTCTCGGTGATCGAGATCGCCAACGTCGACGGCGAGAAGCAGTTCGAAGTGCTGGCCACCAACGGCGACACCTTCCTGGGTGGCGAAGACTTCGACAACCGCGTCATCGAATACCTGGTTGAAGAATTCAACAAGGACCAGGGCATCGACCTGCGCAAGGATCCGCTGGCCCTGCAGCGCCTGAAGGATGCTGCCGAGCGCGCCAAGATCGAGCTGTCCAGCGCCCAGCAGACCGAAGTGAACCTGCCGTATGTCACTGCTGACGCCTCGGGTCCGAAGCACCTGAACATCAAGCTGACCCGTGCCAAGCTGGAAGCGCTGGTGGACGACCTGATCAAGAAGTCGATCGAGCCGTGCCGCGTCGCCCTGAACGATGCCGGCCTGCGTTCGAGCGACATCAGCGAAGTGATCCTGGTCGGCGGCCAGACCCGCATGCCGAAGGTGCAGCAGGCGGTGACCGAGTTCTTCGGCAAGGAACCGCGCAAGGACGTCAACCCGGACGAAGCCGTGGCACTGGGTGCGGCGATCCAGGGCGGCGTGCTGGGCGGCGACGTCAAGGACGTGCTGCTGCTGGACGTGACCCCGCTGTCGCTGGGTATCGAAACCATGGGTGGCGTGTTCACCAAGATCATCGAGAAGAACACCACCATCCCGACCAAGGCCTCGCAGGTGTTCTCCACCGCCGAGGACAACCAGTCGGCCGTGACCGTGCACGTGCTGCAGGGTGAGCGCGAACAGGCCCGCTTCAACAAGTCGCTGGCCAAGTTCGACCTGTCCGGCATCGAGCCGGCCCCGCGCGGCCTGCCGCAGGTGGAAGTGTCCTTCGACATCGACGCCAACGGCATCCTGCACGTGTCGGCCAAGGACAAGAAGACCAACAAGGAACAGAAGGTCGAGATCAAGGCCGGTTCGGGCCTGTCCGAGGAGGAGATCGCGCGCATGGTCGCCGACGCGGAAGCCAACCGCGAAGAAGACAAGAAGTTCCAGGAACTGGTGCAGGCCCGCAACCAGGCCGACGCCCTGATCCACGGCACCCGCAGCGCCATCACCGAGCACGGCAGCAAGGTCGGCGGCGATGTCATCGGCAAGGTCGAGGCGGCGCTGGCTGACCTGGAAACCGCGATGAAGGGCGACGACAAGGCACAGATCGAAGCCAAGTCGAAGGCACTGGAAGAAGCTGGCCAGTCGCTGTTCGCCGCTGCTTCGGCCGACCAGGGCGGTGCCCCGGGTGCCGACGCCGGCAATGCCGGCAAGGCGCAGGACGACGTGGTCGACGCTGAGTTCACCGAAGTCAAGGACGACAAGAAGTCCTGATCCGGACCGACGCGGGACGCTGGCCACCAGCGTCCCGTTGTCGCATCAGGGTCCTGACCGCCTACCGGCGTGTCGGGGCGCCCGACGCAAGAGCGGACCTGGTTCCGCTCTTCCGCTTTGACGAATCCCGACGTTCCGGAACCCGATTCACGATATGAGCAAGCGCGATTACTACGAAGTGCTGGGCGTTGCCCGCACCGCCACCGACGAAGAGCTGAAGAAGGCCTACCGTCGCTGCGCGATGAAGTTCCACCCGGACCGCAACCCGGGTGATGCGGCGGCCGAAGCCTCCTTCAAGGAGTGCAAGGAAGCCTACGAAGTGCTGTCCGACGGCAACAAGCGCCGCATGTACGACAGCCACGGCCACGCCGCGTTCGAGCATGGCATGGGGGGTGGTGGTCCGGGCGGCCCGGACATGAACGATATCTTCGGCGATATCTTCGGCAACATTTTTGGCGGTGGCGGCGGTGGTCCGCGCCAGGCCCGTCGCGGCGCCGACATCGGCTACGTGATAGAACTGGACCTGGAAGAGGCCGTGCGCGGCGTCGAGCGCCGGATCGAGATCCCGACCCTGGCCGAATGCGGCGACTGCGATGGCAGTGGCTCCGAAGACGGCAAGGTCGAGACCTGCAACGTGTGCCATGGCCGTGGTCAGGTGCGCATCCAGCGCGGCATCTTCGCCATGCAGCAGGCCTGCCACAACTGCGGCGGCCGTGGCCAGATCATCGCCAAGCCCTGCAAGACCTGCCACGGCAACGGCCGTGTCGAGGAAGACAAGGTGCTGTCGGTGAAGGTGCCGGCCGGCGTCGACACCGGCGACCGCATCCGCCTGCAGGGCGAGGGCGAGGCCGGCCCGGCCGGCACGCCGCCGGGCGACCTGTACGTGGAAGTGCGCGTGCGCGAGCATGCCATCTTCCAGCGCGATGGCGATGATCTGCACTGTGAAGTGCCGATCCGCATCTCGCAGGCGGCGCTTGGCGACACCGTGCGCGTGGCCACCCTTGGCGGCGAAGCGGAGATCCGTATCCCGGCCGAGACCCAGACCGGCAAGCTGTTCCGCCTGCGCGGCAAGGGCGTGCGTTCGGTGCGCAGCCGCAGCGAAGGCGACCTGTACTGCCGCGTGGTGGTGGAGACGCCGGTGAACCTCACCAACGAGCAGCGCAAGCTGCTGGAACAGTTCGAAGCCACCTTCGTCGGCGAGGAAGCGCGCAAGCATTCGCCGAAATCGGCCACTTTCATCGACGGCGTGAAGGGCTTCTGGGACCGGATGACGTCCTGAGTTTTTCAACGGAAGCGTTGAGCGGAAGCGCCGGGCCATGCCCGGCGTTCTCGTTTGCGATCCGCGATGCTTTCCGCCGGGCATGCGCCGTGATGGTGGATCCACGCCATGCGTGGACGGCGTTACCGGAAAAACGCCGCAGGTGTCTGCCCCAGCTGGCGCTTGAACATGCTGGTGAACGCGCTGGGGCTGTCGTAGCCCGTCGCCAGCGCGACATCGATGACCTTGTCGCCGATCGCCAACCGCTCCATCGCGGCCAGCAGCCGTGCCTGCTGCCGCCACTGCCCGAAGGTCATGCCCAGCTCGGTGGCGAAGCGCCGCTGGATGGTTTTCACGTCCACCTCCAGCGCCTGTGCCCAGTCCTGCAGCGTGGCGTCATCGCCGGGGTGCTTCTGCAGGTGCTGGCAGATCCGCTGCAGGCGCGGGTCGCTTGGCGCAGGCAGGTGCAACGGCAGTACGTCCATGCGGTGCAGCTCGTCCAGCAGCAGGCGGACCACGCGGCCATCGCGGCTGTCCTCGATGTGCTCGCCCTTGACCAGCGTGGCGGCCTGCAGCAGCTCGCGCAGCAGGGGCGAGACCTGCACCGCGAACGGCTCGGCCGGCAGGTGCAAGGCGAACGACGGATCGATGTACAGGCTGCGCATGTGCACGGCGGCGATGCAGTCCACCGCGTGCACCATGCCGGCCGGCATCCAGATCGCGCGGTTTGATGGGACCACCCAGCGCCCGACTTCCGACCGCACCACCATCAGGCCGGAGATGGCGTAGACCAGCTGGTGGCGCTGGTGCTTGTGACCAGGGATGTGGGTACCTACCGGGTACTGGGTGACCCGATAGGTGACCGGTCGATGCAGTGGAACCTCCCGCCAGGGCGCGGCCGGATCGACGTCACTGGCAATGTCCTTTTTGCGATAGGGCATGACCTGAACGCGGCAGAAGGGAGAGAGGGGCAACCGTAGCATGCGTGGCTCGCCCCCAACCTGACTGCGTCCATGTCCACCCTGGCTTCTCCCGCAACGACCTCACGCCCGGCGGCTCCCGGCGTGCTGGCCGCCATCTCCACCTCGCACGTCGTCAACGACATGATGCAGTCGCTGATCCTGGCCATCTATCCGGTGATCAAGGGCGGCTTCAATCTCAGCTTCACCCAGATCGGCCTGATCACGCTGACTTACCAGCTCACTGCGTCGATCTTCCAGCCGTTGATCGGTGTAGCCACCGACCGCCGCCCGGCACCGTATTCGCTACCGATCGGCATGGCCTCGACCTTGTGCGGCATGCTGCTGCTCGGCTTCGCGCCGAACTACGCGATGGTGCTGCTGGCAGCGGCAATGGTCGGCATCGGCTCGGCGATCTTCCATCCGGAGGCCTCGCGCATCGCGCGGCTCGCCTCGGGCGGCCGTCATGGCTTCGCACAGTCGGTGTTCCAGGTGGGGGGCAATTTCGGTACCGCGTTGGGCCCGCTGATTGCGGCGGCAGTGATCGTGCCGTACGGCCAGCATGCCGCGTCGTGGTTCGCAGGCGCGGCCCTGATCGGCATCGCATTGCTGACCTATGTTGGCCGCTGGTACGCGTTGCATCTGGGCACGCCGCGCCCGGCCAGTACCGCCTCGATGGCGCCGCGCCATCCACCACGCACGGTGGCCAAGGTGCTGGCGATCCTGCTGGTGCTGATCTTCAGCAAGTACTTCTACATGGCCAGCATCGGCAGCTACTTCACCTTCTACCTGATCCACCATTTCGGCATTCCGGTGGCGCAGGCGCAGCTGCACCTGTTCGCGTTCCTGGTGGCGTCCGCCGCTGGCGGCTTCCTCGGCGGCCCGTTGGGTGACCGGATCGGCCGCAAGCCGATCATCTGGACCTCGATCCTCGGCGTGGCGCCTTTCGCGCTGATGCTGCCGCATGCCGACCTGTTGTGGACGACGGTGCTGGCGGTGCTGATCGGCTTCGTGCTGTCTTCGGCGTTCTCGGCGATCGTGGTCTATGCGCAGGAGATGATGCCGCACCGCATCGGCATGGTGTCCGGCCTGTTCTTCGGTTTCGCGTTTGGCATGGGCGGGCTGGGTGCCGCCGTGCTCGGCCTGCTGGCGGACAAGACCAGCATTGAGTACGTCTACCAGCTGACCGCGTTCCTGCCGCTACTCGGCATCGTGGCGGCGTGGCTGCCGCCGTCGCGGCCTGCTGCTCACTGAGAGGTTTTGGTTTGCAGGGCTTGCAGCCCTGCACCTGCCGAAGCAACGTCAACGTCAAAAGCTGGCTATCCGCGGGTTGGCAGGGTGGGTCCGGTTGCAGGGGACGCCGTAAACCCATCCATGGGGGCTTGGCCGCGGCATCCATGCCGCGGACACCCCTGCAACCGGACCCACCCCGCCTTCGACAGTTGGCCGCGATCTGTTGGAGCAGCACTCTGCTCTGGTGGGTGTCGACCTTGGTCGACACGGTAGATCCACGCCATGCGTGGATGAATTCATTCGATGTCTGACAGATGTGTCGACCAAGGTCGACACCTACCAACAGACATCCGGAATCTGTCAAAGGCGGGGCGGTGTGGGTGGGCAGGACCGTTGGCGCCATGGATGGCGCCATCGAGCCCCATGGATGGGTTTACGGCGTGTCCTGACCACCCACACCGCCCCGCCACCCCACGGATAGCTCGCTTTTGCCGTTGCCGTTGCCGTTGCTTGCAGCTTCGGCAGGTGCAGGGCTGCAAGCCCTGCCGAACACTCCACCGGGCGTAGAATGCGGCCATGAGCGAATCCCTTGATAACCACCTGGTCCACGGCCGCCGCCAGCGGCCGGATGGCCCCTCGCCGATCGATGTCATCTCGGTCCAGTCGCAACTTGTCTACGGCCACGCCGGCAACAGCGCCGCCGTACCGCCGATGCGCGCGCTGGGCGTGCGCGTGGCGGAAATCCCGACCGTGCTGCTGAGCAATGCGCCTTTCTACGACACCACGCGTGGCCGCGTGCTGCCCGCTGACTGGTTCGCCGACCTGCTGCTGGGCAGCCACGAGCGTGGCCTGCCACAACGGGCGAAGATGCTGGTCTCCGGCTACTTCGGCAGCACCGCCAACGGCGCCGCCTTCGCCGACTGGCTGGACGGGATCCTGCCGGCCTGCCCGCAGCTGCGCTATTGCCTGGACCCGGTGATTGGCGATACGCACACCGGCCCCTACGTGGAACCCGGGCTGGAAGCGATCTTCGCCGAGCGCCTGTTGCCGCATGCCTGGCTGGTGACGCCGAACGCTTTCGAACTGAATCGCCTGACCGGCATGCCGGCGCTGGCCGAGGCCGATGCCATCGCCGCCGCGCGCACGCTGCTGGATCGCGGCCCGCATTGGGTGATCGCGCACAGCGTGGGCGGCACCCCGGGTGAACTGGTGACCCTGGCCGTCGGCCGCGAGGAAACCTGGCGCTGGACCTCGCCGCTGCTGCCGGTGGACGTGGCGGGTACCGGCGATGTGCTGATGTCGCTGGTGGTGTCGTTCCTGCTGCGCGGCGAATCGATGCAGCAGGCGATTTCGCGTGCGATTGCCGGCACCCATGCGGCGCTGGAGGCGACCCTGGACAACGGCTTCGAGGAATTCGACGTGGTCGCCGCCGCGCCGGCGGCGCTGGCCGAAGGCACGCGCTTCCGCGCCGAACGCGTTGCATGAGCGGCCTGGACCCACGCACGCCGCGCACGGTCGGCATCGTCGGCAGCGCTGGCGCCTACGGGCGCTGGCTGACCCGCTTCTTCCAGCAGCACCTGCAGTTGCAGGTGATCGGCCACGATCCGGCCGACCCAGGTTCGCACACGCCGGAACACCTGCTGGCGCAGGCCGATGTGCTGGTGTTCTCGGCACCGATCCGGCACACCCCGGCGTTGATCGCCGAGTACGTGCGGCAATCGGCGGGCCGCGAGCAGGGCAGGCTGTGGCTGGATGTGACCTCGGTAAAGGAGGCGCCGGTGCAGGCGATGCTGGCGTCGCGGGCCGAAGTGGTCGGCCTGCACCCGATGACCGCGCCGCCGAAGGCGCCGACCCTGAAGGGCAGGGTGATGGTGGTCTGCGAAGCGCGGCTGCAGCTTTGGCAGGCGTGGGTCGATACGCTGTGCGCCGCGCTGCAGGCCGAGTGCGTGCGGGCCACGCCGCAGCACCACGACCAGATGATGGCGCTGGTGCAGGCGATGGTGCATGCCACCCATCTGGCCCAGGCCGGCGTGTTGCGCCAGTACCAGCCGCAGCTGGGCGATCTGGCTGCGATGATGCCGTACCGTTCGGCATCGTTCGAGCTGGATACGGCGATCATTTCGCGCATCCTGTCGCTCAACCCGGCGATCTACGAAGACATCCAGTTCGGCAACCCGTACGTGGCGCCGATGCTGGAGCGGCTGGTGGGCCAGCTGCACGCATTGCAGGCCCAGGTCGTGCAGGGTGACGACGGTGCACGTGGTGCATTCCGCGAGCAGCTGCTGTCGGCCAATCGCACTGCCTTCGGCGAGCAGGCGCTGGCGGACGGCAACTACACGTTCGAACGCGTGGGCTATCTGCTGGCTGACCTGACCGAGCGCAACGCGCTGTCAGTACACCTGCCGGAAGATCGGCCCGGCTCGCTGCGCGAGCTGCTGAACGTGTTCGAGCAGCATCGCATCAGCCTGGCCTCGATCCATTCCTCACGTACGCCTGGTGGCGAAGTGCACTTCCGCATCGGGTTCATCGCCGGCAGTGATCCGGCAGCGATCACCCGGGCGGCCGCGGAAGTGGACGCCAGCGGCATCGGGCGGGTGCTCGGCTGACCACATTCATCCACAGGCGGTGTGGATGGATCCTGAGCAAACGTGTGGATAACCTCGTTCAGGCCTTGGCAGCGAAGGCTGTCAAGATGGTTGGTCAAAAATTGATCACGCATTTTGTAGCGTCGAGTCATGCCCGACCGCCCTTGGCAAAAAGCGTGTCGACCAAGGTCGACACCTACCAGAGCGGGGCGATACGAAATCCGGTAGCGCCGGGCCATGCCCGGCGAACCTCAAATCGTCAACCGCAGTTCACCACCACTGGTGGTGAACTCACGCCCATTGCGCACCAGCTGGCGCCCGTCATCCAGCTCATAGCGCGGCGTGGCTTCGGAGTGGTGCCCGCTGCCGTTCGCCTCGGGCTTGAATTCGATGATGATGTGGCTTTCGCCATTACTGTCGACGGCGGGGAACTGACGGAACGACATCGCGTACCTCCTTCAGCGGATGCTGCGGGTGCGGGGCCAGCTTGGTCTTGCCGATGTTAGCCGGCCGTCATCAATCGATGAACTGCAGTCGTGCCAGTTCAGCGTAAAGTCCGCCTTCGGCCAGCAGCTGCGCATGGGTACCTTCGGCGACGATGCGGCCCTGGTCCATCACCACGATGCGGTCGGCCTTGAGCACGGTGGCCAGGCGGTGGGCGATGACCAGCGTGGTGCGACCGGCCATCAGCCGCTCAAGTGCCTGCTGCACGCCATGCTCGCTCTGCGCATCCAGTGCGCTGGTGGCCTCATCGAGCAGCAGGATCGGCGCATCCTTCAGCAACGCGCGGGCGATCGCCACGCGCTGCTGCTGGCCACCGGACAGGCGTGCGCCGCGCTCGCCCAGTTCACTGTCGTAGCCTTGTGGCAATGCCCGCAGGAAGCCATCGGCCTCTGCTGCACGTGCGGCGTCCTCGACCTCGGCGTCGCTGGCCTGCAGCCTGCCGTAGCGGATGTTGTCGCGTGCACTGGCTGCGAACAGCGTCGGCTGCTGCGGTACCAGTGCCAGCTGCGCGCGCAGCTCGGCCGGATCGACCTGGCGCACGTCGATGCCATCCACGCAGATGCGGCCGCTGGCCGGATCGTGGAAGCGCAGCAGCATCGACAGGACCGTGCTCTTGCCTGCGCCCGACGGGCCGACCAGGGCCACGGTCTCACCCGGGCGGACATGCAGGTTGAAGTGGTCCAGCGCGGCCTGGTCCGGGCGCTGCGGGTAGTGGAACACCACGTCGTCGAACTGGATTTCGCCGCGTAGCGGTTGCGGCAGTGCGTGCGGCTGCGCCGGCGCACGGATCTCGATGTCTTCCTGCAGCAGCTCGCCGATACGGCCCATGCCACCGGCCGCACGCTGCAGCTCGTTCCACACTTCGGCCAGGGCGCCCACCGAGCCGCCGCCGATCAGCGCGTACAACACGAACTGGCCCAGCGTGCCGGCACTGAGGCGGCCGTCGATGACATCGTGCGCGCCCAGCCACAGCACGCCAACGATGGCGCCAAACACCAACAGGATGGCACTGGCGGTAACCAGCGATTGCGCACCGATGCGCCGGCGTGCGGCACCGATGGCATCGCCCAGCGCCTTGTCAAAGCGCCCGCGCTCATAGGGCTCGCGCGCATGCGCCTGCACCGTGCGCACGGCGCCCAGCGTCTCGCTGGCCAGGCTGTTGGCATCGGCGATGCGGTCCTGGCTGCTGCGCGCAACCGTACGCAGCTTGCGCGCGCCGACGATGATCGGCAGCACCGCCAGCGGGATGCCGAGCAGTGACCACGCGGCCAGCCGCGGGCTGGTGACGAACAGCATCGCCAGGCTGCCGACCACGGTTACGCTGCTGCGCAGGGCGACCGACATGGTCGAGCCGACCACGCTGCGCAGCAGTTCGCTGTCGGCGGTCAGGCGCGAGACCAGTTCGCCGCTGCGGCTGCGGTCGTGGAAACCGGCGCCGAGCTGGATCAGGTGTGCATACAGGCGGCTGCGCAGGTCGGCGACGACCTTCTCGCCCAGCAGCGACACGAAGAAGAACCGTGCGGCCGTCGCCAGTGCCAGCACCACCGCCACCAGCATCAGCAGGGCGAAGGCACGGTTGATCTGGCCACCGCTGGTGAAGCCGTGGTCGATCATCTGCTTCACGGCGGGGGGCAGGCTCAGCGTGGCGGCCGAAGAGACCGCCAGGGCAAGCAGCCAGGCGGTGAACAACCCGCTGTGGCGGCGCACGAACGGCCACAACGTCCGCAGGCTGCCAAGGCGGCGCAGCGGCGGGGTCGAGGCAGGGGCGTCGTCCTTGTCAGTCATCCTGGTTGTCGTCTTGTATGCGGATACGGTCACGGGTGGCGTCGCGCAGGCGGATTTTCAATGCATCGACCTGATCGGCCGGCAATTCGGCCCGCAGGCACACGCCGTTGGCATCGAACTGTTCATCGAGTTTCCCGGCGCCGAAGGCGGGCAGGGTGGCGTGCAGGATGCCCAGGTCCTCGAAGCCGGCCAGCAGCTGCAGCCGGGCCATCGCCACCAGGGGCAGGCGGGGGGCGGTGCGCAGGCACTCGGCGGCAGCGCCACCGTAGGCGCGCACCAGTCCACCGGCGCCCAGCTTGATGCCGCCGAACCAGCGCGTCACCACCACCATCACACGGTCGAAACCCTGGCCATCGATTGCCGCCAGGATCGGTCGTCCGGCCGTTCCAGCGGGCTCGCCATCATCGCTGGAGCGGTAGTCCTGGCCGTACCGGTAGGCCCAGCAGTTGTGGGTCGCGTCGGCTGCTGCAACCTGCTGCAGGATCGCCATGGCCGCTGCGGCGCTGTCGATCGGCGCAGCATGGGCGATGAAACGACTGTGTTTGACTTCCAGCGTGTGGCTGACAGGCTGGGCGAGGGTATCGAGCATTCCCGTCATTCTACGGGGTCGCCGGAGGTCACGTTCTGCTTCAGTCGTCCAGCAACGGGCGCAGGTCGCGCGGCAGGCGGGCTTCCGGATACTGCTGCACGTAGCGCTCCAGGCTGGCGCGGGCCAGATCGCGCTGGCCGTCGTCGCGTCGCGCGCGGATCTTCTGCAGCCACTGCCGGCGCGGCAGTCGCGCGTCGGCGTCCACCTCGGCCTGCACGGCATCCGCGCTCAGGCCCGCGTCGCTGCCGCGGCGCATGATGCCCGGTGCGGAACGGCTGGGCGCCTCACGCTTCATCGAGGTGATCTCCACCCGATCCAGCGCCTGCGTCCGCTCGGCCTCGGCGGCATTGGTTGCCGGTGCCGTGGTCGTGCGTGCTTTCATTGCCCCGGACGCTGCTGGCGCGAATGCCGGTTCGGGTGCGGGTGCCGAGTAGGCGGCCGGTGCAGGTGGCGCTGGCGGTGCTGCAGCCGGAGCGGGCGGGAGCGCCGCAAAGGAGGTGTCGGCGGCCGCATCCGCGGCCATGGACCGTGCAGCCTGGGCCGGCGCTTCAGCGGTCTTGGCCGGCGCAGGCTTGTGCGCACGCGCGATGGCCGGTGCCGGGGCAGCGGAAACAGGGGCGGACTCGGGTGCTGCCGGAGCAGCGGCCGGTTCCACAACCGCCACTGCGCTGTCGGCTGAACCACTTCCAGCGGCCTGATCGGCAGCCGCGACGTCTTCTGCCGCAGCCGGTGCTGCGGCAACAGCAGTCTCGCCCGCCGGAACCGGTGGCGGTTCAGGACGCAGCTGCCAGGCGATGCCGATGGCGAACACCATCGAAGCGGCGATGCCGAACACCGCTGGCCAACGCGGGCCTGTGCGCTGCTTGCGCGGCGCCTCGGGAGAGGCAGCAACATCGGTACCCGGAGCGTCAACCGCGGCACGCGCCGCGGCCAGGATGGCGGCGTCCAGTGCGGCCGGTGGTGCCTGCTCGGCGCGACGGCCGAGCAGCCGGGCCAGCTCGCGTTCTTCCGGCGTCAGCGGTTCGTCTCGGTTCATGCGTTCAATCCCGCACGCAGCTTGTCCATCGCATAGCGCAGCCGCGATTTCACGGTTTCCCGGCCTACGCCGGTGATCTGGCCGATCTCCTCCAGGCTCAGTTCCTGATCCAGCCGCAGTTGCAGCACTTCGCGCTGCTCGGGCGGCAATTGCTCCATCGCCAGCTGGATGCGGCGACGTTGTTCGAATTCGGAAAGCTCGGCTTCCGGGGTCTGCCCGTCCTCGATCGCGGCCAGGCGCAGGTCGGCGTCGGCCGGCGCGGCAGGGCGATGGCGGGCGGCGCGCCAATGGTCGTTCAGGCGGTTGTGGGCGATGCGGAACAGCCAGGTGCTGAACGCTGCTTCGGGCTGCCACCCGGCACGGGCGCTGATCACCCGCTGCCAGACGTCCTGGAAGATCTCCTCGGCCAGCGCGTTGTCGCGCAGTTGGCGCAGCAGGAAACCGAACAGTCGCTTGCGATGGCGCGCATACAGGCTTTCGAACGCGTGCAGGTCGCCGCCGGCCCAGGCCAGCATCAAGGCTTCATCGGTTGGCAGTGCGCTGGCTTCCACGGCGTACAGGGTAAGGCCTGCAGGCGATGGCGCATAGCCGGTGGCAGGGGCGGGCAGGGCGAGGGTCATGGCTCGGAAGAGGCTGCGGACGGCAGGAAAAACGTACGGGCGCACGATTCGGGGTTTACGGGCTTCCATTGCCCCCCGGGTGGCGCGCTATGCTCGTCGGCTCAGGGGAGGCGACGCATCGACGGCGCCAAGAGATTGTCATTTGTCCACGCATGCTGAACCGGCGGAAGGGCCACAACACGAGGCCGTGCTGAGCACGGCGCTGGTGCGCGCGTTGCATGCGCTTTTGCCGGAAACGGCCTTGGTCCGCGTCGGCTGGGACGACCCGCAGCTCGGGCGTGGTCAGGGCGGGTGGCCGGCCGACGGGGCGGCAGGCGCGTTCACTGCGCCGGGCATCGGCGAGGGCTCCCATGGCTGGGAACATGACGGTGCACGCCTGCAGTTGTCGGTGGAAGGCGCCGTGCCTTCCGCGGCGTGGTGGGGGCTGGCCCGTCAGGCCATGGAACTGGCGCTGCAGCGTGGCCGCCAGGCCGGGCAGATCAAGGCGCTGGAAGAAGCTGAACGGTTGCAGCAGGCGCTGTTCCAGATCGCCGATCTGGCCGGCGCCGATCTGGAAATGTCGGAGATGCTGCGTCACGTGCACGGCGTGCTCGGCACGCTGATGTATGCCGAGAACTGCTACATCGTTGAATACGATGATGTGCGTGACCAGATCCGCTTCCTGTACTTCGCCGACCAGGTCGACGATTTCGTCGCCGACCCGACGCAGAGCCATGACGCCGCCGAGATGCCGCGCAGCTTGACCGTCGCGCTGCTGCGCCATGGCAAGCCGCTCAGCGGACCCTCGCGCGAACTGCTGGCGCGCGTGGTCGAGCAGGAGCACGACCCGCAGCGTGGCCCCGAAAGCCTGGACTGGCTGGGTGTGCCGATGCTGCGCGATGGCCGGGTATGCGGCGCGATCGTGGTGCAGAGCTATGAGCTGGCGGCCCGTTATGGCGAGGCCGAGCGGGCGTTGCTGGGCTTTGTCGCGCAGCACGTGCAGACTGCGATGGATCGGCGCCAGGCGCAGGTCCGGCTGGAGCAACAGGTGGAGCGGCGTACGCTGGAACTGCAGCGCGCCAACCACAGCCTGCAGGACGAAGTAACCGAGCGCCGGCGCGCCGAGCAACTGCAGACCGCGCTGTACAACATTGCCGAAATGGCGATGTCGGCCGACAGCCTGGCCCAGTTCTACGGGCAGGTGCATGGCGTGGTCGGGCGCCTGCTCGATGCGCGCAACTTCTATATCGCGCTGGTGAACGTAAGCGGCAACGGCCTGGACTTCGTCTATTCGGTGGACGAGCACAATGCCAGCCGTGCACCTCGTCCGTTCAGTCGCGGCCTGACCGAATACGTGGTGCGCAACCGGCGGCCCCTGCTGGCCTCACGCGCCCAGATCGATGCGCTGCTGGCCAGTGGGGAGGTGCGTGAATCCGGCGCGCGCTCGCATTGCTGGCTGGGCGTGCCGCTGCTGCGCGATGACGAGGTGGTCGGTGCGATCGTGGTGCAGAGTTACAGCGAGAACAGTACGTTCAGCGTGCACGATCAGCGGCTGTTGACGTTCGTTGCGCAGAACATCGGAACCGGGTTGGCGCGCCAGCGCGACCAGCAACGGCTGCGTTTGGCGCATGCCGAACTGGAAAAGCGCGTGGAGGAACGCACGCGTGAGCTGGCCGAGGTCAACGAGAAGTTGCTCGGCCAGATCGGCGAGCGCCTGCGGGCCGAGCAACGCCTGACCCATCAGGCCATGCACGATGCGCTGACCGGCCTGCCCAACCGGCTGCACCTGCTCGATCGCCTGCAGGATGCGCTGGCGCTGGCCAAGCGCGAGGGTGGGCCGGTGTTCGCCGTGCTGTTCCTCGACCTGGATCGCTTCAAGCTGGTCAACGACAGCATCGGCCACGCCGCGGGTGACCGCATGCTGGTGGAGGTGGCCAAGCGCATCGTATCGATGGCCGGTGCCGATGATGTGGTGGCACGGCTGGGCGGTGATGAATTCGCGGTACTGCTGCAATGCCCGCAGGGCCTGGCACAGGCACTGGATTTCGGCCAGCGCCTGCTGCTGGCACTGCAGGAGTCGATGTGGATCGCCGGCCGCGAACTGTTCCCGTCCGGCAGCCTGGGCATCGCGCTGTGGAATCCGCGCTACCGTACCGGCGAGGAGCTGCTGCGTGATGCGGACGCGGCGATGTACCGGGCCAAGGCGCAGGGCCATGACCGCTGCGCGATCTTCGACGAGGACATGCGTGAACAGGCCATGCGCAGCCTCGACCTGGAAGCCGATCTGCGGCGCGCGATCAACAACCGTGATTTCGTTCCGTTCTTCCAGCCGATCGTGCGCCTGTCCGATGGCGAAGTGGTGGGACATGAGGCATTGCTCCGCTGGCAGCACGAGCGTCGTGGCCTGCTGTTGCCCGGCGCGTTCCTGGAGCTGGGAGAGGAAAGCGGCCTGATCGAACAGGTCGACTGGCTGATCTACGAGCAGGTCATCGCGCGCCTGGCCGAAGGTGGGCAGAGCTATGTCTCGGTGAACGTTTCGCCGCGCCATTTCCGCTCGGCCGAGTTCAGCGACCGCCTGTTCGGCCTGCTCGACGCGTGTGGCGCCGATCCGCGCCGGCTGCGGCTGGAGATTACCGAGGTCGCGCTGCTGGACGATGCGCCGCACACGCTGCGCATCCTGCAGGGCCTGCGCGAGCGTGGCATCCAGGTGCAGCTGGACGACTTTGGTACCGGCTTCTCTGCGCTGTCCTACCTGCACCGATTCCCGATCAGTACATTGAAGATCGACCAGAGTTTCATCGCCGGCCTGCACGGGCCGGAAGTGCAGAGCACGCGCGCGCTGGTCGAAGGCGTGCTGTCACTGGCCCGCACCCTGGGCATCGAAACCATTGGCGAAGGCATCGAGACCGAGGCGCAGCGGCAGACACTGCGCGAACTCGGTTGCGACTATGGCCAGGGATACCTGCTGGGCCGTCCCGCACCGTGGGCACGGACGCTGGCGTGAGCCACCGCGACGGTTCGCTTCAGCGCAGAGCCGAGCGACGTTTCTCGTCGATCCACTTCGAGGCCTGCGCCGGCTGGTAGTTCTGCATCCACACCAGCATTTCCTCGATGTCCGAGCCGTACCAGAGGTCCTGGCGCTGGTCCGGATGCAGGAAACGCTCTTCCACCATGCGGTCGATCATGCCGATCAGCGGCGCGTAGAAACCTTCCACATCGAGGAACGCGCACGGCTTGTTGCCGATGCCAAGCTGGCGCCAGGTCAGCATCTCGAAGATCTCTTCCATGGTGCCGAAGCCACCGGGCAGGGCAACGAAGCCATCGGCGAGGTCGAACATGCGCGACTTGCGCTCATGCATCGAGCCGACGATCTCCAGTTCGGTCAGGCCACGGTGGGCCACTTCCCAGTCGGCCAGCTGGCGCGGGATCACGCCGGTCACCTCGCCGCCAGCGGCGAGCACGGCGTTGGCCACGGTACCCATCAGGCCAACGTTGCCGCCGCCATACACCAGGCGCAGGCCATCGCGGGCAATGCGGTCGCCCAGTGCAATGGCGCGTTCGGTATAGGCCGGCTTGCTGCCAGCGTTGGAACCACAGTACACACAGATCGATTTCATGGATCTTCCTGTCTCTTGGCCGGAAACGAAAACGCCCCGTCGCCGACCGCAGGGCGGTCAGAGACGGGGTGTCAGTGGATTATGAGGCCTTGACAGGCCTTCTGTAGCGCCGAGCCGCGCCGCGTTTAACCGGCGGTGCCATTGCAAACCTCGCATCGCAATGCGCGCGGAGCCCTCCGTTCCGGGGGGATGGTTCCGGGCTCGGCTGCGCTTCGTCCAGATCACGGCAAAGGCCAGCCGAGCATGGGCTCGGCTCTACGTAAGCGACGGCTTACGCCGCCGCGGCCTGCTCGCGGCGCGGGCCTTCACGCAGGGCACGGCCCACCATGGCCACCAGCAGGTCCAGCTCCTGGCTGTCCATGCCGAAGTGCGGGGTGAAGCGCAGCGAGTTCTCACCACCGTGAATCACGTTGATGCCGTGCTGGCGCAGCCATTCCTCGGTGGAGTTGGCGCCATAACACTTGAACTGCGGGGCCAGCTCGCACGAGAACAGCAGCCCGGTGCCCTGCACCTTGGTGATCAGGCCGCCCAGCTCGCTCTTGAGCTGTTCCAGCTTGCGCACGGCCTCGGCACCGCGCTCGGCGATGTTGGCGCGTACTTGTGGGGTCAGCTGCGCCAGGGTGGCGCAGGCGACGTCCAGCGCACGCGGGTTGCTGGTCATGGTGTTGCCGTAGATGCCCTTGCGGTACAGCTGCGCAGCATGCTCGGTCACCGCCAGCACCGACAGCGGGTACTGCGCGGCGTTGAGCGCCTTGGAATAGGTCTCCATGTCCGGCGGGTCAAGGCCTTCAAAGCCCGGGTAATCGACCACCGACAGCACGCCATGCGCGCGCAGGCCGGCCTGGATCGAGTCGAGCAGCAGCAGGCTGCCATGCGCACGGGTCAGCTCACGGGCAACGGCATAGAACGACGGCGGCACCGAACGGCCCGGGTCGCCTTCGCCCATCACCGGCTCCAGGAATACGGCTTCGATGAACCATTGGTTGCGTGCAGCATCCTCGAACACCTTGCGCAGGCCGGCCTCGTCGTAAGGCGCCACGGTGATCACCGAGTCCTCGCCACGGTAGCTGGCCAGGTGCTGCATGTAGCTCTTGCGGCTGGAATCCGAATAGAGGGCAGGGCGGTCGGTACGGCCATGGAAGCTGCCCTTGACCACCACGCGCTTGATCGTAGCGCCGGCGTGACGTGCGCCAGGATCGGTCTGCAGCTTGGCGTTGACGTCGGCGATGCGCGCGGCCAGGCCGACGGCTTCGGAGCCGGAATTCAGGCACATGAAACGGGCGAACGGGCAGCCGCCACGGCGGTGGCCGATCTCGGCGCGCAGGGCGGTGATGAAGCGCTGCTGCGACAGGCTGGGGGTCATGATGTTGGCCATCACCTGTGGGCGCGCCATGGCCTCCAGCACGGCGTCCGGGGTGTGCCCGAAGCCGAGCATGCCGTAGCCGCCGGCGTCGTACAGCACGGCGCCCTTCAGGGTGACCACCCATGGGCCGCGCGCGGCCAGCGCCACGTACGGGGTCACCGCGTCATCGGCATAGAAATTGACGAATCCGTCCTGCATCGCGTCGATCTGTGCCTGTTCGTCCTGCGCCAGCAGCGGCCCCAGGTCGGCCTGCACGCGCGCGAATTCCTCGGCGGCGGCGTCCACTGCGGCGATCAGCTGCGGGTGGTTGGCGGACAGGGCGGTCAGGGTGGCATCGTCCAGGCCGGTGGTGAGGCGGGTGCCGGGCTGGTTGCGCAGGGGGGCGAGGCGTTCGATGAAGCTCATTGCAGATCTCCTGAAACAATGGGTCGCACGGGCCATCAAAAGCAAAACGCGCGTCATCACGCGCGCTTGGGGCAGGCTCGTGCAGCGGACTTCCGGTTCGATGCTAGCACTTGTTTTTTTGCGCGATAACCCCGCAGAAACCTGCTGCATAGCAGCATTTTGCGCGACGTTCGCCGCGAAGTGCGCCGGCTCGCAGACGCTGGACGTACAATGCGCGCCATTGTCGACCTGTTGCCGCCCACCGCCTTGAAGAAGTCCGATTTCCACTACGACCTGCCGGCTGAACTGATCGCGCAGGCTCCCCTGGCCGAACGCTCCGCCAGCCGCCTGCTGCTGGTACCGCCGGCACCTGCCGCCTTCACCGACCTGCAGGTGCGTGACCTGCCGTCGCTGCTGCAGCCGGGCGACCTGCTGGTGTTCAACGACACCCGGGTGATCCCGGCGCGCCTGTTCGGGCAGAAGGCCAGCGGCGGCCGCGTGGAGATCCTGATCGAGCGCCTGCTCGGCGGTCAGCAGGCGCGTGCGCAGGTCGGCGCCAGCAAGTCGCCGAAGGCCGGCAGTCGCATCGCGCTGGATGCCGGTGGCGAAGCCGAGGTGCTGGGCCGCGATGGCGAGTTCTACGTGCTGCAGTTCCATGTGCCGGAGTCGCTGGAGCAGTGGCTGCTGCATGCCGGCCGCCTGCCGTTGCCGCCCTACATCCAGCGCGAGCCGGGCGTGGACGACCGCGAGCGGTACCAGACCGTGTTCGCGCGCGAGGTAGGCGCGGTGGCTGCACCGACCGCCGGCCTGCATTTCGACGAGCCGCTGCTGGCGGCGCTGAAGGACAAGGGCGTGGAGTTCGGCCACGTCACCCTGCATGTGGGTGCGGGCACCTTCCAGCCGGTGCGCGCCGATGACCTGAAGGACCACGTGATGCACCGCGAGTGGCTGAACGTCGGCGCCGAACTGGTGCGGCAGGTGCGGCGCACGCGCGGCGGCGGCGGCCGGGTGATCGGCGTCGGCACCACCGTGGTGCGCGCGCTGGAAAGCGCGATGCGCGATGGCGAGCTGCTGCCGTTCGCCGGCGAGACCCAGATCTTCATCACGCCGGGCTACCGCATCCGCAGCGTCGACGCGATGGTGACCAATTTCCACCTGCCGGAAAGCACGCTGCTGATGATGATCTCGGCGTTTGCAGGCAAGGACCGCGTGTTCGAGGCCTACCGGCACGCGATCGAGCAGCGCTACCGCTTCTTCAGCTACGGCGACGCGATGCTGCTGTTCCCGCAGGCGGGGTAGGGCGCTGACCTCTGCCTGCTTGGGGTGGGTGCGCACCGTTGGTGCGCACTTGCAGGTGCCTGGAGACCAGGAAAGCCACGCATGGCGTGGCTCTACTGCCGTGCCGTTCAGGCCTGAATGGGCGGTCGAGCCGGTTTTGGGAGACAATAGACAACTATTTGCCTGAACGACCGCTCCATGTCCCGACTGCAGTTCCAGCTCCAGACCCGCGATGGCCGTGCCCGCCGTGGCCGCCTGACCTTCCCGCGTGGCACGGTGGAAACGCCGGCCTTCATGCCGGTGGGGACCTATGGCTCGGTCAAGGGCATCCTGCCGGACCAGGTGCGGGCGCTGGGCGCCGAGATCATCCTCGGCAACACCTTCCACCTGTACCTGCGCCCCGGCCTGGACATCATCGCCGACCACGGCGGGCTGCACGGCTTCTGCCGCTGGGATGGCCCGATCCTGACCGACTCCGGTGGTTTCCAGGTGTTCTCGCTGGCCCATCGACGCAAGATCACCGAGCAGGGCGTGACCTTTGCCTCGCCCACCGACGGCGCCCGGGTGTTCCTCGGTCCCGAGGAGAGCATGAAGATCCAGAAGGTGCTCGATTCGGACATCGTGATGATCTTCGACGAGTGCACCCCGTACCCGGCCACCGAAGACGTTGCCCGCCGTTCCATGGAGCTGAGCCTGCGCTGGGCCCAGCGCAGCCGCAACGCGCATGACGAGCTGGGCAACGACGCGGCCTTGTTCGGCATCGTCCAGGGGGGCGTGCACACCGACCTGCGCAGCCGCTCGGCCGACGCCCTGCAGGCGATCGGCTTCGACGGCTACGCCATCGGCGGCCTGGCCGTGGGCGAGCCGGAGCACGAGCGCAACGCCATGCTCGACCACCTGGATCCGGAGCTGCCGGGCGACCGCCCGCGTTACCTGATGGGCGTGGGCCGGCCGGAGGACCTGGTCGAGGGCGTGGCACGCGGCGTGGACATGTTCGACTGCGTGATGCCGACCCGCAATGCGCGCAACGGCCATTATTTCACCTCGTTCGGCACCGTCCGCATCCGTAATTCCCAGTACGCGCGCGACATGGACCCAATCGAGCCGGGCTGCGGCTGCGTGGCCTGCACCGGTGGCTATACCCGTTCCTACCTGCGCCACCTGGACCGCTGCAACGAGATGCTGGCGCCGATGCTGGGCACCCTGCACAACCTGTTCTATTACGAAAAGCTCATGGCCGACATCCGTGCGGCCATCGAGGCGGGAACCTTCCTGGCCTTCCGTGAGTCTTTCTACGCGGCACGCGGGGCGGTGGCCCCGCCCCTCTGACCCGGACGCCCCCTGCCGAACGGCCCAAGGACGAACGCCCGGGGCCGTGGCATACTTCAAGGCTGACCCAGATCCGCGGTCGACACCCCCGCCCCTCAAGGGACGGGAGCGCCGCCCAACCAAAGGACCAACGATGAACCTGCTTGCTTTCCTGATTCCCGCCGCCCACGCCCAGGCCGCCGGCGGCCAACCGCAGGGCATGGGCCTGACCACGCTGCTGTTCCCGATCATCCTGATCGCCATCATGTACTTCCTGATGATCCGCCCGCAGATGAAGCGGCAGAAGGAGCACAAGGCCATGCTGGAGAAGATCAAGCGCGGCGATGAAGTGCTGACCAACGGCGGCATCGCCGGCAAGGTCACCGACATCGGCGACCACTTCATCACCGTCGAAGTGGCCGACAACGTGCGCATCCGCGTGCAGAAGGGCGCTGTCGGCAGCGTGCTGCCGACTGGCACCCTGGATTCGGCCAAGTAAGCCACTCCCTTTCCGAAGCACAACCGCGGCGCCGGGGATGGCGCCGCGCGGGACCCAAGCAATGCTCGAATTTCCACGCTGGAAGTACGTCGTCATCCTGATCGTACTGGCGCTCAGCGCGCTGTACGCGCTGCCCAACATCTACCAGAAGGACCCGGCCATCCAGATCACCGCCAACCGTGGCGGGCAGATCGACGATGCGCTGCGCGACCGTGTGCTGGCCGATCTGAAAAAGGCCGGCATCGCCACCATCGGTGCCGAAAAGGAAGGGGAAAGCCTGATCGTCCGCCTGTCGGACCTGAAGTCGCAGTCCGCTGCCAGCGACGTCCTGCGTGACACCGTCGGCGAGAAGTACACCGTGGCGCTGAACCTGGCTTCGACCGTGCCCGACTGGCTGGCCAACCTCGGCGGTCGCCCGATGGTGCTGGGCCTGGACCTGCAGGGCGGCGTGCATTTCGTGCTGCAGGTCGACCAGAAGGCTGCCCTCGACAAGCGCCTGGATGCCTATACCGAAGACGTGCGCAGCACCCTGCGTGACGCGCGCATCGCCTACCAGTCTGTGGAACGCCGCGCCGATAACAGCATCGTGGCCAACCTGAGCCCATCCGCCGGCGATGACGCCGCGCAGCGCGCCCGCGCCGCGCTGGTGAAGGCGCAGCCGACCCTCGGCTACGACGTCAGCGGCAACCGCATCACGGTGACCGTGCCCGATACCGAGATCGCGCAGATCTCCAATGGTGCCATCGAGCAGAACATCAACACCCTGCGCAACCGCGTGAACCAGCTCGGCGTGGCCGAGCCGATCATCCAGCGCCAGGGTGCCGACCGCGTGGTCGTGCAGCTGCCCGGCGTGCAGGACACCGCCGAAGCCAAGCGCATGATCGGCGCCACCGCCACCCTGGAGTACCGTGCGGTGGTCGAGGGCAATGCGCAGGACGCCATCAATTCCGGCCGCATCCCGCCGGAAGCGAAGGTCTACCAGCAGCGTGACGGCCGCGGCCCGATCCTGCTGAACAAGCGCGTGATCGTCACCGGTGACCAGATGGTCGGCGCGCAGGCGGTGACCGATTCGAACAGCGGCTCGCCGGCGGTCAGCGTGACGCTGAACAACGTCGGTGGCCAGCGCATGTTCGACTTCACCAGCGCCAACGTGAACAAGCCGATGGCGGTGGTCTACACCGAGCGCGTGCCGACCGTGACCGTCGTCGACGGCCAGGAAGTGCGTGGCTTCAAGGTCAACGAGGAAGTGATCTCGGTGGCCAACATCAACGGCGTGTTCGGCAAGAACTTCCAGACCACCGGCCTGCAGAAGAAGGAAGCCGAAGACCTGGCCAAGCTGCTGAAGTCGGGTTCGCTGGCTGCGCCGATGGACTTCGTCGAGGAGCGCGTGGTCGGCCCGAGCCTCGGCGCCGAGAACGTCAAGAACGGCATGCGCGCGGTGGTGTTCGCGTTCCTGTTCACCCTGGTGTTCTTCAGCGTGTACTACCGCATGTTCGGTGTGATCACCTCCGCAGCGATGCTGTTCAACCTGCTGATCGTCGTGGCGGTGATGTCGCTGTTCGGTGCGACCATGACCCTGCCGGGCTTTGCCGGCCTGGCGTTGTCGGTTGGCCTGTCGGTGGACGCCAACGTGCTGATCAACGAGCGTATCCGTGAAGAGCTGCGAGCAGGTGTGCCGGGCAAGACGGCGATCGTGACCGGTTACGAGCGTGCCTCGGGCACCATCCTCGACGCCAACCTGACCGGCCTGATCGTCGGCGTGGCGCTGTTTGCATTCGGTACCGGTCCGCTGAAGGGCTTCGCGCTGACCATGATCATCGGTATTTTCGCCTCCATGTTCACCGCGATCACCGTGTCGCGTGCGCTGGCGACGCTGATCTACGGCCGTCGCAAGAAGCTCCAGAACGTGGCCATCTGACGGGACGACACGCACAATGAAACTGTTTCCGCTGCACATCCTCCCGAACGACACCAAGATCGACTTCATGCGCTGGCGCCATGTCGCCATGGCAGTCACCATCGTGGTGTTCCTGGCCTCGGTCGCCATCATCGGCATCAAGGGCTTCAACTACGCGCTGGACTTCACCGGCGGCACCCTGATCGAAGCCCGCTTCGACAAGGCGGTGGATGTTGAGCAGGTCCGCACCAAGCTCGAGCAGAGTGGCTTCGAAGGCGCCCAGGTGCAGAGCGTGGGTGGCAACACCGACCTGCTGATCCGCCTGGCCCCGCACGGCGAGCATGCTCCGGGTACCGGCGACGCCGCCCACGAGGACAAGGCCACGGCCGCTGCCGTGGTGAAGGCGTTGTCCACTGCCGACAATCAGGCCACCGTGCTCCGCAACGAGTTCGTGGGCCCGCAGATCGGCAAGGACCTGGCGATGAATGGCCTGTATGCCACCATCTTCATGCTGGCCGGCTTCCTGATCTACATCGCAGTGCGCTTCGAGTGGAAGTTCGCGGTCACCGCCAGCATCGTGGCGATGTTCGACCTGATCGTGACGGTCGCTTACGTGTCCCTGCTGGGCCGTGAGTTCGACCTGACCGTGCTGGCCGGCCTGCTGTCGGTGATGGGCTTTGCGATCAACGACATCATCGTGGTCTTCGACCGCGTCCGCGAGAACTTCCGCAGCCTGCGCGTGGATTCGATGGAAGTGCTGAACCGTTCGATCAACCAGACGCTGTCGCGTACGGTGATCACTGCGGTGATGTTCTTCCTGTCCGCGCTTGCCCTGTACCTGTACGGCGGCAGCTCGATGGAAGGCCTGGCCGAGACGCATATGATCGGTGCGGTGATCGTGGTGCTGTCCTCGATCCTGGTGGCAGTGCCGATGCTGACGATCGGTTTCCTGCGCGTCAGCAAGCAGGACCTGCTGCCGAAGGCGAAGGACGTTGAGGCCCTGGCCCGTCGCCCGTAAGCGTTCGCGCTGCACCCAACCCACAGAGAACCCCGCGCAAGCGGGGTTTTTTGTGTTGCAGGGCTTGCAGCCCTGCACCCACGGTAGTGCCGGCCGCTGGCCGGCAACAGCAACAGCAACAGCAACAGCAACAGCAACAGCAACAGCAACAGCAACAGCAACAGCGTGCGTTCCGTGGGTGGGCGGGGCGGTGTCGGAGCGCGGGGACGCCGCAAGTACGTCCGTGTAGGCTTGGCAGCCGCATCCATGCGGCTGACACCCCGCACTCCGACACCGACCCACCTTCGACGGGTTCACGCGGCTGTCGGTAGGTGTCGACCTTGGTCGACACATCTGTTGAAGCCGGGGTCAGATCCGTTTTCCGCAGGAAAACGGATCTGACCCCAAGAGCTGTTCCGACAGATCGCGGAAGACTGTCAAAGGCGGGGTGGGTCCGGTTGCGGGGGTGTCCGCGGCATGGATGCCGCGGCCAAGCCCCCAAGGATGGGTTAACGGCGTCCCCCGCAACCGGGCCCACCCCGCCAACCCACAGGAACCCAGCTTCTGCCGTTGACGTTGCCTCTGCGGGTGCAGGGTGCAACCCTGCAAAAGAAACACCACCCTACGCCAGCGTCGGTTGTGCAATCCTCCCCCGCGCACTACGATCCTGCGGTTCGCGCGCGTGCGCGCCCTTACTCCTGCTGAGCGCCCCGCGCGCCGCATCTGCCAACCCGAGGTATCCATGGTCATCAAACCGCGCGTCCGCGGCTTCATCTGCGTCACCACCCACCCGACCGGCTGCGAGGCCGCGGTCAAGCAGCAGATCGACTACATCCGTGCGCGCCCGCCGATCCAGAACGGTCCCAAGCGTGTGCTGGTGATCGGCGCCTCCACCGGCTACGGCCTGGCTGCGCGCATCACCGCTGCCTTCGGCAGTGGTGCTGCCACCCTCGGCATCTTCTTCGAACGCCCGGGCAGCGAGACCAAGCCGGGTACCGCGGGCTGGTACAACTCGGCCGCGTTCCACAAGTACGCCGACGAAGCCGGCCTGTACGCCAAGAGCATCAATGGCGATGCCTTCTCCGATGAAGTGAAGGCGAAGACCATCGAAATGATCAAGGCCGATCTGGGCCAGGTCGACCAGGTTGTCTACAGCCTGGCCGCGCCGCGCCGCAAGCACCCGAAAACCGGCGAGATCATCAGCTCCACGCTGAAGCCGATCGGCGAGCCGATCACCCTGCGCGGGCTGGATACCGACAAGGAAGTGATCACCGAGACCACCCTGCAGCCGGCCACCCCGGAAGAAATCGCCGGCACCGTCGCGGTGATGGGCGGCGAGGACTGGCAGATGTGGATCGATGCGCTGGCCGATGCCGGCGTGCTGGCCAATGGTTGTACCACCACGGCCTTCACCTACGTGGGCGAAGAGATCACCCAGGCGATCTACTGGAATGGCTCGATCGGCGCGGCCAAGAAGGACCTGGACACCAAGGTGCTGGGCCTGCGCGAAAAGCTGGCGAAAATCGGCGGCGACGCACGCGTGTCGGTGCTGAAGGCCGTCGTGACCCAGGCCAGCTCGGCCATTCCAACCATGCCGCTGTACCTGTCGCTGCTGTTCAAGGTGATGAAGGAAAAGGGCACCCACGAAGGCTGCATCGAGCAGCTCGACGTGCTGTACGACATCCTTTACGGCGGCAAGTCCGATGGCGTGGCGGTCGATCGCCTGCGCCACGACCTGGTCGATGGCGACGGCCACACCGTCGCGCTGGTCGATGAGGAAGGCCGCCTGCGTGCGGACTACAAGGAAATGGCCGCAGACGTGCAGGGCAAGGTGGTCGCGCTGTGGCCACAGGTGACCAACGAGAACCTGTACGAAATCAGCGACCTGGCCGGTTACAAGGCCGACTTCCTGCGTCTGTTCGGTTTTGGCGTGGAGGGCGTGGACTACGAGGCCGACGTCAACCCGGACGTGAAGATCGGCAACCTGGTCGACATGACCTGATCAGGCAGAAGGCCGGCGAAAGCCGGCCTTCTGGTTTGTGTAGAGCCGAGCCATGCTCGGCTGCTCTTCGCTTGAGTCCCGCAGCCGAGCATGGCTCGGCTCTACAGAGAGGCGTTACCCGAATTCGAACCCCATCTCCGGCAATGCCGGGCCGACAAAGTCGCCCTGCACGTAATCCACGCCGGCACTGAACAGCAGCGTCATCGAGTTGGCATCGCTGACGAATTCGGCGATGGTGCGGATGCCCGCTTCCTGAGCACGCGCAGTGATCTGGCTGATGCGGTCGATGTTCTCGCGGGTGGCAGCCAGGTCGCTGGTGAAGCCCCGGTCCAGCTTGAGGAACTGCGGCTGGAAGTGGGCCAGCAGCTGGAACGAGTCCAGCCCGGAACCGAACTGCTCTAGGCCGATGCGGCAGCCCAGTGGCGCCACTTCGGCAAGGAATTGCTGTGCACTGCGCAGGTGGGTGAACACCTTCGCTTCCGGTGCATGCAGCCACAGCCGTTCGCCGGGCACGCCCTGTGCCTGCAGTTCGCGGTGCAGGGTGGCGATCATCTGTGGGTCATCGAACGATTCCGGCGTGACCTTCACCAGCACCTGGGTGGCATGACCCGCACGTGCGCGTTCACCCAGCACCGCGATCGCCTGCGAGACCACCCAGCGGTTGATGTCGGCCAGCAGGCCGTGTTCCTCGGCGATGCCCAGGAACGCGGTCGGGCTCAGCAGCTCGCCATTGTTTTCCAGGCGCAGATAGGCTTCGTACAGCTCCAGTGGTTCGCCCTGCAGGTTCAGCACCGGCTGGTAGTGAAGCTGGAAACCGTCGCCGGCCAGCGCCTCGCGGATGCGCGCCACCCAGCGCTGCACACGCTCTTCCTCGACACGGTCGGCGGCAGCCGGGTCGAAGATGCGGCAGGTGTTACCCAGCTCGGCTGCAGCCTGGGTGCATTCGCTGGCGCGCGCCAGCACCTGGCCGATGCTGGCGATCTTCTCACCGACCTGTACGCCACCGATGCTGACCGTCACCGTGGCCGAGCGTGCGCCGATGCTGAAGACGTGCGCGGCGTAGGCTTCTCGGATGCGCTCGGCCAGCGCCACGGTCTGTGCGTAGGGTCCGGCCTGCAGCACGGCGAAATTGTGTTCGCCGAAACGGGCCAGTTGCGCGTCCTCGCCAACCACTTCGGCCAGCAGGGCGGCGAGGGCGCCGATCAGGGTATCGGCCGAGGCCAGGCCGATATCCGGCAGCAGGCGCGCGTAGTGGTCCGGCTCGATCAGCAGCAGGCCGAACTGGCCCTCGCTGCGCCCGGCCTGGGCCACCGCGCTTTCCAGCTGCAGCATGAAGGTCGGGCGATTGAGCAGGCCGGTGACCTGGTCGCGCTGGCGCAGGTCCTCGACCTCGCGTGCCAGCTCGGGGTCGAACTCCATGCGGCGGCGGAGCACCACCTGCAGGCAGGACTCGCCTTCGTAGGTGGCCGCCGCAAATTCCATCGTCGCCGGGAACGCACTGCCGTCCTGGTGGCGCGCGTCGAGCTGGTACTGCGGCGGCGGCGCCTCGCCACGGCTGAGGCCCTTCAGCAGCTGCTTGAAGCCCTCCACGTGTTGGGCAGCGACCATGTCCAGCAGCGAAATGCCTTCGATGTCGTCGAATTGCTCGTAGCCGAACATCTCCAGATAGGCGTCGTTGGCGCGGATGTGCATGCCTTCATGCACGTAGGCGATGGGGTCGCGCGAGGAGGCGATCAGCGCGTCGCAGCGGCGCTCGGTCTCGCGCATCTGCGCCTCGATGCGGCGCAGGCCGCGGCGTGCCTGCAGGTCGACCCACTGGTCGCGGACCACGGCGAGCAGGTGCTCGGGGCGCTGGCGCAGGGCGAGGGCACGGATGCCATGGCTGCTGGCCTGCACCAGTTCGTCCTCGTCGATGCGCTCGGCCAGCAGCACCAGCGGGATGTCCTTGCCGCTGGCGGCGATGTGCTGGGCTGCCAGCTGCAGCGGAATGCCCTGCGACGGCGAGGCCAGCACCAGGTCGATGGCCTGGCTGGTCAGCACCTGGGCCAGCTCGGCCGCATCCTGCGGGCGCCACGGGCGTACCGCGATGCCGCTGTTGCGCAGGGTGCTGACGATGGCTTCGGCATTCTCGCCGCTGTCATCGACGATCAGCAGGCGGATGGTGATGTCGTTCGCGTTCTGCATGCACTGCTCCCCAATCTGCGAATCTAGATACACGATGCGCGGCGAACCGTCCATGCGCGTACCCCTTGCGCGCATGGAACGGCGAAGTGGTTCACACCACGCCGCCCGCTGCGTGGCCGCTGGCCCAGGCCCATTGGAAGTTGTAGCCGCCCAGCCAGCCGGTCACGTCCAGCACCTCGCCAACGAAGTGCAGGCCGGGGACGCGCTTGGATTCCATCGTTGAGGATGACACTTCGGCGGTGTCCACGCCGCCCAGGGTGACCTCGGCGGTGCGGTAGCCTTCGGTGCCGCTGGCCACCAGCGGGAATGCGCCCAGCAGCTGCGCAGCCTGGCGCAGCACCGGCTCGTCCAGCTGGCGCACGGGGCGGTCGGGCAGCCAGTGCTCGCACAGGCGCTGCGCCAGCCGCTTCGGCAGTACCTCGCCCAGCACCGTGCGCAGCTCGGCGGCGGGGCGGTCGCGCTTCATCTGGCGCAGCCACTCGCCCGCATCCTGGCCCGGCAACAGGTCCAGCTCCAGCGCATCGCCGGGCCGCCAGAACGAAGAGATCTGCAGGATGGCCGGACCGCTCACGCCACGGTGGGTCAGCAGCATGAAGTTCTGGAAGCTCTTGCCGTTGCAGCGCGCCTCGATCGGTAGCGCCACGCCGCTGAGGTCGGCCAACCGTTCCTGGTGCTTGCCGCTGAGGGTCAGCGGCACCAGCCCGGCGCGGGTCGGCAGCACCTGGTGGCCGAACTGGCGGGCCACTTCATAGCCAAAGCCGCTGGCCCCCATGCTGGGAATCGACAGGCCGCCGGTGGCAACCACCAGCGAGGCGCAATGGAACAGCCCGTGCGTGGTGTGCACGCGGAAACCATCGTTGCCGTGCTCGATGCGCTGCACGCTGCAGTCGGTACGGATCTGCACGCCGGCCGCCTGGCATTCGTCCACCAGCATTTTCACGATCTGCTTGGAGGAGACATCGCAGAACAGCTGCCCCAGTTCCTTTTCGTGATACGCGATGCCGTGCTTGTGCACCAACTCGATGAAGTGCCAGGGCGTGTAGCGGGCCAGCGCCGACTTGCAGAAGTGCGGGTTGGCCGACAGGAAGTTGGCCGGGGTGGTGCCGGTGTTGGTGAAGTTGCAGCGGCCACCGCCGGACATCAGGATCTTCTTGCCGACCTTGTTGGCATGGTCGATCACCTGCACCTGGCGGCCGCGCTGGCCAGCCGTGATCGCGGTCATGAGCCCGGCTGCGCCGGCGCCGATGACCACCACGTCACAACGGATCGTGCTCATGCCTTGGCGCGCTTGCGCCAGGTCGGGATCACGTCGAGCTGCATCTGATCGTTGAGCAGCTGCACTTCACCGTCCTGGATCAGCACGCTCCAGCGCATCGCGCGCTGGATCTGCTGGCCCCACAGTTCTACGAAGGCACCGTCGAGGTCGACCACCGAGAGGTTGTCGAAGCGCGCCAGGCCCTTGCCCTGCTTGCCCCACCAGATCTCCGAGGCGTTGCCGCCATAGTTGACCACCTGCACCTGGCGGCTGCGGTTGCTGGCCTTGCGGATGCGCGATTCGTCCGGATGGCCCAGGTCGATCCACTGCAGGATGTCGCCGGTGTAGTCGTGTTCCCACAGATCGGGCTCGTCATCGGTGCTCAGGCCGCGGCCGAACTCCAGGCGGTCGCCGGCGTTCAGCGCGAAGGCGAGCAGGCGCACCATCAGGCGCTCGTCGGTCTCGGACGGATGCTGGGCCAGGGTCAGGTTGTGGGTCGCGTAGTAGCCGCGATCCATGTCGCTGATCTGCAGTTCGGCCTTGCGGATGGTGGCGGTAAGAGCCATGGGGGGTCCGTGGACTAAAGAAGACAATGATAGAGGTTTGCTCCGGGGGTGTCCGTGGCTGGGCTGTCTGCATGCCGTCAACGGTGGCACTCTTGAGGTCTTTCCTGTGGCCGGAGTGGACGCCATGAGCCTGCCCAGCCGGTTGCAGCTGCCGCCCGGCCCCTGGGCCACCCTGCTGGATGGCCTGTGTGCACGTTTCCCGCGCATCGCGCGCGCGCAATGGCAGGATCGCTTCGCGCGTGGCCGTGTGCTGGATGCGCAGGGCAGGGCGCTCACTGCGGACATGCCCTGGCAGGTCGGGCGGGAGATCCAGTACTTCCGCGAGGTGGCCGACGAACCGGTGATTCCCTTTGTCGAGACCATCGTCCATCTGGATGCGCACCTGCTGGTGGCCGACAAGCCGCATTTCCTGCCGGTGACACCTGCGGGTGGGCATGTGCGCGAGACGCTGCTGGCGCGGCTGGTCGCCCGCACCGGCAATGCCGATCTGGTACCGCTGCACCGGCTGGATCGGCTGACGGCCGGGCTGGTGCTGTTCTCGACCCAGCGAGCGTCGCGCGATGCTTACCAGCGCCTGTTCCGTGAGCGGCGCATCGAGAAGACCTATGAGGCCCTGGCGCCGGCGCTGCCGGGGCTGGCGTTTCCGTTGCAGCGGGACAGCCGGTTGGTGCCGGGCGAGCCGTTCTTCCGCATGTCCGAAGTGCCCGGTGAGCCCAATGCGCGCAGCCGGATCGAGCTGATCGAGGCCGAAGGGCCGATCTGGCGCTACCGGCTGCTGCCGGAGACCGGCCGCAAGCATCAACTGCGCGTGCACATGGCCATGCTGGGGGCGCCGATCATGGGTGACGACCTGTACCCGCAGCTTCGGCAACGTCCGCCGAACGTCGCCGAGGCGCCGCTGCAGCTGCTGGCGCGGGCCCTGGCCTTCGACGACCCATTGAGCGGCGAACGACGGGCATTCAGCAGCGGCCGCAGCCTGAGCCTTCCGGCTTAGCGCGGCCAGGCGCTCAGCGGGCCGGGCGTCGCGCCAGCCAGCGGTCCAGCTCGGCGGCGAACAGCTGCCGGTCGCGGGGACCCAGGGGCGGCGGTCCGCCGGTCTGGACCCCGGCGCCGCGCAGTTCCTCCATGAAATTGCGCATCGACAGCCGCTCGGCCATGTTGTTCGGGGTGTACAGCTGGCCGCGCGGGTTCAGCGCCACGGCCTTCTTCTCCAGCACCAGCGCAGCCAGCGGGATGTCCTGCGTGACGACCAGGTCTCCGGCGGCGACCCGCTCGACGATGGCGCTGTCGGCCACATCCAGCCCCTGCGGTACCTGGATCGAGCGCAGCCAGCGCGATGGCGGGGTGCGGATCCACTGGTTGGCGACGAGGGTCAGCTCGATCCCGACCCGTTCGGCGGCCCGGAACAGGATGTCGCGAATGACGGTGGGACAGGCGTCTGCGTCCACCCAGATGCGAGGGGGCGCGTATTCAGCGGGGGTTTCAGCTTCAGTCATTTCCCCAGTGTAGGGTAGGAAAAACCTGAATGGGGGCTCGGGGTTAGCCGCGATTGGCTGCCAACCCTTGTCACGCCTAGCGGGTGACGTGTTCCCATGAACGTCGGGACTATCGCTTTTTGCAGAAAACACGCGTATCGTGCGACCCACTGTGTTTGCTAGGGTCACCGTGAATCGTGGCCTGGTGCAGTTGATCTCACGATCCGCTCATCGATCCGCTTTACCAACGCCTGCAACTCAGTCTCGGCCCCGATACCCGGTGGCTGCGATTTTTTTCAACATGTGTTTCAGGAGTTAGTAAAATGTCTGAACGTCAGACCGGCACCGTCAAGTGGTTCAACGACGCCAAGGGCTTCGGCTTCATCACCCCGGAAAGCGGCCCGGACCTGTTCGTGCACTTCCGCGCGATCCAGGGCACCGGCTTCAAGACCCTGCAGGAAGGCCAGAAGGTTACCTTCATCGCCGTCCAGGGTCAGAAGGGTATGCAGGCTGACCAGGTGCAGGCGGTCTAATCCGTCTGCTACCGTTGGGTAGCCAGAACGCCGGAAGCGAGAGCTTCCGGCGTTTTTTATTGCCCGCTGTTTTTTGTAGAGTCGAGCCACGCTCGACTGTTCTCAAGGACAGTGGAGCAGGGCTCGACTCTACAAAGGGCATGCAGCCGGCGCGGTAGGATGGCGGCCTTCCCAAGGATCGTCCCCATGCGCATTGTTCATCACCTGGAAAACTCCCGTTCCCTGCGCGTGCTGTGGATGCTGGAGGAGTTGGGGCTGGACTACGAACTGCGCCGCTATCCGCGCGATCCGAAGACGCTGTTGGCGCCGCCGGAACTGCGCAACGTGCATCCGCTCGGCAAGTCGCCGGTGCTGCAGGATGGCGAGCTGGTACTGGCCGAGTCCGGGGCGATCCTCGACTATCTGGCTGACCGTTACGACACGCAGCGCCAGCTGTCGCCGTCACCGATGCCGGCCGACGGCACCGAACGCATCGCGTACCGCTACTGGCTGCACTATGCCGAAGGCTCGGCGATGCCGCCGCTGCTGCTGACCCTGGTGATGGGCCGCATCCGTAATGCGCCCATGCCATTCTTCGCACGCCCGATTGCACGCAGCATTGCCGACAAGGCCGAGCGGGGCTTCGTTGGGCCGCAGCGGCGCCTGCACCTGGACTGGATGGAGCGCCGCCTGGCCGAAAGCCCATGGTTTGCCGGCGAGCGCTTCAGTGCGGCCGACATCCAGATGAGCTTCCCGATCCAGGCTGCTGCCGCGCGCGGTGGCGGTCTCGACGGCAAGCCGGCACTGCGTGGCTTCCTCAAGCGCATCAGCGAGCGGCCTGCTTACCAGCGCGCCGAGGCCCACGGTGGCCATCTGCAGGCGCTCAGCGGCAATTGAGGCCGGCGGCGGTCGCCCCCACCTCCAGAGTCATGGATACCGACAGCCCCCGTTTCGACAACCGCCTGCTGCATGTCCTGCCGGGTGACCCCGAATCCGGCCCGCGTCGCCGTGAAGTGCTGGGCGCGGCCTGGTCGCCGGTGATGCCGACGCCGGTGGTGGCGCCCACGTTGCTGGCGTGGTCGCCTGAGGTTGCCACGATGCTCGGCTTCGATGCTGCCGAGATCCAGAGCGAAGGCTTCGCCGATGTATTCGGCGGCAACGCGCTGTACGCCGGCATGCAACCATGGGCCGCCAATTACGGTGGCCATCAGTTCGGTCACTGGGCCGGCCAGCTCGGCGATGGGCGTGCGATCTCACTGGGCGAGCTGGTGGCACCCGATGGCCGCCACTGGGAGCTGCAGCTGAAGGGGGCCGGGCCGACGCCTTACTCGCGCGGTGCCGATGGACGGGCAGTGCTGCGCTCGTCGATCCGCGAGTTCCTGTGCAGCGAAGCGATGCACCACCTGGGCGTGCCGACCACGCGCGCGTTGTCGCTGGTCGGTACCGGCGAGGAGGTGGTGCGCGACATGTTCTATGACGGCCACCCGCGTGCCGAGCCTGGTGCCATCGTGTGCCGGGTCTCGCCGTCGTTCCTGCGTTTCGGTTCGTTCGAGCTGCCGGCCTCTCGAGGCGAGACTGCCTTGCTGCAACAGCTGGTGGACACCTGCATCGCCCGTGATTTCCCCGGGCTGGGGGGGCAGGGCGAGGCACGGTACGGCGACTGGTTCGCGCAGATCGCGGTGCGCACCGCCGAGATGATCGCGCACTGGATGCGTGTCGGCTTCGTACATGGCGTGATGAACACCGACAACCTGTCCGTGCTCGGTCTCACACTGGATTACGGCCCCTATGGCTGGGTCGAGGATTTCGATCCGGACTGGACGCCGAACACCACCGACGCCCAGGGGCGCCGCTATCGCTTCGGCACCCAGCCGCAGGTGGCGTACTGGAACCTGAGCCGATTGGCCCAGGCGCTGTCGCCGCTGTTCGCCGATGTCGCACCGCTGCAGGCGGGCCTGGCGGCCTTCCAGTCCACCTTCGTGGCCTGCACGCGTCGCGATGCCGCGGCAAAGCTGGGGCTGGCCGCGGCCGACGATGACGACCTGCAGCTCTACCAGCGCTGGCAGCAGCTGATGCAGGAGGGTGCCATGGACATGACCCTGGCCTGGCGCGCACTGATGCGCATCGACCCGTCGGCAGCGGACGCTACGGTTCTGGACGCGGTGTACTACGACGAGGCGCGGCGACAGGCAGTGCAGGCACCGTTGCAGCACTGGCTGCAGGACTACGCGGAGCGCCTGCGCAGCGATCCGCTGCCGGCCAGCGAACGCGTGGCGAAGATGACGGCGGCCAACCCGCTGTACGTGCTGCGCAACTGGTTGGCGCAGGAAGCGATCGACCGCGCAGAGCAGGGTGACCTCGGCGGTGTGCATGCGCTGCAGGACGTGCTGCGCGACCCATACACCGAACGCCCGGGGCTTGAACACTTCGCCGGCAAGCGCCCGGCGTGGGCCGACAACCGCGCCGGCTGCTCGATGCTGTCCTGCAGTTCCTGAGGCTGGGTTTCGGCAGGGCTGCGCCCTGCACCTGCAGAGGCCAAGTCAACGGCCAGAGCAAAAGCCGGATCCCGTGGCTTGGCGGGGCGGTGTCGGAGTGCGGGGACGCTGCAAGTACGTCCCTGTAAGCTTGGCAGCCGCATCCATGCGGCTGACACCCCGCACTCCGACACCGCCCCACCTCCGACAGATTCCTGCTGCTGTGGGTAGATGTCGACCTTGGTCGACACGGTAGATCCAGGCCATGCGTGGATGCTCTTCATTCAATTCTCGAAATATTCGATTTCGATGGAGATTCATCCGTGCATGGCGTGGATCCACGACAGATCGCAGGACTCTGTCGAAGGCGGGGTGGGTCCGGTTGCGGGGGCGTGAGCGCCATGGGCCCGAGGCATGCCTCGGGCGGGTTGGGCAGGACGCCCAACCCCGGTCTTGCCGTGTGCGCAGGACAGCGCACACGAGCAAGCGGCGACCGAGCTTACATGGGTGAGGGCGCTTTGCTTGCGAAGCATTGCTTCGCAAGCGCCCGAACGCACAGCCGCCAGCGGCTGGGCCGGGCCCCGGAGGGGGACTTGCAGCGGCCCCCGCCACCGGACCCACCCCGCCATCCCACAGGAAACCCGCTTCTGCCGTTGCCGTTGCCGTTGCTTGAAGCCTCTGCAGGTGCCGGGCGCAGCCCGGCCGAACACCCCCAACAGGCAGCCGGCGCCCGGAACGGGTACCCTATGCCGCCATCAGATAGCCAATGTGACATGACCGACGCCATCGTCGCTCCGCAGTGGGCCTCCCGCCTGCGCGACATCGCCGACTTCCCCAAGCCCGGCATCCTGTTCAAGGACATCATGCCGCTGCTCGCCCACGGCGAGGACTTCCGCGGCGCGATCACCGCGATGGCCGACCGTTGGCGCGACCAGAAGCTGGACGCGGTGGTCGGCATCGAATCACGTGGTTTCATCCTCGGCGCCGCGATGGCGCTGGAGCTGGGCGTCGGCTTCGTGCCGGTGCGCAAGCCGGGCAAGCTGCCGGGCCAGGTGCTGCGCGAGGAATACACGCTGGAGTACCGCAGCGACTGCATCGAAGTGCACGCCGACGCGCTGCCGGGCGGTGCCCGTGTCGCGATCATCGATGACGTGCTGGCCACCGGCGGCACGCTGGTCGCTGCGTTGTCGCTGGTGCGCCGCCTGGGTGTTGAAGTGGTCGGCGCCGGTGTGCTGGTCGAGCTCGATGGCCTGGGCGGCCGGGCCCGCTGGGAGGCGGGCTTGCCACTGCACACCGAACTGGTGTTCTGATCGAAGGGTGAATGCCAACCAAGGTTGGCATCTACCAGAGCGAAGAGCCGGGAGCCGGTCGTTGCCAACCGTGGTTGGCAACCCGGCTTCAATCACATCATCCGCACGCGGAAGCGACGGCCCTTGATCTTGCCGGCTTCCAGCCTGGCGACGGCCTTGTTGGCCTGTTCACGCGCGATCGCCACGTAGGAGCGGGTCGGGAAGATCGCGATCTTGCCGATGAACTTGCTCGACAGGCCGGCATCGCCGGTCAGTGCGCCGAGGATGTCGCCCGGGCGCAGCTTGTCGGTCTTGCCGCCGTCAATCCGCAGGGTGCGCATCGCCGCCTGCGGCAACTCGGCCGGGCGCGAGGTCGCCAGTGGCGTCTTCTGCCAGTCCAGTGGCTGACCCAGCTTTGCTTCGATGGCTTCGGCGCGGGTCTTCTCGCGGCCGGCCACCAGGCTGATCGCCAGGCCGCTGGCACCGGCGCGACCGGTACGGCCCACGCGGTGCTGGTAGCTCTCCACGTCGGTCGGCAGTTCGTAGTTGATCACCGCCGCCAGCTCTTCCACGTCCAGTCCGCGCGCGGCGACGTCGCTGGCGACCAGCACGTTGCAGCTACGGTTGGCCAGCCGCAACAGCACTTCCTCACGGTCGCGCTGCTCCATGTCGCCGTGCAGGGCGAGTGCGGAGAAGCCGAACTGCTGCAGCGAGTTGGCCACTTCGTCCACGTCCTTGCGGGTGTTGCAGAACACCACCGCCGATTCCGGCGCGTACTTCAGCAGCAGGCCGGCCAGCGCCTTCTGGCGATGCGCCGGTTCCACCTCGCAGAACAGGTGGCGGATGGCCGGTGCCTGGTCGGCACCTTCCACGGTCACCTCCACCGCGTCGCGCAGCAGGTCACGCGCCATGGCGCGGATGCTGTCGGGGAAGGTGGCGGAGAACAGCAGGCTCTGGCGATCCCTGTGGGTGCGGCCGGCGATCTCGCGGATCGGCTCCTCGAAGCCCATGTCGAGCATGCGGTCGGCCTCGTCCAGCACCAGCGTGCGCACCGCGCCAAGATTCAGCGCGCGCTTTCGTGCCAGCTCCTGCACGCGGCCGGGCGTACCCACCACCACGTGCGGGTCGTGGCCTTCCAGCGAGGCCAGCTGCGGGCCCAGCGGCACGCCGCCTACCAGCAGCAACAGCTTCAGGTTGGGAATGCCGGTGGCCAGCTTGCGGATCTGCTTGCCGACCTGGTCGGCGAGTTCGCGGGTCGGGCACAGGACCAGCGCCTGCACGCGGATCAGGCTGGGGTCGACGGCCTGCAGCAGGCCCAGTCCGAAGGCGGCGGTCTTGCCGCTGCCGGTCGGCGCCTGTGCGATCACATCGTGGCCATCGAGGATGGCCGGCAGGCTCTGCGCCTGCACGGGGGTGAGGGTGGTGTAGCCGAGGGCGTCCAGGCCGGGCTGCAGGGCCGGGCTCAGCGGCAGGGTCGAGAAGTCAGTCATGGCGCATTGTACCTGCCTGCGCGGCAGCGCCCGTCCTGGGCCGCCATCCACGCATGGCGTGGATCTACGGGTGGGTGCCGACCGTTGGTCGGCACGCCTTGCTCAGCCCAGCACCGCCAACACACCCTGGTGGATCGCCAGGCCACCGAACAGCAGCCAGGCGAACAGGATCAGCGCCAGCAGCAGTGGCTTCAGGCCGGCCTGGCGCAGCGCCGAGACATGGGTGGTCAGGCCCAGCGCGGCCATCGCCATCGCCAGCAGCACGGTATCCAACTGCACCAGCCCGGCCTGCAGGCTGGCCGGCAGCAGGTGCAGTGAATTGAAACCGGCCACTGCCACGAAACCGAACGCAAACCACGGCACTACGATGCGCGCCTTGCTGCCGTCGGCGCTGGCCTTGCCGCCACGCGCCAGCCACAACGACAACACGACCAGGAACGGCGCCAGCAGCATCACCCGCACCATCTTGGTGATCACCGCGGTATCGGCGGCGGCTTCGCTGACCGTGCGGCCGGCGGCCACCACCTGGGCCACTTCGTGCACCGTCGCACCAGTGAACAGGCCGTACTGCCGCGCATCCATCGCCAGCCAGCCGTGCGACTGCACCAGCGCATACAGCGCCGGGTACAGGAACATCGCCAGCGTGCCGAACACCACGACGGTAGAAACCGCGACAGTGACCTGCGCAGCGCGGCCACGCACCACCGGTTCGGCGGCCATCACCGCTGCCGCACCGCAGATCGCGCTGCCGGCGCCGATCAGCATTGCCGCCTCGCGTTCCATCTTGAACACACGTACGCCCAGCCAGCAGGCCAGGCCGAAGGTGCTGGCGACCACCAGCACGTCCATCAGCACGCCGCTGACGCCGACATGGCCGATGTCCTGGAAGGTCAGGCGCAGGCCGTACAGCACGATGCCGGCGCGCAGCAGCCAGTGCTTGGAGAAGCCGACACCGGCCGCGCTGCTCGGCGCCAGCCGCGGGTAGAGGGTGTTGCCGACCACGATGCCGGCCACGATGGCGACGGTCAGTGCACTCAGGCCATGCGCCTGCAACCAGGGAAGCTCGGCCAGGTACAGCGATGCCGCCGCGATCAGGCCCACCAGCAGAAGGCCGGGCAGGCGCGGCTGCCAGCGTTGGCGCAGGGCGGGCAGCGACCAGGAGGAGAGAGCGGGGGCGTTCATGGCAGGGGTAGGGCTGTAGTGACGGGGCAAGCGTGCGCCTTCGTCCCTGACCTGTAAAACGAATAATATGGGTGAAACCTACCTATCAAGCGGGTAAATGCCATGCGCCTGACCTTGCGCCAGCTGCAAGTCTTCGTCGCCATCGCCGACCACGGCAGCACCACCGCCGCCGGCCAGGCCATCGCGCTCTCGCAGTCGGCCAGCAGCGCCGCCCTGCAGGAACTGGAGGCGCACTTCGGTACGCCGCTGTTCGACCGCATCGGCCGTCGCCTGGCGCTGAACGGGCACGGCCGCGCACTGCTGGAGCCGGCGCGCACCCTGCTGGTCAATGCCGCTGATCTGGAGCGGCAGCTGGCCGCCGGCGGAGACCCGTCGCAAGGGGCACCGCTGCGGTTGGTACTGGCCGCCAGTACCACCATCGGCAACTACCTGCTGCCGCAGCGCATCGCTGAACTGCTGCGGCAGGCGCCGCAGGCCGAAGTCGACCTGCGCATCGACAACAGTGCTGGCGTAGTCGCCGCCGTGCAGCGCCTGGACGCCGACGCCGGCCTGATCGAAGGCCCGTGCCATGAGCGCGGTTTGCAGGTCACGGCCTGGCAGCAGGATCCGCTGGTGATCGTCGGTGCCGCCCACGCCCCCCCGCGCTGGTCGCTGGACGAACTGCGCCGTGCCCGCTGGCTGCTGCGCGAACCCGGCTCCGGCACCCGCGAAGCAGTGGAACAGGCGCTGTTGCCGCACCTGCGCGGCTTCGCCCAGACCCTGCAGCTGGGCAATACCGAAGCGATCAAGCAGGCCGCCATCGCCGGTCTCGGCCTGGCCTGCCTTTCCCGCCACGCGCTGGAAGAGCCGCTGGCCCTGGGCCGCCTGCGCGTGCTGGAGACCCCGCTGCCGCCCCTGCAGCGCACCCTGTGGTTGGTACGCCACCCGGGCAAGCAATGGCTGCCGGGCCTACAGGCGTTGCTTGGGGAGGTGGGGTAATTCATCAGATTCCCATGTGTCGACCAAGGTCGACACCCACCAGAGCAGAATGCCGTTCCGACAGATCGCAGAAACCTGTCGAAGGCGGGATGGGCCCGTTGCGGGGGCGTGAGCCGCATGGGCCCGAGGCATGCCTCGGGCGGGTTGGGCAGGACGCCCAACCCCGGTCTTGCCGTGTGCGCAGGACAGCGCACACGAGCAAGCGGCGACCGGGCCTACATGGACGTATTTACGGCGTCCCCCGCAACCGGACCCACCCCGCCTCCCACAGGAAGCCGCTTTTGACGTTGCGTTGAGGTTGCCGGCCAGCGGCCGGCACTACCGCGGGTGCCGGGTGCAACCCGGCCGACGCCCCCAACCCGTACAATATCCGGATGCCTCTGATTACTCTGCAGAACGTCGACTTCAGCGTCGGCGGCCCGTTGTTGCTGGAAAAGGCCGAACTGTCGATCGAGCCGGGCGAACGCATCGCCTTGATCGGCCGCAACGGCGCCGGCAAATCCACCCTGCTCAAGCTGCTGTCCGGCGATCACAAGCCCGATGACGGGGAAGTCCGCGTGCAGCAGGGCGTGCGCGTCACCCGCCTGGAGCAGGAAGTGCCACATGGCGCCGCCGGCTCGGTGTTCGACGTCGTCGCCGATGGCCTCGGTGAACTGGGCCAGTGGCTGGCCGAATTCCATCACCTGAGCCACGCCGAAGTATTTGATGGCGAAGCACTGGGCAACGTGCAGGCCAAGATCGACGCCGCCAACGGCTGGGGCCTGGATCAGCGTGTCAGCGAAACCCTGACCAAGCTCGACCTGGACGGCGAGGCCGAGTTCGGCCGCCTGTCCGGCGGCATGAAGCGCCGCGTGCTGCTCGCCCGTGCGCTGGTGTCCAGCCCCGACGTGCTGCTGCTGGACGAACCGACCAACCACCTCGATATCGAAGCCATCGACTGGCTCGAAGCGTTCCTGAAGGGTTGGAGCGGCAGCGTGGTGTTCGTTACCCATGACCGCCGCTTCCTGCGTGCACTGGCCACCCGCATCGTCGAGATCGACCGTGGCCAGGTCACCAGCTGGCCGGGCGACTGGGCCAACTACGAGCGTCGCCGAGAGGAACGCCTCAACGCGCAGGCGCAGGAAAACGCGCGCTTCGACAAGCTGCTGGCGCAGGAAGAAGTCTGGATCCGCCAAGGTATCAAGGCGCGCCGCACCCGCGATGAGGGTCGCGTGCGCCGCCTGAAGGCGATGCGCGTGGAGCGTTCGCAGCGCCGTGATCTCAGCGGCAACGTCAAGATGGAAGCCGCACAGGGCATCAGCTCTGGCAAGAAGGTCATCGACGTCAAGGATATTTCGTTCGCCTTCGGTGAGCGCACCATGGTCCGCGACTTCACCACCACCATCATGCGCGGCGACCGCATCGGCCTGATCGGCCCCAACGGCAGCGGCAAGACGACGCTGCTGAAGCTGCTGCTGGGCGAGCTGCAGCCGGCCAAGGGCGAAGTCAACGCCGGCACCAACCTGCAGATCGCCTATTTCGACCAGTACCGCGCGGTGCTGCGCGAAGACTGGAGCGCGATCGAGAACGTGGCCGAAGGCCGCGATTTCCTCGAGTTCAACGGCAAGCGCAAGCACGTGCATGCCTACCTGCAGGACTTCATGTTCACCCCGGAACGCGCGCGTGCGCCGATTACCCGCCTGTCCGGTGGAGAGCGCAACCGCCTGCTGCTGGCCAAGCTGTTCGCGCAGCCGTCCAACCTGCTGGTGATGGACGAACCGACCAACGACCTGGACGTGGAAACCCTGGAGCTGCTGGAAGAGCTGCTGGGCGAATACACCGGCACTCTGCTGCTGGTCAGCCATGACCGTGACTTCATCGACAACGTGGTGACCTCCACGCTGGTGATGGAAGGCGACGGCGTGATCGGCGAGTACGTCGGTGGCTACAGCGACTGGCAGCGTTATGCGGCCAGCATCGCGGCGCCTGCCTCGGTCCCCGCAGCCAAGCCGCCGGCCGCCGCCCCGGCCGCTGCCCCCCCGGCTGCCCCCAAGCGCAAGCTGGCCTACAAGGAAGCACGCGAGCTGGAGCAGCTGCCGAAGACCATCGAGAAGCTGGAAGGCGACGTCGAAGGGTTGACCTCGGCGATGAACGACCCGGCGTTCTATACCCGCAGCAGTGCGGAAGTGACCGCGCACACCCAGCAGCTGGCCAAGGTGCAGGCCGAGCTGGATGCCGCGTACGCGCGCTGGGAAGAGCTGGAAGGCTGAGTATCGGTCGGCGCCAGCAGTGCGCCGATTGATCGGATGAAGAATCAGTAGATCCACGCCATGCGTGGATATGCGGATCTGTGCGGACCAACGGTCCGCACCCACCAATCAACGGTCCGTGCGGACCAGGGTCCGCACCCACCGGGGGCCGGCCGTCATTTGACCCCGTGCAGATCCCGCAGCTGGCTCGGCCGGCTGCCGAAATACGCCGCCAGATCGGCGATGTCCTGATCACTCAGGTCCTTCGCCTGCGGCGTCATCAGCGCATGCTGGCGGTCGCCGGCGCGGTAGGCCTGCAGCGCGTGCGCCAGGTAGTCACCGTACTGGCCACCCAGCTTCGGATAGGTCGGATCGATCGGCGCATTGCCGTCGGCCCCATGGCAGTCGATGCAGCTCTGGTTGGTGGCCTTGCCCTTCACCTTGGCGCGGGCCTCACCGGCGGCCTCGCGGCCTGCCGGCAGGCCGGCGGAGGACGAAGAACCGTGTTCGCCGCTGGCATGGCCCGGGTCGGCAGCGGATTTCTCGCTGTTCTCCACCTGCGACTGCGAACAGGCGGCCAGCAGCAGGGCAACGGACAGAGCGATGGCGTGACGCATCGGATGCGCGGCTTTCGACATGGGCGGGCCTTACTTGACGGTGGACAGGTAAACAGAGAGATCGGCGATCTCCTGTTCGCTGAAACTCATCGACTGCGCCTGCATCGTCGGATGCCGGCGCTTGCCCTGGCGGTACTCGGTCAGGGCCTGGGCCAGGTACTGCTGGGTCTGGCCGCCGATCTTCGGCACCCGGTAGCTGGGGTAGGCGTTCTTGTAGCCGGTGATGCCGTGGCACCCCTGGCAGGTGTAGGCCAGGACACGGCCATTGTCGAAGTTGCCGGTGGGCGTGGCAGGCGCCGGCGCGGCGGCAGGCGCCGGGGTGGGTGTGGCAGGAGCGGGAGCGGGCTGTGCGGCGGCCCCAAGGGGCAGGAGGACGGCCAGAGCGAGACAAGCGGCGAGCGGCTGCGGGCGCATGGTGTCGTTTCCGGGGATTCGGGTCTGGTCGTTCCGGCGTGGGGTACGGAACGACCCGAGTATAGCCTCAGGTTTCATCTAGCTGAAATGGGGGCGGGCCGACCAGCGGCACGAAGGCACCATGACCTTTGGGATATGGTGTTGCTGTGAAGTGGTGCATTACTTTGCTACCACACCTGTCCACGCATCCTCCAGGGACCTGACGATGTCGCACCCAACCTTCCTGTCCGGCCGTCGCAGCGGAATCTGCGCTGCCGCACTGCTGATCTCCACCTCCCTGCTGCTGGGCGGTTGCGCCGCAGGGCCCAATTCCGAAGCCAAGGCCGCCGAGACCAAGGAGGAGAAGAAGGTCGACGCAGTCCCGGTCGAAGTGGCGGTGGCCAGCCATCGTGCCGTCGCAGCCAGCTACACCGGCACCGCGGCGCTGGAGCCACGTGCAGAGTCGCAGGTGGTCGCCAAAACCTCCGGCGTGGCCTTGGCGGTGCTGGTCGAGGAAGGGCAGCGGGTCACCGCCGGCCAGCCGCTGGTGCGGCTGGACCCGGACCGTGCACGCCTGGCCGTGGCGCAGAGCGAAGCGCAGATGCGCAAGCTGGAAAACAACTACCAGCGCGCACAGAAGCTGGTCGGCCAGCAGATGGTCAGCGCTGCCGATGTCGACCAGCTGCGCTACGACCTGGAGAACGTCCGTGCGCAGTACCGCCTGGCTACGCTGGAGCTGTCCTACACCACGGTCGTGGCACCGATCTCGGGTGTGATCGCCTCACGCTCGATCAAGACCGGCAACTTCGTGCAGATCAATACACCGATCTTCCGCATCGTCGACAACTCGCGGCTGGAGGCCACGCTCAACGTACCCGAACGTGAGCTGGCCACCCTGCGTGCCGGCCAGCCGGTGACGCTGGCGGCCGACGCACTGCCGGGCCAGAGCTTCACCGGCACCGTTGACCGCATCGCGCCGGTGGTGGACTCGGGCAGCGGCACGTTTCGCGTGGTCAGTGCCTTCGATGGTGCCGCGCACGCGCTGCAGCCCGGCATGTTCGGGCGCATCCGCATCGATTACGACCAGCGTGCCGATGCGCTGGTGGTACCGCGCCTGGCGTTGCTCGACGACGGTGAGCCGGCGGTGTTCCGCGTGCGCGAAGGCAAGGTCGCACGCGTTCCGGTCAAGCTGGGTTACGCCGAGGGCCCGTGGGTGGAGATCCGTGATGGCCTGGCGGCCGGTGATCAGGTGGTCACCGCCGGCAAGGTCGCCCTGCGCGACGGCACCACGGTGCAGGTGATCGCCGATCCGAAGGCGAAGGCGGTCGCGGCGGCCGCCAAGCCCGCAGACAAGGCCGGGAGCAAGCAATGACTGCCCCGGGCCACGACCACGGTGCCTCGCCGGCGAGCGACGGCGCCGCCGCCGGCATGCGCGGCGGCCTGGTGGAATTCGCCACGCGTCGCCGTGTGACCATCGCCATGTGCACGGTCACGCTGCTGCTGTTCGGCCTGATCGCGCTCGGCAACCTCAAGGTCAACCTGCTGCCCGACCTGAGCTACCCGACGCTGACCGTGCGCACCGAATACACCGGTGCGGCGCCGACCGAAATCGAAACCCTGATCACCCAGCCGGTTGAAGAAGCGGTGGGCGTGGTCAAGAACCTGCGCAAGCTGAAGTCGGTCTCGCGCACCGGCCAGAGCGATGTGGTGCTGGAGTTCGCCTGGGGCACCAACATGGACCAGGCCAGCCTGGAGGTGCGTGACAAGATGGAAGCGCTGAACCTGCCGCTGGAGGCCAAGGCCCCGGTGCTGCTGCGCTTCAATCCGTCCACCGAGCCGATCATGCGCCTGGTGCTGTCGAACAAGACGGCGCCGACCAGCGATGCCGATGCGGTCCGCGAGCTGACCGGCCTGCGCCGCTATGCCGATGAAGACCTGAAGAAGAAGCTGGAGCCGGTCACCGGCGTGGCAGCAGTGAAGGTGGGCGGTGGCCTGGAAGATGAGATCCAGGTCGACATCGACCAGCAGAAGCTGGCGCAGCTGAACCTGCCGATCGACACCGTCATCAAGCGCCTCAAGGACGAGAACATCAACATCTCCGGCGGCCGCCTGGAGGAGGGCTCCCAGCGCTTCCTGGTGCGTACTGTCAACCAGTTCGCCGACCTCGAGGAAATCCGCAACCTGCTGGTGACCACCCAGGCCGCCAATGGCAGCGCAGCCGACTCGGCGTTGCAGCAGATGTTCAACATCGCCGCGTCGACCGGTTCGGCGGCAGCCATCGCCGCCGCGTCGGCGGCACAGAGCGCATCGTCCGGTGGTGGCTCCAGCGTGGTCGCCAATGGCGTGCCGGTACGCCTGAAGGACGTGGCCACGGTGCGGCAGGGCTACAAGGAGCGTGAAGCGATCATCCGCCTGGGCGGCAAGGAATCGGTCGAGCTGGCCATCTACAAGGAAGGCGACGCCAACACCGTGTCCACCGCCGAAGCGCTGCGCAAGCGCCTGGAGCAGATCAAGGGCACGTTCCCGTCCGATGTCGAGCTGACCACCATCGAGGACCAGTCGCGCTTCATCGAGCACGCCATCGCCGACGTCAAGAAGGACGCGGTGATCGGTGGCCTGCTGGCAATCCTGATCATCTTCCTGTTCCTGCGCGATGGCTGGAGCACGTTCGTGATCAGCCTGTCGTTGCCTGTATCGATCATCGCCACGTTCTTCTTCATGGGCCAGCTCGGCCTGAGCCTGAACGTGATGTCGCTGGGCGGCCTGGCATTGGCCACTGGCCTGGTGGTGGATGACTCGATCGTGGTGCTGGAGAGCATCGCCAAGGCCCGCGAGCGTGGCCTGGGCATCCTGCAGGCGGCGATTGCCGGCACCCGCGAAGTGAGCATGGCGGTGGTCGCCTCGACCCTGACCACCATCGCCGTGTTCCTGCCGCTGGTGTTCGTCGATGGCATCGCCGGGCAGCTGTTCCGCGACCAGGCGCTGACCGTGGCGATCGCCATCGCGATCTCGCTGCTGGTGTCGATGACCCTGATCCCGATGTTGAGCTCGCTGAAGGGGCGGCCGCCGCTGGCGTTCCCGGAAGAGGCGCCGAACGAAGCATGGCAGCCGCAGAAGCGCTGGCAGAAGCCGGTCGCGCTGGGCCGCCGTGGCGTGGTTGCCAGCGTGCGCTGGAGCTTCTATGCGCTGGCCTGGCTTGTCGTGCGCGTGTGGCGTGGCGTGGTGGCAGTGGTCGGCCCGGTGATGCGCAAGGCCAGCGACCTGGCGATGAAGCCCTATGCAGGCGCCGAGCGAGGCTACCTGCGCCTGCTGCCGAGTGCGCTGGCGCATCCCGGCAAGGTGCTGGGCGTGGCAGCCATCATCTTCGTGGCGACCATGGCGCTGGTACCGATGCTTGGCGCGGACCTGATTCCGCAGCTGGCGCAGGACCGGTTCGAAATGACGGTGAAGCTGCCGGCCGGCACGCCGCTGAAGCAGACCGATGCGCTGGTGCGCGAGCTGCAGCTGGCGCACGGCAAGGGGGAGGGCGTGGCCTCGCTGTATGGCGTCAGTGGCAGCGGCACCCGGCTGGATGCCAGTCCGACCGAAAGCGGCGAGAACATCGGCAAGCTGACTGTGGTGATGGAAGGCGGTGGCAACGCGCGCACTGAAGCGGCAATCACCGAACGCCTGCGCGGCACCATGAGCCAGCACCCGGGCGCCCAGGTCGACTTCGCGCGGCCGGCGTTGTTCAGCTTCTCCACGCCGTTGGAAATCGAACTGCGCGGGCAGGACATGGCGACCCTGGAAGTGGCCGGCCAGCGCTTGGCGGCGATGCTGCGCGGCAATGCGCACTACGCCGACGTGAAGTCGACGGTGGAAGAGGGCTTCCCGGAAATCCAGATCCGCTTCGACCAGGAGCGCGCGGGTGCGCTGGGCCTGACCACCCGCCAGATCGCCGACGTGGTGGTGAAGAAGGTGCGCGGCGACGTCGCCACCCGCTACAGCTTCCGTGATCGCAAGATCGACGTGCTGGTGCGTGCCCAGGAAGGTGACCGCGCCAGCGTCGAGAGCATCCGCCGGCTGATCGTCAATCCGGGCAGCACCCGCCCGGTCACCCTGGACGCGGTGGCCGACGTGGTCGCCACCACCGGCCCCAGCGAGATCCATCGTGCCGACCAGACCCGGGTGGCGGTGGTATCGGCCAACCTGCGCGACATCGACCTCGGCGCAGCCATGCGCGAAGTGCAGCAGATGGTGGCCGAGCAGCCGCTGGGTGCGGGCGTTGGCCTGCACATCGGTGGCCAGGGCGAAGAGCTGGCGCAGGCGGCGAAGTCGCTGATCTTCGCCTTTGGACTGGCGATCTTCCTGGTCTACCTGGTGATGGCCTCGCAGTTCGAGTCGCTGCTGCACCCGTTCGTGATCCTGTTCACCATCCCGCTGGCGCTGGTCGGCGCGATCCTGGCGCTGATGCTGACCGGCAAGCCCATCTCGGTGGTGGTGTTCATCGGCCTGATCCTGCTGGTCGGCCTGGTCACCAAGAACGCGATCATCCTGATCGACAAGGTCAACCAGCTGCGCGAAGCCGGCGTGGCCAAGCATGAGGCGCTGGTGGAAGGTGCGCGTTCGCGCCTGCGCCCGATCATCATGACCACGCTGTGCACGCTGTTCGGCTTCCTGCCGCTGGCGGTGGCCATGGGCGAGGGCGCCGAAGTGCGTGCACCGATGGCGATCACCGTGATCGGTGGCCTGCTGGTGTCGACGCTGCTGACGCTGCTGGTGATCCCGGTGGTGTACGACCTGATGGATCGTCGCGGCGACGCCTATTACCGTGAGCGCGGCCGCAAGCATGCCGGTGAAGGCCTGCATGGCGACGAGGGCGGCACGGCAGGTGTGGAGGAGCCGGCATGAGCGTTGCCGAGTTCTCCATCCGCCGCCCGGTCACCACCATCATGTGCTTCGTGTCGCTGGTGGTGATCGGCCTGATCGCTTCGTTCCGGCTGCCGTTGGAGGCGCTGCCGGACATCTCCGCGCCGTTCCTGTTCGTGCAGATCCCATACACCGGTTCGACGCCCGAGGAAGTGGAGCGGACCATCATCCGCCCGGTCGAGGAGTCGCTGGCGACGATGACCGGCATCAAGCGCATGCGCTCATCGGCCACCTCCGAGGCGGCGCTGATCTACATCGAGTTCAGCGACTGGGACCGCGACATCGCCATTGCCGCGTCCGACGCGCGCGAGCGTATCGATGCGATCCGCAGCGACCTGCCCGACGACCTGCAGCGCTACAACGTGTTCAAGTGGTCCAGCAGTGACCAGCCGGTACTGAAGGTACGCCTGGCCAGTACCACCGACCTGACCACTGCCTATGACATGCTCGACCGTGAGTTCAAACGGCGCATCGAGCGTATTCCCGGTGTGGCCCGCGTCGACATCACCGGTGCACCGCCGAACGAGGTGGAGATCGCCATCGATCCGAACCGGCTCAACGCGCATGGGTTGAGCATCAACGAGCTGAGCGAGCGCCTGCGCACGCTGAACTTCTCGATCTCGGCCGGGCAGATCGACGACAACGGCCAGCGCGTGCGCGTGCAGCCGGTGGGCGAGATCACCGACCTTCAGGAGATGCGCGACCTGGTGATCAACGCCAAGGGCCTGCGCCTGGGCGATATCGCCGACGTCCGCCTGAAGCCTGCACGGATGAACTACGGGCGTCGCCTGGACGGCAACCCGGCGGTCGGCCTGGACATCTTCAAGGAGCGCAGCGCCAATCTGGTGGACGTGTCGCGCGCGGCGCTGGCCGAGGTCGAGGCGATCCGTGCGCAGCCGTCGATGCGCGACGTGCAGATCAAGGTGATCGACAACCAGGGCAAGGCGGTGACCTCGTCGCTGCTGGAGCTGGCCGAAGCCGGTGCGGTCGGCCTGATCCTGTCGGTGACGGTGCTGTTCTTCTTCCTGCGCCATTGGCCGTCGACGCTGATGGTGACCCTGGCCATTCCTATCTGCTTCACCATCACCCTGGGCTTCATGTACTTCGTCGGGGTGACGCTGAACATCCTGACCATGATGGGCCTGCTGCTGGCCGTGGGCATGCTGGTCGACAACGCCGTGGTGGTGGTGGAGAGCATCTACCAGGAGCGCGAGCGCATGCCGGGGCAGCCACGGCTGGCCTCGATCATCGGCACCCGCAACGTGGCCATCGCGCTCAGCGCCGGTACGCTGTGCCACTGCATCGTGTTCGTGCCGAACCTGTTCGGCGAGACCAACAACATCAGCATCTTCATGGCGCAGATCGCGATCACCATCTCGGTCTCGCTGCTGGCCTCGTGGCTGGTCGCGGTCAGCCTGATTCCGATGCTGTCCGCACGCATGGCCACACCCAAGCTGGTGCACTCGCAGACCGGCCTGATCGCGCGCCTGCAGCGGCGCTATGCACAGCTGCTGGACTGGTCGCTGCACCACCGCGGCTGGAGCCTGCTCGGCATCCTGCTGGTGGTACTGGTCAGCCTGGTGCCGATGAAGCTGACCAAGGTCGACATGTTCGGGGGCGAGGGCGGCAAGGACATCTTCATCGGCTACATGTGGAAGGGCGCCTACACCTACCGGCAGATGTCCGAGGAAGTGGCGCGCGTGGAGAGCTGGATCGACCAGAACCGCGAGCGCCTGCACGTGAAGCAGGTGTACTCCTGGTACAGCGAGCAGGAAGGCAGCTCCACGGTGGTCACCCTGGACGAGAAGTACGCCAAGGACATCAAGGCGCTGCAGGAAGAGTTGCGCAAGGGCCTGCCGAAGTCCGCCCGCACCGACTATTTCGTCGGCAACCAGGGCGGCGATGGCGGGGGTGGCGGCAACCAGGGCGTGCAGGTGCAGCTGGTGGGCGATTCCAGCTCGATGCTGCAGGAGATCGGCCAGGAAGTGGTGCCGTTGCTGGCGCAGCGTGCCGAACTGCGGGACGTGCGCATCGACAACGGCGAGAAGGGCGGCGAGCTGAAGGTACGCGTCGACCGTGAGCGTGCCGCAGCGTTCGGCTTCAACGCCGAACAGGTGGCCAGCTTCGTCGGCCTGGCGCTGCGCGGCGCACCGATGCGCGAGTTCCGTCGCGGTGACAATGAAGTGCCGGTGTGGGTGCGCTTTGCCGGCGCCGAGCAGAGCAGCCCGGAAGACCTGGCCGGTTTCAGCGTGCGTACCGGCGATGGCCGCAGCGTGCCGCTGCTGAGCCTGGTCACCGTGGACGTTGGTTCGTCGGCCACCCAGATCGGCCGTACCAATCGTCAGACGACATTGACCATCAAGGCCAACCTGGCCGGGAAGGTCACCGCACCGGACGGGCGCAAGGCGATAGAGGCCGTGCTCAAGCCGATGAACTTCCCGGCCGGCTACGGCTTCACCTTCGATGGCGGCGACTACGGCAACGATGATGAAGCCATGCAGCAGATGGTGTTCAACCTGCTGATCGCGCTGGTGATGATCTACGTGGTGATGGCGGCGGTATTCGAGTCGCTGCTGTTCCCGGCGGCGATCATGAGCGGCGTGCTGTTCTCGATCTTCGGCGTGTTCTGGCTTTTCTGGATCACTGGCACCTCGTTCGGGATCATGTCCTTCATTGGCATCCTGGTGCTGATGGGCGTGGTGGTGAACAACGGCATCGTGATGATCGAGCACATCAACAACCTGCGGCGCAGCGGCATGGGCCGTACCCAGGCGCTGGTGGAAGGCTCACGCGAACGCCTGCGCCCGATCATGATGACCATGGGCACGGCGATCCTGGCGATGGTGCCGATCTCGCTGACCGACACGCAGATGTTCGGCAATGGCCCGGAGTACTCGCCGATGGCGCGCGCGATTGCCGGCGGCCTGGCGTTCTCGACCGTGGTCAGCCTGCTGTTCCTGCCGACGATCTACGCGGTGCTCGATGACCTGCGCAATACCGTGACGCGGCTGATCCGTCGCGCGCGAGGTGTGGAGGTCGTGGCGGGGACCGCGGTGTAGTGGTCGAGCTTGCTCGACCGTAATACGCGCCAACGTGTTGTGGTGTGGGGGAGGCCGGTCGTAGTGGGGCGGCCTCCCCCTTTTTTCGGCTTGGGTCAGGCCTTGCGCAGGAACCAGGTCCGGCGCGTGTACTCGTGACCGAAATCCACCTGCCCGAACCGTGCGATCTCACGCTGGCCACGCCGGTAATAACGCCACGGTGCTTTGGACAGCGGAGGAGTTTGCCCGTAGAAAACATCCATGTGGCCCACCGGCATCGACTTCGGCGTTACGTGCATGACCACGCTGCGACGCGTTCCGGCAGAGGGATGTGGCGCGCCGCCGTGGAACAGCTGCGGGTGCCAGACGATCACATCGCCAGGCTGCACGTGCACCGACTGCGGCTTCAGGCCAGCGTCTTCGCATTGACGCGCCACCGCATCCTGATAGGCGGTCCAGCCTTCCGGCGACATGGCGCTGATCGGGCCGTCGCCGAAGACAGTGCGTCGCAGCGCCTGCACGTCAATCGGCGGCAACAGGTGGCTGCCCGGAACCACGCGAAGGGGGCCATTGCTTTCATCAACCGCATCCAGTGCGGTCCACACTCCCATGTAGCGCTCGCCCGGAGAGGTGCAGAACACTGGCGTATCGCGATGCAAAGACTGTTCCGATCCGCGCTCGTAGTAGAGGCTGGTGTAGAGCGTGGTCGGTTCACCGAGGAAACGATCGCAGACGTCGATGGCCGGGTTGTCAGTGAGCAGGCGGGTCATCGCATCCACCGCCAGGTGCAGGTTGACGACCCGATACATGCGCTTGTGTTCGTCCAGGTTGCGCGCCACTGCCTTTGGATTGCGCTGCTTGAAGCGCACGATGCGCGCGTTGATGTCCTGGACCAGTGCGGGTGCAATCGCCTGGCGCACCACCACGAAACCATCGCGCATCAGCGCATCGTATGCATCCATTGAAGTGTTCCTTCCTAAAACGCTGAGTATAGGCACGAGCGCTGGGACGTCATCCCGCCACCTTTCCCCACACCTTGAACGTGGTCAGCCACAGGCCAAGCATGCTGCCGATGTTGGTCAGCATGAAGGTCAGCACCACGCGGGTAACGCGATTGCGGTACCAGCCCTTCAGGCTCTGCGCATCGTCGCGCAGCTTCAGGAAGTCCTCGTAGGCTGGCTTGCGCACACGCGCTTCCACCAGTGCCGAGAAGGCGCCGGTCGGGATGCTCAGGCGGAACGGCTTGAACGGGGCTACCGCGATCGCGGTGAGGATGCTCAGCGGGTGACCACCGGCCAGCAGGCAGCCCAGGCCGGCCAGGCCGCCGGTATACATCGCCCAGGTTGCCAGCAGCTCGGTGCCTACGCCCAGGCCGCCGCGGTAGAAGCCTACGCCGATGCCGGTCGCCACGATCGCCAGGATGCCCAGCGTGAACCATGGGATATTGCGCTTCTTCGGCACCGCCTCCAGCTCGGCGCGCAGCGGCGCCGGTGCCTCGGTGTCGGTTTCCAGGTGGCGTGCCAGACCCGCCAGGTGGCCGGCTCCGACCACTGCCAGCACTTCGCGCTGGCGCGGGTCGTGTTCTTCGCGCAGGCGGGTGGCCATGTAGCGGTCGCGCTCGCCGATGATGGTTTCGTACAGCGCCGGGCTCTCGCTTGCGAACTCACCGAAGCTCGATTCCAGCATGTCGCCCTGCTTGAGCTTCTCGATCTCGTTCTCGCCCACTTCCTCGGACGAGAACAGGCCGGCGCCGAGGCCGGCAACCAGCTTCAGCTTGCCGAAGAAGCCCAGCCGTTGCGACGCGCGGCGGAAGGTCAGGCCAACCTCGCGGTCGATCAGGTGCACCGGCAGGTTGCGTTCGCGGGCGAGTTCCACCGCACGTTTCAGCTCGGCGCCGGGCTCGATGTCGAGTTGCTCGGCCAGGCGGCGCTGATAGGCGGACAGAGCGAGGTTGGCGGCGAACAGGGCGACGCGGCCCTTGCGGATCACCTCGACCAGGTCGAGCTTGGCGAGCGTGTCGGGGTCGCTCAGCGCCTGCAGGCGCTGCGGGTCCAGCTCGACGGCAACGGCATCGAAGCGGCCGCTGTCGATGGCTTTTTCAACGGCCTCGACGCTGGCGCGGGAGACGTGGGCGGTGCCCAGCAGGGTATAGCGCACGCCGTCGCGTTCGACGACGCGCACCGGCTGGCCGGCGAACAGGTCGTCGCCGGTCTCGGGAAGGGTTTCGGTCATGGGTTCATTCATTGGAGGGTGCGGTGTCGGCGCCATCGCCGAGCGCGCGCTGCATCTGTACGGTGTCCAGCCAGCGGCCATGCTTGCGGCCGAGGCCACGGAACACGCCCACCAGCTCGAAGCCGAAGCGTTCGTGCAGCTTGATCGAGGCGGTGTTGGTCGGTTCGCCGATCACCGCCACCATCTGCCGGTAGCCACGTGCCACGCAGGCGTCGATCAAGGCCTTCAGCAGGCCGGTGCCGACACCCTTGCCCTGGAACGCGGCATCGACGTAGACCGAGTTCTCCACGGTCCACTGGTAGGCAATGCGGGTGCGATAGGTGTTGGCATAGGCATAGCCAGCCACCTGGCCGTCGATCTCGGCGACCAGGTAGGGGAAGCCACGATCAATGATGTCGCGCATGCGGCGCAGCATCTCGGTCGCGTCCGGGATGTCGTACTCGTAGGTGTTGACGAAATCGGTCACTTCCACCGCGTAGATGGCGGTGATTGCGTCGATGTCGGCCGGACCGGCATCACGGATGAGGACGGCCATGCGCGGGCTCCGGCTCAGTCGATGTAGCGCTTGAGCAGGTCGCCGTATGCATCGATGCGGCGATCACGCAGGAACGGCCAGATGCGGCGCACATGCTCGCTGCGCTGCAGGTCGACGTCGCACAGCAGCACGGTGGCCTCGGTGCCGGCCTCGGCCAGGAACTCGCCCTGCGGGCCGAGCACGTGGCTGTTGCCCCAGAACTGGATGCCCGACGCGCCCAGCGGCGACGCCTCGTGGCCGACGCGGTTGCAGCTCAGCACCGGCAGGCCGTTGGCCACGGCGTGGCCACGGTGGCTCAGCACCCAGGCGTCGCGCTGGCGGGTCTTCTCGTCCTGCACGTCGTCCGGGTCCCAGCCGATCGCGGTCGGGTACAGCAGCAGCTCGGCGCCGGCCAGCGCCATCAGGCGTGCCGCTTCCGGGTACCACTGGTCCCAGCACACCAGCACGCCCAGGCGGCCCACCGAAGTATCGATCGGCTTGAAGCCGATGTCGCCCGGGGTGAAGTAGAACTTCTCGTAGAAGCCCGGATCATCCGGGATGTGCATCTTGCGGTACTTGCCGAGCAGCGTACCGTCCTTCTCGAACACCACGGCGGTGTTGTGGTACAGGCCGGCAGCGCGGCGCTCGAACAGCGAGCCGACCAGCACCACGCCATGCTTCTTCGCCAGTGCGCCCAGGCGCTCGGTGCTCGGGCCCGGAATGGATTCGGCCAGGTCGAATTCGTCCACCGATTCGTGCTGGCAGAAATACGGGCCGTTGTGCAGTTCCTGCAGCAGCACCAGCTTGGCACCCTGCGCAGCCGCCTCGGCCACGCGTGCTTCGATCACCGCCAGGTTGGCGGCGGCATCACCGTGGTTGCGCTCCTGGATCAGGGCGACGGTAAGGGGGCTGCGCGAGTTCATGCGGGGCGTTCCTGCGGGGGAAAACCTGCATGTTAGCGCGGATGGGCGGCGACGGCGTGTTGCGCGCTGAATGGCCGGTGTTGTAGAGCCGAGCCCATGCTCGGCTGCGCTCTGCTTCGATCGCGCGAGCGGCCAGCCGAGCGTGGGCTCGGCTCTACATGAAGCCAGTCGAGCATGGCTCGACTCTACAAAAGCAGTGCCGGGCGGGGCCCGGCGTCATCCGTCAGGCCTTCAACAGCCCTTCCGGCAGCTGCATGGTGATGCAGTGCAGGCTGCCGTTCTGCCAGATCAGCGAGCGGCAAGGTACCTGCACGATCTCGCGACCCGGATGCGCCTGGGCCAGCACATCACGGGCCAGGTCGTCGGCCGGGTCGCCATAGGCCGGCATCAGCACCGCGCCGTTGACGATCAGGTAGTTGGCGTACGACGCAGCAAGACGGCGGCCTTCGTCGATCACCGGCCGCGCCCACGGCAGCGGGAACAGGCGATACGGCTGGCCGTCCTTGGTGCGCAGCGCGGCCAGCTCGTTGCCCATCGCCTGCAGCTCGGCGTAGTGCGAATCGCTCTCGTCGTCGCAGGCCTGATAGACGATGCTGTCAGCGGAGGCGAAGCGGGCGAGGGTATCGATGTGGGCGTCGGTGTCGTCGCCTTCCAGGTAGCCGTGGTCCAGCCACAGCACGCGGTCCTGCTGCAGCCAGTCGGCCAGGTCGGCGCTCAGGCTGGCGCGGTCGCGGTCCGGGTGGCGTTCGTGCAGGCACTTCCAGGTGGTCAGCAGGGTGCCTTCGCCGTCGGTCTCGATGCCACCGCCTTCCAACGCGAACGGAATGCTGCGTACCGGGGCGTCGTTGAACACGCCAGCCTGGTCGAGCACACCCACCAGCTGGTCATCCAGGGTGGCGTCGAACTTGCCGCCCCAGCCAGTGAAGCGGAAGTCCAGCAGCTGGAAACCGCCGTCGGCGCGGCGCAGGGTGATCGGGCCGGAGTCGCGCAGCCAGGTATCGTCGTAGGCGGCCGTGGTGAAGTGGACCTTGTCCATGTCGATGCGGTTGGAGCGCAGCCGCATTTCGGCATAGGTCTCCACATCGTCGTCGGCCACGCAGATCAGCACCGGCTGGAAGCGGGTGATGGCCGCGACCAGGGCGATGTAGGTCTCTTCCACCTGGCCCAGGCGGTCGGCCCAGTCGGTGTCGGCGGTAGGCCAGGCAATCAGGACGCCGCTCTGGGCTTCCCACTCGGCAGGAAAACGAAGGGTCTGGTTCATGGTCTCGCTACACAGGCCCGCCCAGGGCGGGAAAAGGGATCAACGGATCGGTGGTTTCGGGCCGATTTCGTTCGGGTCCGCCTGGTTGGCCACCACGTCGATCACCTTCTGCTTCTCGAAGTAGACGGTGAACTGCGGGTACACCCAGCGGTTGATGGTCGGCCATTGCCGCTTCTGCCCGCCACGCGGCTGCAGTTGTTCGCTGGGCGCGCCGAACTGCGCCTGCACCTGCTGCATGCTCTGGCCGCGCACGGGCAGGGCACCGGCCGGCTTCTCGCGGGCACGGTCGACAAGCAGGGTATCGGCCAGTGCCGGTGTGGCGGCGGCCAGGGTGGCCATCACGGCCAGGGCGGACAGGTAACGCTTCATCTCGATCTACTCCCCAGTGGTCAAGAAAGGCGATTACAGCAAAAACGGCAGGAAAAAGCCGCATAAACAAAAAACCGCCCGAAGGCGGTTTCTTGCATCGGGTCGGCCCCGCGTAGGGCCAGCCGCAGCCGGAGGGCTGTGAGGCTTAGCGCTGACGCGCCTTGAAACGCGGGTTCGACTTGCAGATGACGAAGATCTTGCCACGACGACGCACGACCTTGCAGTCACGGTGACGGGCCTTCGCCGACTTCAGGGAGGACAGGACTTTCATGGCATACCTCGGCGTAAACAGTAGTTGTTCGGGTGGAGCGTGGCCGCGATATGCGAAAGACAATCGGCAGTTGACGCTCGTTCAAGCCCGCCATTCTACCGGGCTTTTCCTCATGGTTTCAAGTGGTTGCACAAAAGATCCCGCTGGGGGCGTCTGGCAGAGGCTAGAATGGCCTCTTCACACGCTCTGGGACCCCCATGAATCCACTCGCTCCCGTCCTGACCATCGACGGCCCATCCGGGGCCGGCAAGGGTACCATCAGCCGCATCATCGCGCGCAGGATGGACTGGCATTATCTGGATTCGGGCGCGCTGTACCGGGCGGTGGGCGTGGCCGCAAGCTGGGCCGACATCGACACCTCCGACGCCTCCGCGCTGGTCCGTTGCACCTTTGACACCCACGTTCAGTTTGTCGAGCAGGGCGATGCCATGCGGGTCATGGTCAACGGCACCGATGCCACCGACGAGCTGCGCCTGGAGACCACCGGGGCGCTGGCCTCGGCCATTGCTGCCATCCCGGAGGTCCGGGCCGCCCTGAAGGAGCGCCAGCGCGCATTCAGGGAGCTGCCGGGCCTGGTCGCCGACGGCCGCGACATGGGCACGGTGATCTTTCCGGACGCCCCCTACAAGGTCTTCCTGACCGCCAGTGCCGAGGAGCGCGCAGAGCGCCGGCATAAGCAGTTGAAAGACAAGGGGGTTTCTGTTAACTTTGATGACCTCCTGCGCGAGATCATGGCCCGCGACGCCCGTGATGCTCAGCGTACCGTGGCGCCCCTGAAGCCGGCAGACGATGCTGTCCTCATCGACACCACAGGCATCGGCATCGATGATGTCGTTGCCCGAGTGATGGATCTGCTTCCGGTTCCGGCTGCCTGATCCGTTCGCGCGGGAGCACTGCCAGTCGCATCGGCAGTGGTCGCGCAAAGCAGTGCTGTACCCGCTCCGTCGCGCAATGATGCGTGGCGGTTTTCCTACTACACACGACCTGCGTTTCCGGGGTCGACCAACAGGCGGGCGGTCGCCATTCCCCTGAAGGGGACGCCACCGACCCATGTGTCCAACAGAGTAAATCTAATGACCGAATCATTTGCCGAACTGTTTGAAGCCAGCCAGGCCAACCTGGCCAAGCTGAAGCCGGGCGCCATCGTCAGCGGTACCGTTGTTGAAGTCCGCGGCGACGTCGTGGTGATCAACGCTGGCCTGAAGTCCGAAGGCATCGTGCCGATCGAACAGTTCCGTAACGACGCTGGCGAAATCGACGTCGCCGAAGGCGACATCGTCAAGGTCGCCCTCGACTCGATCGAGAACGGCTTCGGCGAAACCGTCCTGTCGCGCGAGAAGGCCAAGCGCGCGATGGTGTGGGACGAGCTGGAAGAAGCGTTGGAAAAGAACGAAACCATCACCGGCCGCATCAGCGGCAAGGTCAAGGGTGGTTTCACCGTGGACATCAAGGATGTCCGCGCCTTCCTGCCGGGTTCCCTGGTCGATGTGCGCCCGGTGCGCGATCCGGCCTACCTGGAAGGCAAGGAACTCGAGTTCAAGCTCATCAAGCTGGACCGCAAGCGTAACAACGTCGTGGTCTCGCGCCGCGCTGTCGTCGAAAGCGAGCACTCGGAAGAGCGCGAGCAGCTGATGGACAAGCTGCAGGAAGGCGCGATCCTGAAGGGTGTCGTCAAGAACCTGACCGATTACGGCGCGTTCGTGGACCTGGGCGGTATCGACGGCCTGCTGCACATCACCGACATGGCGTGGAAGCGCGTGCGTCACCCGTCGGAAGTCGTGAACGTCGGCGACGAGCTGGACGTCCGCGTGCTGAAGTTCGACCGCGAGCGCAACCGCGTTTCGCTGGGCCTGAAGCAGCTGGGCGAGGATCCGTGGGACAACATCGGCCGTCGTTACCCGGCCAACAGCCGCGTCTTCGGCAAGGTCTCCAACGTCACCGATTACGGTGCGTTCGTTGAGATCGAGCCGGGCGTCGAAGGCCTGGTGCACGTCTCCGAGATGGATTGGACCAACAAGAACGTCAACCCGTCCAAGGTTGTCCAGGTGGGTGATGAAGTCGAAGTGATGGTGCTGGACGTCGATGAAGAGCGTCGCCGCATCTCGCTGGGCATGAAGCAGGTTGCCGCCAATCCGTGGGAAACCTTCGCTGCCACCCACAAGAAGGGTGACAAGGTGTCGGGCCAGATCAAGTCGATCACCGACTTCGGCATCTTCATCGGCCTGGACGGCGGCATCGACGGCCTGGTCCACCTGTCCGACATCAGCTGGAACACCACCGGCGAAGACGTCGTTCGCAACTTCAAGAAGGGCGATACCCTGGACGCCGTCGTCCTGGCCGTCGATCCGGAGCGCGAGCGCATCTCCCTGGGCGTGAAGCAGCTGGAGCAGGATCCGTTCGGCCAGTACATGGCTGCCAATCCGAAGGGTTCCAAGGTCGAAGGCGTGGTGAAGGAAGTCGACGCCAAGGGCGCGATCATCGAGCTGGCTGACGGCATCGAAGGTTACGTCTCGGCCCGCGACATCGCCAACGAGCGCGTTGACGACGCCACCCAGCACCTGAAGGTCGGCGACAAGGTCGAAGCCAAGTTCGTGGGCATGGACCGCAAGGGCCGTACCCTGCAGCTGTCGATCAAGGCCAAGGACGACGCTGAAATGCGCGAAGTGCTGGAGGAATACCAGTCCTCTTCGGCTTCCAGCGGCACCACCCAGCTGGGCGCGCTGCTGCGTGCACAGCTGAACGGCAACAAGTCCGAGTAATCGGCCTTAGGCTGTTCGTTGTTTCCTGGACGGCCCGGGCATTGCCCGGGCCGTTTCAGGCTGAGATGCCCCTGATGTGAGCCGGCAATGACCAAATCCGAACTGATCGAAATCCTTGCGCGCCGCCAGGCGCACCTGAAGGCCGATGATGTCGATCTGGCGGTGAAGTCGTTGCTGGAAATGATGGGCGGATCGCTGTCCGCCGGGGATCGCATCGAAATCCGTGGATTTGGCAGCTTCTCGCTGCACTATCGTCCGCCGCGCCTGGGTCGCAACCCGAAGACCGGCGAATCGGATGCCCTGCCGGGCAAGCATGTTCCCCATTTCAAGCCGGGCAAGGAACTGCGCGAGCGGGTCAGCAGTGTGCTGCCGCTGGACGCCGATCCGGCCTGAGCCTGCCGTCGCGCCACCGCGTGCGAATCCAGCCGCGAGTCGGATAAGCTACGGACTCCTGCCACTGGAGCTGTCGCATGAAGGTTTTTCGTCTGCTGGTCCTGCTGGCGGTGCTGATCCTTGGATTGATCATCGGTGCGGTCAACATGACCGCAATGTCGATCAACCTGCTGTTTACCCAACTGCACACTTCGGTGGGCGTGGCCCTGATTGCCGCGCTGCTGGTCGGTGTCGTGGTCGGTGCCGGGCTGGTGCTGGTGAGCGTGGTCATTCCGCTCTACGGCCAGCTGCGTCGCGCCAACAAGTCCGCTGCCGCTTCGCCGGCACCGGTTGCTTCCCCCCAATCTTTTGATGGACGTTGATCGAAGATGGATTTCGTCACCGAGTGGTTCTGGTTCTTCCTGTTCGTACCGCTGGCCGCACTGGCCGGGTGGGTGATCGGGCGGCGTGGTGGCCAACGCCACGGTGACAGCCAGGTCAGCCGCCTGTCGAGCACCTATTTCCGTGGCCTGAACTACCTGCTCAACGAGCAGCCGGACAAGGCCATCGAGCTGTTCCTGCACATCGCCGAGCTGGACAAGGAAACCTTCGAGACCCAGGTCGCGCTGGGCCATCTGTTCCGCCGTCGTGGCGAAGTCGACCGCGCCATCCGCCTGCACCAGGGCCTGGTCAATCGCCATGACCTGAGTGACGCACAGCGCGTGCAGGCCCTGCTGGCCCTGGGCGAGGACTACATGAAGTCCGGCCTGCTGGATCGTGCCGAGACCGTGTTCACCGAGCTGGCCCAGCTGGATCAGCGCGCACCGCAGGCGCTCAAGCACCTGATCGGCATCTACCAGGCCGAGCGCGATTGGGAAAAGGCCATCGACAACGCCACCCGGTTCGAGGATGTCACCGGCGAGCCGATGGGCAAGCTGATCGGGCAGTTCGAGTGCGAACTGGCCGAGCGATTCCGTGGCGCCGGCAAGCTGGAAGAGGCGAGGGCAGCGATCGCCCGCGCCTACCAGGCCGATGCGATGTCGGTGCGCGCCGGCATCATCGAGGGCCGGTTGGAAACCGACGCGGGCAATCCTGAGGCCGCCGTGCGCGCCTTCGAGCGCGCCGCGCGCAACGACCCCGAATACCTGCCGGAACTGCTGCCGGCGTTGATGCAGAACTATCGCAAGGTGGGCGATCTGGCAGGTGCGCGCGCGTTCCTGTCGGAGATGACAGAGCATTACCGTGGCATTGCCCCGGTGCTGGCGCTGACCCGGTTGATGGAAGAGCAGGAAGGCGTGGCCCCGGCGCGTGCCTACCTGGGCCGCCAGCTGAAGGATCGCCCGTCGGTGCGTGGCGAGTCCGCGCTGATCGACCTCACCCTGGCCGAGGGCGCCGATTCCACAGCCACCCTGCATGACCTCAAGCACATCACTGACCAGTTGCTGGTGCGCAACCCGGCCTATCGCTGCACCCGCTGCGGCTTCGGGGCGCGTACCCACCACTGGCAGTGTCCGAGCTGCAAGGAGTGGGGGACGGTCAAGCCGCTGCTGAACTACGCGGTGCTCTGATCCATGCCCTGGCTTGTGATGGGCGCGCTGCTGGCGCTCGCCCTGCTGAGTGCGGTGCTGACCTGGGCGGCACGCGGCTATGCGCTGCGCCAGCAGTTGATGGATCAGCCCGGCGAACGCCGCAGCCATAGCGTCGCTACGCCGCGCGGTGGCGGCATCGCCATCGTCATCAGCCTGCTGGTGACTGCAGCCGTGGCCATCTGGGCCTGGCCCGAGAGCACGCCGACAGTACTGGTGGCCAGCCTTGGGCTGGTGCTGGTGGCCGGTATCGGCTGGTGGGACGACCACAAGCCCCTGCCAGCGATGCGTCGCCTGCTGGTCCATTTCATCGCCGCGACGCTGCTGGCCGGCCTGGTGAAGGTGAATGGCGGCAGCTGGCTGTTGGCGGCGCTGGTGCTGCTGTTCACCGCCTCACTGATCAACATCTGGAATTTCATGGACGGCATCAACGGCATTGCCGCCAGCCAGGCCGTCGTGGCAATGCTGGGGCTGGCGCCGGTGCTGCCGTGGCCGTACTCGCTGGCTGCCGTGGCCCTGGGCCTGGCCTGCCTTGGATTCCTGCCGTTCAACTTCCCTCGGGCCCGGATCTTCATGGGCGATGTCGGAAGTGGAGCGCTGGGGTATGCGGTCGCAGCGGTGCTGGCACTCGCCAGCGTGCGTACCGATATCAACTGGATCCTGCTGCTGGTCCCGGTTTCGCCGTTCCTCGTGGACGCGGGCTTCACACTGCTGGCGCGCATCATTTCAGGACAACGCTGGATGGAACCCCACACCCAGCACGTCTACCAGCGCGCGGTGCAGGCAGGAGCCAGTCACCCCCAGGTGACAGGGATGTACTTTGCTTTGGGCCTGTTCAGTATTACAGTGTTCAATGTCTGCTCCAATTTGCAGCCGAGGTGGGAGGCTGCCGTGGCGATCGCGTGGTTCACCGCGCTGAGCGTCCTCTGGCTCCTCCTGCGCAATGGAATGCGCTACCGACAAGGAAATACCTGACTTATGGCTTCACCCTGGCGGGACAGAATCCTCGGCCTGATGCCGCGTTCGGCCATCGTCTGCCACGACCTTTTCATGGTCTGGGCATGCTGGCAGTTGCTCCATGCAGGGCGTTACTCGATCCTGCCCAACGCTCCGGCGCTGCCCCTGTGGAACGTCGATACCACCCTGGTCCTGCTGCTGCAGGGCCTGGTGTTCTGGCGCGTGGGCCTGTATCGCGGGCTGTGGCGGTTCGCCAGCGTCAGCGACCTGCTGAACATCTTCAAGGCCAGCTTCATCGGCATGGTCGCCATCGTCCTGGTGCTGATGTGGAAGCGCTTCGACGGCGTGCCGATGTCGGTGCTGGTGATCTACCCGTTCGCGCTGTCGGCCCTGCTGGGCGCACCGCGCCTGCTGTACCGGGCCTGGAAGGACTATCAGGCCCTGCAGTCCGATTCCAGCGCCCGCCGCGTGCTGATCCTCGGCGCCGGCCAGGCGGCGGAAACACTGGTGCGCGACCTGCGTCGTTCCGGCAACTTCGAGCCGGTCGGCCTGCTCGACGATGCACCGCACCTGCGGGGTGCCAAGCTGCAGGGCCTGCCGATCCTCGGCACCCTGGATGACGCCCCGACAGTGGTCCGCGAGACCGCTGCCAAGCTGCTGGTCATTGCCATGCCGTCATTGGACGCCGCAGGCATGCAGCGCGTTGTCGCGATCTGCGAAAGCACCGGCGTTCCGTTCCGTACCGTGCCCAAGCTCAGCGACATCCTGCAGGGCCAGTCGCTGCCGGGCCAGCTGAAGGAAGTGGCGATCGAGGATCTGCTGGGCCGCAAGCCGATCATGCCGGACTGGAACCTGATCCGCGGCTGGTTGGGTGGGCGCACTGTGATGGTCACCGGCGCCGGTGGTTCGATCGGCTCGGAGCTTTGTCGCCAGTGCGCGCGGCACGGTGCAGGTCGCATCATCCTGCTGGAGATCAGCGAGCTGCTGCTGCTGACCATCGAGGGCGAGCTGCGGCGCAGCTTCCCCGATGTCGAGATCGAGGCGGTGCTGGGCGACTGCGGTGACCCGGCGGTGATTCGCCATGCATTGTCGCTGCACCCGGTCGATACCGCTTTCCATGCGGCCGCCTACAAGCACGTGCCGGTGCTGGAGCGCCAGCTGCGCGAAGCGGTGCGCAACAACATCCTGGCGACCGAGAACGTCGCCCGCGCGTGCCTGGAAGCCCGCGTGGAGCATTTCGTGTTCATTTCCACGGACAAGGCGGTCGACCCGGTCAATGCGCTGGGTGCGAGCAAGCGCTACGCCGAGATGATCTGCCAGAGCCTGGACCAGAAGTCCACGCACACCCGTTTCGTCACGGTGCGTTTCGGCAACGTGCTGGCGTCGGCCGGCAGCGTGGTGCCGCTGTTCCGCGAGCAGATCCTGCGCGGTGGTCCGGTCACGGTCACGGACCCGGAAGTCAGCCGTTACTTCATGACCATCCCCGAGGCCTGCCAGCTGATCCTGCAGGCGGCCGCGTCGGCGTCGCATGGTGCGATCTACACTCTGGACATGGGCGAGCCGGTGCCGATCCGCGTGCTGGCCGAACAGATGATCCGTTTGACCGGCAAGCAGCCGTACAAGGACATCCAGATCATCTATACCGGCCTGCGCCCGGGCGAGAAGCTGCACGAGACCCTGTTCTATTCGGACGAAGACTACCGTTCGACCGCGCACCCGAAGATTCTCGAGGCCGGCGTGCGTACGTTCTCGCGCGACCTGGTGCTGGGCAACGTTCCGCGCCTGCGTGAGGCGATTGCCAGCTACGACACTGCCAGCATCCAGGAAATCCTGTTTGCGACGATGCCGGAATTCTCGCCAATCGAACAGGATGCTTACATTTCATCCGCTAAAGTCGTGCCCTTTCCGGCACGTGAGGCGAACAGGCACCAATGAGCAAGCGAATTCGCAAGGCAGTTTTCCCGGTGGCAGGACTGGGAACGCGTTTTTTGCCAGCAACCAAGACTGTGCCGAAGGAGATGCTGCCGATCATTGATCGGCCGCTGATCCAGTACGCCGTTGATGAAGCCATCGAAGCCGGCTGCGACACGCTGGTGTTCATCACCAACCGCTACAAGCACGCGGTTGCCGATTATTTCGACAAGGCCTACGAGCTGGAGCAGAAGCTCGAGCGTGCCGGCAAGCAGGAGCAGCTGGAGCTGATCCGGCATGTGCTGCCCAACGGCGTGCGCGCGATCTTCGTGACCCAGGCCGAGGCGCTGGGCCTGGGGCACGCAGTGCTGTGTGCCAAGGCTGTGATCGGTGACGAGCCGTTCGCGGTGCTGCTGCCCGACGATCTGATCTGGAATCGCGGTGCCGGTGCGCTGAAGCAGATGGCCGACCTCAATGAGGCCAGCGGTGCCAGCGTGATCGCGGTCGAAGACGTGCCGCACGAAAAGACCGCCAGCTACGGCATCGTCGCCACTGAGGCGTTCGATGGCCGCAAGGGCCGCATTTCGCAGATCGTCGAGAAGCCGAAGCCGGAGGACGCGCCGAGTGACCTGGCGGTGGTCGGCCGCTACGTGCTGAGCCCGAAGATCTTCGAACTGCTGGAACAGACCCAGACCGGTGCCGGCGGCGAGATCCAGCTGACCGATGCGATTGCCGAGCTGCTGAAGACCGAAGAAGTCGATGCCTATCGTTTCGAGGGCACCCGCTTCGACTGCGGTACGCACCTGGGTCTGGTGGAGGCGACGATCCGCTTCGCGCTGGACAATCCGAAGCTGGCCGGCCCGGCGCGGGAGAAGCTGGCGGCGATGCTGGCGGAATAAGGGGTTTATCAAGCGCTCCGTCAGCGCTTTGATTGATACGTGGCGGAGGGGGCGGATGGCCCTCTCCAAAACACGCCAAAGCCCTTCCATGGTGCTCGGTGGCGCCATCCATGGCGCCAACGGTTTTGGAGAGGGCCATCCGCCCCCTCTCGACAGTTTCCGTGCAGCGCGGACGGGAAGGGCGGAATCAAGGGCAAGAGCAAAAGCAAAAGCAAAAAGGCAGCCGATGGCTGCCTTTTCTGCTTGTTGGGGTCAGAGCCCTTTGCGCAGCAAAGGGATCTGACCCCGGCCTTTGACCCTGCCTTTGCTCATCCCTCCGCCGCGGGGAGGCTGGAAGGGCCGGGTTGGCAGGGCTGCCCGGGACCGTTGGCGCCATGGATGGCGCCATCGAGCCCCCATGGAAGGGTTCACGGCGTGTCCCGGGCAGCCCTGCCAACCCGACCCACGCCATGAAGCCCATCGAGGCAACGCCTTGAACCTTACAGCGCCTCGAAAATACCCGCCGCGCCCATGCCGGTGCCGATGCACATCGTGACCATGCCGTACTTCTGCTGGCGACGACGCAGGCCGTGCAGCAGGGTGGCGGTACGGATCGCGCCGGTCGCGCCCAGCGGATGGCCCAGGGCGATGGCGCCGCCCAGCGGGTTGACCTTGCTCGGGTCCAGGCCGCAATCGCGGATCACCGCCAGCGACTGCGCGGCGAAGGCTTCGTTCAGTTCAATCCAGTCCAGCTGGTCCTGGGTCAGGCCGGCCTGCTTCAGGGCCTTCGGGATCGCGGCGATCGGGCCGATGCCCATCACTTCCGGGCGCACGCCGGCCACCGAGAAGCTGACGAAACGCGCCAGCGGGGTCAGGCCGTAATCCTTGATCGCCTGCTCCGAGGCCAGCAGCACGGCACCGGCGCCATCGCTCATCTGCGACGAGTTGCCGGCGGTGACGGTGCCGCCGAACTGGCCGTTGCGGAATACCGGGCGCAGCTTGGCCAGGCCTTCAGCGGAGGAGTCCGGGCGCGGGCCTTCGTCGGTGTCGGCCACCTTGTTGCGGGTGATGATGCGCTGGCCGTCGACCAGGTCCGGCAGGTGCGAGACGATCTCGTACGGGCTGATCTCATCCTTGAAGTCGCCGTTCTGGATCGCGGCCATCGCCTTCTGGTGCGAGGCCAGGGCGAAGGCGTCCTGGTCTTCGCGCGAGACCTTCCACTCTTCGGCGACCTTCTCGGCGGTGATGCCCATGCCGTAGGCGATGGCGACGTGGTCGTTGTCGAACACGCTCGGCGCCATGGCGATCTTGTTGCCCATCATCGGCACCATCGACATCGACTCGGTGCCGCCGGCCAGCATCAGGTCGGCGTTGCCCAGGCGGATCGCGTCGGCGGCCTGCGCCACGGCCTGCAGGCCGGAGGAGCAGAAGCGGTTCACGGTCTGCGCGGCGATGGTGTTCGGCAGGCCGGCCAGCAGCACGCCGATGCGCGCCACGTTCATGCCCTGCTCGGCCTCCGGCATGGCGCAGCCGATGATGGCGTCATCGATGCGGTTGACGTCCACGCCCGGGGCCTGGGCGACGACGCTGCGCAGCACGTGCGCAAGCATGTCGTCGGGGCGGGTGTTGCGGAACATGCCCTTGGGCGCCTTGCCCACCGGGGTACGGGTGGCGGCGACGATGTAGGCGTCCTGGATTTGCTTGGTCATTGCAATGATCTCTTGAATAGGGGTTGGAAGAGGTTGCCGGCCAGCGGCCGGCACTACCGATGTCTTCCGTCAGTTCCGCAGCGGCTTGCCGGTCTTCAGCATGTGCGCGATGCGGGCCTGGGTCTTTTCCTGCTGGGCCAGTTCGACGAAGTGCTTGCGCTCCAGGGTCAGCAGCCACTCTTCGTCCACCAGGGTGCCGCGGTCGACCTTGCCACCGCACAGCACGGTGGCGATGCGCTCGGCGATCTCGTAGTCGTACGGGCTGATGAAGCGGCCTTCCAGCATGTTGACCAGCATCATCTTGAAGGTGGCGATACCCACGTCACCGGCCACCTGGATGCGGCGTGCCGGCAGCGGCGGACGGTAGCCCGCTTCGGCCAGGGCGCGAGCTTCGGCCTTGGCGATGTGCAGCGCTTCGTAGCTGTTGAACACCACCTTGTCGGTGCTGCGCAGCAGGCCCAGTTCCTTGGCGTTGACCGCCGAGTTGGACACCTTGGCCATCGCTACGGTCTCGAAGGTCTTCTTCAGTTCGGCGAACACATCACCGCCCGGGCCTGCGGCCTGCGAGGCGCGCACGGCCAGTTCCTTCAGGCCACCGCCGGCCGGCAGCAGGCCGACGCCGGCCTCGACCAGGCCGATGTAGCTTTCCAGGAAGGCCACGGTCTTGGCGCTGTGCATCTGGAACTCGCAGCCACCACCCAGGGCCAGGCCGCGCACGGCGGCAACCACCGGCACCAGCGAGTACTTGATGCGCTGGCTGGTGCGCTGGAAGTTGGCAACCATTTCTTCGAACTGGTCGACCTTGCCGGCCTGCAGCAGGCCCAGTGCACCGGCCAGATCGGCACCGGCGGAGAAGGGCTCCTTCTGCTGCCAGATCACCAGGCCCTGGAAGTCCTTCTCGGCGCGGCTGACGCATTCCTGCAGGCCGTCCAGCACCTGGTCGGACACGGTGTTCATCTTGGTCTTGAAGCTGACCACGGCAATGCCATCACCGTCGTGCCACATGCGCAGGCCGTCGTTCTCGAACACGGTCTCGCCCGGCGCGAACTTCTCGCCCAACAGCGGATCGGGGAAGCGCTGGCGCTGGTACACCGGCAGCGACGAACGCGGCAGCTTGGCGTTGCGCGACGGGCTGTAGCTGCCTTCGGCGGCATGCACGCCGTCGCGGCCATCGAACACCCAGTCCGGCAGCGGCGCATTGCTCATGCTCTTGCCGGCCACGATGTCATCGGCGATCCACTGTGCGACCTGCTTCCAGCCGGCGGCCTGCCAGGTTTCGAACGGGCCCAGCGACCAGCCGTAGCCCCAGCGGATGGCCAGGTCGACGTCGCGCGCGGTTTCGGCGATGTCGGCCAGGTGGTAGGCGCTGTAGTGGAACAGGTCGCGGAAGGTCGCCCACAGGAACTGCGCCTGCGGATGCTGGCTCTCGCGCAGCTTGGCGAACTTCTCCGCCGGATTTTTGATCTTCAGGATCTCGACCACTTCCGGCGCGGCAGCGCGATCAGCCGGACGGTAGTCCTGCTTCTCCAGGTCCAGTACGACGATGTCCTTGCCGACCTTGCGGAAGATGCCGGCGCCGGTCTTCTGGCCCAACGCGCCCTTGGAAATCAGCGCATCCAGCCACTTCGGCGACTTGAAGAACTCATGCCACGGATCATTCGGCAGGGTGTCGCCCATGGTCTTGATGACGTGCGCCATGGTGTCCAGGCCGACCACGTCGGAGGTGCGGTAGGTGGCCGACTTCGGGCGGCCGACCAGCGGGCCGGTCAGGCCGTCCACTTCATCGAAGCCCAGGCCGAACTGCTGGGTGTGGTGGATGGTCGACAGGATCGAGAACACGCCGATGCGGTTGCCGATGAAGTTCGGGGTGTCCTTGGCGTACACCACGCCCTTGCCCAGGGTGGTGACCAGGAATTCTTCCAGGCCTTCCAGCACGGAGGCGTCGGTGGTGGTGGCCGGGATCAGTTCGGCCAGATGCATGTAGCGCGGCGGGTTGAAGAAGTGCACGCCGCAGAAGCGGTGACGCAGCTGCTCGGGCAGCACGTCGGCCAGCTTGTTGATGCCCAGGCCCGAGGTGTTGGAAGCCAGCACCGCGTGGTCAGCCACGAACGGGGCGATCTTCTTGTACAGGTCCTGCTTCCAGTCCATGCGCTCGGCGATGGCCTCGATGATCAGGTCGCAGTCCTTCAGCTGCTCCAGGCCGGACTCGTAGTTGGCCGGGGTGATGGCTTCGGCCAGCGACTTGCTGGCCAGCGGCGCCGGGCTCAGCTTGCCCAGGTTGGCGATCGCCTTCAGCACGATGCCGTCGGCCGGACCTTCCTTGGCAGGCAGGTCGAACAGCACGGTGTCGACGCCAGCGTTGGTGAGGTGGGCGGCGATCTGGGCACCCATGACGCCGGCACCCAGCACGGCGGCGCGGCGGACTAGCAGGGAATTGGACATGGTGTAGGGCCTTTGTTGGTCAGCAGTTACTGGGTGGAATCAAAGGGAAGCGGGCAGGGCGCTGGCGCGTGCGGCGGCGCGGAACCCGGCTTCGGCGAAATGGATCAGTTCGTGGGCGGCATGGGCACGATGCGCCGCTTCGGTGACACCGGCGGGACGCTTGATCAGCCCGAAATCGGCCATGGCATAGGTGAGCGAGCCGGCCAGGAAGTCGAGGCGCCAGTACAGCTCCTCCTTGCTCAGGTCCGGCACGCATTCGCCGATGGCCTTGCCGAACGCACGCAGCACGTGGCCGTAGTGGTCGGACAGGAACTTGCGCAGGTTGTCGTTCTTCTCGGCGTAGGCGCGGGCGATCACGCGCACGAAGGCGCCGCCGTTCTGGCGGTCCTGGGCCAGCGCCAGCGCCGGCTCGACGAAGGCGGCCAGCACCGGGCGCAGTTCGCCCGGGTGCTCGGCGCGGGCACGTTCGAGCTGTGACAGGCGGGCGCCGGTCATCTCGTCCATGCGGCGGCGGAACACCTCGTTGACCAGGTTTTCCTTGGAGCCGAAGTGGTAGTTGACCGCAGCGATGTTGACATCGGCCTGGCTGGTCACCTGGCGCAGCGAGGTGCCGGCGAAGCCGTGCTGGGCGAACAGCTCCTCGGCCGCGCCGAGGATCCGGTCCTTGGTCGAGAAGTGGGCGGGTTTGGCCATCGGCGGGCGGACCTTAATCAAACGATTGTTTGATACTAGGACCAGACGGTAGCGTATGGCATTTTGCATTGCAGCAAAATTGCCCGGGCCGGTCAGATTTCACTCAGGTGGGTGAATGCGATGGGGTGGGGTCGGATCCCCGAATGGGGCTCCGACCCCAACGGTGGGCCCCGGAATGGGTCAGAGCCCCTGCGGGAATCCGACCCTTGGCCGCGACGGGGTTGCCGGCCAGCGGCCGGCACTACCATGCCGCAGCTTTATCTTTTACAATTCGCCTACGTTTATCAGGCTAAGCCCGCGTCCCGACGCGGGTTTTTTTCATGTTACCCTTCGGGCCATCAGCGGCCCGATTCCATTGGAGACATCCCATGGCGCTGGAGCGCACCCTTTCGATCATCAAGCCGGACGCCGTTGCCAAGAACGTCATCGGCGAAATCTACGCCCGCTTCGAGAAGGCCGGCCTGAAGGTCGTGGCCGCCAAGTACAAGCAGCTGTCCCGTCGTGAAGCCGAAGGCTTCTACGCCGTGCACCGCGAGCGTCCGTTCTTCAACGCGCTGGTCGAGTTCATGATCTCCGGCCCGGTGATGATCCAGGCCCTGGAAGGCGAGAACGCCGTCCTGGCCCACCGCGACCTGCTGGGCGCCACCAACCCGAAGGAAGCCGCGCCGGGCACCATCCGCGCCGACTTCGCCGAATCCATCGATGCCAATGCCGCCCACGGCTCGGACTCGGTCGAGAATGCCGCGATTGAGATCGCCTACTTCTTCGCCGCCACCGAAGTCGTCTCGCGCTGAGAGTAATGCCGTGAACGAGGTCGTACAGTCCCCCGCCATCCAGCCGCTGCCGAAGTCGGCACCCACGGCTGGCAAGCAGAACCTGCTCGACCTTGATCGCGCGGGCCTGGAGAAGTTCTTCGTCGAGGTTCTCGGCGAGAAGAAGTTCCGTGCCCATCAGGTGATGAAGTGGATCCACCATCGCTACGTCACCGATTTCGATGAAATGACCGACCTCGGCAAGGTCCTGCGCGCCAAGCTGCAGGCCCATGCCGAGGTGCTGGTTCCCAACATCGTGTTCGACAAGCCCTCCGCCGACGGTACCCACAAGTGGCTGCTGGCGATGGGCGTGGATGGCAAGAACGCCATCGAGACCGTGTATATCCCGGACAAGACCCGCGGCACGCTGTGCGTGTCCTCGCAGGTCGGTTGCGGCCTGAACTGCACGTTCTGCTCCACCGCCACCCAGGGCTTCAACCGCAACCTGACCACCGCCGAGATCATCGGCCAGGTGTGGGTTGCCGCACGCCACCTGGGCAACGTGCCGCACCAGATGCGCCGCCTCACCAACGTGGTGATGATGGGCATGGGCGAGCCGCTGATGAACTTCGACAACGTCGTGCGCGCCATGAGCGTGATGCGCGACGACCTGGGCTACGGCCTGGCCAACAAGCGCGTGACCCTGTCGACCTCTGGCCTGGTGCCGCAGATCGACCGCCTGTCTGCCGAAAGCGACGTGTCGCTGGCGGTGTCGCTGCATGCGCCGAACGACGCGCTGCGCGAGACGCTGGTGCCGCTCAACAAGAAGTACCCGATCGCCGAGCTGATGGCCTCGTGCGCACGCTACCTGCGCGCCAACAAGCGCCGCGAGTCGGTCACCTTTGAATACACCCTGATGAAGGGCATCAACGACAAGCCCGAGCATGCCCGCGAGCTGGCCCGCCTGATGCGCCAGTTCGACAACGCGGTGCAGGCCAAGGATTCGGGCAAGGTCAACCTGATCCCGTTCAACCCGTTCCCGGGCACCCGCTACGAGCGTTCGGAAGAAGCGCACATCCGCGCCTTCCAGAAGATCCTGCTCGACAGCAACGTGCTGACCATGGTCCGCCGCACCCGTGGCGACGACATCGACGCCGCCTGTGGCCAGCTCAAGGGCCAGGTGATGGACCGCACCCGCCGCCAGGCGGAGTTCAACAAGACGCTGCAGGCGGGGAAGGGGAGTGATGCCGCGGCCTGACCGCCTCTGGCTGGTTCTGTTCGCAGGCGTGCTGGCCGTTGCGGTCGGCGGCTGCAAATCCCATCCCAAGGCCAAGCTCGGGCCGAGCCAGGCACCGGTCTATTCGGTGGGTGACCCGGAAAGCGTGCGGCGCGAAGTGCGCTGGCGCGACCTGTTGACCCTGGCGACCCGCGACATGCAGGTCGGCAATCTCGACGCCGCCGAGCGCAAGGTGCGCGAAGCGCTGAAGCTGGCGCCGGAGGCGCCCGATGCGCTGGTGCTGCAGGCTGGCATCGATGACCGTCGTGGCCGCACCCGCCAGGCGGGCGAGAATTTCCGCAAGGCCGCCGAGCTGGCGCCGCAGCGCGGAGACGTGCTCAACAACTACGGTGCCTGGTTGTGCCAGCAGGGCCAGCCGGCCGAATCGCTGGTCTGGTTCGACCGGGCGCTGCAGGCGCCGGGCTATGCCACCCCGGGCGAAGCGCAGGCCAATGCCGGCAGTTGCGCACTGGACGCTGGGCAGCTCGAACGTGCCGAGCGCGACCTGCGCGCGGCACTCGTCGCGGCGCCGGCCAACCCGGTTGCGCTGGAGTCGATGGCCCAGCTGAGCTTCCGCCAGGGCCGCTACATGGAGGCCCGGGCGTTCGCCGAACGTAGGATTGCGGCTGCACCCGCAACGCGTTCCGTGTTACAACTTGCGTCTCAAATCGAAGTGAAGCTGGGCGATCGGGCGGCATCTGATCGTTATCTGCAGCGGATTCGACAGGAATTTCCGCAGGAAGCGGGCTCCTAACTCCAGGGTTGATGCATTGTGATTGATGACCAGACTGTGAGCGCTCTCGAGACTGCGGCCGGCTGCGGCACCCGCCTGCGCCAGGCCCGTGAAGCGGCCGGACTGACCCTCGAAGATGTCGGCTCGCGCCTGCGCATGCCGGTCCAGGTGGTCAAGTCGCTGGAAGAGGAACAATGGCAGAAGCTGGGGGCGCCGGTGTTCGTGCGCGGCCAGCTGCGCAGCTATGCGCGCCTGCTCGACGTGGACGTGGGCGAGCTGCTGGAACAGGCCCAGGTCGGCCCGGTGGTTCCGCCCACCCTGGTCAGCCATACCCATACCCCCCGTGCGCGCCGCATTGCCGAGAACCTCGGCCGGCGCGTGCTGTATGTCGGCATCACCGCCGTGCTGGCGGTGCCGGTGTGGTTCGCCACCCGTGGCCACTTCGACGGCAGCGCGACCCCGTCGCCGAGCACCGCCTCGCTGGACGTGATCCCGGCCGCCGTGCCGGTCACGCCGTCCGCAACCGTCAGCGAGACGGCCGCCCCGGCCGAAGCGACCACGGCCCCGGCCAGCAAGCCGGCGGCCACCCCTTACGTCGCCTCGCTGGCCCCGGTGCCGCGCCCGGCGCCGGCCCCGGCTGCCGGCAATGCGCTGGAAATGCAGTTCAGCGGCGACAGCTGGGTCGACATCGGCGGCCCGGACGGCAGCACCGTCGAGAAGGCACTGATCAAGTCCGGCGAGACCCGCAGCTTCACGCCGGGCCAGGTGACCCGGGTGACCCTGGGCAACGCCTCGGCGGTCCAGGTTCAGCAGAACGGCGCTATCGTCGATCTGACCCCCTACCAGCGAGCCAACGTGGCACGCTTTCAGGTATCCTCTGAAGGCTCCGTAGTCCCGGTTTCGCACTGAGGCGCGGTTTCACCACCTTCGATTAAACCCAATGGTCCCTCCCGACGGGCGGGGCGAGAGTACGCATGGCGATCGACGATCTGCTCGACGAGCACGAACAAAGTGAACGCGTCCGCAGCTGGCTGCGGAAGAATGGCGCCAGCATCCTCGGTGGCGTAGTCATCGCCATCGGTGCCATTGCCGGCTGGCAGTGGTACCAGAAGGAGCAGGGCAGCAAGCTGGCCTCGGCCAATGTCGAGTACCAGAAGGCCCTGCAGGGCCTGCAGCAGAACAAGCTCGACGACGCCGCCAAGGCGGTCAAGGCGCTCGAAGCCGGTCCGTCCAGCATCTACGGCGACCTCGCGGCGCTGCAGCTGGCCAAGGCCCAGGTCGACGCCGGCAAGAACGAAGAGGCACTGGCCACCCTGCGCAACGTGAAGGTCGAAGGCGACCTGCAGCGCGTGGTCGACCAGCGTGTGGCCCGCCTGCTGGTGGCCACCGGCAAGAGCGACGAGGCCATCAAGCTGCTGGGCAGCGCCACCGACAGCAGCAGCCTGGAAATCCATGGCGATGCGCTGATGGCGCAGGGCAAGCGTGACGACGCCCGCGTACAGTACGAGAAGGCGCTGAAGACGCTGGACGTGGCAGCGCCGCAGCGGCGCCTGCTGGAAACCAAGGTTATGGACGCCGGCGGCACCGTTGCCGCCCCTGCGGAGTCGGTTTGATGAGTCAGAAGGTCATGATCACCCGCGTCGCCACCGTGCTCCTGATGGGCATGGCCCTGACCGGCTGCGGCACCATGAAGGGCTGGTTCGCTGGCAAGGACGCGGCGGCGAAGAAGGCACAGGAACCGGCTGAGCTGGTCAAGTTCGAGCCGACCGTGAAGGTCAGCAAGATCTGGTCGGTCAACCTCGGCAAGGGCGAGCGTCGCATCGGTGTGCGCCAGGGCCCGGCGGTGGCCAACGGCCACGTGTTCGCTGCGGCGATCACCGGTGGCGTGCACGCCATCGACCTGCAGACCGGCAAGAAGGTCTGGACCTGGGAGCCGAAGAAGGAAAAGAAGAAGGCCAAGCTGCGCCTGTCCGGCGGCCCGGGTGTCGGTGAGAACCTGGTCGTGATCGGCACGCTGGATGGCCAGGTCATCGCGCTGGACATCAACGACGGCAGCGAGAAGTGGCGCGCCCGTGTTCCGGGTGAAGTGATCGCCGCGCCGGCCGTTGCCCAGGGCATGGTCTACGTGCGCAGCAACGACGGTCGTGTGACCGCCTTCGATGTCGGCAACGGCACCCAGAAGTGGTTCAACCCGAGCGAGCTGCCGGCGCTGACCGTGCGCGGCAACGCGCCGGTGGTGACCGGCCCGGGCGTGTTGTTCATCGGCAAGGACGAGGGCGCGGTTGCGGCCCTGGCCCAGCAGGATGGCCGCACGCTGTGGGAACAGAACCTCGGCAACGGCGAAGGTCGCACCGAGCTGGAGCGCATGGCGGACGTCGACGGCGCACCGGTGCTCGATGGCAACACCCTGTACGTGAGCAGCTTCAAGAACCAGACCATGGCCATCGAAGGCCCGACCGGTCGCCCGCTGTGGGCGCGCGACCATGGCGGCGCAGGTGGCGTGGCGGTGTCGTCGGGCAATGTGTTCGTGACCGACAACAAGGGCGGCGTGTTCGGCCTGGACAAGGCCAGCGGCGCAGCCATGTGGTCGCAGACGGCACTGGCCCGTCGCTCCCTGACCGGCCCGGCACTGCACGGCGACTACGTCGTGGTCGGTGACTACAAGGGATACGTGCACTGGTTGCAGGCCTCCGATGGTGCGATGGCGGCACGGGCAAAAAGTGGCGGCGACGCCCTGCTGGCCCAGCCGGTCATCGTAGACGGTGTGCTGCTGGTGCAGAACGTGGATGGCAAGCTGACCGCCTTCCGGTTGGCAAACTAAAAAATTGGAGTAATCGCGATGCTGCCTCTGGTCGCCCTGGTTGGACGGCCGAATGTCGGCAAGTCGACTATTTTCAATGCGCTTACGCGCACCCGTGACGCGCTGGTCCACGACCAGCCCGGCGTCACCCGCGACCGCAACTACGGTGTCTGCCGCCTCGACGAGGACAATCATTTCCTCGTCGTGGATACCGGCGGTATCGCCGGGGAAGACGAAGGCCTGGCCGGCGCCACCACGCGCCAGGCCCGTGCGGCCGCGGCCGAAGCCGACCTGATCCTGTTCGTCGTCGATGCCCGCGAGGGCACCTCGGCGCTGGACGACGAGATCCTTGCCTGGCTGCGCAAGCTGTCGCGCCCGACGCTGCTGCTGATCAACAAGATCGACGGCACCGACGAGGACAGCGTGCGTTCCGAGTTCGCCCGTTATGGCTTCGGCGAGATGCTGACCGTCTCGGCCGCGCATCGCCAGGGCCTGGACGACCTGCTGGACGAAGTGATCCAGCGCCTGCCGGAAGAAGGCAGCGGCGAAGAGCTGGACAACGACCCGAACCGCATCCGCATCGCCTTCGTCGGCCGCCCGAACGTGGGCAAGTCGACCCTGGTCAATCGCATCCTCGGCGAGGAGCGCATGATCGCGTCCGACGTGCCGGGCACTACCCGCGACTCGATCGCGGTGGACCTGGAGCGCGACGGCCGTGAGTATCGCCTGATCGACACCGCCGGCCTGCGCCGCCGTTCGCGCGTGGATGAGGTCGTCGAGAAGTTCTCGGTGGTCAAGACCATGCAGTCGATCGAGCAGTGCCAGGTGGCCGTGCTGATGCTCGACGCCACCGAAGGCGTGACCGACCAGGACGCCACCGTGCTCGGTGCCGTGCTCGACGCCGGCCGCGCGCTGGTGATCGCCATCAACAAGTGGGATGGCCTGACCGAGTACCAGCGCGAGCAGGCGGAAACCATGCTGTCGCTGAAGCTGGGCTTCGTGCCGTGGGCCGAATCGGTGCGCATCTCGGCCAAGCATGGCTCGGGCCTGCGTGAGCTGTTCCGTGCGGTGCATCGTGCGCACGAATCGGCGAACAAGACCTTCACCACCAGCGAAGTGAACAAGGCGCTGGAAGTGGCCTACGAGACCAACCCGCCGCCGACCATCCGCGGCCATGTCTCCAAGCTGCGCTACGTGCACCCGGCCGGTTCCAACCCGCCGACCTTCATCGTGCACGGCACGCGCCTGAAGGAACTGCAGGAGTCGTACAAGCGCTACCTGGAGAACTTCTTCCGCAAGCGCTTCAAGCTGATCGGCACGCCGGTGAGCTTCATCTTCCGCGAGGGTACCAACCCGTACGAGGGCAAGAAGAACGTCCTCACCGAGCGGCAGGTCAAGGCCAAGCGGCGCTTGATGAAGCACGTCAAGGGCAAGTGATTCACGAAAAAGGCGGCCGCAGGGCCGCCTTTTTTGTTCGCGCCCCTACCGGTAGTGCCGGCCGCTGGCCGGCAACCTCGGGTCGTCCGGTGCGTTCATGGCCATGCCGGCCAGCGGCCGGCACTACCCCATGTTTGCAGGTATCGGTCAAGGCGGCTTGCCGCCGCGTGCGCGATAATGCGGCCATGAGCATCCAAGAGCTTTCCCCCGCGCAGGCACGCGAGCGCCTGGCCCACGGCGCCGTGCTGATCGATGTGCGCGAAGCGCACGAACGGGCCGGCGGGATGGCCGAGGGCGCGCGTGGCGTGGCGAAGGGCGAGCTGCAGGCAGACCCGGCCGCGCACCTGCCGCGGCACGACCAGGAAATCCTGTTGATCTGCCAGAGCGGCAAGCGCTCGGCAGATGCCGCACTTTTCCTGTTGGAGGCTGGCTACACAAACGTCGCTTCCGTGACGGGCGGCACCGTGGCCTGGCGCGAGCAGTCGCTGCCCTTGGTGCAGCCGCTGGCCAGCGCCGCCGACCGCGATTTCTTTGATCGCTATTCGCGGCATCTGCTGCTGCCACAGGTGGGCGAGGCCGGCCAGCGCCGGCTGCAGCAATCACGCGTGCTGGTGCTGGGCGCGGGCGGCCTGGGTGCTCCAGCCGGCTTCTATCTGGCCGCCGCCGGGGTAGGGCACCTGCGCTTTGCCGACCACGACCGCGTGGAGCGCAGCAACCTGCACCGGCAGATCGTGCATACCGAAGCCAGCGTCGGCCAGCTCAAGGTCGATTCCGCTCGCGAGCGCCTGCTGGCGCTGAATCCCTCCATCGAGGTCGAGGCGGTGCCGGAGCGGGTGACCTCTGAGAACGTGGATGCGCTGCTCGAGGGCGTGGACGTGGTGCTGGATGGCTCGGACAACTTCCCGCTGCGCTACCTGCTCAACGACGCCTGCATCAAGCACGCCAAACCGCTGGTGTATGCCGCCATCGAGCGCTTTGACGGCCAGGTAAGCGTGTTTGACGCCGGCCGCCAGCGCGGCGTGGCGCCGTGCTACCGCTGCCTGTTCCCGGAACCGCCGCCGCCGGAGTTTGCGCCGAACTGTTCCGAGGCCGGTGTGCTGGGCGTGCTGCCTGGCCTGGCCGGCGTGCTGCAGGCCACCGAGGTGCTGAAGCTGCTGCTGGGCATCGGCGAGCCGCTGGTGGGCCGCCTGCTGCGCTTCGATGCGCTGGGCATGCGCTTCCGCGAGACCGGCATCCGGCCGGACCCGCAGTGTCCGGTGTGCGCGCCGGGTGTGCCGTTCCCGGGATATATCGATTACGCCGCGTTCTGCCGGGGTGGGTAACCCCGGCCGGGGAATGCCTTGGTGGATGCCGACCTTGGTCGGCGCTCTCGTGCCAACCAAGGTTGGCACCTACCGAAGCGGGTGATGGTTGGCACCTACCGAAGCGGGTGATGGTTGGCACCCACCGACGCGGATGCATGGTTTCGGGATGATGCCGGGAGTCACTCCCTGCATCGTTCCACTTCCAAGACAATCCGGCGCAACATGCGTGCTATTGCCGTCATCGGCATTGCTCTATTGTTGAACCCGATTCTGGATCTTGGGGAACACACCGCATGGCGGTAGAAGCAGCGACCAGCGAGCTGGTCAAGGTCGTGGCCCTGTTGGGCGCGGCGGTGGTGATGGTGCCTTTGTTCCGCCGGGCCGGCCTGGGCTCGGTGCTGGGCTACTTCGCCGCTGGCCTGGCGATCGGACCGTTCGGGCTGGGCTGGTTCTCCGACCCGCAGGCGATCCTGCATACCGCCGAGCTCGGCGTGGTGATGTTCCTGTTCGTGATCGGCCTGGAAATGCGGCCCTCGCATCTGTGGAGCCTGCGCAAGGAAATCTTCGGGCTGGGCACGCTGCAGATCGTCACCTGCGCGCTGGTGCTGACCAGTATCGCCAAGCTGTTCGGGCTGCCGTGGCAGGTGGCCTTCATCGGCGCCACCGGCTTCGTGCTCACCTCCACCGCGGTGGTGATGCAGCTGCTGGCCGAGCGTGGTGACATCGCGCTGCCGTCGGGCCAGAAGATCGTCTCCATCCTGCTGTTCGAAGACCTGCTGATCGTGCCGTTGCTGGCGCTGGTGGCGTGGATGGCGCCGGGCGCGGGCAGCGCCGATGGCGAGGGCTCGCGCTGGCTGTCGGTGGCGATCGGCGTGGGTGCCATCGTCGGCCTGGTGCTGGTCGGCCGCTTCCTGCTCAACCCGCTGTTCCGCGTGCTGGCCGAATCGAAGGCGCGCGAGGTGATGACCGCCGCCGCGCTGCTGGTGGTGCTGGGCGCGGCGCTGCTGATGCAGCTGTCGGGCCTGTCGATGGCGATGGGCGCGTTCCTGGCCGGCGTGCTGCTGAGCGAGTCGACCTTCCGCCACCAGATCGAAGCGGACATCGAGCCGTTCCGCGGCATCCTGCTGGGCCTGTTCTTCCTCAGCGTGGGCATGGCGCTGGACCTGGGCGTGGTGGCGGGCAACTGGCAGCTGATCCTCGGCCTGGTGCTGGCGTTGATGGCGGCCAAGGCGCTGTGCATCTACGTGGTCGCGCGCATCATGGGCAGCGACCACGCGCAGGCGCTGGATCGTGGGGTGCTGATGGCGCAGGGCGGCGAGTTCGCCTTCGTGCTGTTCTCCGCCGCCGCATCGGCCGGCGTGATCAACATGGAGATCAATGCCAACTTCACCGCCGTGGTGGTGCTGTCGATGGCGCTGACGCCGCTTGTAGTGCTGCTCTACAAGCGCATCGCGCCGAAGCCGACGGTGAACATGGACGGCGTGGACGAGGCCGATGGCCTGTCCGGCAGCGTGCTGCTGATCGGCTTCGGCCGCTTCGGCCAGGTCGCCAGCCAGTCGCTGCTGGCGCGCGACGTGGACGTGACCATCATCGACAACGATGTGGAGATGATCCAGAGCGCGGCGCGCTTCGGTTTCAAGATCTACTACGGCGACGGTACGCGACTGGACGTGCTGCATGCCTCGGGCGCGGCCACCGCACGTGCGATTGCGGTGTGCGTGGACAAGGCGGAAGCGGCTGATCGCATCGTTGAACTGGTGTCGCACGAGTTCCCGCAGGCAAAGCTGATGGTGCGCTCGTTCGACCGCGAGCATTCGCTGCGGTTGATCCATGCCGGTGTTGATTTCCAGATCCGCGAGACGTTTGAATCGGCGGTGCTGTTCGGCCAAGCCGCACTGGTGGAGCTGGGTGCGGATGAAGACGATGCGGTGGAGATTGCCGAGCAGATCCGTCGCCGCGACGCCGAGCGCTTCGAGCTGGAGATTGCCGGTGGTGGTTTGAATGCCGGCGCCAAGATGGTGTTCGGCAACTCCGGCCAGGGCGTGCCGACGCCGACGCCGTTCACCGCGCCGAAGCGGGCAAGCAAGACGTTGAACCCGCAGGACGTGCCGGAAGAGGAAGAATGAGGTGCCGCGCACCGCGCTCGCCGGGCATGGCCCGGCGCTACCGTGGTGCGTACGGGTGGGGTAGCGCCGGGCCATGCCCGGCGAGCGCAGCGGCCGCCCGGATTGGCGGTGGGCGAGGGGGCCTGAATCGGGGACAATAGCGTCCCCGCCGCCCCACGCCCGCTCCCGATGATCGATTCCGCCCCCCAGCATCCTGCCCGCATCCTTGATGGCCGCCGTATCGCCGAGGACCTGCTCGACAGCCTGAAGGTGCGCGTCGACGCCCGCGTGGCCGCCGGCGGCAGCCGTCCGGGCCTTGCCGTGGTGCTGGTCGGTGGCGACCCGGCCTCGACCGTGTACGTGCGCAACAAGCGCCGTGCCGCCGAGAAGGTCGGCATCGAGGCGCATGACTACGATCTGCCGGCCGGGACCAGCGAAGCCGAGCTGCTCGACCTGATCGACCAGCTCAATGCCGACCCGAAGATCAACGGCATCCTGATCCAGCTGCCGCTGCCGGGCATCCCCGATGCGCGCCGGCTGATCCAGCGCATCGATCCGCGCAAGGACGTGGACGGCTTCCACCCGGAAAACGTCGGCCACCTGGCCCTGCGTGAGTTCGGCCTGCGCCCGTGCACCCCGCGCGGCATCACCACGCTGCTGGGCCACACCGACCAGCCGGTGCGTGGCCGCAACGCCACCATCGTGGGCGTGAGCAACCACGTCGGCCGGCCGATGGGCCTGGAGCTGCTGATTGCCGGCTGCACCGTGACCAGCTGCCACAAGTTCACGCCCAAGGACGTGCTGGAACAGGCCGTGCGCAACGCCGACATCCTGGTGGTGGCGGTGGGCCGCCCGGGCATCGTGCCGGGCGAGTGGGTGAAGCCGGGCGCGGTGGTGATCGATGTGGGTATCAACCGCTTGGATGACGGCCGGTTGGTGGGCGACGTCGGGTTTGAGGCTGCGGCCCAGCGGGCCAGCTGGATCACCCCGGTGCCGGGTGGTGTCGGCCCGATGACCGTGGCCACGCTGATGCAGAACACCCTGGAAGCGGCGGAAGCCTCCTGAGGGTAGCGCCGGGCCATGCCCGGCGGATGTTTGCGGCGCCGCTGCGCTCGCCGGGCATGGCCCGGCGCTACCGGGGTTGCATTGATGCCCCGCGATTCCCACCGACCCGCTCCTGGTAGGTGCCACCCTTGGTTGGCACACATTCATCGGGGCCATCGGCCCATCTGGGGTCCAGGTGCCGGACGGATCGTGCCAACCAAGGTTGGCACCCACCCAAGCCCTCCTGAACCGATCGCCGCCCGCGCGACACTGCGTCGCATCTACCCCCTGCCACGCGACGCGAAAACAGGGTAAAATGTCGCGCTTCCCCACATCTCGGGTATGCCGATGCTGCGCATCCAGGCTGAAGCACTCACTTACGACGACGTCTCGCTCGTCCCCGCCCACTCGACCATCCTGCCCAAGGACGTCAACCTCGAAACGCGGTTGACCCGAGACCTGAAGCTGAAGCTTCCGATCCTGTCCGCCGCCATGGATACCGTCACCGAAGCCCGCCTGGCCATCGCCATGGCCCAGCTCGGCGGCATGGGCATCATCCACAAGAATCTCAGCCTGGAACAGCAGGCCGCGGAAGTGGCCAAGGTCAAGAAGTTCGAGGCCGGTGTCATCCGCGACCCGATCACCGTCGGCCCGGAAACCACCATCCGCGACGTGCTGGCCCTGACCCAGGCGCACAACATCTCCGGCGTGCCGGTGGTGGGCAGCGACGGCCTGCTGGCCGGCATCGTGACCCATCGCGACATGCGCTTCGAGACCGAGCTGGACGATCCGGTCCGCCACATCATGACCAAGAAGGATCGCCTGATCACGGTCAAGGAAGGCGCCGCGTCTGACGAAGTGCTGCAGCTGCTGCACCGTAACCGCATCGAGAAGGTGCTGGTGGTCAACGACTCGTTCGAACTGCGTGGCCTGATCACCGTCAAGGACATCCAGAAGAACACCGACTTCCCCAACGCTGCCAAGGACCTGTCGACCCGCCTGCTGGTCGGCGCTGCCGTCGGCGTGGGGGGTGATACCGATCGCCGCGTGGAAGCGCTGGTCGCCGCCGGTGTGGACGTGATCGTGGTCGACACCGCGCACGGCCACTCGCAGGGCGTGCTGGACCGCGTCAGCTGGGTCAAGAAGAACTTCCCGAACGTGCAGGTGATCGGTGGCAACATCTGCACCGGCGAAGCCGCACTGGCGCTGCTGGACAGCGGCGCGGATGCAGTGAAGGTCGGCATCGGCCCGGGCTCGATCTGCACCACCCGCGTCGTTGCCGGCGTCGGCGTGCCGCAGGTCACCGCGATCGACCTGGTGGCCGAAGCGCTGCAGGACCGTATCCCGCTGATCGCCGACGGTGGCATCCGCTACTCGGGCGACATCGGCAAGGCGCTGGCCGCCGGTGCCTCGACCATCATGGTCGGCGGCCTGCTGGCCGGTACCGAGGAATCGCCGGGTGAGACCGAGCTGTACCAGGGCCGTTCGTACAAGAGCTACCGCGGCATGGGTTCGCTGGCAGCCATGGAGAAGGGGTCGAAGGACCGCTACTTCCAGGACGCCGCCACCGCCGACAAGCTGGTGCCGGAAGGCATCGAAGGCCGCGTGCCGTACCGCGGCCCGGTGGGCGGCATCATCCACCAGCTGATGGGCGGCCTGCGCGCCACCATGGGCTACGTGGGCTGCGCCACCATCGACGAGATGCGCAGCAAGCCCAAGTTCGTCAAGATCAGCGGCGCCGGCCAGCGTGAGAGCCACGTCCACGACGTGACCATCACCAAAGAGCCGCCGAATTACCGCGCCTGATGCGCTTGCGAACTGCTCTTGCGATCACGGGCAGCCTGCTGATGGCAGGCTGTTCGTTGTCCGAACCGCCGCCGCGCTCCGGGTCTCCGGGCGCGGCGGTTTCGCAAGTGAAGGACGTGCAGGCGTGCCAGAACGCGTTCTCACTGCCGAAGGGCTGGCAGGTGCAGGCCGCCGCTGGCGCGCAGCGCTGGCTGCTGAAGGGTACCGGCGAGCGCCCGCTGCAGGTCATCCTGCGGTGCGTTACCGATCTGGGTGACAGGCTTGAAGATCCTGTGGTCACCGCCGAGCTTGGGCCGCTGGAGCCGAAACGGATGAGCGCGCAGTCCGCGTTCTGGGGCAACGCTGTGGATTCCGGTTACCCGATGCACACCATGCAACGGCGCATCGTGCCTGGCACCGAAGTGCAGGAAATCGCCGAGCTGCCGCGCGCCGACCGCTCCAACCCCAACGCACCGCACGGCCTGCTGATGCTGCGCTGGGACGAGGAAGACCCCTCACATATTCAACAACGCGAGGCGTTCATCGCCACGCTGACGCAGAGCCTTGAAGCGCCGGGCGCTGCGAAAAACACCACTGGAACGGCACCATGACCAACATCCATAACGACAAGATCCTCATCCTCGATTTCGGCGCGCAGTACACGCAGCTGATCGCCCGCCGCATCCGCGAGCTGGGCGTCTACTGCGAAATCTGGGCGTGGGACCACAACCCGGCCGAGATCGCCGCGTTCGGCGCCAAGGGCATCATCCTGTCCGGTGGGCCGGAGTCGACCACGCTGCCGGGCGCCCCGGCCGCGCCGCAGGAAGTGTTCGACAGCGGCCTGCCGATCTTCGGCATCTGCTACGGCATGCAGACCCTGGCCGCGCAGCTGGGCGGTGCCACCGAAGCGGCGGACCAGCGCGAGTTCGGCCACGCCGAAGTGAACGTGATCAACCCCGATGCGCTGTTCAAGGGCCTGAGCGACCACGGCGGCGAGCCGAAGCTGAATGTCTGGATGAGCCACGGCGACCACGTCTCCGTCGCACCGCCGGGCTTCACCATCACCGCCACCACCGACCGCATTCCGGTGGCTGCCATGGCCAACGAAGAAAAGCGCTGGTACGGCGTGCAGTTCCACCCGGAAGTGACCCACACCCTGCAGGGCCAGGCGCTGCTGCGCCGCTTCGTGGTGGATGTGTGCGGCTGCCAGACCCTGTGGACCGCCGCCAACATCATCGAAGACCAGATCGCCCGCGTGCGCGAACAGGTGGGCGATGACGAAGTGATCCTGGGCCTGTCCGGCGGCGTCGATTCGTCCGTGGTGGCCGCACTGCTGCACAAGGCGATCGGCGAGAAGCTGACCTGTGTGTTCGTGGATACCGGCCTGCTGCGCTGGCAGGAAGGCGACCAGGTGATGGCGATGTTCGCCGAGCACATGGGCGTGAAGGTGGTGCGCGTGAATGCCGCCGACCGTTACTTCGCCGCGCTGGAAGGCGTGAGCGACCCGGAGGCCAAGCGCAAGATCATCGGCAACCTGTTCGTTGAGATCTTCGACGAAGAGTCCAACAAGCTGAAGAACGCCAAGTGGCTGGCGCAGGGCACCATCTACCCGGACGTGATCGAGTCGGCCGGCAGCAAGACCGGCAAGGCGCATGTGATCAAGAGCCACCACAACGTGGGTGGCCTGCCGGAGCACATGAAGCTGGGCCTGGTGGAGCCGCTGCGCGAGCTGTTCAAGGACGAAGTGCGCCGCCTGGGCGTCGAGCTGGGCCTGCCGCGCACCATGGTCTACCGCCATCCGTTCCCGGGCCCGGGCCTGGGCGTGCGCATTCTGGGTGAAGTGAAGCGCGAATACGCCGAGCTGCTGGCCAAGGCCGATGCCATCTTCATTGATGAACTGCGCAAGGCGGATCTGTACGACAAGACCAGCCAGGCGTTTGCCGTGTTCCTGCCGGTGAAGTCGGTGGGCGTGGTGGGCGACGCGCGGGCATATGAGTGGGTGATTGCGCTGCGTGCGGTGGAGACGATTGATTTCATGACCGCGCATTGGGCGCATCTGCCGTATGAGTTCCTGGGGACGGTGAGCAACCGGATCATCAATGAGTTGCGGGGGGTGTCGCGGGTGGTTTATGACATCTCGGGGAAGCCGCCGGCTACTATTGAGTGGGAATGAGTTGGAAGAACGAGGGCGCCGAGAGGCGCCCTTGTTGCATATGGAGCCTTCCCTCGTCTTTCAGTTCGGTCAGAAACTGCTGGATCCCTTTAGGGAAGGTATAAGGCTCCACTCCTGATTCAGCTCCGCCCGGCTCTGATAGACTTTCAACGACTCTCATCGACTTTGATGCATGCCAATGGTGCGTAATTGCCATGACCACTGAGCCGTGGGTAACCGCTGGTCAGGTCGCCCAGCATCTGGGCGTGGCCAAGGACACCGTTTATCGTTGGCGGGAGCGTAAAGACCTGCCAGAGCACCGTGTGGGACGACTTTGGAAATTCCAGCTGTCCGAGGTGGATGAACGGGTGCGTGAGGGCGGAGCAGATGAGTAACAATTGAACGATTCGACAGGAAATAAGTCATGACCGGTGCTCAGCAGCGCGCTGCGCTGCAAAACCAGATTTGGAAGATTGCCAACGAAGTTCGCGGTGCGGTCGATGGTTGGGACTTCAAGCAATACGTGCTCGGCGCCCTGTTCTATCGGTTCATCAGCGAGAACTTTGTCGACTACATCACAGGGGGCGATTCCAGCGTTGATTACGCCGGCATGGCTGATGATGACAAGAACATCGCCGCAGCCAAAGACGATGCCATCAAGACCAAGGGCTACTTCATCTACCCCAGCCAGCTGTTCGTCAACGTAGCGGCCAGCGCCGGCGCCAACAGAAGTCTGAACACTGATCTGGCCAGGATTTTCTCGTCCATCGAAGCGTCTGCGAGTGGCTACCCGTCAGAGCAAGATATCAGCGGTCTGTTTGCCGACTTTGATACCACCAGCAACCGGCTTGGTAACACTGTAAAGGACAAGAATGCTCGCCTGGCTGCCGTCCTCAAGGGCGTTGCTGGTCTGGATTTGGGTAGCTTTGACGACAGCCATATTGATCTCTTTGGCGATGCTTACGAGTTCCTGATTTCAAACTACGCCGCCAATGCCGGAAAATCAGGCGGCGAGTTCTTTACGCCACAGCAGGTCTCCAAACTCATCGCGCAGCTGGCAATGCACGGCCAGGCCAGCATCAACAAGATCTATGACCCCGCGTGCGGCTCGGGCTCGCTGCTGTTGCAGGCAAAAAAACAATTCGACGACCACCTCATCGAAGATGGCTTCTTTGGGCAAGAAATCAACCACACCACGTACAACCTGGCGCGGATGAACATGTTCTTGCACAACATCAACTATGACAAGTTCCATATCCAGCTGGGCAACACTCTGATTGCCCCGCACTTCGGTGACGACAAACCTTTCGATGCTATCGTTTCCAATCCGCCCTACTCGGTGAAGTGGATCGGAAGCGATGACCCAACGCTGATCAACGATGACCGCTTTGCACCAGCTGGCGTACTCGCGCCCAAGTCCAAAGCCGACTTTGCTTTTGTGCTGCATGCGCTGAGCTACCTCTCGGCGAAGGGTCGCGCGGCCATCGTGTGCTTCCCCGGCATCTTCTACCGGGGAGGCGCCGAGCAGAAGATTCGCCAGTACCTGGTGGAAAACAACTATGTGGAGAGCGTGATCTCGCTCGCGCCCAATCTGTTCTACGGCACTGCCATCGCAGTCAACATTCTGGTGCTGAGCAAGAACAAGCAAGACACCGCTATCCAGTTCATCGATGCCAGTGGTTTGTTTAAGAAGGGCGTCAACAACAACATACTGCTGGATGATCACATTAAGGAGATCATGGCGGTATTCGGCAATAAGACGAACGTCGAGCACTTTGCGTTATCGGTACCGTTTGAGAAGGTAGCGGTCAATGACTTCAACCTGTCGGTCAGTAGCTATGTGGACCTTAAAGATACTCGCGATGCGGTGGATATTGCCCAACTCAATGTTGAATTGAAAGCTACAGTGGCAAGAATCGACCAACTGCGCAAGGAAATTGATGCCATCGTTGCGGAGATTGAGGGTGGGGAGCTGGAGGCATGAACTACCCACGCTTCCTGGAGGCGCTGCTAGGTGGAGAGGGAGTGGAGTGGAAGGCTCTGGGCAGCCTTGGCGAGTTGATTCGTGGGAATGGATTGCAGAAGAAGGACTTCACCGAAAAGGGAGTTCCAGCCATTCACTACGGCCAAATTTATACCCGCTACGGGCTTTCCACCACAAAGACGATATCCTTCGTTTCCCCCGCATTGGCAAAGCAGCTCCGAAAAGTTGACAAGGGTGATGTTGTCATCACAAATACAAGCGAAAACCTTGAGGACGTTGGGAAGGCTCTGGTCTATCTCGGTGAGGCCCAGGCAGTCACAGGTGGGCACGCGACCATCTTAAAGCCTGGGAAGTGCTTGCTAGGCAAGTACTTTGCATACTTTTCGCAGACGGATGAATTTTCTGTCGAAAAGAGAAAATATGCCAAAGGCACAAAGGTGATTGATGTTTCTGCTGCGGATATGGCAAAGATTTCTATTCCAATTCCCTGCCCCAATAATCCTGAGAAATCTCTTGAAATCCAAGCCGAAGTCGTTCGTATCCTTGATTCGTTCGCCGAGCTGACCGCCGAGCTGACCGCAGAGCTGACCGCAGAGCTGTCCGCTCGCAAAAAACAGTACAACTACTATCGGGATCGGTTGTTGAGTTTTGATGAGGGAGAGGTGGAGTGGAAGACGTTGGGAGATGTCGCGAAGATCCAGCGTGGCGCCTCGCCTCGTCCAATCGCCAAGTTCATCACCGATGACGAGCTTGGCGTTCCGTGGATCAAGATTGGAGATACATCACCAGGGTCAAAGTACGTTAACGAAACAGCTCAAAGAATCACTCCAGAAGGGGCAAGAAGCTCTCGTATTCTGGATAAGGGTGACTTCATCTTGTCCAATTCGATGAGTTTCGGTAGGCCGTACATTCTTGGTATCAGAGGGGCGATACACGACGGCTGGGCGTCGATTAGCGAATTCTCCGCGGTCTTGAATGCAGATTTTCTGTATCACTATCTATCGTCAGATGCGGTTAAGAGTTACTGGTCCGGGAAAATAAATAGCGGCTCAGTGAGCAATTTGAATGCGGATATCATCAAGGCCTTGCCGGTGCCGGTTCCAAGTCTTGCTCAACAGAAAGAAATTTCGGTACTTCTGGATAGATTCGATGGGCTGACCAGTTCTATTAATGGCGACTTGCCGCGAGAAATCGAAATGCGCCAGAAGCAATATAGGTACTACCTCAATCTGCTGTTGAGCTTCCCAAAGGAAGAAGGGTTAAAGGCATAGCATGAGAAGGACACTCGCGGAGGTCGCGCAGCAGCTGAAGGACACTGGCAAGAAGGTGCAGCTAATCTACGCCTTTAACGGCACAGGCAAGACGCGTCTGTCGCGGGCGTTCAAGCAGCTGATCGCGCCCAATGGCGAGGTCGATGAGGCCGCACCGTCGGCATTGGCCGATAAGAGGATTCTCTACTACAGCGCCTTCACCGAGGATCTCTTCTATTGGGATAATGACCTGAGGCGGGATGCTGAGCCCAAGCTTATGATCCAGCCCAACGCGTTCACCAAGTGGGTGTTGGAGGAGCAAGGTCAGGACCAAAGTATCATTACCACCTTTCAACGCTACACCAGCGACAAGTTGACGCCGCATTTCGGTACAGATTTTGCCTCTGTTAGCTTTTCGTTCGCACGCGGTAACGAGGCACATGAGCCTCACGTAAAAATCTCCAAAGGTGAAGAAAGTAACTTCATCTGGAGCGTCTTCAATGCCTTGCTGGAACAGGTGATTGCCGAGCTCAACATCCCGGAAGTGGCCTACCGTTCCACCGATGTCTTCAACAAGCTGACCCACGTCTTCGTGGATGACCCAGTGAGCTCACTGGACGAGAACCATTTGATCGAGCTCGCGGTCAACCTGGCTACGCTAATCAAATCCAGTGAATCGCCCGACCTCAAGTTCATCATCACCACGCACAACCCGCTGTTCTATAACGTTCTGTTCAATGAGCTCAATGCAAAGACGTGTTACATGCTTGAGCGTTTCGAGGACGGCAGCTACTCGCTAAGGGAAAAGCATGGCGATTCCAACAAGAGCTTCTCATACCACCTACACCTCCTGCAGACCATCGAGCAGGCCATAGCGGACGGCAAAATCGAGCGTTATCATTTCACTCTGCTGCGCAACCTCTACGAGAAAACCGCTGGCTTCTTGGGTTACCCGAAGTGGTCTGAGCTTCTGCCAGACGACAAACAGCTGTATTACGGCCGTATCATCAATTTCACAAGCCACAGCACGCTGTCCAACGAGGCCGTTGCACAGCCATCGCCGGCCGAGAGCGCCACAGTCAAGCTGTTGCTGGACCACCTGAAGAACAGTCATGCCTTTTGGCAGCCACAGAGCGCCTGACCAATGAACGACTACAAGGTGATTGCCGAGTCCAAGACCTTCATCGTCCTCGACCAGTACACCCGCGAGTGGAACGTTGCCGAGAACTACCAGAGCGAGGGTGATCTGGAGCGGGAGCTGATCCAGGATCTGGTCAATCAGGGCTATGAGTTCTCTTTGTCCATCAAGACCCAAGCCGACCTGCTGGCCAACGTGCGCGTGCAGTTGCAAGCGCTCAACGAGGTTCAGTTCGCCGAAGGTGAGTGGCTGCGATTCGTCGAGTCCTGGCTCGACAAGCCCAGCGATGGCATTGTCGAGAAGGCCCGCAAGATTCACGATGACCACGTTCATGACTTTGTCTTTGACGACGGGCGCATTCAGAACATCTATCTACTCGATAAGAAGAACATCCTCCGGAACAAGGTGCAGGTGATCAAGCAGTTCGAGCAGGCGGGCGCGCACGCCAATCGCTATGACGTGACTATTTTGGTCAATGGCTTGCCTTTGGTGCAGGTGGAGCTCAAGAAGCGCGGCGTAGCGATTCGTGAAGCTTTCAACCAAGTGCACCGCTACAGCAAGGAGAGCTTTAACAGCGAGCAGTCTCTGTTCAAGTACCTGCAACTGTTTGTGATCTCCAACGGCACTGACAGCCGCTATTTCGCCAACACCACGCAGCGCAACAAGAACAGCTTCGACTTCACCATGAACTGGGCGAAGGCGGACAATACGCTTATCAAGGATTTGAAGGACTTCACGGCCACCTTTTTCCAGAAGCACACGCTACTCAACGTGCTGCTGCGTTACTCGGTGTTCGATGTCAGTAATACGCTACTGGTGATGCGGCCCTATCAGATAGCAGCCACAGAACGCGTCCTGTGGAAAATCAACAGCAGCCATCAGGGCAAGAACTGGAGCGGGAAGGAGAGCGGTGGCTTCATCTGGCATACCACGGGCTCAGGCAAGACGCTGACCAGTTTCAAGGCGGCGCGTCTGGCCACGGAGCTGAACTTCATCGACAAGGTGTTCTTCGTGGTGGATCGTAAGGATCTGGACTACCAGACCATGAAGGAATACCAGCGTTTCTCGCCGGACAGCGTGAATGGCTCGGACAGTACGGCTGGCTTGAAGCGCAACCTAGCGAAGGACGACAACAAAATAGTCGTGACCACCATCCAGAAGCTCAACAACCTGATGAAGAGCGAGGTTGACTTGCCCATCTACGGCAAGAAAGTGGTGCTCATCTTTGATGAGTGTCACCGCAGCCAGTTTGGTGAAGCACAAAAGAATCTGAAGAAAAGGTTCAAAAAGTTCATCCAGTTTGGCTTCACCGGCACGCCCATCTTCCCGGAGAACGCTTTGGGCGCCGAGACCACGGCAAGCGTGTTCGGTCGGCAGCTGCACTCGTATGTGATCACCGACGCCATCCGCGACGAGAAGGTGTTGAAGTTTAAGGTGGATTACAACGATGTACGGCCGCAGTTCAAGGCCATCGAGACCGAGAAGGATGAAAAGAAGCTGAGTGCGGCAGAGAACAGGCAGGCCCTGCTGCACCCGGACCGCATCCGTGAGGTCACCCAGTACATCCTGACCCACTTCCGGCAGAAGACCCACCGCCTGCATGCCGGCAATAAGGGCTTTAACGCCATGTTTGCGGTCAGTAGCGTGGATGCCGCCAAGCTTTACTACGAGTGCTTCAGGCAGTTGCAGAAGGCCAACGACAAGCCGCTGAGGGTGGCCACCATCTTCTCGTTCGCGGCCAACGAGGAGCAGGACGCGATTGGCGACATCCAGGACGAGAGCTTTGACGTGTCGGCTCTGAACAGCAGTGCCAAGGAGTTCTTGAGCGCAGCTATCGCCGACTACAACGCGTTGTTCAAGACCAACTTCAGCGTGGATAGCAACGGCTTCCAGAATTACTATCGAGACTTGGCCAAACAAGTGAAGGCCAAGGAGATCGACCTGCTCATCGTGGTGGGCATGTTCCTGACGGGCTTTGACGCCCCTACGCTCAACACGCTGTTTGTCGATAAGAACCTTCGCTTCCACGGGTTGATGCAGGCCTACTCGCGCACTAATCGGATCTTCGACGCAACCAAGACCTTTGGCAACATCATCACCTTCCGCGACTTGGAGCAGGCGACCATCGACGCCATCACCCTGTTCGGTGGCAGGAACACGAAGAACGTGGTGCTGGAGAAGAGCTACTCCGAGTACATGGAGGGCTTCACCGACGCGGCCACCGGTGAGGCACGGCGCGGCTTCAAGGATGTGCTGCAGGAGCTCGAGGCACGCTTTCCGGATCCCGCAGCGATTGAAAGAGAGGCCGACAAGAAGGCCTTCGTCAAGCTGTTTGGCGAGTACCTACGCGTAGAGAACATCCTGCAGAACTACGACGAGTTCGCCAGCTTGAAGGAGCTTCAGAGTGTCGACCTAGCGGATGCCGCTGCGGTAGAGTCCTTCAAGGCCAAGCACTACTTGAGCGATGACGATCTGACTGCTCTGCAGGCCATCACACTCCCCGCGGAGCGGAAGATCCAGGACTACCGCTCAACGTACAACGATGTGCGCGATTGGCTGCGGCGGGAGAGGGCCGGGGCCGAGAAGGAGCAGTCGACCATTGACTGGAATGACGTGGTTTTTGAGGTGGATCTTCTCAAGTCGCAGGAAATCAATCTGGACTACATTCTGGAGCTGCTTTTCGAGCACAACAAGAAGATCAAGAGCAAGTCGGAATTGGTTGAGGAAATGCGACGCGTGATACGTGCAAGCCTCGGGCAGCGCGCAAAAGAAAGTCTGGTGGTTGACTTCATCAATCAGACCGACTTGGACAAGATTGACGAAAAGGCGAGCGTGATTGAAGCGTTCTACACTTTCGCCCAGGCGGAACAGCACCGTGAGGCGCACGAGTTGATCGTTGCTGAGAACCTCAACGCTGATGCCGCCATACGCTATATCACTACCTCACTCAGGCGCGAGTTCGCCAGTGAGAACGGAACAGAACTCAACGCCGTGCTGCCCAAGATGAGTCCTTTGAATCCGCAGTACCTGACCAAGAAGCAGAGCGTATTCCAGCAAATCGCCACGTTTGTCGATAAATTCAAGGGAATAGGTGGGCGCGTCTGACGATCGGCGAATGTGGCGGGCGCAGAATCGTGTACGGTGTTCTGTTGCTGGACATCGTTGATCAACGCCTTACGTCAGTTGTTGGCCTGATCCTCAGATATTTCCTGGGTTAGAAGCGAACCCAGGGCCATTGTCTGGAAGAGGCTGCAGTTGCGGAAAATACACCGTAAGGGGCAAACTTAATGATTCCAACTTACGATAAGTTCATCGATCCCGTATTGCGCTTCTTGGAGCGAAATCCTGGAGGCGCTGCCGCCGCCTTGGCATATGATGCCGCGGCCAATGCCCTAGGGTTGACCGAGGAACAGAAGCTCAGGGTATTGGATAGCGGTGCGCAGATCTATAAGAATCGAGCGGCTTGGGCGCATGATCGGCTGAAGCGCGCTGGCCTTTCGTCCAGCCCGAGGCGCGGCGTCTGGCAGTTGACGGAGGCCGGGAGAAGTTACGTCGGCGATCATCCGTTCCCGCTGGACGATGAAGAGGTTGGGAGAATCGCAACTGGCTATCTCGCGGTTAAGCTTCGATCCGCAGTAGATGCTGCGGCGCTAGATGGCCCTGTCTCCAGTGAACTAGCTCCTGGGTCTCCCGTTTTGAGCCCTGATGATCGACTTGATAGTGCGCTTGCTGAATTGAAATCGGCCACAGCGGCGGAGCTTCTGGACTGTCTGTTGCGCGTTTCTCCCGGGCGGTTTGAAATCATCGTTCTCGATATCCTGCATCGACTGGGGTACGGCGCCAGCCGCTCTGACTTGCTGCGCGTCGGAGGAGCTGGAGATGGTGGAATCGATGGCGTGATCTCTTTGGATAAGCTCGGTCTGGACAAGGTCTATGTGCAAGCGAAGCGCTGGAAGAGTACAGTTGGTAGGCCCGAGCTTCAGGCCTTCTATGGGGCGCTTGCTGGACAGAAGGCCAAACGCGGAGTTTTCATAACCACGTCTGGCTTCACGCCTCAGGCAGTTGACTTTGTCGGCTCTGTTGAAGGCATTGTGATCGTGGATGGAAATCGATTGGTTGGTCTCATGATCGACAATGAGGTAGGCGTGAGCTCACGTATTCTTCGGGTCCCGTCCGTGGATAGCGATTATTTCGACGAAGATGCTTGATTTGCAATGAGGGGACGTTTTCGAGGAATCAGACGCGAGCCCTGTTTGGGCTAATTTCGGGCCTTGTGAGCGGATGCCGCCTCATTCCGGCCTCACCTCATGACAAGCCCACTCTACCAACCCCCGGCAAGCCAGAAACAACCCATCCACCACGCCCTCATCCAAATGCCGCTCCGGCTCCGCTGCCACCCGGCAGCGGTCTGCCGAGTGCAGCAACTCCAGCACCGTCAGCGCTCCGACCATCGCACGCTCGCTCCTTGCCAGACTCACGCGGCGGCCAGGTGACACATCGGTCTCTGGCCAGGGGTGCCCATCTGCACCCTCGCAGCCGCGCATGCGCTTGAGGATGCCGAGCAGGGAGTTCAGGTCGGGCAGGGGAGTGTCGTCGTTGATGGGCTCAACAACGGTGTACGAAGAGAAGGTGTCGGATTCGTTCATGGCGTCGGCTTCCGTGGCTGTGCTTAACAGCGCCACCGCGAAGGGGTGGCGGACGGTGCGGGTTCCAAACCGGGACAGACAGTTGTCAATAACCGGCGGGTCCGAAGACCCCCACGCACCGCCCGCCATAAAGGCCGACGGATTGCCCGCCGGCACCGGTTAAGGACGGTGCCGACGGGCAAGCGTAAACAACTATCTGTCTCGGGTTTGGACGCCCGCTGCCACCCGTTGTCGGTGGCGCGCCATGGTGTTTACGTAGCCGCTTCGAATGCCAATAGAAATTCGCGAACGAATCGCCGAATCCGAGAGCGAAGAACTATTGTTGCACGCGCCAATCGTGCAGCACGCGACGCCAGCAGACGCATTCGCGTAGCTGCTCTGCTGATGGCGAATCAAAGTGGCGCAATCGCCCATGCCACAAGCGAATAGCGCGACGGCCTTCTTTGCAATAGTTCTTACTCCACCTCGGGAGGCAACGGTGCCCGATCTACCGCACACCTTGAAAAGCGGTTCAATCCCGACACCGTTAACAAGCCCCCGGCTTCAGCCGACGCCATCCTCAGCCGCATTCCCCACCAGCAACTCAATCATTGCCCGCGCCGCCGCCGACTGCCGCCGGTGCGGCGCATAGATCACCGAGAACGGCCGCGACCGCCCGCGCAGCTGCGGCAGCACTTCCACCAGCTGCCCGCGCCGCAACCGCTCGCGCACGATGAACGCATAGCTCTGGCAGATGCCGATGCCCTGTTCGGCCAGCGACACCACGCCCAGTACATCGTCGGAGGTCTCGATGGACGAACGCGGCAGCCAGTCCACGTCGCGCCCGCCGTCGCGGAAGATCCACGGCGCCAGCCGCCCAGTACGCGGCATCACAAACGGCAGGCACAGGTGCTGCTGCAGGTCGTCCAGCGTCTGCGGCGTGCCATGGCGCTGCAGATAGTCCGGCGAAGCCACCAGCAGCAGCGGCGCATCTTCCAGCTTCCGACCCACCAGCCCGCTGTCCGGCAGCTGGCCCAGGCGGATGGCCAGGTCGAAGCCCTCAGCCACCAAATCCACATTGCGGTTGGTGATGTTCAGTTCCACCTGCACCTGCGGGTACTGCTGCACAAAGCGCGCCAGCACGGGCGGCAGCCGGTAGTGTCCATAGGTGGTGGGCACGCTCAGGCGCACGCGGCCGGCCAGCGCACCGTCCTGGGCCAGTACGTCGCGCTCGGCGTCGTCCAGCAGGCCGAAGGCGGTGCGTACCTGTTCCAGATACAGCCGCCCGGCGTCGGTCAGGCCCACGCGGCGGGTGGGCCGCTGCAGCAGCTGCCGGCCCAGCCGCGCTTCCAAGCGGCTGACCGCGCGGCTCAGCACCGAGGGCGTGGTGGACAGCGCCACCGCGCCAGCGGTGAACGAGCCGTGCTCGACCACCGCCAGGAACACCTCCACATCGCCCAGGTAGTCGAACTTGCGACTCATTTAGCTCTCCGGGGAACAGATGTTTTGCGATGGGGCTAATTTATCGCCGCTGGGGCGATGAATAAAGTGGCCGCCATTCCCCGATAGGAGCTCCGCATGAACCTGATGACCCGGCTGGCCGCAGCGCTGGCCCTGACCCTGGCCGCCACCGGCGCGCATGCCGCCAACGTGCTGGTGGTGCTGTCCGACGAAAACCACCTGGACCTGAAGGACGGCAAGGTGCTGTCCACCGGCTTCTATCTCAACGAGTTGATGCAGCCGGTCAAGCTGCTGCTGGACGCGGGCCACGAGGTGACCTTCGCTACGCCACAGGGGCGGGCGCCGACGGTGGATGCGTCCTCGGTGACGCCGGCCTACTTCGGCAACGACGCCGCGCAGCTGACGCTGCACAAGGATCTGCTGGAGAAACTGGCGCTGACCTCGCCGACGGCCTCGCCGGTGGTCAGCCTGGCGCGCATCGAGCAGCAGGGCTACGCGCGTTTCGATGCGGTCTACATTCCCGGTGGCCACGCACCGATGCAGGACCTGCTGAAGAGCCCGGCGCTGGGCCGGCTGCTGGCCGACTTCCACCAGCGCAACAAGACCACCGCGCTGGTCTGCCATGGGCCGATCGCACTGCTGTCCACACTGCCCGATGCCGGTGGTTTCGTGGCAAAGCTGGAAGCGGGCGCGACGCCGGCAACGCCGAAGTGGATCTACAGCGGCTACCAGATGACGGTGATCAGCAACCAGGAAGAAGAGCAGGCCAAGCCGCTGCTGGGCGGCGGTGAGATGAAGTTCTACCCGCAGACGGCGTTGCAGCGGGCGGGGGCCAAGTTCAGCAGTAATGCTGCGCCGTGGACCGGGCATGTGGTGGTGGACCGCGAGCTGATTACCGGGCAGAACCCGGCCTCGGCGCTGGAGGTGGGGCAGCGGTTGGTGGAGCGGTTGAAGTAGGGCGGGGCTGCGCAGCAGGTTGCCAGCCTTGGGGGCCGAGGGGCCAGCGCCTCGGCCTGTCTATGGAAGTGCCAACGTGGTCGGCAGAGAGGGCATCAGCCCTTTGCGAGCGCTGCCCCTGACAGATCTTCAATCTGGGAAAGCGCGTGACGCGTCGCAGTCCAATCGCCGGCGTGCTTGATCGCCACGCCCCCGGCCGCTGTCCAGGCATCACAGTTCGCTTCGAAATCGTCGATCAGAACATCGCCTGGCTGGTGCATGAAAAGAGGCTTGTGCCTGCCGCCGAGCACAGGCAACACCAGGCAGGTTGCTGACAGGTGCTCGCGGACCCACTGCCGCTTCTGCATGGCAGCGAGTGGGTAGTTCGATTTCGGGCAGGCCGTGAGAATCACCGGGTTCAAGTGGTGGATGCTGTGGAAGAACTCCACTGCGCCTTGCATCGGCGGAAGGTCGCGGAAGAATGACGGGTGGCTGTTGATGTGCCCCCACATTTCATCATCGGCAAGCACGCGGTGGTCCAGGCCAAACAGGGCGGGAAATGCCGCGTCGAAGTCGGCCATTACGCCATCAAGATCTACGTAGATGGTGCGTCTGGATGCACTCGATCCACCGGTGTGCTGGTTCGCGAGCGGGTCCATCATCGGTATTGACTTCACATCATCAGCGTTCATTTACGCGCTCTCCTTTCAAGAGTGGGCTTTCTTCTTCATCGGTTCCCCAGTAACGGGGCAAAGTGTTTGGCGATTGCGACAGACGTGGCGGCAATCGCGATGCCGACTGCGCCGGCACGGCTGAAGGGGGCGGCGACCCACGGATGCCGCAATCGGCATGCTGGAAATGCGGCTTATGTCGCGGCGCTTCTTCAAAGGCCTGCCGGGTGGCTGACCTGGCCCTTGGCCAAGACGCACGGCCCGCAGCCGCTGGCTCATTTCGCCAACCAACACGCAGTCTGGCGCGCTGGTGAGTGGATCATCACCGGGCGGTACTGGCAGACCGGGTGGTGATATACCTGTGGTGCTCGATCCAGACTCAAAAGGAGGTCATCGAAATGGATGCTCAGGCCGATTCAATGTACCACGCCGACCAGCGCGACCACCATGCTGAAGCCGTGCTTGAGGCCTTCTTCGCCAAGCACCGCACCCCGGCCCTGGTGCTGCAGCGTTTCTACCCGCCGGCGGCATTCCCCAGGGTTCGCAGCCGTCTAGGCGGTCTGCCGCAATTGCCCGATGGGATGGATTGGCCGGTTGGCGAGAGTTACGGCAAAGCGGCGCCGATGCACTTCCTGGCGCAGATCGATTGCGCCGAGCTGCCAGGCGTGGATCCCGATATGCCCTCGCAAGGCATGCTGTTCTTCTTCGCCATGAACGACGAAGAGCAGATATGGGACACGGACGAACCGCAGCAACGTGTGCGAGTGCTGTACGCATCCGAGGTCGCGGTCGATCAGCACGTGCGTGCGCTGCCGGTCGGCGTGCGCCCGATTCTGGATGAAGGTCCTTCGGACCATGCGCACCGCAATCCTGCATGGCTGCTGCCTGACGAAGATGGCCCATGCGTGCATGTTCAATGGCCCTTGGTGGCGCGGCACATGGATACCTGGCCGGATGAGCTGGAGTTGCCGCCGGGTGAGGAGGATCGGCCGTATTGCGAGATCTACCCCTCGCGCCGGGACGAAATGCGGCTGGGTGCGGTGGTGGCGGCCACGGGCCTGTTTCCGCGCGCGGACGCCGCCACGGAATGGGAGCGCCCGCAGTCACCTGCGTGGACCTTTCCGGTGCAATGGTTGCGTTACCAGACCGATTTTCCCCAGGTTGGCATCATTATTGACCGCCTTTCACGGGTGATCGGCAATGAACGGCGTGCAGGCAAGCGCGGGAAAATCGATTACGCCGACGTACGCGCGTGGGTGAAGCGCGCCGCCGCCATTGGTCTGGATGAAGCCCCGGATGATGCAACGCGGGAGGCATTCCGTGAGTGGGTTATCGGACAGATCAGCGACGACTTCGAGCGTATGACGCTGACCGACCTGGGCATGGGCCGGGCGTTCACCAAGGGACTGCTGGCGGCAGTTGCCTACGCGGCGGGCTCGCCGGCTGCGGCCGCGCGCATACCCGCACTGATGTACCGCCACCTGCAGGACGAACATCTGCCGTTTGATGAAAGCCTGGGCACGTTGCCTGATGGCCGCAAGCGCTGCGCCGAGACGCGGGTGCACCAGATGCTGGGACACGTACCGCGCTTGCACGGCATCGTGCCCGACGTGGAAGGCGAGGGCGACGCGGTCTGCCTGCTGCAGTTGGCGTGTGACCCGGCGATTGACCTGGTCTTTGGTGATTGTGGCCATGCCACGTTCTGGCTGAGTCGTGAGGACCTGCGCAACTGCAGGTTTGACCGCGTCGTGGGTGTGGTGGAGTCGCACTGATTGGGCATGGCAAGCCCGGCATGGCACCATGACGGGCTGGCCTCGTTCCTTCGGGCGGGGCCGTTTTCCCAGGGAAGCCCTCGAACACGACATGCGAACGTCCTTCTTCATCCTCTCCGCCCTGTGCCTTGGCCTGCTGTCCGGCTGTGCCAGTGGCCCGGAAGAGCACGCCTCAAGCCGCGAGATCACCAGTGCGTTCGTGGCCGACGACGGCAAGCTGTACCTGTTGCCGCGCTATGACGAGCCGATGCGCTTCAATGCCGCGCCGTTCCGCGAGTACCGGGCGCTGATGGACAGCCCGCTGCGCGAGGCGGTGGCCTGCGCGCAGATGTACTTCCATGAGGATTGGCGCGACCCGGCCAACAAGGCCAAGGTGCAGGGCAGCTATGCGCTGCTGCTGCGGCCGGAGCAGGTGACGGCGGAACAGGCCGCGCAGTTCAAGCTGGAGCGGATTGAGGTCACCCCGCGTGAGGCCAAGGCCGTGGAGGAGCGGGCGCGCTACTACCTGCCGATGGACAGGACCCGTTACGCGCTGGCGTTTGACCGGGCCTGCAATCTTTCAAGAAAGGGCGGCAGCTATTACAGCGCGCTGTTCGAGGGCGACGGCGAGCGGGTGAAGTTGCCGGATGCTGCGGCGCTGGCAGAGAAGGGGAAGCTGGCACAGCCGATCAATGCGCGGGCGCAGCGGATCCTGCCGGAGAGGGAGGACAAGCCGGGTGTGGGTTCGGCGGCCGGCAAGGTGCTCGGCGCGGCGCTGATCCCTGTGGCGGTTCCGGTGTTTGTGTTGAGCCTGCCGTTCCTGGGGCCGGATCATTGGAAGTGATGGGGCGCTGAGGGAGAGCATCCACGCATGGCGTGGATCTACTTGGGCATCGCCTGAACGTTCATCCTGGAGATCTGTGTGCCCAGCACGCTGGAAACTTTTTTGAAGACCGCAGGTTTCATTGTCCTTGCGGCACTTCCGTTGGTGATCCTCTGGTTCACCCTTCGGCGAATGGCAGCAACTGCTCGCTCGTCCGTAGAGACGGGGCTGCGTTTGCATGCTCCGCGCCGGATTTCCGGCAGGTCCATGACCTTGGTGATGGTGGATGGGAAAGAAGATCGGGAGCACTACTTCTTTGATGCGGCGTCCTTTTACCTGCGGCGTGGGCCAGTGCCCACGGCGGTTCCGCTCTCGCAGATCACCTCAGTCACACGAACGTCCGACAAGATCTACGGGCGCTATGTCTGGCGGGTGTGCTTCAGCAAAGCGTCGGGCAGAAAGTGCGTGACGTTCACCAACAACCTGACGCTGTTCAACCGCGATTTCCTACTGTTCCTGGAGGCGGTGCGGAAGGCTAATCCGCTCGCGACCGTTGATCGAGCGAGCGTTCTCTTCTAGAGCGTGTTTGAAGTTCGGTATGAACAGTGTCACTGCAATGGCATCACAGCGCGCAGCCCATGTTCGACCGATGTGATCGATGAGAAATGGGCGTTTGTTGCGCAATCGACGTGCGGGGGTGGCCCGCGCGCAGGCTATGACGACAATAAACGCAAGAATGGAAGCAAGTTTCACATTGCCGTGGACACGCTCGGCCATATATTGCCCGTGCTGGCGAATGAGCAGGAGCGCGCGCAGGTTGGCACTCTGGCTCGGAAGGTCCAGCATGTGACCGGTCAGGCTGTGAAGCCGGCCTGTGTCAGCGAGGGGTATATCTGCTTCAAAGTTCGTAGCGCGCTCTAGACGAATATCCCCGCTTGCTTGCGACCCATCTCCAACCAAGAATCGCAGCCACCTCTAGCAAACGTTGACCTCCGTACCCGCATGCATCCATGATGGCGTCATTCAGGATGAACTGCGTATGCGCTGCCTCGACTCAACGAATCCGCCAGAACTGGGTTGGTGAGCGCTATCACGTCGACGCTGACTACCTCTGTTGGGCAGCGTCAAGATGGAGCTATAACATTGAAGAAGCGCATTGGGATGTTGATCTTGTCGCTAACGATGCTTGTTCATTCAGCGGTCGCAGCAGAGCCTGAGCAAGTCGTAGCCCGCTTGCTCGATCACCTGGAGGCTGGGCGCATCGCTGAAGCCGAAGCAATGTTCACTCCACAAATGGCCGAAGCGGTACCGGCGGAATCTCTCAGCACCCTGTGGAACTCATTGGGGACTTTGAAGAGTCGTGGCCTGGCAGCGATCAGCACTCATGAAGGCATGCAGCTGGTGTTGGTGCCATTGCAGTTCAGCAACGGTCGATTTGTTGCACAAGTGGTGGTCGACAAACAGGAGAAAGTCGCCGGGTTAATGTTGCGGCCCGCCGCGCCCGAACAAGCGGCGCCGGCCCCGGCCAATGCCAGCTACCATGAGATCGATTTCATCGTTCCACAGGCACGCGGTGCGCTTCCAGGCACGCTATCGCTTCCCAAAGGAGAAGGCCCATTTCCCGCCGTTGTGCTGGTGCATGGCTCAGGACCGCAGGATCGTGACGAAACCGTTGGACCCAATCGGCCCTTCTTGGACGTCGCGCGCGGTCTCGCCGCGCAGGGTATCGCAGTACTTCGATACGACAAGCGAAGCCGTGCGCGCCCCCAGGATCTTAATGGCGACTTCAGCATTGATGATGAAACAACCGACGATGCGGTTGCCGCGCTCACGGCGTTGGGCGCTGATCGAAGCATAGATGGCAAGCGTCTATTTGTGCTGGGCCATAGCCAAGGCGCGATGCTGGCGCCGCGCATCGCCCAGCGATCACCTGAAGTGAGAGGGGTAGTCCTATGGGCCGCACCCGCGCGAAGCCTGTTGCAGATTATTCCAGAGCAGACCCGCCGCCTCCTTTCGGTAGACGGGCAGCTTGGGCCAAAAGCGGAAGAGCAGCTGGCCATGCTGGATACACAAATCGCGGCTGCTTTGGGTGATCAGGAAGTTGAGGCCAGCAAGCTCCCGCTGGGTGCACCCCAATCCTTCTGGAAGAGCATCGAAGCAGTTGACGCGCGCGGCGACGCCAGGTCACTCCGGAAACCATTGCTTCTATTGCATGGTGGCCGCGATTTTCAGGTAACAGCGATTGACTGGCGCATGTGGAACGAATCGCTGGAGGGGCAGCAGGAAGTGCAACTGAGAGAGTATTCCGCACTCAACCACCTCGGCATTGCAGGTGATGGCCCGGCTTCCCCCCAGGAATACATGCAGCCCGGAAACGTGGACCCGGTAATGATCAGCGATCTCGCACGTTGGCTTAAAGCCCAGAAGTAATGAGGCTGTCGGGCCATGAGCGCCCGTAGGCGTTCTCACGTCAAATATGCAATCGAAGATCTGCGGGGTTTCAATCTTCCGAAATATCCCTTATGGTGGATTTGCTGTTTGGACCCGTCGTAGTGTCCACAGGCGGCCCGGATTGGCCCTTGCCAGTAACATGGAGAAGCAAAAATGGATTTATGCGCTACCCAGGTGCTATCGCCCAGGACGCTGACGTTTATCACAACCTATCGCTGCACTGCGGCATGCGTTCAGTGCTGTTTCGAGTCGAGCCCGACGGTCAAAGGAAGGCTCAGTCGCGATGAGATGATCACAGCGCTTCATGATGCCAAAGGCTCCTTCCCCTCGCTGTCTGTCATCGTCTTCACCGGCGGCGAGGCGACACTTCTCAAAGACGATTTGATCAGTGTGATAGCCGAAGCGACATCGCTAGGGCTCGGCACGCGGATGGTATCGAATGGCTCCTGGGCGAAGACCCGATCCACCGCGAAGCGTTGGGCTGAAAAGCTTTCAACCGCAGGATTGAAAGAGCTCAATATCAGCTCCGGCAAAGATCATCAGGAGTGGGTACCTCATTCTTCCGTGGTCAATGCTGCCGAGGCCGGCCTCACTGCGGGGCTGCACGTTCTCGTGACGGTGGAGGCAGACACGGAAGACGGTCGAACAATGGCGACCTTCGCCGAGGATTCGACAATACGGATGCTTCTGAAGAAGGGCTTGCAACTGCAGTCAAACAGCTGGATGGAGTTCAAAAGCGATCAGGTCAAGCGCGAGAATACGGTTCCACAGCACCTGCGAATAGCCCCGTGCCACCAGATTCATGACAACATCGTTGTCACGCCCTACAAGGAAGTCGCTGCCTGTTGCGGACTGACACTTGAGCACATCCCAGAGATGAAAGTTGGGCGTCTCGAGGATGGCGTCAGCAACGCCTATCTCTCTCAAACGGACGATTTCCTCAAGTTCTGGATCAGAGTGGACGGCCCTGCGGAGATCATCAGGCGCGTGATGGGCGAAGAGAAAGCCGATGAACTACTGAATGGATCGGTGCACATGTGCCACGACTGCGCAGTGCTTCACAAGAACAGTGAAGTGCGCGCAAGACTTGAATCGGATTACCAGAAGTTCATTCCAGAGGTAATGAGTCGCCACGCACTCGGTAAGGCAGTAGACACCCTTTCCCGGCAACAAGGAGCGTTCAAATGAAGCGGCGGAAGTTCATCCAGTCCACACTCGCGGCCAGTGCTGCTGCATCAATTTCCGGGGCGGCGGCTGCCGCGGGCGACAAGAGGGTGTTCGGCACACCTGCGAGCCTTACCGGCGGCACGGATGTCAACGCAACACGAATGCTTCTTCCACTCTCGCGTAGCGGCATGCCTGCAGCCGGCTGGGATCACTGGTCAAAGTTGAGTGCCGCTGCTGTCGATATGTTTTCTGACGAGAAGAAGCGTTCGCTCTTCAACACCAATCCTGGTCGATATCTTTCCACGCTTGGGTTCGACACCAGCAAAGAGACACTGAACGCACCATCTCTGGCTCTGCTGGTTGCTCTGTCGGATAGGGATGTACAAGACGCGGCCAAACGCCGTGACTATACGCAAATGTTGAACTATCTCCAGGCATCTGGTGCGTTGGCGCGTCCAAAGGAAGACGTGCTCACCATGAAGATGCAGCACGCACTCCAGAGCAATATAGACATGATCCGCGGCGTGATGGAGCTTTCTGGGGACGAGTCTCCCGATGCCGAATCGGTACTCGCTTTCATCAAAGCTACTGACAAGCCTCCTACAACGGCAGACCTCGCGGCCCTCGCCAGTGTGGCGGAGCTTCTGCGGACAGCCCCTGGTCAAGCGGTTGTTGGCGCGGCTGTGATTGTGGTTGCGGCTGTTGACGCCATTGTTGGTGTGACCGTAGCCGTGGCTGCATTCACCATGGTTGCCGTTGTGAACCAGGTAGTGGTTGCCGGAAACGAGACCCAGATACCGTCATACAATCATGTGTTCAACGGCCAGCTGAGTCGGCTGGACGGTGACATCTGCGACAGTTGCGACGTTGCACATCGTGCAGCTTCCATCCTGGGAGCCCCCGGCCTTTACGACGAACACGCAAAACTCGTAATAAAGAACGAGGTTCGCTCGTTCCTGCGCGCGATGCGAAACGTCGGCCTTGTCACCTATGAAGAAGATGCATTTGAGACGATTGTCGAAGCGACTTACGTTTACGGCATGCGGTCAATCTCTGCGGAGTAGTTCATGATGATGTGCCGATCCACGCTGGACGTCTCCCTGATTCATGCCTATGCGCTTCCTCTCGGCATATGCGTGGCAGCAGCCGTGGTTCTGATCGCAGTATGGCTGGCACCCCGCTCTGGCGGGGTGCCAGCCAGGAATATTGCGCTCGGCTCGGCGCTGGCCGTTGTTGTCGTAGTTGCCTTTGGCCTCGTATATCAAGCGCGAACAGCGTACATCGCCGTTACAGATGGCCAGCTGATTGGGTCAGCAGCGTTTGTCCGACTGCAGCTCCCGCTTTCCAGTGTCTCGTGGCAGGACGCTTCCGATGCTTCAAGGATCACGCTGCCTCACCGGCAACTTGGGACCAGCACAGGGGGCGTTGAACTTGGCAAGTTCCGCATGCAGAACGGTCGCAACGTCTTCGTGCTGCGCACGGACCGTAGCTCTGTTCTCGTCACAACCAGAGGGGATACTGACTTGATTCTGGACCGACGTCTTCATGAACAGCTCAATGCATGCTTGGATCAGGTACGTGAGACCGGCGGCCATCGAGGAAGATTGCAATGATCAGCAGGAAGTACTGGTTTACCAGGAAAAAGTACGGATGGGGTTGGGGGATGCCGTGCGCGTGGCAGGGCTGGCTGGTGTACGCAGTCGCATTCGGCCTGCTGCTGGCGGGTCCGTTTCTGTTCTCTCCATTTCGCGAGCCCATCGCGTTTCAGCTCTACACGTGGGCCGTAGTGTTGGTCCTTGTCCTCATCTGCTGGATGAAAGGCGCCCCCCCCGGTTGGCGGTGGGGGGAGTAGAACGGCTGCAGAAGCTATTTTCGGACCTGTTCGATTTCGATCCGCCGGGCAAAGCATGGATGCATTGCCCTATGTGGGAGTCGGACAGTATCGCTAGCGGGCCACGACTGCGCCCCCTCTGAGGTGTACCGTTTTGAATGAACGCTGGACACTTCCCTCCGCGGGTACCCAACGCGTTCTAACCGTTGATTGACCAAGGTAGCGTCGCTTAAAGGGGCGCGCCGGTGAAGCTACACTGGCCACCTACGCCCAATGGAAGCTCACCCATGTTCAGTGGAAAGGTTGCGGTGGTCACCGGCTCCACCAGCGGTATCGGTCTTGGCATCGCCACGGCGCTGGCGCGGCAAGGTGCCGATATCGTGCTGAATGGCTTCGGCGATGCGGCGGAGATCGAACGCATCCGTACCCGCCTGGAAGCTGAGTTCGGCGTGCGGGTGGTGCACGATGGCGCGGACCTTTCCCGGGGCGAGGCGGTGCGCGCGATGATCGACCGCGTCGTGACGACGATGGGCCGCATCGACATCCTGGTGAACAACGCGGGCATCCAGCACACCGCGTCGATCGAGGAATTCCCGGTCGACAAGTGGGATGCGATCCTGGCGCTGAACCTGTCGGCGGTGTTCCATGCAACGGCGGCGGCGCTGCCGCACATGAAGCAGCAGGGCGCCGGCCGCATCATCAACATCGCGTCGGTGCACGGGCTGGTCGGCTCGGTGAACAAGTCCGCCTATGTAGCGGCCAAGCATGGCGTGGTGGGGTTCACCAAGGTGACCGCGCTGGAGAATGCGGGCACCGGCATCACCGCCAACGCCATCTGCCCGGGCTGGGTGCGAACGGCGCTGGTCGAGCAGCAGATCACTGCGTTGGCCGAGCGCGAGAGCCTGAATCAGGAGGACGCCGCGCGTGCGCTGCTGGCTGAAAAGCAGCCGTCATTGCAGTTCGTGACGCCCGAGCAGCTGGGCGAAATGGTGGTGTTCCTGGCCTCGGATGCCGCTGCCCAGATCACCGGCACGGCGCTGCCGGTGGATGGGGCCTGGACGGCGCGCTAGCTGGCTGGCTGCGCCTTACGCTGCAGCATCGGCAGTGCCACCAGTGTGGCGAGAATGGTGAACAGCACCAGCGACGAGCCTACCGTGCCGAAGCCCAGGCCGCCCTTTTCCAGCGGCTTGGTGAGCAGATCGCCGAAGGTGGCGCCGAACGGGCGGGTGAGCACGAAGGCGATCCAGAACAGGATGACCCGGTTGATGCCCTTGATGCGGCTGGCCAGTGCGGTGAGCGCGATGAGGCTGCCGATCAGCAGTGCGCCGCCGGTGAAGCCCAGCCCGGAATCGTCGGCGAGGAAATCCCCCAGCGCGGTGCCCAGCGTGTTGGAGAACAGCACGGCGGTCCAGTAGAAGCCTTCGGCGCGGCGCGATGCGATATTGCTGACCGAGATCGACTTCTCCGACATGCGCCAGGCCAGCAACACCAGCGCCAGGCAACCGGCCAGCAGGCTGGCGCCGGTGGCGTAGCCCAGGCCGAGCGTGCGGTCGATCAGGTCCGACAGGGTGGTGCCAGCGGTGCTGGTGGCCAGCACCACCGACCAGAACAGCACCGGGTGGAAGCGCCGTGCCGACAATTGCAGGGTAAGCAGGCCGGCGAAGACCGTCAGCAGGATGGCCGAGCTGGCTGTATAGCCCAGGTTGAGCGTCATCGACAGCAGGTCGCCGGCGGTCTCGCCGAGGGTGGTGGCGGCGATCTTCATCACCCAGAAGCCGAGGGTGACCGCCGCCACCTTGCTGTGCAGGGAATCTGCGTCTGAAGCACGCATCGAACGTCGCCTGGGGAGCCTGTGGGCGATGCTGTGGCGGGCGGCGTCGGAGCGCGGTCGGAACCGGGTTCACGCGTCGTTCCTGCTCATCTGGCGTATGCAGCGGTGCGCCGGCCTTGGAGGCTGCCGCCCGGGCGAACCCGGGCGGCAGGGGTACTTACAGCAGGTCGGAGAATCCTGCGACCAGTTCGGCGCGTTCGTTCATCCTGTCCACATAGCCTTCCTGCCCAGGGTTGAACATGCGGTAGCCGTCGGGCAGCACTCTGTTCGGGGTCGGGTAGTACGGCAATTCATTGCCGTAGCCAATGACGGGTACCGGCTGGCGCGGCTGCGCCTTGGGCATGCCCAGGCCGTAGGCGACCTGCTGGCGCTGCGTGGTGGTGGGGCACAGCAGCGATGTGGCAATCGAGTAGATGCCCTGAGAGGGGGCTGCGTATGCGTTGCCGCACGGCAGCCGCTTGTTGGTGTTGAGCGTGCCGCCGTAGTAGACGCCGTCGGCCCTGATCAGCTTGCGGATGGCCGTCACGTCGGGGTCGTGCGCCAGGCGGTAGGCGATATCGAATGACTCCACGCCCGGGAAGGTGAAATCGTCCGCCAACGTGTAGGCCTGGCGATAGCGGAAGGTGGCGCCCGAGTTTTCAAGGGCCTCATTGGTCAGCTTGAGGTTCTCCTCCATGAGCTTCAATGCGCCGCCCATCCCACCAACGGCTTCCACCTGCTGGTCGACAATGAACAGTAGATCGATGGTGGTTGTTTCACGCTCCCAAACGCCCTTGTCATTGACCCGGAACGCAACCTGTTCGCGTGGCCGTACCGTTTCGCGCAGCGTGCCGTGGGCGACATCGATCTGCCACAGCGCCGTGTTCTCCACAAGCACGCGCCGTTCGGTCTCCGGCTTGGGCAGGGTCAGCGTCCGGTAAGACGTATTGGGAGAGCCGACCACCACGCGGACAAACGAGGTCTTCTCCTCGAGCTTTCCATTGCGCAGCTCATGGAACTTCACCTCCTTCCCACTCCGGCGAACAAGCTGCCAATGTCCCAGTTCGGCGAGGAAGACGAACTCGAGTTCGTCACCCTTGCGCAGGATCACCTGGGGTGCACCGTAGTCAAGGCGGATGACGGAGTCGATGGAGGCGCTTGAACGATAGATCATCCTGTCGCGATCAGAACGTGTACGGGGCAGCGTGATGAGTCCCGCCCACTTGCCATCGCTGAATTCCACGATAGTGCGGGAAGAAACGCGGTGCTCCCAGGTCCGAGGGTCGTTGTTGTGGTAGTACGGTGCGTGCACCCACGTCCACACCTTCCTGGCGGGATCATACTCCGCACGCGCCAGCTGCTTGCGGTGGACGGTGATTCGCTGGTCGAGGAAGTCCGTACCCCCACCCAGTACCTCTGTCGGCGTGGTCGCTAGGTTGTCGATCACGATGGTTTGATAGGCCGTGCCCTGGTTGGGCAGTAGCAGCTCGCGAGCATGTTGCCCATCGCGCAGTACGACAAAGGAGACCAGGTGCTTGCTGGTCGGGATCTGCCAGCGTTGCTGGTTGGGCACGCTCAGCTCGAGGCTGGATTGCCATTCAAGCCATGCGCCCTCGCTACCAGTAGCGTTGGCGTGGAACTCGATGGATTCGCCGCTGGGCAGCTTCAATGGCCCGCCCGGAACGTTGTAGATCGGGCCTTGGATCTCCACCACGCTTGACGGGTAGACGGACATGTTCTTGATCCTGAGGTTCCGGAAGCGATCGGGAAGCTCGACCCGGTCCATCCAGTACCAATCCGTGATGGAAAGCTCCGTGTTCCTGCAGGTGTTGTCGCCCGGAGCGTGCGTGTTGGGTAGTTTTTCCTTGTACTTGAGGGAAGGCGGAGACCAGAACTGGTAGGGGCAGTTTGGAAGCGCGGCGAACGCAGGCGCTGCGGTGAGAGAGGCCAGAAGGCCCAGGGTGATTCGGGAGGGGATCATGCGCGTCCGGGGAGTTGCGGCATCGATGATGCGGTTCAAGGGGGCATCAGCCTCGCCGCAGGGCCGGGAGGCTTCCATCGGACGCCTACGAAATATGCAACGCGCCCGGACTGTAGGACGATGACGCCAACCACCGGACGCGCTACGCTGCATCTCGCTGCTGCTGGCGCTGGGCAGCACACTTCGACGGAGGTCCGAGGCACTGATGGGAACAAACCTGTTGTTGACGGCGGTACTTCTGTCTGCGGCGCTGCCCGCTGCAGCCACTGCGTTGTGCACGGCCAGCGCCTACGGTGACGGGCAGGGCAACATCGTGGTGCTGGGCGCACCCGCTGCGGCACCGGCCAAGGGGCAGCGTTATCTGATGCTGGACGGGCGACGTGGTGCCACAGGCGATGCCAACACACCTGTGAGCTGCAGCGGCGATGTGGTCAGCTTCAGGTCGTCTGCGGGAGCCGCGCAGCGCTGGCAGCGACTGCAGACCCGCGATACCGATGCGACCTTCATCAGTGCGGGAACCAGGCTGGTCGGGCAGTTGATCGAGCCGGCTGGCCCGGCCGACCCGACGCGGCCGCTGGTGGTGCTGGTGCACGGCTCGGAACGCACGATGGCGGTGGCGGCGATCTACCAACGCATGCTGGTGGCGCAGGGGATCTCGGTGTTTGCCTACCAGAAGCGTGGCACCGGCGATTCGGAAGGCGAGTACACGCAGAACTTCGAGCTGCTGGCTGACGATGCGGCGGCGGCCTTGGCGAAGGCACGTGAGCTGGCGGCGGGGCGTTTCGGTCGGGCCGGGTACTTCGGTGGTAGCCAGGGCGGTTGGATCGCGCCGCTGGCGGCGACGCGCTCGCAGGCGGATTTCGTGGCGATCGGTTTCGGGCTGGTGGTGTCACCGATCGAGGAGGACCGCGAGCAGTTGTTCGACGAGGCGCGCCGCATGCAGCTGGATGCAGCGGCGATGAAGCAGGTCGGCCAGCTATCGGATGCGAGCGCGCAGCTGATGCGCACGCATTTCAGCCAGGGCTACGAAGCACTGGCCCGGGTGCGTGCGCAGGTGGGTGCTGCGCCGTGGGCAAAGACGATCAGTGGCGAATACAGCGGCGACATGCTGCGCATGAGTGACGCTGACCTGCGCAGGATCGGTCGTGCGCGCTTCGACAACCTGGAGCTGATCTGGGACTACGACGCCGAGGCCGCGCTGCGCCGCCTGAAGGTGCCGTTGCTGTGGGTGCTGGCCGAGCAGGACCGCGCCGCGCCGATTGCCGCCACGCGTTCGATCCTGTCGCGCCTGCGCGCGTCAGGACAGCCGATCGAGACCTACCTGTTCCCCGACACCGACCATGGCATGGTCGAGTTCCGCACCGATGCCGAGGGCAACCGCGTGTCGACGCGGATCACCGACGGCTATCTGCGCCTGCTGGCGGATTGGATCAAGCAGGATGTGCACGGACAATACGGGCGCGCGCGCACAGTGAGCGATTGAGCGGATGGTGGCGCAGGCGGCGGATGGCGCTCCGCCGCCGATAGCGGCACGACTCAGCTCGGCTTCGCAAACACATCCAATCCCTTGCCGGTCTCCAGCAGCGACTTCAGGCTCGACAGCACGATCGGCCAGCCCTGGCGGATGCCGGTATCCATGCCGCTGCCCGGTTCCAGTTCCTCATGGGTAACCGTCAGCCGCACCATGTCCTGGTAGGGCACGATCTCGAAGGTGACCCGGCTGTAGGCGTCCGGGTTGTCGGCCTGCGAGGCGGCGGCCCAGGTGATGACCAGCCGCGAGGGCGGGGTGCTTTCCACCACTTCGCCGACCAGCTCGACCGAGCGCGTTTCATTTGCACGCACGTGCTGCCAGCGCGAGCCCGGCTTCCAGTCCGAGACGTTTTCGTGGCCCCAGTAGCGGCTGGCGATCTCGGGGCGGGTGATGGCCTCGAACACCTTCTGTGGCGTGGACGCGATGTAGATCACGTGGATGAAGCGGGTGGTCTCTGCGGACATCGTCATTCTCCTTCCAGTTCGCGTTTCAGGTCATGCAGCAGGCTCAGGCGCTGCTGCTCGAACTTGCGTACCCAGCGCTCATAGACCTCATGCAGCGGCACCGGGTTGATGAAGTGCAGCTTCTCGCGGCCACGGCGTACGGTGCTGATCAGGTTGGCGTCTTCCAGCAGGCCCAGGTGCTGGGTGACCGATTGCCGGGCCATGTCCAGGTGTTCGCAGAGCTGGCCCAGGGTCTGGCCGTTGTCTTCGCAAAGCAGGTCCAGCAGCGTTCTACGCGTGGGGTCGGCCAGTGCCTTGAACACCTTGTCTGCATTCATGCTGGGCGTCTTCAGTTCCAGTTGTCGATCCTGATGTCGTGTGGATTGGGCTGACCCTTGCCGGTTTCCAGCAAGGCCTTTAGGCTCAGCAGGAAGACCGCCCACTTGGTGCTGCAGTGGGAGGTGAACTCGACGCGTTCCTTCCAGCCTTCGTGGGTGAACAGGACGATGCAGTAGTCGCCCTCCTGCTTCAGCGCGAAGCGCACGTGGGTACCTATCCATTCGGCAGGACCGGCGAGGAACTGCCAGAGCACGAGCTGGCCAGGAATGAGCTGTTCCAGCTTCATTTCCATGGCGCCGATCTCCTGGCCGTTGCTCGTGAAACGCGCCTTGACCGTGCCGCCGACATCGCGGTCGCCGTGGGTTTCTTCAGCCCACCAGGCCGCCACGCCTTCGGGGGTGGCCAGTGCTTGATACACCTGGCTTGCGGGGGCCTTGATGCCGACCCGGTGTGCGATATCCACCATTGCAGGTTCCTCGCATGGGCCGGCAGGCGCCGCCCTTGAGTGGACTATATGCAGGTAAATACCTGCATGTCAAAACCCGCCACGAATGCCCGGGTTTGGTAGTGCCGGCCGCTGGCCGGCATCCCGGTGGAGTTGGGTGCGTGCAGTTGCCGGCCAGCGGCCGGCACTACCAGATGCTGCCCACCCGGCCGCGGCTAGTTGACAGGCAGCCAACCTACTAGTAGGTTGACGGCATGAAAGAGCCGCTCTCGCCCAAGGCCCAGGAGATCCTGGCCCACGCCCGTTCGCTGCTGGAGGCCGGTGGCTACAACGGCTTCAGCTACGCCGACGTGTCGGCGCGGGTGAACATCAGCAAGGCCAGCATCCATCACCACTTCCCCAGCAAGGCAGACCTGGTGCGCACGGTGGTTGAGCTGTACCGGGCCGAGGCGCGCGAAGGCCTGGCGCTCCTGGACCGGCAGCTGGGCGACCCGCTGCAGGAGCTCAACGCTTATGTGGACTACTGGTCGAGCTGTATCGCCGGTGGCACGTCCTCGTTCTGCATCTGCGCGATGCTGGCGGCCGAGGCACCGATGATCCCAGCGGAGGTTGCCGATGAAGTACGCGGGCATTTCGAGGACTTGAGCGGCTGGTTGGCGCTCACGCTGGAAAAGGGCGCTGCCATGGGCCAACTGCAATTGCAGGGCTCGGCGGCCGATGAGGCCAGGGCGTTCATGTCATCGGTGCATGGCGCGATGCTTGCGGCGCGCGGCTTCGGTGACGCGGCGACGTTTGCTGCGCTGGCACGGCTGGCCATCGCGCGGGTGAGCGCGGCTGCCTGATGGATGTGTGGTGGGCCTGCGGCAACGTAGGCCTTCTTTTTTGAATCAATAACCTACCTACTAGTAGGTTCACTCAATCCCTGGAGATGTTCCATGTCGCACTCTCTGTCCACGTTGGGCTTGATCCACACGGCCGTCAGCCTGGTACCGGTTATCACCGGCCTGTATGCCTTCATTTGCCATCGTGCCATCGACCCCGCCATACGCTCGGGCAAGCTGTACCTTTTGGGATTGGTGCTGTCGGTCGCTACGTCATTGACCGTCTCCAGCACGGGTGGGCTCAATCCAGGCCATGCGTTCGGCGTGATCGTGCTGCTGGTGGCGTTCGGCGGCGTGCTGGCCACCCGGCTGCGCTGGCTGGGTCGAGCAGCGCGCTACGTGTCGACATTTGCGCTGTCTTTCAGCTTCCTGCTGTCGCTGGTGCCAGGCGTGAATGAAACGCTGACACGGTTGCCGGTGAACCATCCCATTGCGGCTGCGCCGATGGCACCGGTGGTGCTGCACACGTTGCTGGGATTGGCGGTGGTGTTTGTGATCGGCTTTGCCGCGCAGTGCTGGCGCATGCGGTTTCAAACGGTTCGCAGCAGGCGCCCTTGAGCAGAGGCGCCTCAGTCCCGCACCGCGAGCGCAGCCAGCAGCGACTGGGGTTCGATCAGCGCAGCCGAACGTGTGGCATCCACCCGAACGTGCCGGATGCAGAAGTTGAACGGTCGACCCTGGGCCGGCGAGGCTGCGTCTGGAGATGCGTCCGGTGTTTCGATCTCCAGCACTTCATCTACCGCCAGCGCCAGGGTTGCAGTGCCGGCGGTGATCAGCAGCATGGCTGGGCTGCTGCCATCGAATGCCGGTTGCCCGCTGAGCCTGCGCAGGTCGGCCACCGGCAATGGCTGCCCTCGTACCTCCAGGTTCCGCCTGCCATGCGGGTCTGCAGGGCCGAAGGTCTCGGGGCCGCGTATTTCCACGGCTACCTGTACGTCGATCGCGAACAGGGCCGTGCCTGCACGCAGGACGACGACCTCGAACAACTCGGCGGGCGAGGCACGTGTTTCCGTTGAAGGTTGAGCGGGTACAGGCATGCTGTGGATCTGGCAGGAACGATGGGTAACGCGGCTTGAATGATGACGTGTGCAGGGAGCACGCGGCCGCGTGGGAGTACGCGCGCAAGGCGGCGGTTCAGCTGGATCCGACGGACGCATGGTGGGCACTGAGCGGGCAGATGCGCGGAAAGTGCGGACGCAGCAGGCCGACGAGCTGGTCCATGCCCGGGATGGCGTGGCCGAACTCGTCCCAGCGCGCATTCACCAAGCCGGATACCACGATCTGTCCGGTCTCGATGCAGGTCATCGCCCAGTAGGGTACGGCGCGTGCGCCGATTGCCATGTCCAGCACGGGGGCGATGGCGGCGTGCGAACGGCTGTCCTGGATGCGGCGCCTGACCGCCGCCAGGCCGTCGGGCGGGCCTTCGATGTATTGGAAAAACCGCTGCCCGTCGACGATCAGCGCACCGGTAATGTCCACCCGGCGATTGAACGCGGCAGATTGCGAGATGATCTGGCGGAGGGCTTGATTGGACAGCCCAGCCGACATGCGGCTGGAGTAAGCAAATGCATGGAGCATGGAAGGGGCTTCTTGTGACGCACGTCACTATACGCACGCAAGCCCGCACCGTCGTGAGGCTTTGCTCACGCCACGCCTGGCACAGCGCACCGGGTCAACAGCCCACCAGGCGGTCGGCACCGAGACCGCTGCGGTGCTGGTTGCGGTACTCGGCAGGACTGGCGTCCACCTGGCCGCGGAAGTGCCGGCGGAACGACTCCTGCGAACCAAAGCCGGCCTGCTCGGCAATCCACTGCAGCGGCCGGTCGGTGGTTTCCAGCAGCTCGCGGGCGAATGCCACGCGCTCGCGGATCAGCCAGTCGATGGGTGACAGGCCGGTGGCTTCCAGGAACTGCCGCTGCAGCGTGCGCTGGCTGAGCGCGGCCTGCTCGGCAAGACTGCCCAGCGAGTGCGGCTCGCGCAGGTTGCGGCGTATCCATTCCATCAGTTTTGCCAGACGCGAGGGCTCGCCATTGGGAATGGCCCGGCTGACACGCTGGCTGCGTTCGGCATCACGCCATGGCGCCAGCACCAGCCGTTCGGCCACCAGATTGGCCACGCGCGCGCCGTAATCCTTGCGCACCATGTGCAGCATCATGTCCATGCCGGTGGCCGAGCCGGCCGAGGTGATGACGTTGCCGGTATCGACGTACAGCACGTCTTCGCGCACATCGATGCGCGGAAAGTCGCGTGCCAGCGCTTCGGTGAGGCGCCAGTGGGTGGTGGCCGGGCGGCCATCGAGCAGCCCGGCCCAGGCCAGCACGAAGGCGCCAGAGCAGATCGAAGCGATGCGTGCGCCACGGGCGTGGGCGCGGATGAGTGCATCGAGCAGTGCCTGCGGCGGGCGTTCGCTGGGTTCGCGCCATCCGGGAATGACGATGATGTCGGCGTCATCAACAGTGCGGAGATCGTAGGGCAGCTGCACCTGCACATTGCCGAGCATGCGCAGTGCACCGGGTTCACCCGCGCACAGCTGGGTGCGGTACCAGGCCACGCCCAGTTCTGGCCGCACCGGTGCGAACAGGCCAACCGCACAACCGAACTCGAACAGCCCCTGGCCGTGGCAGGCGACGATGGTGACGAGCGGCGCGGTGGGATCGGCGGGTGGGCTGGGCATGGCTTGATGCTACGGGTGGAGATGCGTGGGGCTGCGTGGTGCGCGGGCATGAGGTGATGCCTGCCAGGCATATGGAGCGGTCGCTCCCCTCTTGTAGAGCCGAGCCCACGCTCGGCTCAGTACCGGCAGGGGGATGCATCTGACGCCGTCGCGTAGAGCAGCCGAGCGTGGGCTCGGCTCTACAGACAGCAGTGCACCGGCAATGCCGCCTAACCTCATTACCAGCGGTCATGTGGGTGGCCGGATGTTACGGCTGGGTGACGCGATCGCGCCTGTCGCGGTGGGTGAACAGGCCCTTGAATGGAAGCGTGTTTCCGGCCCACTCCCACGAGTCCCCATGCCTGCCGCCCATGCCCCTGTGCTGAACACTCTCGCCGTCCTGATCGCCAGCGTTCTGGCTGCATCGCCTGGCCATGCGGCTGACGCCGATGCAGATCCTGCTGCCACCGCTGCGACGGCCAACGTGGCAGCGTCCACGCTGGATGCGGTGGTGGTGACCGGTTCGCGCACCAGCACGCGTACGGTGAAGAACAGCTCCACGCCGATCGATGTGATCTCGGCCGAAGACCTCACCGCCACCGGCCAGGCCAACCTGCTGGAAGCACTGCAACGCGCGCTGCCGTCGCTCAGCCAGATCGGTGGCTACCAGAGCGACCAGGAGAGCCTGATCCGTGGCTACCAGCTGCGCAATCTCTCGCCGGGCTACACGCTGGTGCTGGTGAACGGCAAGCGCCGCAATGCCAGTGCCTATGTGAGCGGGGCCAACGGCGGCGGTTTCCCCGGCCATGCCTGGGCAGACCTGGCGTTGATTCCAGTCTCGGCGATCGACCACGTGGAAGTGCTGCGTGATGGCGCGTCGGCCATCTATGGTTCGGACGCGATCACCGGCGTGGTCAACGTGATCCTGAAATCGCAGGCGCACGGTGGCGAGCTCGCCGTGGAAAGCGGGCAGAGCATTGATGGCGATGGCTCGCGCACCAGCGTGCGTGCCAACGTGGGCCTGCCGTGGGGCGCCGATGGCTTCGTCAACCTGTCGGGCGAGACCACGCGGCAGCACCACGCGATCCGTACCCGCCGTTACATCGATGGCTACCTGAGCTATCCGGTGGTGGATGCCAACGGCAATCTGGTCGCGCTGCGACCGAACAACCGGTTGCCGGCCGGCGCATCGCCGAACCCGGCCGAGGCCAACCGCGATGCCGAGGCCAACACCATCCTCAGTTCGCCATCGTATGCGCTGAAGGCGTTTGCGGTGAACGTGGGCCATGGTCTGGGCGAGAGCGCCCAGTTCTACGCCAATGCCACCGCCAGTGATCGAACCGCGCAGGCGATCCAGAATTTCCGCCTGCCGGCGACCATCTTCACCACCTACAAGGCGCCGGGTGTGCTGAGCGTGTTTCCCGATGGCTTCCTGCCGGTGCTGGAAACCAAGGAGAAGCAGTACACCGGCACCGCAGGTGTGAAAGGCCAGATCGCGGGCTGGGATTACGACGCCAGCCTGACCGGCAACCGCAGCACGGTACGCACCTATACCCGCAACTCGGTGAACTACTCGCTGCCGTACCCCGGTTCGCCCACTGATTTCTATGATGGCAAGCTGGATTACCAGCAGGGCATCGCCAACCTCGACCTGCGCCGTGGCTTCGAGGTGGTGGCATTCGCTTCGCCGCTGGAAGTGAGCGCAGGTGCCGAGTACCAGCATGAACAGTACGAGCGCGGGGCGGGGCAGTGGGAGTCGTACACCGGCTTTGGTGCTGCAGCGTTCGTCGGCTATTCCACTGCGGACGCGGTGAAGGCCACCCGCAACAGCAAGGCGGTGTACGTGGGTGCGGCCGCCAACATCACCTCACGCTGGTATCTGGATGCGGCCGCGCGCTGGGAAGACCATTCCGACTTCGGCAGTGTCTCGACCGGCCGCCTGACCACCCGCTTCGATTTCACCGATGCGCTGGGTGTGCGCGCTACGGTCAGCAACGGCTTCCATGCGCCCAGCCTGGGCGCGCAGTTCTACCAGGCCACCGGCAGCTGCCCGTGCGGTACCACGCTGGTGGCGCAGGTGTCTTCGCCGGCGGCGGTCGCACTGGGTGCCACACCGCTGAAGCCGGAGAAGGCGACCAACTACAGCCTCGGCGTGACCTGGGATCCGAGCCCGGCCTTCCACCTGGCCGTGGATGCGTACCAGATCGATATCCGTGGCCAGCTCGGGCAGTCCAGCCAGATCGGCTACAACGCACAGGATCCGACGCGCATCACCGACAACAGCGGCACGGTGCTGAGCGCAGCGCAGAAGAACACCATCGATGCACTGCTGGGGTCGGCCGGCATCAGCATCCTGCCGGGTGATGCGTTCTATGCCAGCTACTTCACCAACGTGGGCAATACCCGTACCCGTGGCGTCGAGCTGACCCTGGAAGCGAACCAGGAAACCGCGTGGGGCAAGCTGCGCTGGAGCTACGCGGCCAACGTCGGCCGCACCACGATCCGGAAGATCAGTGATATTCCGCCGGCGCTGCAGGGGCTGCCCAACATCAACCTGTTGACCAAGTCCAGCGAGTACGCGCTGCGCTTCCGCACGCCCAGCTACACCCAGGTGGCGGGCTTGGGCTGGCAGAACGGGCGCTGGCGCTCGAATGTCGACTTCACCTACTACGGCCCGATCAAGCGCCTGAACAACGGCGTGGAGTACAAGCAGCCGCCGGTGCTGTTGACCAATCTCTCCGGTGCGGTGGAACTGGGTGCGGGCTGGAGTGCGGCGCTGGGCATCAACAACGTGTTCGACAAGCGCACGCGCAAGGTGCCGGCGTACGCGCGCAGTGCCACCGATGTGGCGAGCATCGAGACGACGTGGGATTCGGGCGACGTGCTGAGCCGGATCGGGGCGTTCTGGTACGGGCGGATCAATTACCGGTTCTGATGTGGAGCAGCCGAGCATGGCTCGGCTCTACAAAGGCGAATGCAGCCGAGCATGGCTCGGCTCTTCAGAACGCGAAAGGCGGCCGGACGGGGTTCGGCATCATCGAGGAGCAGTTCATGTCTTCTGCATTGAGGGTGGTTGCAGTGGTGGGGTCACCGACCAGCTCGGCGACGTCGCGTACGTTGCTACTGGTGCGGCACCTGTTGGCGTCGTTGCAGCAGCGGGTGCACGCCAGCGTGGAGCTGGTGGAGCTGGCGCCGATCGCGCGCTCAGTGGGGCAGTCGCTGTCGCGCGATGAAGTGGAGCCGGCGGTGGAACAGGCGCTGCAGGCCATCGAGACCGCTGAACTGCTGGTGGTGGCCGCGCCGGTGCATCGCGGTTCGTATCCGGGGCTGTTCAAGCACCTGGTCGACTTCATCGGGCTGGAGGCGCTGGTGGATACACCGGTGCTGCTGGCGGCGACCGGTGGCAGCGAGCGCCATGCACTGGTGATCGACCATCAGCTGCGGCCGTTGTTCAGTTTCCTGCAGGCGCACACGCTGCCGATCGGGGTGTATGCCACGCCGGCCGACTTTGATGGCGAGCACCTCAACAGTGCAGCGTTGCAGGCCCGCATCGCGCTGGCGACCGAGCGGGCGGCCGGGCATCTGGCTACGCAGGCGCTGGCGGTAGCGGCGCCGCTGCGACGCATCGCCTGATGCCATAACCGGCGGCGCTTTGCATATGGCCAAGGCGCATCTGCGTGGCCGGATCCGACCGCCGATTGTCGCCTGGCATCGCCACCGCAAGCACCGGCATCCCTAGCATCGAAATCGAAGCGGCATCGCATTGCCGGCCCTGATGAGGACACTCCCGTGGCGTTGGACGCAGCAAGCAAACCCATCCTGTTCCTGCTCGACCGCGAGTTCGAGGACGGACAGATTCCCGGCCAGCGCTTCTTCTGCCGGCACAGCCTGTTGCTGGAAGGGGCGCTGTCGAGCATCGATGGCCTCGACGCGCAGCTGGACGTACGTCGCATCGGTTTCGCGCGGCCACGCCGCGAGGTGATCGCCGAGATCGGCGAGCAGGACCAGTCGTTGCCCAAGCTGGTGCTGCCGCAGGGCGTGCGCAGCGAGCTGGCCAGTGGCGCGCATCAGGACCGCCAGTACATCTCCGGTGCCGAGCCGATCCTGGCTGCGCTGAACGGATTGCTTGGCATTCCCGTGGCCCACCCCTGAGCGAGGACACGACCTTGAGCTATCTGATCAGCGTCTTGGACAAGAGCCCCGTGGCTGAAGGCGCCTCGCCAGAGCAGGCGCTGCGCAACAGCCTGCAGTTGGCGCAGCGTGCCGAGCAGCTGGGCTATCACCGGTACTGGTTTGCCGAGCATCATGCCGCGCCGGCGCTTGCCAGCCCGGCGCCGGAAGTGCTGGCCGCCTGGGTGCTGGCGCAGACCCGTCGCATCCGCATCGGCAGTGGCGGGGTGATGCTGCGCCACTATGCGCCGTACAAGGTGGCCGAGAGCTTCAACCTGCTGGCGGCGTTGGCACCGGGGCGCGTGGATCTGGGCGTGGGCAAGGCGCCCGGTGGCCTGCCAGCATCGACCGCCGCGCTGGCGGCGGGACGCCCGGCATTCGCCGATTTCGACCAGCAGCTGCGCGACCTGGAGGGCTATCTGTCCGGTGCCGCAACCGAGGCGCTGGCGCGTCCGATTCCACAGCAGGCGCCGGAGCGCTTCCTGCTCGGTGCCAGCCCGCAGAGTGCGCAGCAGGCGGCCGAGCTCGGCTGGCGCTTCGTGTATGCCGCGCACTTTGATGGCGACCCGAAACACATCGAGGCCGCGTTCGACGCCTACCGCGGTGTCTCCACGCAACCGCCGTTGCTGGCCACGGTGGCCTTCGCCGCTCCGACTGCCGAAGCAGCCGCACGCCATATCGGCGCGCTGCGCGTCTACAAGCTGCATCTTGGCCCGGGGCAGACGGTGAACCTGCCCAGCCCCGAGGCGGCTGCCGAGTATGCACGCCAGGTAGGTGTGGCGGACTTCCGCATCGAGGAAACACGGCCAAGCGTGCTGTCCGGCGATGCGCAACAGGTACGCGGCGAACTGGATGCGCTGCACCGACGCTTCGGCGTGGGTGAATTCATCCTCGACGCGCCGGTGGCCGATCTCGACGCACGCCTGACATCCCTCGAACTGCTGTCGCCCGCGCCGCGCGCGGCGGTGGCCTGACCTGCAGGAGCGATCCCCAATGAGCACGACCCCGCGCCACATTCCGTTCGGCATCATGCTGCAGGGCCCCGGCAGCCACATGCATGCCTGGAAGCATCCGTCCAATCCGGCTGATGCCAGCGTCAACCTGCAGTTCTACAGCGACATCGCGCGCACGGCCGAGGACAACGGCATCGCCTTCGGCTTCGTGGCCGACGGCCTGTACATCAACGAGAAGTCGATCCCGCACTTCCTCAACCGCTTCGAGCCGATCTCGCTGCTGTCGGCGCTGGCCACGGCAACGAAGAAGATCGGCCTGGCCGGCACGCTGTCGACCTCCTACAGCGATCCGTTCACCGTGGCCCGCCAGTTCGCCTCGCTGGATCTGCTCAGCGGCGGCCGCGCCGGCTGGAACGTGGTGACGTCGCCGTTGGAGGGTTCGGGCCGCAACTATGGCCGGCCGCATCCGGAGCACGCGCTGCGCTACCAGATCGCCGATGAGTACCTGGACGTCGTGCAGGGGCTGTGGGATTCGTGGGACGACGACGCCTTCGTGCGCGAGCGCGACAGCGGTACGTTCTTCGCGCCGGAAAAGTTCCGCCGCCTCGACCACAAGGGCCGCTTCTTCCAGGTGGAAGGGCCGCTCAACATCCAGCGTTCGCCACAGGGCCAGCCGGTGATCTTCCAGGCCGGTTCGTCCGACGACGGCATCGCGCTGGCCGGCAAGTATGCCGACGCGGTGTTCACTCATTCGCCGTCGCTGGAAGAAACCCGCGCGTTCACCCAGAAGGTGAAGAACTCGGCGATCGCGCATGGCCGCAGCGGCAATGACGTGAAGATCTTCCCGGGTATCGGCCCCATCGTCGGCCGTACTGCCGAGGAGGCTGAAGCCAAGTACCAGGCGATCGCCGCACTGGCCACGCTGGAGGATGCGCTGGCGTACCTGGGGCGCTTCTTCGATCACCACGATTTCAGCCAGTACGACCCGGATGCACCGTTCCCGGAGCTGGGTGACATCGGCAGCAACTCGTTCCGTTCCACCACCGACCGCATCAAGCAGGATGCGCGTGAGAAGGGCTTGAGCCTGCGCCAGGTGGCGTTGGAAGCGGTGAGCCCGCGACCGAACTTCATCGGCACGCCGGAGCACGTGGCCGATGAGCTGATCCGCTGGTTCGATGCCGGTGCCAGCGATGGCTTCATTCTCGGCTTTGCCGCGCAGCGCGAGGGCCTGGACGATTTCGTGACCCAGGTGCTGCCGATCCTGCAGGCGCGCGGCTACCACCAGCGCGAGCTGGAAGGACAGACCCTGCGCGAGCATCTGGGTCTGCCGTACAAGGCCAGCCGCCATGCGACCGACGCCGAACCGGCGCGGAAGGTGGGGTAGGGCGATGAGCGGAGAAACTGCGGTAGCGCCGGGCCACGCCCGGCGGAATTCCCCAACCAGCGGCATAGTGCCGGAGATCGCGGCACGCGCCGAGGCGGCCATCGCGATTCGTCATGATCTGCACCGGCACCCGGAGCTGGCCTTCGAGGAGCATCGCACCAGTGCCCGCGTGGCCGAGCTGTTGCAGCAATGGGGCTATGAGGTCACCACCGGCCTCGGCGGCACCGGCGTAGTCGGCACGCTGCAGCGCGGGCAGGGAAGCCGTCGCCTGGGCCTGCGTGCCGACATCGATGCGCTGCCGATCCGCGAGGACTCCGGCCTGGCCTACGTCAGCCAGACCGAGGGCCTGATGCATGCCTGCGGCCACGATGGGCATACCGCGATCCTGCTGTCCGCTGCGCACTATCTGGCCCATCACGGCAATATCGACGGCACCCTGCAGCTGGTGTTCCAGCCTGCGGAAGAAACCGGTTCGGGTGCATCGAAGATGCTTGCCGACGGCCTGTTCGAGCGCTTCCCGGTGGATGCGATCTATGGGCTGCACAACTGGCCCGGCGTACCCGTCGGCCACTTCGGCTTCGTCGATGGCCCGGCGATGGCGTCGGTGGACTGGGCGCGGCTGAAGGTAATCGGCAAGGGCGGCCACGGTGCCGAGCCGCAGGGCAGCGTGGATCCGATCCTGGCGGCAGCGCACATCGTCACCGCGCTGCAGAGCGTGGTGTCGCGCAATGTCGATCCGCGGCAGATGGGCGTGGTCACCGTCGGCTCAATCCACGGTGGGCAGGCTGCCAATGTGATTCCGGACGTGGTCGAGCTGAAGCTGACCGTGCGCGCCTACCTGCCCGAGGTGCGCGACACGCTGCGACGCCGGGTCACGGAACTTGCCGAGCAGACCGCCGCCGCGTTCGGCGCGCGCGCCGAGATTGAATTCCCGCGCGGCTTCCCCAGCGTGATCAACCACCCGCAACAGACGGCCTATGCCCGCAAGGTGGCGGTGCAGTGCTTCGGCGCCGAACAGGTGGTGCCCGGCTTCGCACCGCGCACCGCCAGCGAGGACTTTGCCTTCCTGCTGCAGGCGCGACCCGGCAGCTTCGTGTTCGTCGGCAACGGCGACAGTGCACCGTTGCACAGCCCGCGCTATGTGTTCAACGACGCCGCCATTGCACCCGCTGCCAGCCTGTGGGCGCGGCTGGCCGAAGACTACCTGGTGAAGGACGTGGCATGAGCAACAACGAACGCTTCCTCTATACCTCGGTCGATGACCCGCTGGCGCGGCCGCTGTTCGATGGCCTGGAACAAGAGTACGACCGCCGTTACGCCGACGTGCGCCGACGCATCGGTGGCAGCGCCCGCGAGGAGCTGCAGCGCTATCCGGCGCAGGCCTTCGCGGCGCCGGTAGGGGCCTTCGTACTGTTGCTGCGCGACGGTGTGGCGATCTCTGGTGGCGCCTTCATGCCGCACCGCGATCCAGACACCGCCGAATTCAAGCGCATCTGGACGCTGCCGGGGTTGCGACGCCAGGGCATCGCGCGGCGCGTGCTTCAGGAACTGGAAGAACAGGCGGCACGCCAAGGCTATCGGCGTGTGTTCCTGACCACCGGCTTCCGCCAGCCCGAAGCTGTCGGCCTGTACCTCAGTCATGGCTACACCGCGCTGTTCGATCTGGATGCAGATCCGGAAACCGTCGCGCACCTGCCCTTCGAGAAGCACCTTGGGCAACCGGCGCCAGTGCTTTCGTCGTCGCAGGCCGTGCTGCACGGGGCCCATGCATGAGTACACCGTCGTCTGCGCTTGAGGGAATCACTGCGCGTCCTGCGCCAGCGCCCGAATTGAAGATCGTGCCGGCCCGGCATCCACTGCAGGGGGTTGGTACGGTGCTGGCACTCGCGCTGATCCTGATCGGCCTTCAATCAGTACTTGGCAATCCGCGTTGGGGCTGGGGCACTTTTGCCGAATGGTTCTTCGCGCGCCCGGTGCTTGAGGGCCTGGGCCGCACGCTGCTGCTGACCGCGCTCGGTACTGGCCTCGGTTTCGCGCTGGGCACCTTGCTGGCGTTGGCCCGCGTCTCCGGTTCGCCGCTGCTGTCGGCGGTGTCGTGGGGCTACGTGTGGCTGTTCCGCTCGATCCCGCTGCTGGTGCTGTTGCTGCTGCTGAACAATCTGGGCTACCTGTACAGCACCATCGAGCTGGGCGTGCCGTTCACCGGCATCAACCTGTTCTCGTACCCGACCACGCAGCTGATCGGTGTGTTCACTGCCGCGGTGCTGGGCCTGACCCTGAACCAGGCCGCGTTCTCGGCCGAAGTGATCCGGGGCGGCATCCTGTCGGTTGACCACGGCCAGTACGAGGCCGCGGCCGCGCTGGGCCTGCCACGTGGCCGCCAAGTCCGCCGCATCATCCTGCCGCAGGCGATGCGCTCGATCCTGCCGGCCGCGTTCAACGATGTGATCGGCCTGGCCAAGAGCACTTCGGTGGTCTACGTGCTGGCGCTGCCGGAGCTGTTCTACACCGTGCAGGTGATCTACCGCCGTAACCTGGAAGTGGTGCCGCTGCTGATGGTGGCCACGGTCTGGTACCTGGTGATCCTGACCGTACTTTCACTGCTGCAACGGCGCGTCGAGCAGCGCTTCGCGCGCGGCCAACTGCAGCGCGAGCGCTCGGCATCGCGCGTGTCATCGCCGCGCGTGCAGAGTGATGCCGCACCGCGCGTGGTCAACCGCCCGCGCATCGCCGCGCAGGTGGATGCCGGCGAGGGCGCGGCGGTGTCGCTGCACGGCGTGGGCAAGGTGTTTGGCGACCAGCCGGTGCTGGAGGATGTGAACCTGGACCTGCGCGCCGGCAGCGTGACGGTGCTGATCGGCCCATCGGGCGCAGGCAAGTCCACGCTGCTGCGGCTGATCAACCACCTGGAGCGTGCCGACAGCGGCTACGTGACCGTCGGCGGCCAGTTGATCGGCTACCGCCGTGACGGTGAAACCCTGTACGAACTGCCCGAGCGTGAGATCCGCCGTCGGCGTGCCGAGGTGGGCATGGTGTTCCAGGGCTTCAATCTGTTCCCGCACCTGACCGCGCTGGAGAACATCATCGAGGCACCGATCGCGGTGCGTGGCGTGCCACGTGCGCAGGCCGAACAACAGGCGCGCACGCTGCTGGAGCGGGTCGGCCTGGCCGACAAGGCCGATGCCTTCCCGCGCCAGCTGTCCGGTGGCCAGCAGCAGCGCATCGCGATTGCCCGCGCACTGGCGCTGCAACCGAAGGTGCTGCTGTTCGACGAACCCACCTCTGCGCTGGACCCTGAACTGGTGGCCGAAGTGCTCAGTGTGATCGAGGAGCTGGCCCGCTCCGGCACCACGCTGGTGATCGTCACCCACGAGCTGAGCTTCGCCCGCCGCGTGGCCGACCACGTGGTGATGATGGACCAGGGCCGGGTGATCGAGCAGGGCACGCCCGACGCCGTGTTCGAGCAGCCGCGCCAGCAACGCACGGCCGATTTCCTGGCCAAGACCCTGTAACCCCGGAAGGAGCACCATGAGTCGTGCAGCATCGCGTCGTCCCTCGCGCAGCACCCTGTTGATCGTGGCGGTGCTGGTCATCGGCATTGCCGGTATCGTCTACTCGCGCGTGCGCCAGGCACCGGATGCAGGCACCGTGGCCGCGACCAGCCTGGCCGGCGCGAACACGGCCGTCCTGAAGGGCACCTTCGACCCGAAGGCGAAGGCATTGATCCCCGCCGGTTATCAGTTCGTCACCCCGGGTGCGTTTACCGTGGCCACCCATCCGGGGCAGCTGCCGCTGGCCGACTACGGCGCCGACAGCAAGGACGTGGTCGGCATCGAGCCGGACATCGCGCGGCTGATCGCCGATGCGTTGGGCCTGAAGCTGGTGATCGTGCCGGTCGCGTGGGCGGACTGGCCGCTGGGGCTGGAATCGGGCAAGTACGATGCGGTGCTGTCGAACGTTACGGTGACCGAAGAGCGCAAGAAGAAGTTCGACTTCTCCAGCTACCGCTACGATCTTCTGGGCATCTACACGCGCAGCGACGGGCCCATCCAGAAGATCGAAAAGCCCGCTGATGTGGCCGGGCTGAAGGTGGTGGTGGGTGCCAGCACCAACCAGGACCAGATCCTGCGGCAGTGGGACCGGCAGAACATCGCGGCCGGGCTGAAGCCGGTGGAGTACCAGTACTTCGACGACGCCGTGGTCGGCCGCTTGGCGGTGATCACTGGCCGCGCCGATGTCTCGTTCGAGCCCAATGCCACCGGCGCCTACTCGGCACGCGATGGCAAGGTGCGGCGCGTGGGCCTGTTCCCCGGTGGCTGGCCGAACGCTGCGGCGATCTCGGTGACCACGCGCAAGGGCAGCGGCCTGGCCGATGCGGTGACGCAGGCGTTGAACACCCAGATCGGCAGCGGCACCTATGCGCAGGCATTGGCGCGCTGGAACGTGGCCGAGGAGGCGGTGCCGCAATCGCAGACCAATCCGCCGGGGTTGCCGACGCTGCAATGACACCGGGCGTGGCCCGGCGCTACAGCTGCTTCTGTAGAGCCGAGCCATGCTCGGCTGCAGTTCGCGCGGTGCGCGATGAGTCGAGCATGGCTCGACTCTGCAGGAGCATCCACCCATGGCGTGGATCTACTGGTGGAGTCTGCTTTCCGTAGAGCCGAGCCATGCTCGGCTGCTCTACCAACGCGCCTCCAGCGTTCTGAATGGTCTTGCCAGGCGCACGCCCTCCGCATCGAACGCGGTAACGTTGCGCCCATCCACACGCACGGTCTTCGGCATCGTCCGCGCCGGCCACCAGACCTTCACCGCCGTCCCACTGCGCAGGCCCTTGCCCAGCGTGATCGATAGCGTGCCGTCGCGTTGCCGTGCCTGCATCTGCAACGTGCCGTACGCGGTGGGCAGGCGTTCCACCGCCAATCCATCGCCCGCCACCCACGAGGGGGGCGTGCCCGGCAGCAGCGAGAGCGCATCATCGTCTTCGCGCATCAGCATGCCGAACAGCGTGCGGCCGTATTCGGCACCGATCCAGGTGTGCGGCATGTCGCCCAGGTAGCGAGGAAAGCGCAGGCGTGAGTGCACGACCTCGGCCAGCACCTGCCACTGAAGCGGGCGCCGGTCATGCAGCAGCCCCTGCAGCAGCTCATCGGCGACGTGCGGCTGGCCCAGGTGTACGTAACTCAGCACGTTGCGGATCTCGTACGGTGTGTACGCATACAGCGCACCGGGGTGGCTGCGCTTGCGCACGTCCTCCAGATAGCGGGCGAAGGTGGTCCGCAACGCATCTGCAGGCAACACGCTCTGCGCACCGGTCGGGTCCAGTGCGATCGAAACGCCGGTGGGATCGCCATCGCCCAGGTCGGCCGAGGAGGGAATGAAGTCGATGCCCTTCCACGCCATCGTCGCCCGGATCGAGGCATGCAGTGCGTCGTAGAGCAGCTTGTATTGTTCGCGCGCCCAGGCTGCGGTCTCGTGGTCGCCCAGCGATTCGGCCAGCCAGGCACCGTCGTGCCAGCCCTTCAGGCCCCAATAGTCATCCCAATAGCTGTGGGTGGGCGACGGGTAGCCCTCATGGCTGATCGACGGCGCAAGAATGCCCGCGAACCGTTCCGGCGAAGGCTGGTCAGCCTTGTAACCGGGCACCAGCGTGCGTTCGCGCAGTTCCTGCAGGAAGCGCAGCGCCGCTTTCACCTTCGGCAGATAGCCACGCACAGACTCGGGGCCGCCGTCCAGGCGCGCGACATCGGCCACCAGCGCGACGTACTGGCCCTGACTGTCGTACTCGATGTCTGATCCAAAGCCGGTGTTGACGCTGCCATCGTCGTTGAGGATCGGTGAGACCAGGCCGTTGGGATGCACGCCGTGCTCGCTGTACCAGGCCAGGTAGTCGCGCGCCACGCGGGCTTCCCCCATGCGCAGCAGCACCGCCGAGGTGGCCATGCCGTCGCGGATGAAGGAACGGTTGTAGTTGCGCGGGCCGGGCTGCATGGCTGGACCGGTCTGGTTGATCAGCATGTAGGCGGCCTGCGCGCGCAGCATGTCCACCAGCGACGGATCGGGCAGGCGCAGGCCGACCTGGCCCAGCCGTGCCTGCCAGTCTGCAGACGCCTGCGTGGCCAGTGAATCAAACGCCGCATTGGCATCGTGGGGCAGCGTGGTCAGATCCAGCGCAGGCGCTTCGGGCAGCACGCCATTGGCATCGGCGGCGGCGGTGCCCAACGGGAACGCGACCACGACGGCATCACTGGTTCCCGGCGCCAACGAGACGCGGTAGTTCAATGCAGCCGAGGCAAGCCCCTGATCATCACGCACCTGTTGCGTGGAAGGCAGCTGGCCGGCAGCGAGGGTCGCGGTGATCTCCGTTGCGCCATCCTTGCCGAATGGCGCCGCGCCGGATGCGGTCACTGGAGTAAGCGACTGCAGCAGCGTGCGCCCATTGATACGCAGGGCCTGCCCATCGATGGCCACCTCGCGGATCGGGGACAGCCCGCCGTTCTGCCACGGCGGATTCATCTGCATCGGGCGCACCACCAGGCTGAGCGTGCCATCGATCCGGGTGCTGCCGGTGTTGTGCAGGCGATGCCGCAGGAAGGTCACCGGCTGGCCATCGCGCTCAATGGCGAATACTTCACTGCGCAGCTGCAGGCCGGGTTGCGGTGACCAGGTGGCAGAGGGCATCGGCTTCCAGCCGTCGCGCAGGGCATGCTGCATGGCCTGCCCGGCGGCGCCGGCGGTTTGGCCATCGGCATTGCGCCAGATGGGCTGTACCAGCGGCGCACCCTTGAACGCTTCCAGATTGCCGTACTCGTCGAAGATCGATTTCTGTCGTCCTGCATGCACACCCACGGCCGTCCAGTAGGTCTGCTGCATCTGCAGCGAGGCCGGGAACAACGCGCGCTGGGCGCCGCTGGCGACGATCTGATACTGCTTCATCGGCGTCATCACGGCTTTCGGGCCGAGCAGGCGCAGGCGTGCGATCCGTGGCGCAGCGCCGTCCACGCTCAGGCGGAAAGCACGCAATGGTTGTGCTGCAGTGGCGGCCAGCCAGCTTTGCCGGTGACTGGCCGCCTGTGCATCGTGTGCGAGGTCCTGCCAACGGCCCTGTGCATCCTGCGCCTGTAGTCGGGCGGCGCCTCGTGCGCCATCGCCCCAGTCGACCACCAGGCCAGCCGTTGATTGGGCCTGCGGCAGCGTGATCTCGAACGTATGCGATCCATTTGCCCCGGCCGGCATCGCGACGGCGCCGCCGCCTTGCCAGAGCGCCGCTGCCTGCGTTGCATCGATACCGCTGATGCGTGCGCTGAGCGTGCTGTCCAGCGGCTCCATCTCGAAGATCGACACGCCCCAATCGGAAGTGCGCTGCGGGCTGGCCAGCCGCAGGTAGCGCGCCTGGCGCGGCGCGAAGTACAGCGTTTCCACATCGCCCAGCGAATCGGCCATCGTGTACGCGGTCTGCCACTGCCTGCCATCCATTGAGGTCTGCAGTGAATAGCCTTCCGGGTTCGATACGTCCCAGATGAGGCGGGCGCCGGCCAGCAGGGTGGGCGCGCCCAGATCGATCTGGAACCAGTGGCCGGGGCTGAAGGCGCCGCCGGTGACGGTCTTCGGGTTGCCGTCGATCAGGTGGCTGATCGCCATCGCCGGCACCTGCTGCGAGGAACTGCTGGCCTGCCATTGGCTGCGCGGTGGAAGGGTCTGTGCCTGTGCGCTGGAGGCCAGGGCGGCCAACAGTAAGGCCGCAGCAGGGCGCAATTGAAAAAGCGGTGTGGAGACCTTGGAGCGTTCGGCGCGCAACGTCATTACGGACAGCCTCGCAGGTTCGGCCGGAATCGGGCGAGCGCTACGCTAGCAAGGGATGTAATCGGTTACATGACGCACTGTAGCGCCGCTGGACGCTGGCGCTGCCATCACGGGAGGGCTGACGGATGTGGCTCTGGACGTGTAGCGCGGATTGGCTAGGGTCACGTCGAAAGTTCTTTCAAGTGAGTTGTCATTTGACAACCAATGTGAGCCGTGTGCAGACTATGGAGAACAGGGAATGTCTCGAGCGCGTCATCCAGACAAGGACATCGAAGCGGCGTTGCAGTTCGCGGAGGATCGTGGGTGGAGGCTCCGTATGGCGGGCGGCCATGCGTGGGGTCGGATGTATTGCCCTTACAACGACACCGATTGCCGATGCGGGGAGTTCTGCATCGTGAGCATCTGGAGCACACCGCGTAGCGGCAGCCATCATGCAAGGGCCTTGCGGCGTGTGGTCGAGAACTGCAGTCGTGAGCAATGAGATCACGCTTCGTCAGAAGCGAAGGGGTCAATCATGGAATTCAACTTCACCGTGAAGTACCGCTTGCCGGACACAGGTATTGAAATCGGTGTCCTCGAGCAGCGCCTGGCCGAAGGCGGCTGTGACGACGCGCTCGTGGGCCTTGGGCTGCCGGGACGGCTGGCCTTGGCGTTCTGCCGCGAAGCAGATAGCGCAGGGGCTGCCCTGCGTTCGGCGCTGGACGATGTGCAGCGGGCCGTGCCCGGTGCCGAACTGGTTGAAGTGAGCCCCGATCTGGTTGGGCTCACTGACGTCGCAGACCTGCTCGGAATGTCGCGCCAGAACATGCGAAAGCTCATGCTGGCCAACCCGCAGTCGTTTCCGTCCCCCGTGCATGACGGCTCGACCTCGATCTGGCATCTCGTCGACATTCTCGGTTGGCTGCGAGCGCGCGGCAGCGGGAAAGTCACGACGGAAATGACCGAGCTCGCTGCCGCTGCGCTACAGATCAATCTGGCCCGGGAAGGGCGCAGGCTTCACCCGAAGACGTAGCGGCGGCCAGAATTGGAGCCCACCGCGTTACAGCTCCACCGTCTCCCACCAGCGCGTACCTGCCTGCGGCGCCTGCATGTCCAGTGCTTCGCCCATCATCGGCGTAGCCACTGCAACATTGTTTGCAGCGGCCAGCGCGGTGATGCGTTCGAATGGCTGCTGCCATGCGTGCAGGGCCAGGTCGAAGGTGCCGTTGTGGATCGGCAGCAGCCACTTGCCGCGCAGGTCCAGGTGCGCCTGCAGCGTCTGTTCCGGCTGCATGTGCACAAATGCCCAGCGTGGATCATAGGCGCCGGTCTCGATCATGGTCAGGTCGAACGGACCGTATTTCTCGCCGATGGCCTTGAAGCCGTCGAAGTAGCCGGTGTCGCCGCTGAAGAAAATGCGGAAGTCACCGTCCTGGATCACCCATGAAGCCCACAGGCTGCGGTCGCTGTCACCCAGCCCGCGGCCGGAGAAGTGCTGGCCCGGGGTCGCGGTCAGGCGCAGGCCGTTGGCTTCGGTGGATTGCCACCAGTCCAGCTGCTCGACCTTGCGCGCATCCACCCCCCACGCGATCAGCTGGTCGCCGACGCCGAGCGGTGCAATGAAGCGCGCGGTCTTGCCGGCCAGCTGCATGACCGCGGCATGGTCCAGGTGGTCATAGTGGTTGTGCGAGAGGATCACACCGGCGATCGGCGGCAGCGCGTCGATGCTGATCGGCGGTGCATGGAAGCGTGCGGGCCCCATCCACTGCACCGGCGAGGCGCGCTCGGAGAACACCGGATCGGTCAGCCAGTACTGGCCACGCAGCTTCAGCAGGATCGTGGAGTGCCCCAGCCGGAACAGGCTGCGATCCGGTGCGGCGTCCAGCGTGGCGCGGTCCAGCGGCTTCACCGGAATCGGGTGCGCGGGCACGGTGCCCTTGGGCTTGTTGAACAGGAACGTCCACCAGATCTCCGCGCCGTCGCGCAGGCCCATCGCCGGACGGGGCAGGGCATTGCGGAACTTGCCATCACGGTACTGCGGCGAATCGGGGAAGTCGGGAAGGGACCAGGATTTGCAGAAGGTGTAGGCGGTCACGGCGAGGATTCCGAGCAGGAGGACAAGGAGCAGGCGCTTCATGGGTGACGTCCGCTGGGTACACTGCACAGTGTAGTTTCGTGTTTTTCAAAAGTACACTGTCGAGTGTAAAATAGAGGCATCCGTTCAGTTATCCGGTTCCCGCCATGTCCCGCCCCCCGCAACGCCTGACCGACCGCAAACGTGACGCCATCGTGCGCGCGGCGGTGGAGGAGTTCCGTGCATCGGGCTACGAGGCGACCAGCATGGACCGCATCGCCGAGGCGGCGGGGGTCTCCAAGCGCACCGTCTACAACCATTTCCCGAGCAAGGAAGCGCTGTTCTCGATGATCCTGGAGGAGCTGTGGGAACGCAGCGTGGCCAGCGACGCACTGCCATACCGCGCCGACCAGCCGCTGCAGACGCAATTGCTGCAGTTGCTGGGCCAGAAGCTGGACCTGCTCAGCGATGGGAATTTCATCGATCTGGCGCGGGTCGCGATGGCCGAGATCATCCATTCACCGGAGCGCGCGCAGGCCATCGTCTGCCGCATGGGCGAGAAGGAAAGTGGCGAGAGTGCCTGGATCCGCGCAGCAATTGCCGATGGCCGTCTGCGCGAGGTGGATCCGGACTTTGCCGGCCACCAGTTGCATGGGCTGGTGAAGAGCTTCGCGTTCTGGCCGCAGGTCACGATGGGGCAGCCACCGTTGACCGCGCAGGAACGTGCGCGCGTGTCCGAATCGGCGGTGGCGATGTTCCTGGGGTTCTACGCGGTCTAGCTGGCTGCGAAGCGACGGAACTCGTCGGCCGGCAGTGCCGCCGAGTACAGGTAGCCCTGGCCGACATCCACCCCGAGTGCGCGCAGCTTCTGTTCCTGGGCGAGGGTCTCGGTACCCTCGGCCACCACGATCGCGCCGCAGCGGTGCGCGACCTCGACGATGAAGCGAACGATCGACTGTGACTTGGCGTCGGACAGCGTGGCGATCAGTGCCTGCTCGATCTTGACCTCGGCGATGGCCAGCTGCGAAAGCAGGATCAGGGTTGAATAGCCGGCGCCGAAATCATCCAGCGACAGGGTGACCCCGGCTGCCAGAAGCTGTGCGATGTTGGCATCGACCACGTCGCGCTCGACGATTTCGGTCCATTCGACGATCTCCAGGCGCAGCATCGCACCGGGGATGTCATGCAGCTGCAGCAGCTCCTGCAGGCGCAGGCCGAAGTCGGGCAGGCGCAGCGATTCGGCTGAAACATTGACTGCAATGGTCAGCGCCGCGCCGTCCCGCCGGCAGTGCTGCAGGAAGTGCACCGCCGACCGCAGCGTGGCCCATTCCAGGTCTGCCAGCCGCCCCTGCCGGCGCAGCAGCGAGATCACCCGCATCGGGGCAATCGGCCGGCCTTCCCCGTCGCGCATGCGCAGCAGTGCTTCGGCGCCGACCAGTTGGCGGTCCTGCAGACGATGCTTGGGCTGGTAGCACAGCGGCGCATTGCCCTGCTGCAGCCAGTGCTCAAGCGCAGCCTCGATCAGGGCGTCGATCTCGCTGTCGCGCTGGATCGGGTCATCGAAGAACACCACGCCCGACTCGATCGCGCTCAGTGCCACGGTGATGGCGCGGAACGGAAGATGTCCTTCGTCGGCATCAGCAGGGGGCTTCAATTCAACCACTGCACAGCGGAACAGCGGCCGGAAGCCCGGCCAATCGCGGCCGACCCCATCGGCCAGGTTGCTGGCCAGCTCGGTGATCTGCGGTTGCGTGCGCAGTGTGGACAAGGTCAGGCCGCGCACCAGGATCGCCAGCGCGGCATCACCGAACTGGTAGATCTCCAGCTGCGCAGCCGACAGCGAGGGCAGCAACCGATGCACCTCCCCGGTGCTGTCGCGCTGCCACAGGCCGTTGTCCTGCAACGGCCCGTAGCGCAGGCGCAGATCGCGCAGGTTGCCCATCTCGGCCACGATCAGGCAGGCCTTGCCGGTGCCGTCGTTATCCCGCCAGTACTGTTGCAGGCGTTCACCGAGCGCACGCATGTTGGGCAGCCCGCTGATCGGATCGATGCGGAGCCAGGCCTGTTCGCGCTGGCGTTGCGCATCGATCTGGGCATCGTTGTAGACCAGCGCGAACACAGCGCCGAGCACGAGCAGCGAGACCGGCAGTGCCAGCACGCGCTGGATCGCCAGCTCGGCCACCGGCAGTTGATCGGCGCCAATGATCGCCACACCCAGCGCCAAACCCAGAGCGGTTACCCCGATACGCACGCCCCAGGCCTGCAGGATCATGCGCGGCGAGAGCTCGTTGAGCATGCGCGGGTGCAGGTGCCTGCGCAGCCAGACGCCGGCCACCATCTGCAACACGGCCTCAAGGCTGGCAGGCAGGAAGAACGGGATACCGACGAACTGGTAGCGGGCCAGCAGGGCGGCGGTCAGGCAGGCCAAGCCCCCGCGCCATCCGCCCAGCAGGCCACTGACCAGCAGGATGTCGAAGCCGAGGTGCAGCTTGACCACACCCTGGGAATAACGGGCCACGAACCAGGAATTGAACAGGTAGATCAGGCCCAGCGCTACGCCGACATACAGGCGACGGCCTTCAATGGCGTGCCCGGCGCGACGGGTGGCGATCAGCAGCACGCCGATCATGCCGATCACTGCCGTGGCCTGCAGCAGATACAGCGGCAGGCTGGGCAGGGCGCTGTCCAGGACCTGGGTCGAGACCCGTGAAAGCGCATCCATAGCAGGTTCCCGCCTGTGACCGACGGCCAGTGACGAGCAGGGTAAACCACGACCGCGCGCGCGGCCACTGAGCGTGCTCTGCGGCGGCCGGCAAGGTCAGTAGCGCGGGTCGGCGATGGCGGGCAGCACCAGTTCGCGCACGAAGCCGGAGGATGACAGCTGCAACAGGGCGCTTACCATGGCCACGACATCGTGGACCGGCACCTGCTCACCGTCGCCGCGCGCTGCGGCCTCGGCCACCGGCACCGACAAGGCGTCGTCGGTGTTGAGGTAGCCCAACTGCAGGCTGGTCACCGCCAGCCGGCGATCGCGGAAGCCTTCGCGCAGCGCATCGGCGATGCCGTTGAGGGCGAACTTCGAGGCGCCGAACGCCACTTCCGGGCGGCCACTGCGAGGCAGGGCCGAGGTCGAACCGGTCAGCACCAGCTGCGGGCGCGCTGCGCCCAGTACGCGGGGCAGCAGGCGTTGCAGCAGTAAAAGGGTCGCGGTGATGTTGACGTCGACCAGCTTCGTGAGTGCAGCATCGCTTTCATCGAGGAAGGCGTACTCGTCGCTGAAGGCCTTGTCTTCCCAGATACCCAGGTTGTGGATCAGCACATCGATATCGGCCGGTGCCTGCGCTGCGATGTGGTCGGCAGCCACGGTCGGCCGGGACAGGTCTGCTTCGATCCATTGCAGGGTGACGCCGTCAGCGCAGGCGATGCCGCACGGGCGGTTGCGCGAGACACCAATCACAGTGTCACCCGCGGCACAGAGGCCTTCCACGAACGCGCGTCCCAGGCCCTTGCTGGCGCCGATGACCATCAATTTCATGTTGCTTCCTCGTTGTACTGCGGCAGCCACGATCGGCTGCCAGAACGGTGCTCCACTTGGCGAACGCGCGCAGGCCGCCGCGTTCGGCGGTAAGGGTCGAGGCCGTGTCGTCGAACTGGCACCGGTACCGTGGCAGCAGCCGTCGCTGCTGCAGGCGCTGGGACGCAGTGGCCGCCGACGGCCCGGTCAGCTCGCTCAGGCTGCCTCCCGCACGGGGGGCGATGTGCGCCAGGATGAGCGAGAATGCGTAGGGTCACCGGCAACAGGAATCTCCTGGCATGGACGAGCACAACGCCACCACGGATGGCATGCCGCTGCCGTTGGCGTGGCAGAAAGCGTTGGCCGGCGCGCGCATCGAGCGGCAGTCGATGGGTGTTTCGCGGGCCGACGTTGCCCGCGTGCTGCGGCCAGGTAGACCCGACGCCTTCCTCAAGTCGGAACTGATCGATGCCTTCAGTGAGCTGGGCGATGAGATCGCACGCCTGCGCTGGCTCCAGGCACAGGGACAACCGGCGCCAACGGTGATTGCCACGGCCGAAGAAGCGGGCCGGCACTGGTTGCTGATGAGCGCGCTGCCTGGCCGCGATCTGGCTTCGTCGCCGGAACTCGCGCCGCAGCAACGGGTGGAGATACTGGCCGACGCGCTGCGCGGGCTGCATGCGTTGCCGGTAGCAGCCTGTCCGTTCGATCAGCGGCTGGCCTCGCGCCTGCCGGCCGCGCAGGCACGGGTCGAGGCGGGGCGCGTGGACGCCGATGACTTCGATGACGAACGCCTGGGACAGAGTCCACAGCAGGTCTTCGCCCAACTGTGCAGCACCCGTCCCGATCATGAAGATCTGGTGGTCAGTCATGGCGATGCCTGCCTTCCGAATCTGATGGTGGCCGAGGGGCGTTTCAGCGGTTTCATCGACTGTGGGCGGCTGGGCGTGGCCGACCGTTACCAGGACCTGGCGCTGGCCGCGCGCAGCCTGGTCCACAACTTCGGTGATACGCGTTGGGTCACGCCGTTGTTCCAACGCTACGGCGCTGTAGCCGACGAGCGCCGGTTGGCGTTCTACCGGCTGCTCGACGAGTTCTTCTGAGCCCGCGCGCGGCTGGCGATGGCCGCGCAGATCAGCCCACCGATCACGCTCAGGTGTTCCAGTGCGAAGAACAGGGCCAGCTGCTGTTCCGCGCCGTGCTTGGTCCAGAAGGCATGCACGATGGCGATGGTCAGCAGCATGAACACCGCCAGCGCGCCGCTGCCCAGCCAGAGCAGGCGATCAAGTAGCAGGCACAGTGAGCCACCCAGCAGCACCACGGCGCTGGCGAGGTTGAACAGCACAGGCGGTTGCAGCCCGGCCGCCTGCATTTCGGCCACGCTGTTGTCCCACGCCAGCAGCTTGGCCAGACCCGATGACAGGAACACCACGGCCAGCAGCAGTCGGGCCAGGAACCACAGCACGCGGCTGTCGAGCAGGGCGGTGATCATCCGCGGCATGAAGTCTCTCCGGGTTGGGCTTGGAACGGGCCGCGCAGCATCGGGCCTCAACCGCAGTTGAGGTCAAGGGCCGGCTGAACGGAACTCGCTGGTTGGCCGGGTTGCCATCTTCCATGTGGACGAACGTTCGTTCATTATTGGCGCCATGAACCGAGCCGACCGCAACGCGCAACGCAACGCGCAGATCCTGCAGGCCGCCCTGCAGTGCTTCCTCGCCAAGGGATTCCACCAGACCAGCATGCGTGACATCGCGCAGGCGGCCGACGTCAGCTTGGGCAATCTCTACAACCACTTCCCTGGCAAGGAAGCGATCATCCTTGCAGTGGCCGTGGCCGAGAGCGAGGAATTGGCGCCGTTGCTGCAGCGGCTGGCCGTGGCCGACGGTGATCGCACGCAGGTGCTGGCGTTCCTGCAGGACTTCCACACGCTGTGCAGCCATCCGGAATGGGCGACGCTTGCCGTCGAAGTGCTGGCCGAGAGCGCACGCAATCGGGCCGTGGCCGAGGCATTTGCGGCCAATCGCAGGCAGTTGCAGGCTGTGCTGGCCGAAGCGCTGCATCAGGTGGCACAGCGTGAACGTCGGCGTCCCGTGCTGGCCCCGGCACTGCAGGCGCAGGTGCTGCTGGATGCCATCGAAAGCGATGCGCTGCGTCGCGGGCTGGGCGAAGCCGGTGGCACCGATGAGGCTCCGCTGGACCCTGGCCTGCTCGCGCTGCTGCTCGGTGCACGCGCATGAGCGCGGTTGAGCGGCGATTGCACGGCCTCGATCTGGCACGGTATCTGGCGCTGGCAGGCATGGTGCTGGTCAATTTCCGCCTGGCGATGGCCGTGCCGGCAGAGGGTCAGGGTTGGCTGGCCGGCTTCTTCCATCTGCTGGAAGGCAAGGCCTCTGCGACCTTCGTCACCCTGGCCGGACTTGGCCTGGTACTGGCCACACAGCGCCTTGGCTGGATGCCGGCCGGCGCGCAGACCTGGCGGCGCGCGCTGTTCCTGCTGGTGCTGGGCCTGCTCAACCTGACCCTGTTCCCGGCCGACATCCTGCACTACTACGCGGTGTATTTCGCGCTGGCGGTGCTGTGGCTGCGTGCGTCGTCACGGGTGCTGCTGGCCAGCATCGCCGGCCTGGCGGCCGGGTCGTTCTGGGCACTGCTGCACTGGAATTACAGCCAGGGCTGGAACTGGCAGACGCTGGAGTATGCCGGTCTCTGGCAGTGGCCGGGTGCCGCGCGCAACCTGCTGTTCAACGGCTTCCATCCCTTGCTGCCCTGGATGTGCTTCTTCCTGCTGGGCATGCTGCTGGCGCGCCTGCCGTTGTCACAACCGCGGGTGCAGCGTTCCTTGCTGCTGGTGGGCCTGCTGCTGATCGGCGCAGGCCAGGCCGTGCAGCACCTTGCACAGGGAACGCCCTGGCAGCCGTGGCTGGGAACGCAGCCGATGCCGCCGGGACCGGCCTACGTGTTGACCGGTGCGGGCGCAGCCTGCAGTGCGATTGCCGCGTGCCTCTGGATCAGCCGCCGTTATCCGGGGGATTGGCTGGAACCGCTGACTGCAGCAGGGCGAATGACCCTGACCCTCTACGTCGGCCACATCCTGCTGGGCATGGGTACGCTGGAATGGTTGGGGCTGCTCGATGGCAGCGCGTCGCTACCGACCGTGCTGCTGTGGGCGCTGTTGTTCCTGATGCTGGCCACGGGCGCAGCGTGGCTGTGGTCGTGGCGGTTCACGCGGGGGCCATTGGAAGCGGTGATGCGTCGCGCCGCCGGCTAGCACGTTGGTCGCGCAGGCACGATGTTGTGACGGACATGTCTGTGTCGTGGCGGGCACATCTGCGATAGTTGTCGCAGATAACACTTTCCGCTTGCATCCATGTCATCCGCTTCGGCGCAGCATCTCGGCGAAGTCCTCCAGCAATCCTATGGCATCACCGCGACCGCCGTGGTGCCACGCCCGGTTGGCGCCGATGCCAACGCCAGCGTGTATCGCATCGATGCACGGCGCGGGCAGTGGTGGTTGAAATGCCGCAGTTACCAGGTGGCCCCTGCCGTCTGGGACACCCTGCATTGGCTGCGCGGCACGCTGGGTATCGAGGAGATCGTTGCGCCCTGGCCGGCCCTGACCGGTGGGGCATCGGTGCAGCGCTGGGGCCTGCAGTTCACCCTGTTCCCGTATGTGGAGGGCCAGTCCGGCTTCGAGGCGGCGTTGAGCCGCGCGCAATGGCAACGGTTGGGCGAAGTGCTGCGGCGCCTGCACGACGCGTGCCCGCCACCGGAGCTGCAGGAGGCGCTGCCTAGCCTGCGGATGGAAACCACAGCGCTTGATACCGTCGGGCAATGGCTGGCCGGCGAAGGCCTGGCGGCTGCCAAGGATGGGCTGGGCCGTGCCTTCGTTTCCGTCTGGGACCAGCAGCACGCGCGCATCGCGGCGCTGCACGCGCAGGCACTGCAGCTGCACGCGGCGTTGCAGGATGTGCCGGTGCGGCTGCACCTGTGCCACACCGACCTTCATGCCGGCAATCTGCTGATGGGCAATGACGGCGGCCTGCATCTGATCGACTGGGATGGCCTGTCGCTGGCACCGCGCGAGCGCGACCTGATGTTCATCGGTGGCGCTGTCGGCGGGCGCTGGGGCCGCGAGAACCCGTTGGGATTCGAGGAAGGCTATGGCAGCGACCGCGGCGACCCTCGCTGGATTGCCTGGTACCGTCACTGGCGCATCCTGCAGGACCTGATCGAGTTCCAGCAGGTCCTGCTGGGCAGCGATGGAGAGGACCGGTCGCCGCAGCTGCGCCGGCAGTCGCTGCATTTCCTCAGCGAACAGTTCGCACCGGGCAATGTGTTCGACGCGGCCGAGCGGGTGTATCGCGCGCTGTAGATCCACGCCATGCGTGGATGAACCCTGCGCGCTCAGTCAACGGTGGAGGCGCGAAGAGCAGCCGAGCGTAGGCTCGGCTCTACAGAGGAGTGCAGCGTCATCCACGCGTGGCGCGGATCTACTCGGCGGGCTTCGCCGCTGATGAGGCGGCTGCGCTGGCGGCGCGGCGCGACAGCACGGCCTCGCGGTGGGCAATGTAGGCGTTGGCGGCGAGGATGATGCCGGCGCCGATGATCGTCCAGCGGTCCACGCTTTCGTTGAACAGCAGCCAGCCGAACAGCGTCACCAGCGGCAGCTGCAGGAAGCTGATCGGGGTCAGCGCCGAGACTTCACCCAGGCGCAGCGCCCGCGTCCACAACAGCTGGCCGATGGTGCCGAGCACGCCGGTGGCCAGCAGCCACAGCCAGGCCATGCCGCTGGGCCAGACCCAGACGAACAGCGCCGGAACCAGCGACAGCGGCACCCAGAACACGTAGGTGTAGAGCACCACGGTATCGGCGCTGTCGACGCGGGTGAGCTGCTTGATCTGGATCGCCACCAGCGAACTGAGCACCGCGGCGGCCACGGCGACCAGGCTGCCCGCGGTGAAGCCGGCGGTACCGGGTCGCACGATCACCAGCACACCGATGAAGCCGACCACGACCGCGGCCCAGCGGCGCACGCGCACGGTTTCACCCAGCCACAGCACGGCGGCAATCGTGACGAACAGTGGCGTGGAGTACGACAGCGACACCGCCTGCGCCAACGGCAGGTGGCCCAGCGCCCAGAACGCGCACAGCATCGAGCCGAGGCCGATCGCACTGCGCACGAAATAGCGCGGCAGCTGCTGCGTCTTCAGCGGAGCACGGCCCGGCCGCAGCAGCATCGGCAGCAACGCCAGCAGGCCGAAGGCATTGCGGAAGAACGCCACTTCCTGGGTTGGCACGTACCGGGTGGCGTAGCGGATCGCGACCGCCATCAGGCCGAATGCCATCGTGCTGCCAAGCATCAGCAGCGCCGCCCGCATCGGGGCGCTTGGGGAAAGGGCGGGGGTGTTCACCACTGTGCGCCGAGCAGGCGGGGCTCCGGTTCGATCGGCACACCGAACTTCTCCAGCACCGAGGCCGAAATGCGGCGCGCCAGCGCCAGCAGTTCAGCGCCGCTGGCATTGCCGTGGTTGACCAGCACCAGCGCGTGGCTTGGCGCCACGCCGGCATCACCTTCGCGGAAGCCCTTCCAGCCGCAGGACTCGATCATCCATGCCGCCGAGACCTTGCGCTTGTCATCCTGCTCGGCCGGGAACACCGGCAGGTCGGGGAAGTGCTGCAGCAGCACGTCGACCTGTTCCAGCGGCAGCACCGGGTTCTTGAAGAAGCTGCCGGCGTTGCCCAGTACATCCGGGTCGGGCAGCTTGCGGCGGCGGATCGCGATCACGGCATTGGCCACGTCCACTGCGCTCGGCAGCTCCACGCCCTGTGCCTGCAGCTCCTCGCGGATGCCGGCGTAGTCCATGCGCAGATCGTGCAGCAGTGGCAGCTTCAGTTCGATGGCGGTGATCAGGTAGCGATCGGGTTGCTGCTTGAACACGCTGTCGCGGTAGGCGAAGCCACACTGTTCGTTGTCCAGCCGCACCCAGGCCTGCTCCTGGCAGTCCCACGCTTCGACCGCCTGGATGAACTCGCCAACCTGCGCGCCATAGGCACCGATGTTCTGGATCGGCGCGGCACCGGCCGTGCCGGGAATCAGGGCCAGGTTTTCGAGGCCAGACAGGCCTTCCTGCAGCGACCACATCACCAGGCCATGCCATGGCACGCCGGCACCGGCACGGATCACCGCATGGTCGGCGCGGTGTTCAAGGAAACTGATGTCACGGTTGCCGAACACCAGCACGGTGCCGGGCAGGTCCTCGGCGATCAGAACGTTGCTGCCGCTGCCCAGCACCAGCAGCGGGCCGCTGGCCACCTCAGGCAATGCCAGCACGTCCGGCAGCAGCGCGGCATCGTGCAGTTCCAGCAGCTGCGCGGCGCTGGCCTGCACATGGAAGGTATTCAGCGCCTGCAGCGGCGCATTGCGGGTGAGCGTCCAGCGCAGCGGGGCGTTGCCGTCGATGGTATCCATGGGCGCGCTCACAGCGGGGCCACCGCGCCGCGGCTTGGCGCTTCACGGCGGCGACGGATCGCCTCCACGCATTCGGAAACCAGCGCCGGTCCACGGAAGATCAGGCCGCTGTAACACTGCACCAGTGCCGCGCCTGCGGCCATCTTGGCCACGGCATCGGCGCCGGACAGGATGCCGCCGACGCCGATCAGCGGCACCGATTCGGGCAGGCGCGAACGCAGGCGGCGCAGCACCAGCGTGGACTGCTCCAGCACCGGTGCACCGGACAGGCCGCCAGCCTCATTGGCCAGCGGATCGCCGGCCACCCTGCTGTGGTCGATGGTGGTGTTGGTGGCGATCACGCCGTCCACCTGCAGTTCGCCCAGCACGCGGGCGGCGGCGTCGATATCGCGTTCGCTGAGGTCCGGCGCCACCTTCACCAGCATCGGCACGCGTCGGCCGTGCCGGGCAGCAAGGTCTTCCTGGCGGTCGCGCAGCTGGCTGACCAGCTGGCGCAGCGCGGTCTCTTCCTGCAGCTCACGCAGGCCTGCGGTGTTGGGCGAGGAGATGTTGACGGTGATGTAATCGGCCAGCGGGTACACCTTGTCCAGGCAGGCAATGTAATCGTCCACGGCCTGTTCGTTGGGGGTGTCCTTGTTCTTGCCGATGTTGATGCCGAGCAGGCCGCGGCGGTTGCGCGCGCGCTCGACGTTGCGCACCAGCGCATCCACGCCCGCATTGTTGAAGCCCATGCGGTTGATGATGGCGTTGTGTTCCGGCAGGCGGAACAGGCGCGGTTGCGGATTGCCGGCCTGCGGGCGCGGGGTGATGGTGCCGATTTCGACGAAGCCGAAGCCGAGCGCGAAAAGTGCATCGATGTGCTCGCCGTTCTTGTCCAGGCCGGCGGCCAGGCCGACCGGATTGGGGAAGGTCAGCCCGAACACCGTGCTGGGCATCGGCGCGATGCGTGCGGCCAGCAGCGGCGTGGTGCCGGTGCGATAGGCCAGGTCCAGTGCGGACAGGCCGAGGCCGTGGGCGCGCTCGGCGTCGAGCGAGAACAGGAAGGGGCGGGCAAGCGAATACATGCGTCGGTTCAGTCCAGCGTGCCGAGGAAGGCTCGGGTTCGATATTCAAAAGCGACCTGGCCGTCCACCGCATGGGCGGCGAACAGGTCATGCAGAGCGTCGATCATCGCCGCGTGGCGGGGATGACCGGATTGGGGTGCATAGGAGGAGGACAGCAGGCGCCCGCGCAAGGCGTCGAAGTCCAGATACTGCACGTTTGGCAGCTCTACCCTGCCGCGCAGGCCGGGGCCGAACCAGGCCTGCATGGTGGCATCGTCCTGGTAGCGCTCGGCCACAGCGGTGTAGTCGGTGCCGTAGTCCAGCAGCAACTGTTCGTAGCCGATCAGGAACGGGCTGGCATCGAGCAGGCGCGAATTCCAGTAGATCAGTGCCTGGCCACCGGGGCGCAGGATGCGCTGCCACTCGGCGCGCACCGCCACGGTGTCGAACCAGTGAAAGGCCTGCGCGACGCTGACCAGATCGATGCTGGCGTCCCCCAGGCCGGTGGCCTCGGCGCGGCCATCGACAGCGGAAAAGTCCGGATACTGCGGTGCCAGCCACTGTTCGGCGGCGGCGCGCATCGCAGCGTTGGGCTCGACCGCCACCAGCGGATGACCGCTGGCGAGAAACGGGCGGCTGGAGATGCCGGTGCCGGCGCCGATGTCGGCGACACGGGCCTGGTGGCTGACGCCCATCGGGCCGTGCAGCCAGTCCAGCAGTGCGGGCGGGTAGTCGGGCCGGTAGCGGACGTAGTCGGCGACGCGGTTGCTGAAGCGTTCAGTGCTGTCGGAGGCGGTCATGGCGTCAGTTCGACACCGCCGCCAGCCATGCCAGGCCGCCGAAGAACACGATGAAGACCAGGATGGCGGCAAGCACGGCGCCGACCATGACCCAGCCCAGCACCAGGCCGGTAACGGCCAGGCCGTCGCCTTCCAGTTCATGCGGGCGGCGGCGGATCTCGGCGCGGGCCATGTGGCCGGTGATGATGGCGACGATGCTGGCCACGAAGGGCAGGACGGTCCAGCTGGCGATGCCCATGACCAGGCTGACCACGGCCAGGGCGCTTGTCTGTCGGGGTGCCACGCTCATCGGGTCCTCCTTGGCAGTGTGCACATGATAGTGCCTCTGCCCGGGCAATCCCATGGGCAGCGGTTGCGGACGCGCCGACCAGGGTTGGCCGCTACGGTAGCCGTCGACCTTGGTCGACGAACGGCATGCCAACCAAGGTTGGCAGCTACCAGGCGCCTATCAGCCCATCAACACCTGGCCGCCATCCACGTTGAGCACGCTGCCGGTAATCCAGCGCGCCAGTGGCGAGCACAGGAACAGGGCGGCGTCGGCGATCTCACGCGCGTGGCCAAAGCGACCGAACGGGATCTTCGCCAGGGTGCCGTGGTACAGCGCTGGATCCTCGATGCGGCGACGGTCCCAGAGCCCGTCATCGAACTCGATCGAGCCCGGTGCGATGGCGTTGACCCGGATCCGGTCCTTGGCCAGCGCCAGCGCCTGCGAGGTGGTGTAGTGCGAAAGCGCGGCCTTGGCAGCGGCGTAGGGCGCGCCACCGGGGCGCGGCTGCTGCGCGGCAATCGACGACAGATTGAGGATGCAGGCATCGCTGGATGCGCGCAGCCAGGGCAGGGCCAGGCGCGAGGCACGCACCGCCGCCATCAGGTCGATCTGCAGGCTCGCAGCCCAGCCCTCTTCATTGTCGGCCATGCCGTAGCCAGTGGCATTGTTGACCAGCACATCGATGCCGCCGAGGGCATCGGCGGCGGCCTGCAGCCAGGCCTGGATCTGGCCGGGATCGGCCAGATCGGTGGAAAACGCATGCAATGGCGTGCCCTGCGCCTGTGCATCGGCGCACAGGGCCTCCAGGCCGGCCTGGCCGCGCGCGCAGACCGAGACCTGCGCACCGGCACCCGCAAAGGCCAGTGCCATTTCACGACCAATGCCTTTGCTGCCGCCGGCAATGAGCACGCGGCGGCCGCTGAAATCGAGGATCGGAGCCCCTGCGGGGATCCGACCCTGGGCATGGGTCAGATCCCCGGAGGGGCTCTGACCCACAGACGTGTCTGCGTCGCTTGCCATCACAGGTCGAACTTGATGCCCTGCGCCAGCGGCAGCGAATCCGAATAGTTGATGGTGTTGGTCTGGCGGCGCATGTAGACCTTCCAGGCATCCGAACCGGACTCGCGGCCACCGCCGGTGTCCTTCTCGCCACCGAAGGCGCCGCCGATCTCCGCACCGGACGTGCCGATGTTGATGTTGGCGATGCCGCAGTCGCTGCCGGCGGCCGACAGGAACTTCTCGGCGGTCTTCAGGTTCTGGGTGAAGATCGAGGACGACAGGCCCTGCGGCACGCCGTTCTGCATGTCGATGGCTTCGTCGAGGGTGTCGTACGGCATCACGTACAGGATCGGTGCGAAGGTCTCGTGCTGGACCACGGCGTCGCTGTTCTTCAGGCCCGTGACGATTGCAGGCAGCACGAAGTTGCCGGCGCGGTCGATGCGGGTGCCGCCGGTCTCGATGGTGCCGCCGGCCGCCTTGGCCTGGGCAATGGCATCGAGGAACTGCTGCACGGCGCCTTCGCTGTTCAGCGGGCCCATCAGGTTGGCGGCATCGGTCGGATCGCCGATCTTGCCTTCCACCTGCTTGTAGGCCTTGACCAGGGTGGCCAGCACGTCGGCGTAGATCGAGCGGTGCACGATCAGGCGGCGGGTGGTGGTGCAACGCTGGCCGGCGGTGCCGACGGCGCCGAACACGATGCCCGGCACGGCCAGCTTGAGGTCGGCGGTTTCGTCCAGGATGATCGCGTTGTTGCCGCCGAGCTCCAGCAGGCAGCGGCCGAGGCGGCGTGCGACCTTCTCGTTGACGGTGCGGCCGACCTGGGTCGAGCCGGTGAAGCTGATCAGCGGCACGCGGCGGTCATCGACCATCTTTTCCGACAGCGCGGTGCCGGCATCGTTGATCAGGAAGAAGATGTCCGGGAAGCCCGCTTCGCGCAGGGCATCGTTGCAGATCTTCAGCGAGGCGATGGCGGTCAGCGGCGTCTTGTTGGACGGCTTCCAGATGCACACGTCGCCACAGATCGCCGCCAGGAACGAGTTCCAGCTCCACACCGCGACCGGGAAGTTGAAGGCCGAGATGATGCCGACCAGGCCCAGCGGGTGGTACTGCTCGTACATGCGGTGGCCGGGGCGCTCGGAATGCATGGTGTAGCCGTACAGCATGCGGCTCTGGCCCACGGCGAAATCGGCGATGTCGATCATCTCCTGCACCTCGCCATCGCCTTCCGGCTTGCTCTTGCCCATTTCCAGGGCAACCAGCGAACCCAGGGCGTCCTTGTGCCTGCGCAGTGCTTCACCGCACAGGCGCACGGCTTCACCTCGGCGCGGCGCCGGCGTGGTACGCCAGACCTTGAAGGCTTCCTGGGCGCGGGCGACGACGGTCTCGTACTCGGCCTCGGTGGTGGCGCGGACCTGCGCGATCGGCTCGCCGGTGGTCGGGTTGACCGGGGTGATCAGCTCACCGCTGGTCGCGCTCGACCACTCCCCGTTGCCCAGGTACGTGCCAGCGTTGATCGCGTCCAGGCCAAGGGACTTGAGCAGCTCGGAAGACATGCAGACTCCTGTGTTTCGTTACGTTGTTTGGTGCCATCGCGGGCAGGTGGGGGACGCGATGAACTGAATCGCCGATGGTAGCAGAGCGCCCCGACCGGCCATGGTGCAACGCGCCAGGGGAACCGGGTGGAACATGAATGCTTGGAGGGCAGGGCACGTTGCCTGTAAACTTCCCGGCTGCATGGCCCCGTAGCTCAGCTGGATAGAGCGTCCCCCTCCTAAGGGGAAGGTCGCCCGTTCGAATCGGGCCGGGGTCACCATGTGCGCGGCGCCACGTCCGCGCGCTGCCCGCGAGGCCACTCGGATATGCTGGCGCCTCACCTCGCGATCCGGCCGCCATGGACCACCGCCTGCAGCCCGTGCAACCCCACGACTACGCGCTCATCGCCGGGTGGCTGGATTCGGCCGCAGGCACGCTGCGCTGGGCTGGACCGGGCGTGCCCTATCCACTGCGACCCGAGCAGTTCGAGCAGGTATTGCAGCTGCGCGAACGCCCAGGATGGCTGCTGCTGGCAGAAAACGGCATGCGCGTGGGTTTCGGCCAGGCCTGGCGCACACAGCCGGGTACGATGCATCTGGGCCGTCTGCTGGTTGCCCCGCAGGCGCGGGGCCGCGGTCTCGGGCGTGGGTTGGTGCAGGCGCTGATCGAGCAGGCGTTCCAGTCTGATGCCGTTGAACGGCTGACCTTGCGGGTCTATCGGGACAATGCCGCCGCAGTTGCGTTGTACCGGTCCTTCGGCTTCGAGCCGGTGAACACTGCATCCACGCCGGCGCTGCTGTTCATGCAGCGGGCCCGGCGCTGAGCATGGTCACGCAGGCCGGTACGCCTTCAGTCCTGCCTGAGCAGTTCAACCAGCTGGCGCAGGCGATAGGGCTTGGGCAGGAACTCCACCTGCTCCGGAAGCGGCGGCAGCTGCGAACGCGCATAGCCGGAGGACAGGATCATGCGTGCATGCGGCTGCTCACGCGCGACGTGCTCGCTGAGTTCGATGCCGGACATGCCGTTGGGCATGCTGACATCGCTGAACACCACGTCGAAGCGTGCGTCGCCCTTCAGCAACGCAGCGGCTTCATGCCCGTCGGCCGTGGTGGACACCTCGATGCCGAAATCGCGCAGGGCCATGCCGATCATCTCGCGCAGATCGTTCTGGTCCTCCACCATCAGTACGCGGATCGGGTCATCGGTCATGGGTAAATTCCTCGGTTGCGGGTAGCAGCAGGCTGACCGTGGTGCCGACACCGGGCGTGGTGGACACGTCGACGAAGCCGCCGCTCTGGGTAGTGAATCCGAACACCTGGCTCAGGCCCAGGCCGCTGCCCTTGCCGATGTCCTTGGTGGTGAAGAAGGGCTCGCTGGCCCGCTCGGCGATGTCGGCGGCCATGCCGTGGCCTTCGTCGCAGACGCTGAGGGTGACATAGCCGCGTTGCAGCGTGGTGTCCGCATCCGGGTCGAGGCGATGTTCCAACGCGGTGCCGATCAGGATGCGGCCGCCATCGGCGGTGGCCTCCACGGCATTGGCCACCAGGTTCGCCAGGGCGGTCTGGAGCTGCATCGCATCGGTGCTCACCAGCGGCAGGCCCGGGGTGAGATGGGCTTCCAGTACCACCGTGAGCGGGCAGGCGCGTTGCAGGTCCGGCAGCCACTGCCGTACCAGCGCATTGATGTCCACCGATTCCCGGATCAGGGTCTGGCCGGTGCTGAAGGCCAGCAGCTGGCGGGTCAGCAGCGCGCCGCGGTCGGTGGCTGCCTGCGCGGCATCCAGCAGCTCGGCTGCGCGTGCATCGTCACTGCTGACACGCAGCGACAGCAGGTCAAGGGCGTTGCCGATGGTGGTCAGCAGGTTGTTGAACTCATGTGAGAGGCCGCGACTGAGCCGGCCGACCGTCTCGAACTGCTGCGTATTGCGCAGCGCACGCTGGGCATCGCGCAGCAGCCGCTGCGCCTGCCACTGCTCGGTGATGTCACGGGTGATCTTGACGAAGCCGAGCAGTTCGCCGGCTTCCACGACCGGTTCGATGACCACGCTGGCGCGGAACAACGAGCCATCGCGGCGAACGCGCCAGCCCTCACTGGCGGCATGACCCTGCTGCGCTGCGACGCGAAGCAGGCGCTGCGGTTCACCGGCCTCGCGGTCGGCGGCCAGGTAGAAGCGGCTGAAGTGCGTTCCCACCACTTCATCGGCTGAATAGCCTTTGATACGTTCGGCGCCCGGGTTCCAGCTGCACACGATGCCTTCAGGATCAAGCAGGTACAGCGCATGGTCGCGCACGCTGTCGATCAGCAGTCGCAGTTGTCGGGAAGGGTCCGTCAGCACGGACGTCGTAGAAGCGGCTGCGTCCACGTGTAAATAAGTGTTACCCCTGTGAGGGACGTGAAGCTAGGCATTCAAGTGTGAAGGATGCGTGCACACCTGACACGTGCCATTTGTCCTGTGCGGCTGAATGCGACACGGAGTACCATCTTCCACCCTTTGCCCTCTGGAACCGACCTGCATGCGTCCTGGTGCGACTACGCGTGACCGCTGGATCTGGATGACGTCCGCCGTGCTGCTGGCCGCGACCATCGCGTTGGAACTGGTCGTCCCGCTCGGCTACGCGGTATGGCTGGCCTACTTCCTCGCGGTCGGCGTGACGGTGTTCCAGCGCAGTGCACGCGCGCCGTTCGTGGTCGCGGTGATCGCCTGTGTCCTGCTGGTGATCGGCTTCAACGTTGCGCCAGCCAGCAACAATTCGTCGTTCTCGCTTGTCAACCGTACCGTCGGTGGCTGCGCCTTCCTGATGATCGCACTGATCGTCTCGCGCGCGATCCAGGCCCGGCGCCAGGCGATGCGCGCGCTCTGGCTGCAGGAGGCCGAGAACGCGGTGGCGATGAGCCTGCGCGGTGACCTCGGGCCGGAGCAGATCGCCGAGGCGGCAGCAGTAAGCCTGGCCGGGCAGCTGGATGCAGAGGTCGGTGCGGTCTATCGCCTGGACGGCGGCCGGCTGCAGCTGACCGGTGGCGTGGCGCTGCCCTCTGGGACGCCGGCCTCGCTGGCCCTGCACGAAGGACTGGCCGGGCAGGTTGCCCGGGACGAACGCATCCGCCACCTGCACGGCGAAGATGCTGCCGTGCTCGAACTGCAGACCAGCCTGGGCCGGCTGCCGGTGCGCGAGCGCATCCTGGCGCCGATCAGCAGCGATGGTGCGGTGGTCGGTGTCATCGAGCTGGGCCGCGCGCGGGCGGGTGAACAGCGTGACCTGGATCGCGAGCTGCTGGAGCGCTGCGCCGACACCATCGGCATGGCACTGCGCGCATCGCTGCTGCGTGCGCAGCTGGTGGTTCTGCTGGAAGAGTCGCAGCGCCAGGGCGAGGAGCTGCAGGCCCAGCAGGAAGAGCTGCGCGTGGCCAACGAGGAACTGGAAGAGCAGAGCCGCAGCCTGTTGCAGTCGCAGAGCCACCTGGAAGAACAGCAGGCTGAGCTGGAACAGAGCAACGTGCAGCTGGAAGAGCGCACCCACGAGCTGGAGGCGCAGAAGCAGGCACTGCTGGTTGCGCAGAGCCAGCTGGTGCGCAACAGCAACGAGCTGGCGGCGACCTCGCGTTACAAGTCCGAGTTCCTGGCCAACATGTCGCATGAGCTGCGCACGCCGCTGAACAGCTCGCTGATCCTGGCCAAGCTGCTGGCCGACAACAAGGACGGCACGCTGACCGAGGAACAGGTGAAGTACGCGCGAGCGATCCTGTCGTCCAACAACGACCTGCTGGCGCTGATCAACGACATCCTCGACCTGTCGCGCATCGAGGCCGGCCATGTCGAACTGTCCGATGAAGTGGTGGTGGTCGAGAGCGCGCTGCAGCGCCTGCGCGAGACCTTCGAGCCGATGGCGCGGCAGAAGGGCCTGGCCCTGCAGATCGAAGCCGACGCCCTGGCACCGACCCAGATGGTGGTTGACAGCCAGCGGCTGCAGCAGATCCTGAAGAACCTGCTGGCCAACGCGGTGAAGTTCACCGAGCATGGCAAGGTCAGCCTGCACGTGCGTGCCGGCGGCAACGGCCGCATCCGGTTCGAGGTCTGTGACACCGGCATCGGCATTGCCCGCGAGCAGCTGGATGTCATCTTCGAAGCGTTCCGCCAGGCCGATGGCAGCACCCGCCGTCGCTACGGCGGTACCGGCCTGGGCCTGTCGATCTCGCGCGATCTGGCCGAGCGCATGGGCGGCGGCATCCAGGTTGACAGTGAGCCCGGGCGCGGCAGCTGCTTCATCCTGGAGCTGCCGTTGCAGGGTGCGCCTGCGGCGAGCGCAGCCGACGCTGCCGAGGTCCCCGTGGCAGCGCCGCCGACGGCGCCGGCCGTGCTGCCGGCCGTGCTGCCGGCCGCGCCCGTACGCGCTGCGACCGCGGCAGCGCCGGTTACTGCGATGGCCGGCGTAGCCGACGACCGCGGTCGCCGCCAGCGCGCCGGGCGCCTGATCCTGGCGGTCGAGGACGATGCCACGTTCGCCGAAGCACTGGTGGCGCTGGCCCATGAACTGGACTTCGACTGCGTGGTAGCGGGCACGGCGGAAGAGGCGCTGGCCCTGGCCAGTGAACTGCGCCCGAACGGCATCCTGCTCGATATCGGCCTGCCGGACGTGTCGGGCCTGAGCGTGCTGGAACGCCTGAAGCGCAACCCGGACACCCGCCACATCCCGGTGCATGTGGTCTCGGCCACGGACCGCAGCCAGGTGGCGCGCGAGCTGGGCGCGATCGGTTTCGCGATCAAGCCGACCACGCGCGAGCGGCTGGTGACGGCGATCGAACAGCTGGAACAGACCAGCCAGCGCGACATGCGGCGGCTGCTGATCGTGGAAGACGACAACGAGCTGCGCCACAACCTGGAACTGTTGCTGGGCCGCGACCAGCTGCAGATCGTCGCTGTAGGCACCCTGGCCAGCGCACTGGAACAGCTCAGTACGGTCACGTTCGACTGCATGGTGATGGACCTGTCGCTGCCCGACGGCAGCGGCTACGACCTGCTCGAGCACATGGCCGGCAACGACGATGTCGGTTTCCCGCCGGTGATCGTCTATACCGGCCGCGCGCTCAGTCGCGAGGAAGAGCAGCGACTGCGCCGCTATTCCAAGAGCATCATCATCAAGGGCGCGCGTTCGCCCGAGCGCCTGCTGGACGAGGTGACCCTGTTCCTGCACAGCGTGGAGGCCAGCCTGCCCAGCGACCAGCAGCGCCTGCTGCGCGAGGCCCGCCGTCGCGACACCGTGCTCGACGGTCGGACGGTGCTGCTGGCCGAGGACGACGTGCGCAACATCTTCGCACTGTCCAGCGTGCTCGAACCCCTCGGCGTCACGCTGGAGATCGCGCGCAATGGCCAGGAAGCGGTGGATCGGCTGGCCGAGCGCGAGGTCGACCTGGTGCTGATGGACATCATGATGCCGGAGAAGGATGGCCTTGCTGCGATGCGCGAAATCCGCGCGCAGCGCCACCTGCAGGACCTGCCGATCATCGCGCTGACCGCCAAGGCCATGCCGGACGACCGTGAGCGCTGCCTGCAGGCCGGCGCCAACGACTACATCGCCAAACCCATCGACGTCGACAAGCTGGTCTCGCTGTGCCGGGTCTGGTGCTCGCGGCAATGAACGAGCAGGCCCTGTTCGACCTGGAGCTGAAGGTGCTGCTGGAAGCGCTTTACCAGCGCTACCACTACGATTTCCGCAGTTATGCGGTATCGTCGCTGCGGCGGCGGATCCGCCAGGCCATGCAGCGCTACGAGTGCGAGCGGCTGGCCGACCTGCAGCACCGCCTGCTGCACGAGCCGGACCTGTTCGCGCAGGCGATGCAGTTCTTCACCGTGCAGGTCTCGGAGATGTTCCGTGACCCGGCCTATTTCCGGGAGCTGCGCGAGCAGGTGGTGCCGGTGCTGCGCACCTATCCCTCGGTGAAGCTGTGGGTGGCCGGTTGCAGTACCGGCGAGGAAGTGTGGTCGCTGGCGATCCTGTTGCACGAGGAAGGCCTGCTGGAGCGCAGCATCGTCTACGCCACCGACATCAATCCGGCAGCCCTGGCCACCGCCGAGGCCGGCGCCTATGGCATCGACCGGATGGCCCAGTTCAGCCGGAACTACCTGGCGGCCGGTGGCAGCGCCTCGCTGTCCGACTACTACGCCACGGCCTACGATGGCGCGGTGTTCGATCGCCAGCTGCGCCGCAACGTGGTGTTCGCCGACCACAGCCTGGCCACCGACACCGTGTTCTCCGAGGTGCATCTGGTGTCGTGCCGCAATGTTCTGATCTATTTCAACCGCGATCTGCAGGACCGCGCGGTGGGCCTGTTCCGTGAAGCGCTGGTGCATCGCGGCTTCCTTGGTCTGGGCAGCAAGGAGTCGCTGCAGTTCGGGCGCCACCACGGCGCGTTCGAGACCTGCTCGCGGGAGCATCGCCTGTACCGGAAGGTTGCCTGATGGCACTGCCGACACGACCGGCCGTGCTGGTGATCGGGGCCTCGGCGGGTGGGGTTGCGGCGCTGCAGGCGGTGCTCGGCGCGCTGCCCGCGGCTCTACCGGCGCCGGTGCTGGCCGTGCTGCACCTTCCGCGCGACCGCAGCAGCCGCATCGCCGAAGTGCTGGCGCCGTACTGCGCGCTGCCGGTGCGCGAGGCCGAAGACAAGCAGCCGCTGCAGCCAGGCACGGTGACCTTTGCGCCACCGGACTATCACCTGCTGGTGGAAGACGCCGGTTCGCTGGCGTTGTCGGTGGACGCGCCGGTGCTGTTTTCGCGCCCGGCCATCGATCCATTGTTCGAGTCGGCTGCGGCCGTGTTCGGCGCGCAGGTGCTGGCCCTGCTGCTGACCGGTGCCAGCAGCGATGGTAGTGAAGGGGTGGCCGCGGTGCGCGCCGCCGGTGGCCGCGCCTGGCTGCAATGTCCCGAGGAGGCCGAGGCATCGATGATGCCGGCCTCCGCCCTGCAGCACGCCGGCGCCGATGCCGTGCTGCCCCTCGAACTGATGTGCCGTCGCCTGAAGGAGTTGTTTGCATGAACCTGCTGCCACCGGACCCTGCGCAGTCGCAGACCCCGGTCAACCTGCTGATCGTCGATGACGTGCCGCAGAACCTGGTGGCCATGCAGGCGCTGCTGCAGCGCGAAGGCGTGAACCTGCTGCTGGCGGGCTCGGGCGCGCAGGCGCTGGAACTGCTGCTCGAGCATGAGGTGGCGCTGGCCCTGCTGGACGTGCACATGCCGGAGATCGATGGCTTCACCCTGGCCGAGCTGATGCGCGGATCACACCGCAGCCGGGATGTGCCGATCATCTTCCTGACCGCTTCGCCGGACGACCCGCTGCGCGCGTTCAAGGGCTACGAAACCGGCGCGGTCGACTTCCTGCACAAGCCGGTGGCGCCGCAGGTGATCCTGAGCAAGGTCAATGTCTTCATCGAGCTGTACCAGCAGCGGCAGCTGCTGAAGGCGCGCAACGAGGCGCTGGAGCGCTCGCTCAAGCTCAACGAGACGATGGCGGCGGTGCTCACCCATGATCTGCGCACGCCGCTGTCGGCGATCCTGCTGTGTGCCGACAAGCTGGCGCTGGAGCTTCCTGCGGGCAATGACGGCGCGCAGCAGACCCTGAAGCACCTGGAAGCCAGCACGCTGCGCATGGCGCGCATGGTTGAGCAGCTGCTGGACTTTTCGCGGATCCGCAGCGGCGGGCTGCGCCTGCAGGCCAGCGCCTGTGATCTTGCCGAGGTCACGCGTGCGGTGGTGGCCGAAGCGGGCAGCGCCCACGGCCACGCACGGGTGCATCTGGATATGCTGGGCGATACCCGCCTGCAGGGTGATCTGGATCGGCTGGGACAGGTTGCCGCCAACCTGATCGGCAATGCGCTCACCCATGGCAGTGAGGCGAGGGTGGAGGTGGACGGCCGTGATCCGCGCAGCGTGCTGCTGCGGGTGAGCAACGCGGGACGGATCGACGACGCGCTGCTGCCGCGCCTGTTCGAGCCGTTCAAGGCCAGCTTCCATCCCAGCAATGGCCTGGGGTTGGGCCTGTATATCGTCGATCAGTTCGTGCGCGCACACGGCGGGCACATCGCAGCGCGCAATGAAGCCGGTCAGGTGGTGTTCGAAGCCCGGTTGCCGAGGCGCACAGAGGGGCTGCCGGCGGCCGCTACCTGAATTCTTCAGGGAACACCTGCGGGCACTGAGACGGACTCGTCCGCAGCTGCTACCGTGGGTGTACATCTTGTCAAGGAAGCGCCATGCCACTGCGTGCCATCGCCTACGTCAGCCAGGCGCTGCCGGATCTTTCCGCTGAACGGCTGCGGGCGCTAGTCGACGATGCAGCCCGTTTCAACAAGATGGCGGGCGTGACCGGTGTGCTGCTGCATGACGGCGGGCGATTCCTGCAGTACATCGAAGGGCCGCCGGATGGTATCGATTCGGTGTACGAACGGATCCTGCAGGCCGGTAGCCATATCGACATCATCGAACTGGCGCGTGGCCGCCTTGGCCAGCGCCAGTTTCCGTACTGGTCGATGCGCGCGTTGCCGGTGGAGGAAGCGCTGCTGCGGCAACTGTCTTCCAGCGACTGGTCAGGTTTCACCCGCGCGTTGCATGGTGACCTGTCGGCGCCGACCCCGGTGGATCTGCTCGATCAGGTCGTGCAACCGGTGCTGCACGCAGGTTGAACCTGCGTGGAAGGTTCAGCGCGCGGCACTTCCGCAGTACGCCGCGTGCAACGCCTGCAATACGCCCAGCGCCGGCCCTTCCACTACCCGGTAGTGGATCGACTGCGCTTCGCGCCGGGTCGAGACGATGCCAAGTCCGCGCAGCACCGCCAGATGCTGGGACAGCGCTGATGCGCTGAGCCCGGTCAGTGCCTGCAGTTCCGGTACTGGCGCCTCGCCTTCGACCAGCCGGCACAGCACGCGCAGCCGTGCAGGATTGGCCAGGCTTTTGAGCAGCGCCGCGGCCTGGGCGGCATGCTCGGCCATCGCGGCACTGTCGAGCTCGATTCGGGCCATGGTTGACCTTTTGCTTTAGAGGACGCTAATTTAGAAAAAGCTAATTCAAAAGGCAAGCGAATGAACGGGACAACTGGAGGCAGGTCATGACCGTGCCGTGGGCCGCCGTCGCGGGGGGCGCGTTGATCGGTGCGGCGGCGGTGGTCTTGCTGGCAACCACGGGCCGGGTAGCCGGCATCAGCGGCATCTCCGCTGGCAGCGTGCGCGCAACGCCCGGCGATCGAGGCTGGCGCTGGGCATTCCTGCTCGGCCTGCTTGCCGCTGCAGGGGGTGTGCTGTGCTGGCAGGCCGTGCCAGATCAAGCGCCCCGCGACCTGTTGCGTGACGCCTTGCCGGCGTGGCAGCTGGTTGGCGCCGGCCTGCTGGTCGGATTCGGTACGCGGTTGGGCAACGGTTGCACCAGTGGTCATGGAGTGTGCGGCATGGCCCGCGGCTCAATGCGGTCGCTGCTGGCGGTGCTGGTATTCATGGCCTGCGCAATGCTGACTACATTCCTGATCCGTCATGGCGGGGGCTTCGCATGAACCGCGTGATGGCCGCCGCCGGCGCGGCAGGGGCGCTGTTCGGCGCGGGCCTGGCGCTGGCCGGCATGACCGATCCGCGCCGCATCCTCGGTTTCCTCGACATCGCCGGCGATTTCGATCCCACCTTGGCCTGGGTGCTGGCCTCGGCACTGCTGGTCAGCGCGGTCGGCCAGCGCTGGGTGCTGCGGCGCCCGCGGCCGTCATGCGCAACGCGCTTCCAACTGCCCGCTGCGCGCGGTGTCGATGTACGCCTGGTGCTGGGCGCGGCATTGTTCGGAATGGGTTGGGGTTGGGCAGGCTATTGCCCGGGCCCTGCCATCGCCGGGCTGGCGGTGGGATCGCGCGAAGCGCTTTGGTTCGTGCCGGCCATGCTCGCAGGTTTCTGGCTGCACGATCGGCTGGTTCGCCGGGGCTTCACCGCTGTGTCACCCTGAATCGGGTCATATCCACGGATCACGGGGAAAGGAGCGCAACGACATGGCACGGATGAAGTGGAAGGAAAGGGCACTGCTGGCGGTCGCGCTGGCCGCCGCAGTGGCACCCGCGCTGGCCTGCACGCGCGCGGTCTACCTGGGCGACAACGGTGATGTGATCACCGCGCGCTCGATGGACTGGAAGGTCGATGTGGCGACCAACCTCTACGTGCTGCCACGCGGCATCGCGCGCACTGGCCAGGCCGGGCCGAAGTCGCTGGCCTGGACGGCGCGCTACGGCTCGGTGGTGGCCACCGGTTATGACGTATCGACCACCGATGGCATGAACGAGAAGGGCCTGGTGGCCAACCTGCTGTGGCTGGTCGAATCGGAGTATCCGAAGCAGCGCGGCAACAAGCCGGGCCTGGCCATCTCACTATGGGCGCAGTATGTGCTGGACAACTTCGCCACCGTCGACGAGGCGGTCGCGGCGCTGCAGCGCGAGCCGTACTCGATCGTCACCGACAAGGTGCCGGGCGAAGACCGCCAGGCCACGCTGCACCTGTCGCTGTCAGATGCCAGTGGCGACAGTGCCATCGTCGAATACATCGGCGGTCGCCAGGTGATCCACCATGACCGGCGCTACCAGGTGATGACCAATTCACCGATCTTCGAGCAGCAGCTGGCACTCAACAGCTACTGGCAGCAGATCGGCGGCACGGTGATGCTGCCGGGTACCAACCGCTCAGCCGACCGTTTCGCGCGCGCCTCGTTCTACATCAACGCCATTCCCAAGTCCGAAGACCCGGTGGTGGCGCTGGCCAGCGTGTTCAGCGTGATCCGCAATACGTCGGTGCCCTACGGCATTACCACGCCGGGCGAGCCGAACATCTCCTCCACGCGCTGGCGTACCGTGGCCGACCACAAGCGGCGCTTGTACTTCTTCGAATCGGCATTGACCCCGAACACGTTCTGGGTCGACCTCAACAAGGTGGATTTCGGCGGCAAGGTGCTCAAGCTCGATCTCGGTCCGGACCAGCGCAATACCTTTTCCGGCGACGCGCTGGGCCACTTCGTGCCCAGCGCACCGTTCGCGTTCCTTGGCGTCGACGGTTAGTTCGACGCCTGGCTGGAAGCCGGATAGACCGCCTGGATCGTGCAGCCGCCGCGGGTGTACTGCGGCAGCGGCGCCAGCGCGTCGTTGCGCAGGTCACCATTCTCGAATCCGGCGGTGAGGATGCGATCGCCCGGATTGCCACAGATCAGGCCGTTCTGCATGCCGGAGTGGAAGCTCAGCTGTGGCGCACGGTCGAGCTGGCGGCAGTGGCTGCCAAGCTCCACGCGATAGTAGCGGTGACCCCCATTGCGATGCGGATTGGTCTCCACCAGCATGCCCTGCGGGTCGGACGACCACGCGCGCACGTTGCGCGTGGCAAAGCAGTACGACGGCGAACCACCGAAACTGCGGCGGATGTCCCTGCGCTCGCGGATGGTCAGGGCGGGCAGGGTGGCCATGCGCAGGCGGTCGCTGTCGCGGGCCACGCTGGCGTAGTCGCGATCCTGCACGGGGGTCACCGCGCTGATCGCGCAGTTGCGGCCATCGACCACCACACGCTCGCTGGGGCGACCGCAGGCCCAGCCGGCGGGTGCTTCAAGTTTCAGCGTGGTGGCACCGCGGACGCCGGGGCACTCTTCGCTGAAGTCGATCCGATATGCCTGGCCCGAGGCGGCTCGCAGAGCGATTGAACGCGATGAAGCCTGCTCCACTTCCTGGACGCCGACCGCGTCCATGCAGTGCGGGGCCGGTGGCGTACGTTCCTGCGCGGAGGCCGAGGCGGTGAGCGCCAGGCCGAGGCTGGTGGCAAGCACCAGGGACAGCTGCTGATGGGTCATGACCTGCACTCCCTGCGTTGGATGACGGATCGACTATAGCAGCGGTTTGCACGGCCGTTGTTACACGCGCACACTGCCCGGATGGGCGCCATCTTCCATCTGCGGCACTACGGGCAGGCCACCGGCCTGGACCGCCATGACTACGCGCAGTGGGTGCTGCCGCTGCAGGGGGAACTGCAGTTCGAGATGGAAGGGCGCGGCGGCCGGCTGGACCTGCTGCAGGGGGCATTTGTCGCCGCCGGCGAAGCACATGACCAGATGGCGGACGGCCCCAATGGTTTCGTGATCGTTGATTGTCCTCCAGGCGTGCTGGATGACGGCACGCAGGAGCATCTGTGCCGCCAGCGCTGGCTGCATCTGCCGCTGGCGTTGCGGCAGCGCCTGGCCGCCGTGCAGGCAGGGCAGCCGATGCCGGCGTTGCTGCCGCAGTTGCTGCAGGTATTTGCACCGGCGGGCAGTGGCGCGCGCATGCAGGGCCTGTGCGCGGCGGTGCAGGCCGATCCCGGCCGGGCCTGGCCGGTTGCCCGGATGGCCGGAGTTGTTGGTGTCAGCGAGAGCCGGTTGCACACATTGTTCCAGCGCGAGTTCGGGCTGAGCCCGCAGGCCTGGCTCAGCGCGTGCCGCTTGCGTTGGGCCAAGCATCAGCTGCGCACCACTGCCGCGCCGATCAGCGATATCGCACTGGCCGCAGGCTATTCCGAACAGAGCGCACTGACCCGTGCGCTGCGCCGCGAATGTGGCCAGACCCCCGCTGCGTGGCGCAGGGGTGCCGGCTGATCTGTAGAGCCGAGCCCACGCTCGGCTGCCCTTATCTGCACAACGGTGAATCGCAGCCGAGCATGGGCTCGGCTCTACAGAGGTGACAAGGCAGCAGCCTGGGTCAAGAGCGCCCAGCGGCCAGCGCTTACACTGCGCGGCCCGTTCCATCCGCTCGGACAATCCGAATGCGCAATAACCCGATGGCCGTGGGCATCGCCAATGGCGTGGCCGCTGGCGCACTGTGGGGCGTGGTCTTTCTCGCGCCTGCCGTGCTTCAGTCGTTCAATGCGTTGCAACTGTCCGCCGGCCGCTACCTGGTCTATGGCCTGATGGCAGTCGCCCTGCTGCTGCCGCGATGGAAGCGGCTGGCACCGCGGCTGGGCCGTGCCGAATGGTTCGGCCTGCTGTGGCTGAGCCTGGCAGGCAACCTGGTGTATTTCCTGCTGCTGGCGACCGCCGTGCAGTGGGCCGGTGGCGCTGCGGCATCGCTGATCGTTGGCCTGATTCCGGTGGTGGTCACCCTCGTTGGCGTGCGCGAGCAGGGCGCTGTACCACTGAAACAGCTGCTGCCGGCACTGGGGCTGTGCGTGCTGGGGGTCGCCCTGGTGGGTTGGGAAGCGCTGATGTCCGAGCACCTGGCCATCCCGTGGCGGCAGCGCCTGATCGGGCTGCTGTGCGCGTTCGGTGCGCTGTTCTCGTGGGCGCTGTATTCGATCGGCAACAGCCGCTGGCTGGCGCGCAGGCCGGACCTGTCCAGCCATGACTGGTCGCTGCTGACCGGCGTCACCACCGGCGGCCTGGCCCTGCTGCTGGTGCCGATGGCCTTCATCGGGCACACCGGCAGCCATACGGCGGCGCAATGGAGCGGGTTCTGGGCGATCAGCGCCGGCGTGGCAGTGGTGGCCTCGATCCTCGGCAACGCATTCTGGAACCGTGCCAGCCGCCTGCTGCCACTGACCCTGACTGGCCAGATGATCGTGTTCGAGACCCTGTTCGCGCTGCTGTACGCCTTTGCATGGCAGCAGCGCTGGCCCTCGCTGCTGGAAGCGCTGGCAATCGTGTTCCTGGTGGCTGGCGTGATGCTGTGCGCGCATGCGCATCGCACACCACGGGCGATCGCCGAACATGCCGGCTGAATGCAGTCGTAAGCGTGCTGATGTCGGCTTTGTCTCAGTTGCAACCAAATGTCGGCACGTTGGCCGATGATCGCTGCATCGGTTTTTTGCATCGCAGCACTTGACAGCGGCAGGGCGCACGGTGTTTTCTGTGCGCCATGGTGCTTGATGCCGCCCACGCCAGCCTGATCGCCCCCGCCATTGCGGGCCGTTCGACTGCGCCGGTCGCGACCATCACCACCATTACCACCACCACCGTCACCACTGCCCTGGTGCGGCCCGTCGTCTTCGTGTAACTCCCGAAAACCACGGCCCCGCACCCTTCAGGTGGCGGGGAAACTCGACACCTGCATGCGACGGGGCCTCCTACCGAGGTCTGCATGTCTTCCCACGCTCCCGCTCATTCCGTTGCCCCGGCCGACCTGGCTGCCCCGTTCACCGTCGTGCACAAGTTCGGCGGCACCTCGGTGGCCGATGCCGAACGCTATCGCCATGTGGGCGGCCTGCTGCTGGCCCGTCCCGAATCGCTGCAGGTCACTGTCGTCTCGGCGATGAAGGGCGTCACCGACGCGCTGATCGAACTGGCCCAGCTGGCGGCCAAGGGCGATCAAGGCTGGCGTGAGGCCTGGCATGTCCTGCGCGCACGCCATCGCGGCGCTGCCGTGGCGCTGCTGGGCGAGCAGGTGGGCGAGACGGTCGAATGGATCGACGCCCGCTTCGATCAGTTGGCCGAAGTGCTGGCCGCGCTGGCGGTGATCGGCGAGCTGCCGCGCGAGGTGCTGGACCGTGTGCAGGGCTTGGGCGAAGTGTTTTCCGCACAGCTGCTCGGCACGCATCTGCGCGCGCTGGGCGAAGACTGCGCGGTGCTCGACGCGCGCGATGTGCTGGTGGTCGGGCATGGCGAACTCGGCGTGGATGTCGACTGGGAAGCCAGTGCCGACCGCCTGGCCAAGTGGCGCCTGCAGCATCCGCAGTCGCGCCTGGTTGCCACCGGATTCGTCGCACGCGATCGCGATGACCGCATCACCACCCTCGGCCGCAACGGCAGCGACTATTCCGGTGCGATCTTTGCCGCGCTGTTCAACGCTGACGAGCTGCACATCTGGACCGATGTCGATGGCGTGCTGTCGGCGGACCCGCGGCTGGTGCCCGAGGCGGTGCAGCTGGAAGCGCTGAGCTACGACGAGGCCTGCGAACTGGCGTACTTCGGCGCCAAGGTGGTGCACCCGCAGACTATGTCGCCGGCGATCCGCCTCGGCCTGCCGATCTTCATCCGCAATACGTTCCAGCCGGCGCATCCGGGTACGCGGATCAGCGCCGAGCGCTCGCCGCGCGGGCCGGTGAAGGGCCTGACCCTGAGCCCCGGGCTGGCCCTGCTGAACCTGGAGGGCACCGGCCTGATCGGCGTGCCGGGTACCGCCGAGCGCGTGTTTGCCGCGCTGCGCCAGGCGCAGGTGTCGGTGGTGATGATCTCGCAGGGTTCCTCGGAACATTCAATCTGCTGCGTGGTGCGTGCTGCCGAAGCCGGCCGTGGCCGTGATGCACTGCTGCACGCATTTGCGCACGAGTTGTCAGCGGGACAGGTGCAGCGCGTACAGGTCAGTGAGGGCGTCAGCGTACTGGCCGCGGTCGGTGACGGCATGGCCGGGCAGCCAGGTGTGGCGGCGCGCCTGTTCGAGGCACTGGGGCGTGCGCAGGTGAACATCCTGGCGATTGCGCAGGGCTCGTCCGAGCGCAACATCTCGGTCGCAGTGGATAGCGCCGATGCCACCCGTGCGCTGCGCGCGGCGCATGCTGGCTTCTGGCTGTCGCCGCAGACCTTCGCGGTCGGTGTGATCGGGCCCGGCAACGTTGGCGCCGCACTGCTGGACCAGTTGCTGGCCGCGCGCCCGCAGCTGCTGGCCAAGGCCAATGTGGATCTTCGCCTGCGTGCGCTGGCCTCGCGTTCGCGCATGCGCCTGGAAGTGGACGGCCTGCACGCGGACTGGCGCGAGGCCCTGCGGGACGCGGGTGAATCCAGCGATCTTGATCGTTTCACCGAGCACCTGCTGGCTGCGCACCTGCCGCATGCGGTGGTGATCGACTGCAGTGGCAGTGCCGAGGTGGCCGAGCGCTACGAGGGCTGGCTGGCGGCGGGCATCCATGTGGTCACCCCGAACAAACAGGCGGGTGCCGGGCCGCTGCCACGCTACCAGCGCATCCGCGCCGCCGCAGCGGCCAGTGGTGCGCGCTTCCGCTACGAGGCCACGGTGGGCGCGGGCCTGCCGGTGATCACCACGCTGCGCGATCTGGTCGATACCGGTGACGAGGTGCTGGCCATCGAGGGCATCTTCTCCGGCACGCTGGCCTGGCTGTTCAACCGCTTCGATGGCAGCCAGCCGTTCTCGCAGCTGGTCGCGCAGGCGCGGTCGATGGGCTATACCGAGCCGGACCCGCGCGATGATCTGTCCGGTGTGGACGTGGCACGCAAGCTGGTGATCCTTGCACGCGAGGCCGGTCGCGCGCTCAGCCTGGAACAGGTACAGGTGGAAAGCCTGGTGCCGGCACTGCTGCGCGACGGCAGCGTGGATGACTTCATGGCGCGGCTGGGCGAGTCCGACGCCAGCCTGCTGCAGCGCCTGCAGGATGCGCGGGCGCGTGGCGCGGTGCTGCGCTACGTGGCACGGCTGGGCACCGACGGCGCCTCGGTGGGCCTGCAGGAACTGCCGGCCGACCATGCCTTCGCCAACCTGCGGCTGACCGACAACGTGGTGCAGTTCCGTACCCGCCGCTACTGCGACAACCCGCTGGTGGTGCAGGGGCCGGGCGCTGGACCGGAAGTGACGGCGGCGGGCGTGTTCGCCGACCTGCTGCGGGTAGCCGCTGGCGAGGGGGCACGCCTGTGATCGCACGTGCATTTGCGCCCGCCACGGTGGCCAATGTGGCGGTGGGCTTCGATATTCTGGGGCATGCCATCGCAGGCGTTGGCGATACGGTGAGCGTGCGGTGTATCGATGAGCCGGTGGTGCGCATCGAGGCGATCCGTGGCAGTGCGGTCGAACTGCCGCTGGAGGCGGCCGGAAACACCGCAGGTGCGGCGTTGATGTCGCTGCGCGCAGGGCTGGGCCTGGACTTCGGCTTCGCGGTGGAGATCGACAAGGGCATTCCATTCGGCTCCGGCATGGGCGGCTCGGCAGCGTCGTGCGTCGCTGCGCTGGTTGCTGCCAACGCATTGCTGGATGCACCACTCGCGCGCGAGGCGCTGTACCCGTTTGCGCTGGATGGCGAGGCCGTGGCCAGTGGGGGCCGCCATGGTGACAACGTGGGGCCGCTGCTGCTCGGCGGGCTGGCGTTGTGCACGGCCGACCGCCTGCTGCCGATCCCTGTGCCAGCCAGTTGGCACAGCCTGCTGGTGCACCCGCACGCGGTGCTGGAAACCCGTCTGGCACGCCAGGCGCTGCAAGGCAGCTATGCGCTGGGTGAATTCGTGGCGCAGAGTGCGAATCTTGCGCTGGTGCTCAGCGGCTGCCATCGCAGCGACGCGGCGCTGGTCCGCGCTGGCCTGCGCGACGTGCTGGTGGAGCCGCGACGGGCGGGACTGATCGGCGGCTTCGAGGCGGCTCGTGATGCGGCGTTGTCAGCCCGTGCAATGGGCGCAGGCATCTCCGGTGCCGGCCCCAGCGTGTTCGCCTGGTTCGAAGATGCCGACCAGGCCCACGCTGCCGCGGCGCCGGTGCAGGCGGCATTCGCTGCTGCCGGCTTCGACAGCGATGCCTGGGTGTCGCCGCTGGATGCGCCCGGAGCCCGGCTGTGCTGAATCCTTCTCCCTCTTTGGATACTGAACCCATGCAATTCGTTTCGACCCGCGGCCGGTCCCCGGCCGTTGGCCTCAGTGCGGCCATCGCTGCAGGCTTGGCGCCCGATGGTGGCCTGTACGTGCCCCAGGTACTGCCGGCGCCACGTGAGCTGGAAGCCGGTGCGACCCTGGCCGATACCGCTGCAGACCTGCTGGCACCGTTCTTCGCCGGAGATGCGCTGGAGGCCGGATTACCGTCGATCTGCCGCGAGGCGTTCGACTTCCCGGTGCCGCTGCGTGCGCTCGGCGACGGTGACCACGTGCTGGAACTGTTCCATGGGCCGACGGCGGCGTTCAAGGACATTGGTGCGCGTTTCCTGGCCGGTACGCTGTCGCAGCTGCAGGCCGGCAAGGACCGTGACCTGACCATCGTCGTCGCCACCTCCGGCGATACCGGCGCGGCCGTTGCCGCGGCCTTCCATCGCCAGCCAGGCGTACGCGTGGTGGTGCTGTATCCGGATGGTCGCGTCTCACCGCGCCAGGCGCACCAGCTCGGCTGCTTTGGTGACAACATCCTGGCGCTGCGCGTGGCCGGTGCCTTCGATGACTGCCAGGCCATGGTCAAGCAGGCGCTGGCCGACCGCGAACTGCAGGCACAGGTGCCGCTGAGCTCGGCCAACAGCATCAGCCTCGGTCGCCTGCTGCCGCAGATGAGTTACTACGCACATACGGCACTGAACCACTACGCGTTGCATCGTCGCCGGCTCAACCTGGTGGTGCCGACCGGCAACCTTGGCAACGCGATGGCCGCGGTGCTGGCGCGCGCACTGGGAGTGCCGATCGGGCAGATCGTGCTGGCCACCAATGCCAATGCCGTGCTGCCCGCGTACTTCAGTGGCGGCGACTACCAGCCGCAGGCCAGTGTGGCCACCGTGGCCAACGCAATGGACGTGGGTGCGCCAAGCAACTTCGAACGCCTGCGCTGGCTTTACCGCGGAGATGATGCGGAGCTGCGCGCTGCACTGCGTGCGTTCGCGGTGGATGATGTGACCATCCGCGCGACGATTGCGGCGGCCCATGCCAGCAGTGGCGAGCTGTTCTGCCCGCATACGGCTACGGCGGTGAAGGTGTTGCAGGACCTGCGCGCACGGGGTGCCAAGGGCGACTGGGCGGTGGTGGCCACCGCACATCCGGCCAAGTTCGAGGCCGTTGTCGAGCCGTTGATCGGCGAACCTTTGGCCGTGCCGCCGGCATTGGATGCGTTGTTGCAACGGGCGGCGCACGCCGAACCGTTGGCCGCCGATTACTCGGCGTTGCGCGAGGTGTTGCTGCGCTGACCGAGAATGCCTGGTTGCCGGCCAGCGGCCGGCACTACCCGTGCTGCATTACGCTGGTAGTGCCGGCCGCTGGCCGGCAACCCCATGAACCGTGATGCGGTCAGATCAACCCTTCACCGGCCAGTGTGCGCAGCCCGTCCTCGTCGAGGATCTCCACTACGTTCAGGTGGGGCAGGGCAATCAGCCCTTGCTGGCGCAGCTTGGTGAAGGTGCGGCTGACCGTTTCCATGGTCAGGCCCAGATGGTCGGCGATGTCGCCTCGGCCCATCGGCAGCGACACGCGCAGGCCGTCGCCGCCCAGCTTGGCCTCGCGCGCGGCCAGGCGCAGCAGGAAATCGGCCAGCTTCTCGGCCGGCTGCAGGCGTGCCAGCGCCAGTGCAGCGTCCTGCGCGGCATCCAGTTCCTGGCAGGCACGCTGCAGCAGCTTGCGCTCCAGGTGCGGGAAGCGGCTGCGGAGCGCCTTCATCTGTGGCAGCGCGACGCGGCAGACACGGCTGTCGGCGATGGCTTCGATGTCGTAGCGGTGATGGTCGCTGCCGCTCAGGCCCAGGTAGTCGCCGGGCAGCACGAAGCCGTTGATCTGGCGGCGGCCGTCGGCCAGGGTGCGTACCAGGCGCAGTGCGCCGGCAGTCAATGTATAGACATGGTCGCGTTCTTCACCCGTGCGGGCCAGCGTGCTGCCCATGCTGACCTGCTGCGAAACGGTGACCTGTTCCAGCGCCTGCACTTCATCGGGCGACAGCGCCGAGCACACCGCAAGGTGGCGAACCGAGCAGTGCAGGCAGTCCAGCGTGGTGCAGGACGGCGAGGCGGGATCGTTGGTGGCGGGCGGAGCGCCGGAAGGCCGTGACATGTTGCGGGGGCGTATCGCGGGCGGGGGAGGGCCTTATGATACTTCAAGCGGCCGTTCGACCCTGCCCGAGGCGGGGGCGCTAGAATGTCGCCCCCTCCCACGTCCCGTTCCAGCAGGAGTTCCGCCCGTGATCAAGCCCCGTACCCCGCCCGGCACCCTTGAGCTGCTGCCGCGCGAGCAGATTGCGTTCCAGCGCATGCTGGACGTCATCCGCCGCAACTACGAGCGCTTCGGGTTCCTGCCGGTGGAGACGCCGGTGTTCGAGCTGTCCGACGTGCTGCTGACCAAGTCCGGCGGCGAGACCGAGCGCCAGGTGTACTTCGTGCAGTCCACCGGTGCGCTGGCCAATGCCGCCGAGTCGGGTGACCGTTCGCTGCCGGAAATGGCGCTGCGCTTCGACCTGACCGTGCCGCTGGCGCGTTACGTGGCCGAGCACGAACACGAACTCACTTTCCCGTTCCGCCGTTACCAGATGCAGCGCGTGTACCGTGGCGAGCGTGCCCAGCGCGGCCGTTTCCGCGAGTTCTACCAGTGCGACATCGACGTGATCGGCAAGGACAGCCTGAGCGTACGCTACGACGCCGAAGTGCTGGCGGTCATCCACGCCGTGTTCTCGGAACTGCGCATCGGTGACTTCAGCATCCAGCTGAACAACCGCAAGCTCATGCGCGGCTTCTTCGAGAGCCTGGGCGTGGCCGAAGGCGAGCGCCAGCTGGCGGTGCTGCGCGAAGTGGACAAGCTGGACAAGCGCGGCGCCGATTACGTGCGCGAGACGCTGGTGGGCGAGGGCTTCAACATCCCGGGCGAGCAGGTCGAGAAGATCCTGGCATTCGTGGCCGTGCGTTCGCAGGGTCATGCCGATGCGCTGGCGCAGCTGGCAACGCTTGAAGCCGACGCCGGTTCTTCGGAGATCCTGCGTACCGGCGTGGCCGAACTGCGCGAAGTGCTGCAGCTGGTGCAGGCGCTGGGCGTGCCGGAAACCGCGTACTGCCTGAACTTCTCCATTGCGCGCGGCCTGGACTACTACACCGGCACCGTCTACGAGACCACGCTGACCGACCACCCGCAGATCGGCTCGATCTGCTCGGGCGGCCGCTACGAGGACCTGGCCAGCCACTACAGCAAGTCCAAGTTGCCGGGCGTGGGCATCTCCATCGGCCTGTCGCGCCTGTTCTGGCAGCTGCGCGAGGCCGGCCTGATCGATGGCATCGAGGCCAGCAGCGTGCAGGCGCTGGTGGCGCTGATGGACGAGCAGGGCATGCCGCAGTCGCTGGACATCGCGCGCCGCCTGCGCGCGGGTGGCATCAATACCGAAGTGCAGATGGAGCCGAAGAAGATCGGCAAGCAGTTCCAGTACGCGGCCAAGGCGGGCATCCGCTTCGTGGTGCTGGCCGGTGAAGACGAGCTGGCGCGCGGCGTGGTGGCGGTGAAGGACCTGCTGCGCGAACAGCAGTTCGAAGTGTCGCGCGATGAGCTGGCGAGCACCCTGCAGGTGGAGCTGGAGCAGTCGAAGGTGATGTAACTGCCGGTTGGCCGCACGCCGACACGCCACGAAACGCCCACCACCCGGTGGGCGTTTTCATTTCCGGGCCGCGTTCCGGGGTCAGAGCCGTTTTCCTTCAGAAAGCGGATCCGACCCCTTGCTGTTCCAACAGCTCGCAGGAAACTGTCGACGGCGGGGTGGGTCCGGTGGCAGGGGTGTGAGCGGCATGGATGCCGCGGCCAAGCCCCCATGGATGGATTTACGGCGTCCCCTGCCACCGGACCCTCCCCGCCAACGCTCAGGAAATCAGCATTTGCTTTTGCTCTGGCTCTTGGCGGGTGCAGGGCAGCAGCCTTGCCGCCCCCTCAACCCCCGATTTGACGCACTGCGCAAGAATGCGCTAATGTACTAACGCGCTATTACATTGATGCATGGAAACGACCCCCGTGAAAGCCCGCCCCGAGATTGCCGCCAAAGATCCGAAGGCCGACCTGGAATCCTTGGCCCTGGCCTTTGCCGCCCTGCGCGAGCCGGAGCAGGTGGAAGCCTTCCTGCGCGACTTGTGCACTCCGGCCGAACTGGAAGCCATGGCCGACCGCTGGAAGGTGGTGCCGTTGCTGCAGCAGGGCGTGCCGTACCGCGAGATCCACGAGCGCACCGGGGTCAGCGTGACCACCACCGGACGGGTGGCGCGCACGCTCGAGCACGGCCATCGAGGCTATGCCGCTGCCATCGACCGCCTTGCTTCGCGCTGATCCGCGCCCCGTTCCGAACTTCGAGACCTCCCCCATGAGTGCAACCCAGGCAGCGCCGGCACGAGACCGGCTGCGTATCGCCATCCAGAAGAGTGGCCGGCTGGCCGAGCCCGCCCGTAACCTGCTCAGCGCCTGTGGCCTGAGCTGGCGCGAAAGCCGCGACAAGCTGTTCTGCTACGGCGAATCGCTGCCGGTGGACCTGCTGCTGGTGCGCGACGACGACATCCCCGGCCTGATCGCCGACGGCGTCTGCGACCTCGGCATCGTCGGCCGCAACGAGCTGGACGAACAGGCCGCGGCACGCCGCCAGGTCGGCCTGCCGGACGCCTATCAGGCGCTGCGCGGGCTGGGCTTCGGCCAGTGCCGGCTGATGCTGGCGGTGCCGGAGGAATGGCAGTGGCAGGGTCCGGCGCAGCTGGCCGGCACCCGCATCGCCACCAGCTACCCGGCCATCCTCACGCAGTGGCTGGCGGAGCAGGGGGTGGACGCACAGGTGGTCGAGCTGTCCGGTTCGGTGGAAATCGCCCCGCGTCTGGGCACCGCCGACCTGATCTGCGATCTGGTGTCCAGCGGCGCCACCCTGCGCGCCAATCAGCTGACCCCGGTGCACAACCTGCTCGACAGCGAGGCGGTGCTGGCCGGTGCAGTACGGGTGCCCGATGATGCACGTGCATCGCTGCGCGCGATGCTGCTGCGCCGCCTCGATGGCGTGGTGCAGCGCCAGGACCGCAAGCTGCTGATGTTCCGCGCCAGCGAGGATCGTGTCGACGCGCTGGCGCAGTTGCTGGCCGATGCCGAGCCGCTGGTGCGGTTGCCGGCCGATGGCGGTGCGCTGCGCCTGCAGACCATGTGCCCCGGCCCGCTGAGCTGGCAGCGCATGGAGGAACTCGAGCGCGCGGGTGCGCAGGGCCTGATGGTACTGAGCGTGGAGCGGTCGCTGGCATGAACCGTCTGATCTGGTCCCGACTTGATGAGGCCGCGCGCAGCGCGGCATTGACCCGCCCGGTGCAGGCCGTGGCGCAGCAGACCCGCGATGCCGTGACGGCCCTGATCGCGCAGGTGCGTGCACAGGGCGACGATGCGCTGCGTGCGATCACCGCGCGCTTCGATGGTGTCGAGCTGACCTCGTTTGAAGTCTCCGAAGCCGAATTCGCCGCTGCTGAAGCGGCCGTGCCCGCCGAACTGCGCCAGGCGATGGTGGACGCCGCCGAGCGCATCGCGCGCTTCCACGCCGCCGGCATGGGTAAAGGCTATGCAGTCGAAACCGCGCCGGGCGTGGTCTGCGAACGCATGCTGCGCCCGATCGGCCGGGTGGGCCTGTACGTACCTGCTGGCAGCGCGCCATTGCCGTCCACCGCGTTGATGCTGGGCGTTCCGGCGCAGTTGGCCGGTTGCCCGCAGGTGGTGCTGTGCACGCCGCCGCGCGCCGACGGCAGCGCCGATCCGGCAGTGCTGGTAGCCGCGCGCCTGACCGGCGTGCAGCGCGTGTTCAAGTTGGGCGGCGCGCAGGCGATCGCCGCGATGGCCTATGGCACCGCCAGCGTTCCGGCCTGCGACAAGCTGTTCGGGCCCGGCAACAGCTTCGTCACCGAAGCCAAGCAGCAGGTCGCGCAGGATGGCGCCGCCGCCATCGATATGCCGGCCGGTCCCTCCGAAGTGCTGGTGATTGCCGACGCTGGCGCCAATCCGGCGTTCGTCGCCGCCGACCTGCTGTCGCAGGCCGAGCACGGCCCGGATTCACAGGTGCTGCTGTTGACCGACGATGCCGCGATGCTGGCCGCGGTCGAGGTTGAGGTCGAGCGCCAGGTGGCCCTGCTGCCGCGCCAGCAGATTGCGCGGCAGGCGCTGTCAGCGTCGCGCCTGATCCAGGTTGATTCGTTGGACGAGGCCTTCGCGATCAGCAACCGCTATGCGCCCGAACACCTGATCCTGGCGCTGCGTGAACCGCGCGATTGGCTGGACAAGGTGCAGGCGGCCGGCTCGGTGTTCCTCGGCGACTACACCCCCGAAGCACTGGGTGACTACTGCAGCGGCACCAACCACGTGCTGCCCACCGCCGGCGCCGCGCGTGCTTACAGCAGCGTGAGCGTTGCCAGTTTCCAGAACCTGATCAGCGTGCAGAGCGCCAGTGCCGCCGGCCTGGCCGCGATCGGCGGCTGCGCGCGCATCATCGCCAGCGCCGAAGGCCTGGATGCCCACGAGCGTGCGGTGGCATTGCGCATGGAGGTGGCGGCATGAGCGCGGCTGTCGAGGAGGTGCTGGCGCTGGTGCGCCCGGATCTGCAGGCGTTCGCCGGTTACAGCTCGGCACGCAGCGCAGCGGTGCAGGGCGAGGTCTGGTTGAACGCCAACGAGTCCGCCTGGGCCAATACGGCCGACGCGGCTGGCAGCAGCCGGCGCTATCCGGAGCCGCAACCGTTGGCGTTGCGCGAAGGCTTGGCGGCGCTGTACGGCGTGACGCCACAGCAGCTGCTGGTCGGCCGCGGCAGCGACGAGGCCATTGATCTGCTGGTGCGCGCGCTGTGCGTGCCGGGCCGCGACGGCGTGGTGGTCACGCCGCCGGTGTTCGGCATGTACGCCGTCTGCGCACGCCTGCAGGGCGCTGCATTGATTGAAGTGCCGCTGGTGGACAGCGAAGATGGCCTGCGTGCCGATCTGGATGCGGTGATCGACGCGGCCAAGGCGCAAGGTGCCAAGCTGGTGTTCCTGTGCGCCCCGTCGAACCCGGCCGGCAGTGACATCGCCCTGGACGAAGTCGAGCGGGTGGTGGTGGCGCTGCGCGGGCAAGCACTGGTGGTGGTGGATGAGGCCTATGTCGAGTACGCGCAGCGTCCGTCGGCGACCACGCTGCTGGCCGCGAACCCGAATCTGGCGGTGCTGCGCACGCTGTCGAAGGCGCACGCTCTTGCCGCCGCCCGCGTTGGCACCCTGATCGCCGCCCCGGAGCTGATTGCCGTGCTGCGCCGCTGCCAGGCGCCGTACCCGGTGCCGACGCCATGCGCGGAACTGGCGGTGCAGGCGCTGCAACCCGCCGCGCTGACCATCACCGCCGAGCGCGTAGCCACGGTGATTGCCGAGCGCGAACGCCTGCGCGAGGCGCTGCCGGGCCTGCCCGGCGTGCGTCGCGTCTACCGCTCATCCGGCAACTACCTGCTGGTTCGCTTCGCCGATGCGCAGGCCGCGTTCGATACGCTGCTGGCTGTGGGCGTGGTGGTGCGCGACCAGCGCGCCGCGCCGCAGTTGGGTGATGCACTGCGCATCAGTATCGGCAGTCCCGAAGAGAACGACCGCGTGCTTGCGGCCCTGTCGGCGCGGAGGGCCGCAGCATGACCCCGATCCTGTTCATCGACCGCGACGGCACCCTCATCGAGGAGCCGTCCGATTTCCAGATCGATGCCTACGAGAAGCTGCGCTTCGTGCCGCAGGTGATCCCGGCGCTGCTGAAGCTGCGTGATGCCGGCTACCAGTTCGTGATCGTCACCAACCAGGATGGCCTGGGCAGCGACAGCTACCCACGCGCCAGCTTCGATGGCCCCAACGACCTGATGCTGCAGATCTTCGAGAGCCAGGGCATCACCTTCCGTGACGTGCTGATCGACTGCAGCTGGCCGCAGGACAATGCGCCGACCCGCAAGCCGGGCATCGGCCTGATGACCGCCTACCTGCAGGACCGCAGCATCGACTGGGCGCGCTCGGGCATGGTTGGCGACCGCATCACCGACCTGCAGTTCGCCGACAACCTCAACATACGTGGCTTCCAGCTGCGCACCGCGCAGTTCGGGGGCGAGTGGGACTGGCCGGGCATCGCCCACGCGCTGGCCGACGCGCCACGCACCGCCGTGGTCCAGCGCAACACCAAAGAAACGAAGATCCGCGTTGAGCTGGACCTGGATCGCGCCGGTGATGCGCGCATCTCCACCGGCCTGCCGTTCTTCGACCACATGCTGGAACAGATCGGCAAGCACGGCGGCTTCGCCCTCGATATCCAGGCCGAGGGTGACCTGCACATCGATGAGCACCACACCATCGAGGACACCGGGCTGGCCCTGGGCCAGGCCCTGCGCGAGGCGCTGGGCGACAAGCGCGGCATCGGCCGCTACGGTTTCACCCTGCCGATGGACGAGACCCTGGCCAGCGCCGCGCTGGACTTCAGCGGACGCCCGTACTTCGTGTTCGAGGGCGAGTTCAAGCGCGAGCGGGTGGGTGACATGCCGACCGAGCTGGTGCCGCACTTCTTCCGTTCGCTGTGCGATGCCAGTGGCCTGAACCTCAACCTGCAGGTACGCGGCGACAACGATCACCACAAGGTGGAGGCCTGCTTCAAGGCGCTGGCGCGCGCACTGCGCCCGGCGCTGGCCCGGCAGGGCACGGCACTGCCGAGCACCAAGGGGGCATTGTGAGCGACGTCGCGCTGATCGATGCCGGCGGTGCCAACCTGGGCTCGGTGCGCTACGCACTGGAGCGGCTGGGCGCGACAGTGCGGCTGGTGCGCGATGCGGACGGCCTGGCGGGTGCGCAGCGGGTGATCCTGCCCGGCGTCGGCGCCGCCGGTCCCGGCATGCAGCGCCTGCACGCGCAGGGCCTGGTGGAGCCGTTGCAGCGGCTGGAGGTGCCGCTGATGGGCATCTGCCTTGGCATGCAGCTGCTGTTCGAACGCTCCGAGGAAGCGGGTGTGGAGACACTGGGACTGATTCCGGGCGTGGTGCGCAAGCTGGTGCCGGCCTGTGGCATCCGCGTGCCGCACATGGGCTGGAACCGCCTGCTGCCGCTACGTGAGTCGGTGCTGTTGCAGGGTGTGCCGGAACGCGCCAGCGCCTACTTCGTGCACAGCTATGCGGCGCCGCTCAATACCCATACCGTCGCTGCCTGCGACCACGGCGGGCTGTTCACCGCCGTGGTGGAGCAGGGGCGTTACTACGGCGCACAGTTCCATCCCGAGCGCTCCGGCGAGACCGGCTCGCTGATGCTGCGCAATTTCCTCGAGGGCACTGCTGCATGAGTTTCATCGTCTACCCCGCGCTGGATATCCGCGACGGCCGCGTGGTGCGGCTGCGCCAGGGCGACTACGCGCAGGAAACCTCCTACGGCGACGATCCGCTGCCGCGCGCGCAGGCGTTCGCCGCGCAGGGCGCGCAGTGGATGCACCTTGTGGATCTGGATGCCGCACGCGCCGGTGGCTATACGCTGGCGCCGCTGCTGGCGGCGATCCGCGCGCACACGCAGCTGCAGGTGCAGACCGGCGGTGGCGTGCGCGGCCGCGACGACGTGGCGCGCATCCTCGATGCCGGCGCCGGCCGCGTGGTGGTGGGCTCGCTGGCGGTGCGCCGCCCCGATGAAGTGGTCGGCTGGCTGGAGGAATTTGGCGCCGAGCGCATCACGATTGCGCTGGACGCGCGCCAGGACGCACAGGGGCAGTGGCAGCTGCCGGTGCACGGCTGGACCGAGAACGCCGGGGTGACCCTGGATGACCTGGCCCAGCGCTATGCGCGCGCCGGCATGCGCCACCTCTTGTGCACCGACATCGCCCGCGACGGCATGCTGGCCGGGCCCAATATCGGCCTCTACCAGCACCTGTCGGCCTTGCTGCCGGGGGTGGCGGTGCAGGCGTCCGGCGGCATCCGTGACGTGGCCGATGTGGCCGAGGCGCGTGCCGCTGGCTGCGGTGGTGCGATTCTCGGCAAGGCACTGCTGGAGCAGCGCATGGACCTGGCGGAGGCGTTGGCATGTTGAGCCGCCGCATCATTCCCTGCCTTGACGTGCGCGATGGCCGCGTGGTGAAGGGCGTGCGCTTCCGCGATCACGTCGACATGGGCGACATCGCCGAGCTGGCGCAGCGCTACCGCGACCAGGGTGCCGACGAGCTGGTGTTCTATGACATCGGCGCCAGCCCCGAGGCGCGTTCGGTGGACGTGGCGTGGATCGAGCGCATCGCGCGCCTGATCGACATTCCGTTCTGCGTGGCCGGTGGCATCGACAGCGTGGAAGCCGCGCGTCGCGTGTTGTTCGCCGGTGCCGACAAGGTGTCGATCAACTCGCCTGCGCTGGGCCGCCCGGAGCTGATCACCGAACTGGCCGACGAGTTCGGCGTGCAGTGCGTGGTGGTGGGTGTCGACTCGGTACGTGAAGCGGACGGCCAGTGGCGGGTGCGCCGTTTCAGTGGCGACCCTGACAAGACCCAGGCGGTACCGCTGCGTACCCTGGACTGGATCGTCGAAGCTCAACGGCGTGGCGCTGGCGAGATCGTGCTGAACTGCATGGACAGCGACGGCGTGCGCCGTGGCTACGATGTCGTGCAGCTGCAGCAGGCGCGGGCCCTGTGCCAGGTGCCGCTGATCGCCTCCGGTGGCGCCGGTGCGATGGAGCACTTCGCCGAAGCCTTTGACCAGGCCGACGTCGACGGCGCGTTGGCAGCCAGCGTGTTCCACAGCGGTGCCATCGCCATTCCGGAATTGAAGCGCTACCTGCGAGCACAGCAGATCGAGGTGCGGGATGTCTATTGAAGTGAGGCCATCGCTGGATGCGCTGCAGGCGCTGGACTGGGGCAAGGGCGACGGCCTGCTGCCGGCCGTGGTGCAGGATGCCGATACCCTGCAGGTGCTGATGCTGGGCTATGTCAGCGCCGAATCGCTGGCCGCCACGCTGGCCATCGGCCACATGACCTTCTTCAGCCGCAGCAAGCAGCGGTTGTGGACCAAGGGCGAGCAGTCCGGCAACGTCCTGGCGGTACAGTCGATCAGTGTCGACTGCGATGCCGACACGCTGCTGGTGATGGCACGCCCGGCGGGGCCAACCTGCCACACGGGTGCGGAGAGCTGTTTCGACCAGGCGCCGAAGGACTTCCTGGGCGGGCTGGACCAGTTGGTCGCGATGCGTGAGGCGCAGCGCCCGCCGGGCAGCTATACCACCAGCCTGTTCGAGGGCGGCATCCGCCGCATCGCACAGAAGGTGGGTGAGGAGGGGGTGGAGACCGCTCTGGCTGCGGTTGCGCAGGATGACGAGGCGCTGCTGGGCGAGGCCTCGGACCTGCTGTACCACCTGCTGGTACTGCTGCGCGCGCGCGGTCTGTCGCTGGACGATGCGCGGGCGCTGCTGGAAAAACGCCATCGTTGAAGTGCGATAGTGCCGGCCGGCAATGCAGCCGAGCGTGGCTCGGCTCTACAATACCGCGTCTCTTTCTGCCGGATGCCTCCCATGAAACTGCCTGCCGCCTGGCTGTGCTGCCTGTTGCTGACCTCGCCGGCCTGGGCTGCGGACACCGTGGTCACCGGCAAGGTCTATCTGGAGCGTGACGGCAAGCCGGGCCGCGGTGCGACCGATCCGGGCCTGGCCGGGGTGCAGGTCTCCAACGGCGAGACGATAGTCAAGACCGCCGCCGATGGCAGCTACAGCCTTCCGGTGCGTGACGGCCAGACCGTGTTCGTGATCAAGCCCGATGCGTATTCGTTCCCGAAGGCGACAGACGGCCTGCCTTCGTTCTGGCGCCACTTCCGCCCGAACGGCTCGCCGGCGCTGAAGTACGGCGGCATCGCCGCCACCAGCGATGTCACCCGCAACTGGGATTTCGCGCTGCAGTCGGATCGCCATGACAGCCGTCGCGGCTTCCAGATGCTGGTCTTCACCGACTCCCAGACCGCCAGCCTGAAGGACATCGGTTACTACCAGCAGTCGATCGTGTCGCCGCTGATCGGCCAGACCAAGGCGCGCATGGGCACCACCCTGGGTGACATCGTCAACGACGATCTGACCCTGTATCCGGCAATCAACAAGGTCACCACGTCGCTGGGCGTGCCGTGGTTCCATGTGCCGGGCAATCACGACCTCGATTTCGATGCAGCCAGCGACGAGCATTCGCTGGACAGCTGGCGCAACATCTACGGCCCGGACACCTACGCGGTGGAAGAGGGCGGTGCCAGTTTCGTGTTCCTCGACGACGTGGTGTATGACCCCAACGCAAGGCCGAAGTATGTCGGTGGCCTGCGCGAAGACCAGTTCGCTTTCCTTGCCAGCTACCTGAAAGGCCTGCACAAGGACCGCCTGCTGGTGCTGGGCATGCACATCCCGCTGTTCGACGCCGCGCCGGGGCGCGAGACCTTCCGTCATGCTGACCGCCAGCGCCTGTTCGACCTGCTGAAGGACTTCCGCAACGTGCTGGTGCTCAGCGGGCACAGCCACACCCAGCAGCACGTCTACCACGGCAAGGCCGACGGCTGGAACGGTGACAAGCCGCTGCACGAATACAACGTCGGTGCCAACTGCGGCGCATTCTGGTCCGGGGTGAAGGATGCCGCCGGCGTGCCGGACAGCGCCATGAGTGATGGCACGCCAAAGGGCTACGCGTTGCTGGACGTCGCCGGCAATGGCAGCTACAAACTGCAGTACCGCGTGGCCGGCAAGCCGGCCAGCGAGCAGATCGGCCTGCATGCGCCGAAGGTGCTGCGCCAGGGGGCCTATCCGGCGTGGGGTGTCTACGCCAACGTCTACATGGGCGAGGACGCCAGCGTGGTCGAGTACCGCGTCGATGGCGGTGCCTGGCAGCCGATGAAGCAGGTCAGTCAGCCCGATCCGCGCCTGATGGTGGAGAACGTGGCTGACGATCTGGCTGACAGCCTGCGCGGCTACGACCGTTCGCCGGAGGCCACCGCGTCGCCGCACCTGTGGCGTGGCGCGCTGCCGACCGACCTGGCAGTGGGCAGTCACAAGGTCGAAGTACGCTCTACCCAGCCTGATGGTGCAGTATTCACCGCCACCACCCGCTACAGCCTGCAGACGGCACAGCCCTGATCCCCCGCATCTCCGCTCCAGCGAAAGGACCCCGCATGGATATCCGCTTCATGGCCGGCACCACGCCAGTCACCCTCAGCCGCCACTGGTTCACCGGCGCGATGCTGCTGCAGAGCGCCACCGAGAAGGTCTGGGTGCAGCATCCGCTGCATCCGGGCACCCACTTCTCGTTCTCGCTGGTACAGTCGTGGCTGCGCCACATCGCCGGCCATGAGGTGCTGGTCGAGCGCACCCGGCCGCTGTTGTTCGCCGGCTTCCGCCCGCAGCGCCTGCGCGTGCTGGTGGATGGTGTGCAGGTGGCCGAACAGGAAGGCATGTAGTCCAACCTGAACCGCCGGCGCGCTAGGCAAAGCCGCCCCGATGCCTGAGAATCGGGGCGATTCAATCGATCCAAGCAGGCCAGCGTGACCATCGCAGCAGCGTCCCCGGTTTCCACCGACTCCGCCCGCGGCGGTCTTCCGCGCAGTCTCGTTGTCGCCGATGTCGGCGGCACCTTCGCCCGTTTGGCGCTGGCTGAAACGCAACCCGGCCAGGCACCACTGCTGGGCAGCCATCGCACCTATGCCTGCGCCGAGCATCCGAGCCTGTCGGCGATCCTTGCTGATTTCACCGCAGGCCTCGGCCAGCCGGTAGAGGCCGCCGTGGTCGCCATCGCCGGCCTGCTCGATGGCGATGTGCTGATCAATTCCAACCTGCCATGGACGGTCTCGCTGTCGGCCACGCGGGTGCAGTCCGGGCTGCATGAGCTGCAGCTGATCAATGATTTTGAAGCGGTGGCGTTGGCCATTCCTTACCTGCAGCCTGACACCTTGGTGCCGCTCAATGGCGATGCTGACCCGGCGCAGGCGTTCCCGGCGCTGGTGCTGGGCGCCGGTACCGGCCTGGGTGCAGCATTGCGCTTTGCCGACGGCGAGCGTCCGGTGCTGGCCAGCGAGATCGGCCATGCCGCGCTCGGCGCCGGCACCGCGCTGGAACTGCAGGTGCTGGGCAAGCTGCTGCAGCGCTGGACGCACGTGGACAACGAGCGCGTGCTGTCCGGCAGTGGCCTGATGAACCTGTATCCGTGCCTGTGCGAACTGCGCGATGTCACCCCGGTGTGGGGCAGCACCGAGGCACTGATCGGCGCCGCGCGCAGCGGCGAGGATGCGCTGGCCGTGGAAACGCTGCAGGTGTTCTGTGCCTGGCTGGGCAGCCTGGCCGGCGACGCAGCGATCGCGGTGGGTGCGCGTTCGGTGTACCTGGCCGGGGGCATTTCTGCGCATGTGCAGGATTTCCTGGCCGATGGCCGCTTCCGTGAGCGCTTCCTCAACAAGGGCGTGCTGACCGAGGTACTGCGCCAGGTGCCGGTATGGCGCGTGGAGCATGGCCAACTGGGCGTTCTCGGCGCAGCGGTCTGGTACGCCGCACGGCAGCCCACGCAAGACTGATCGGCGTGGCCGGCATCGGGCCGGCCGTGCATTGCAGACTGGGAGGGGAAGATGGTGGATCGCAGGCAGTTCCTGCAGGCCGGCGCACTGGCTGCAGGCATGGTGGCCTTGCCGGGCGTGCAGGCGCGCACGCAGGGTGGGGCCAAGGTGGTTTCGACCTGGGACTTCGGCGTGCCGGCCAACCAGGCCGCATGGGAGGTGCTGGCGCAGGGCGGCAGCGCACTGGATGCGGTGGAAGCGGGCGCACGCTGGGCTGAGAGCGAGCTGTGCAACCCCACCGTCGGTCATTGCGGCAACCCGGATCGCGACGGCGTGCTGAGCCTGGACGCGAGCATCATGGATGGTGATGGCCGTTGTGGCGCAGTGGCCGCGCTGGTGGACATCCTGCATCCGGTGTCGGTGGCCCGCAAAGTGATGGAAAACAGCCCGCACGTGCTGCTGGTGGGCGAGGGCGCGCAGCAGTTCGCGGTGCAGCAGGGTTTTGAACGCAGGCACCTGCTGACGCCGCAGGCCGAAGCGGCCTGGCGCGAGTGGCTGAAGACCGAGAAGTACCAGCCGCAGATCAATGCTGAGCGTCGTAGTATTCCTGGCAACAGCGACAACCACGACACCATCGGCATGCTGGCGCTGGATGCCCGCGGTAAGCTGGCCGGCGCCTGCACCACCAGCGGCATGGCCTGGAAGCTGCACGGCCGGGTCGGCGACAGCCCGATCATCGGTGCCGGCCTGTATGTCGACAACGAAGTGGGCGCGGCCACTGCCTCGGGCGTGGGCGAGGAGATGATCCGCAATGCGGCCTCGTTCCTGGTGGTCGAGCTGATGCGCCAGGGGCGCTCGCCGGCGCAGGCCTGCCGCGAAGCGATCGATCGCGTGGTGCGCAAGCGCCCCGAAGCGAGCAAGACGCTGCAGGTGTGCTTCCTGGCCATGAACAAGCAGGGCGAGGTGGGCGCTTACGCGCTGCATCGCGGCTTCGTCTACGCGGTGTGCGATGCGCAGCGCCAGGATGACCTGCGTGATTCGCCGTCGATCTACACGAGCACCCAGGCGTGAGCACACGGCTGACCCTGGAGATCGCCAGCAACTCGCTGGCCTCGGCGCTGGCCGCCCAGGCCGGCGGCGCCGATCGCATCGAACTGTTCGACAACCTGGCCGAGGGCGGCACCACGCCGTCGTTCGCCAGCATCGCGATCGCCCGCGAACGCCTGTCCATTCCGCTGTTCGTACTGGTGCGCCCGCGCCCGGGCGACTTCCACTACGACGCACTGGAAACCGAACTGATGCTGCGTGACATCGCGCAGTGCCGCGCGCTCGGCTGCGATGGCGTGGTGATCGGTGCGCTGGATGTGCAGGGCGGGATCGATCTGGCGCTGTGCCGTGAACTGGTGCAGGCCGCCGGGCCGCTGCAGGTGACCTTCCATCGCGCCTTCGATGCTGCCCGCGATCTGCCTGCGGCACTTGAGCAGGTGGTTGAGCTGGGTTGCCAGCGCGTGCTGACCTCGGGCGGCCAGGTCAGCGCCGAGGCCGGCGCGGATGTGCTGGCGGGTCTGGTCACCCAAGCGGCGGGACGTATCACGGTGATGGCCGGCGCCGGGCTGGGACCGGCCAACATCGCGGCCGTTGCGCGACGGAGCGGCTGCACCGAACTGCACGCCTCGGCCAAGGGCCTGCGGCGTTCGGCCATGCAGTTCCAGAACCCGGCGCTGCGCGGCTTGGACCCGGACTGGAGCCAGACCGCCACCGCCACCGTGGCCGCACTGCGGCAGGCGCTGGACAGCGCAAGGTAACCCGCTTCTCCTGTAGAGCCGAGCCAACGCTCGGCTGCGCTTTGCGGCAAACGACATCAGCCGAGCACGGGCTCGGCTCTACAGTCGCACGCGACAACGCGGACAAAACCGTTCCGCGCGCGATTGTCGCGTTCGTGTCATTGACGTGTGCGCCGTTCTCTCAGCGATGTTGCGCAACCCTTTGATTGTTCTGGATACCGGCAGCCGATAGCGGCATTCCGCCAGCGGTTGCTGCATCGCCGCATGCCCGGCGCGGTTCAGCTGTGCTTTAGTTTGGATCGATCCACAGGGGAGGGGCTGGGACGGTCGTGAACCGATCCCGGTACCCGGATCAGCCGTCGTGCTACGCCACCACCCGTCCGTGCGTCCACACTTTCCAAGAGCAATCACCCATGGCTCAGTCCGTTCGCAAGCGTCGTCACCTGCTGTCCCAGGCACTGGTCCTGGTCCTGTTTCCCCTGGCCGCTGGTGCACAGGAAGCGGCCAGTTCGTCCACCAAGGACTTGGACGCGGTCACCGTTACCGGTTCGCGCATCAAGCGCGCCGCGGTCGAAGGTCCGGCCCCGGTCAACGTGATCACCGCGCAGCAGATCCAGAAAGAGGGCTTCGTCAGCGTGTACGACGCGCTGAAGACGCTCACCGAAGCGACCGGTACCGTCGAAGCCGCCTCGCAGTGGGGTTCGCACACGCCCAATGCCAGCGGGCTGAACCTGCGCGGGATGGGCCCGAACCGCTCGCTGCTGTTGGTCAACGGCCGTCGCGTGGCCGATTACCCGCTGCCGTATGGCGGTGAAACCAATTTCTCCAACTACGGCAACATTCCGGCCGCAGCGGTGGAACGCATCGAAGTACTGACCGGCGGCGCCTCGGCCATCTATGGTTCGGACGCGATCGCCGGCGTGGTCAACGTCATCCTCAAAACCAACTACGACGGCGACGAAGTGCGCGTGCGCGGCGGCACCTCCACCGAAGGCGGGCGCGACACCTGGGACCTGTCATGGGCCGGCGGCAAAACGGGTGACAACTGGAGCGTGACCTATGCGTTGCAGTACACCAAGCGCGATCCGTTGTTCGGCCGCGACCGCCCGCAGATGGACGATGCCGATGATGCGCCGTATGCGTCCTGGAACATGGAGCAGCGCAAGGTCGGCTTCCGTCCCACGGCCGGGCTGGCGCTGATCGATCCGACGACGGGCCAGCGCCTGGCGCCGCCCACCGGTACCTGCGAGAAGTTCGACGGTGAGTACTACACGGCCGATCGACTGGTCTACAACTACGCCGCCAACCGCATCACCAACACCGGCCGCCTGTGCGGCATGAGCGCCGACTACGCCAACTGGCTGCTGACCGGTGGTGCCGAGAACGTGTCCGGCAACCTGTATGCCACCTTCGATTTCAGCAGCGACCTGCAGGCCTGGACCAACCTGGCGGTGTACCACTCCGAAGCGATCTGGGGCACCAACCCGCCCAGCGTCTCGCTGATCGACGACGACAACGGCTATTACTGGGATGCCAATCGCAACCGTCCGATCCTGGGCGTGCGCCAGTTCACTCCGAACGAAGTCGGCGGCCTGGACACCCTGCGCAACACCAACCGCGAACTGTCCTGGGACTGGAGCGCTGGCCTGCGTGGCCGCCTCGCCGACCGCTTCGACTGGAGCGCTACGGTGGGGCGCTCGTATTACCGGGTGGAGGAAAGGCAGAACGTGGTCGACAAGCAGAAGTCGTACGACTACTTCCTGGGACCGAAGCTGGGCACCACCGCCGATGGCGAGGCGATCTATGCACTGAACGAATCGCGCTGGTGGAATCCGCTGACGCCGGACCAGTACTGGCAGATGGGCACCGTCGCGAAGAATCGCGCAACGTCCTGGGTCAACCAGGCCTCGGCGGATATCACCGGCGAACTGTTCCAGGGTTGGGCCGGCCCGATCTCGTTCGCCGCCGTGGCCGAAGTCGCGCAGCAGGGCTATCACCTCAGCCCGGACCCGCGCGCCGGCATCGACTTCGATCTGCAGAACGTCGATCGCGGTGGCGGCGAGCGCACCCGTTACTCTGCCGGCGTCGAGTTCAAGATCCCGCTGCTGGAGAGCGTGACGGCCACCGCGGCCGCCCGCTACGACCGCTATGGCAACTACAAGGCCGATGACAGCAGTGAAGCGCTGGATATCGGCAGCCAGAAGGAGACCACCTGGAACGTCGGCCTGGAATGGCGCCCGGTCGAATCGCTGCTGGTGCGTGGCTCGTACGCCACCAGTTTCCACGCGCCGGACATGCACTATCTGCTGGGCCAGCCGAGCAGTTCCGAAGTGCAGACCTATGACCGCCTGCGCTGCATCCAGAGCGGTGCCTACCTGGTCAACAACTGTGGCGTGGGCAACACCGATGTCTGGTACACCTTCGACGTGAACCGGCGTGGCACGCCGCTGCTGCGTTCGGAAACCGGCGATTCGTGGACGGTCGGCTTCGTCTGGGACGTGATGCCGAACCTGTCGGTCAGCGCCGACTACTGGGCGATCAAGCTGGAAGACATGATCGTCGACGTCGGCGCCGACGAGGTGCTGGCCAGCGAGGCCGGCTGCCTGACGGGCAAGAACATCGATGGCACGCCGTGGGCCAATCCGGCCGGTGGCGATTATTGCGCCGGCATCCTGGCCCGCGTGAACCGCGACAGCAGCGGCCGGCTGGTGTCGATCGAGCGCGGCCCGTTCAACCTGGCCAGCCGGGAAGTGCGCGGTATCGACCTGACTGCACGCTATCGCCTGGAAACCGCGCAGTGGGGCAGCTTCCAGCTGGGCCTGAACTACACCAACCAGATCTCGACCAAGGAACAGCGCTACGCCAACGACCCGAACCCGGAACGGCGCGACCGGGACCTGCGCAGCAAGCTGCGCGCGAGCCTGGCCTGGCAGCGTGGCAACTGGAACGCCAACGTCTATGCCGACCGCGTGGGTTCGGTGCCGGGCGTGCGCTATCACTGGGGCACCGATCGCCTGGACAATCCCGGCGGTTGCCTGCCGTTCGCCGACGGCTACGTGCCCAGTGACAGTCCGTCGCTGAACTGCCTGGAACCGGCACAGCTGCCGGATGGCTCGGTGAACCCGAACCCCAACGCGGGCCAGCAGACCTCGCGCTACTTCGGCCGGGTCGGGCCGTTCATCACCTGGAACGTCAACGTGGGTTACCAGGTGACCGAGCACGCCAAGGTCAATGTCTACGTCAACAACGTGTTCAATTCGGCCAGCTGGAACCACAAGGACCCGTACAAGCTGGACTATGACTTCGCCCCGACCCGGTTGCTGAGCGCGGTCGGCCGCGAGTTCGCATTGGAGTATGTGTTCACCTTCTGAGGAGACCGGCCTCCGCCGGTAGATCCACGCCATGCGTGGATGCGGAAACGGAACACCGGGGGCGGCGCCCCCTTGAGGCATGCGGACAGGCTGGATTTGACCTTCCCACGATGGCAAGGTTTAGCCTGTCCGCATCCAGAAGGAAACCCGGGAATCCGATCATGAGCACGCCGCGCGCCGCTGCCGCCCCCGCCAGCCCCTCCACCATCAGCCTGCCCATCGAGGGCATGACCTGCGCCAGCTGCGTAGGCCGGGTCGAGGCAGCACTGTCCAAGGTCGAGGGCGTGGGCAGTGTCTCGGTGAACCTGGCCACCGAGCGGGCGGACATTCGTCCGTCGGGCCCGGTGGATCGCGCGGCGCTTGTCCAGGCAGTGGAGCGGGTGGGCTATGACGTGCCCGCAGCGACCACCGAACTGGCGGTCGAAGGCATGACCTGCGCTTCCTGCGTGGGCCGTGTCGAACGCGCGCTGTTGGCCGTGCCCGGCGTCAGCCAGGCCAGCGTCAACCTGGCCACCGAGCGCGCCACGGTGCGTGGCATGGCGGACGTGGCTGCGCTGGTCGCCGCGATCGACAAGGCCGGCTATGACGCACGTGTGATCGAGGCGGGTGTGCAGTCCGATGACCAGGCTGCGGAAAAGAAGGATGCCGAGCGCGCCGAACTGAAGCGCGACCTGATCGTGGCGGCCGCGCTGGCACTGCCGGTGTTCGTACTGGAAATGGGCTCGCACCTGATTCCCGGCATGCACGCATGGGTGATGTCCACCCTCGGCATGCAGGCCAGCTGGTACCTGCAGTTCGTGCTGACCGCGCTGGTGCTGGCCATTCCGGGCCGCCGTTTCTACCAGAAGGGGTTCCCGGCGCTGCTGCGGTTGGCGCCGGACATGAATTCGCTGGTGGCGGTGGGCACCGCCGCGGCGTTCGGCTATTCGGTGGTAGCGACCTTTGCACCGCGGCTGCTGCCGCCGGGCACGGTGAACGTCTACTACGAAGCGGCGGCGGTGATCGTCGCGCTGATCCTGCTCGGCCGCTTCCTGGAGGCCCGGGCCAAGGGCCGCACCTCTGAAGCGATCAAGCGCCTGGTCAACCTGCAGGCCAAGGTGGCCCATGTGATCCGTGACGGCCGCGCGGTCGACATCCCGATCAATGAAGTGCAGAGCGGCGACGTGGTGGAAGTGCGCCCGGGCGAGCGCGTGCCGGTGGATGGCGAGGTGGTTGAAGGCCGCAGCTACATCGATGAATCGATGATCAGCGGCGAGCCGATTCCGGTCGAGAAGCTGCCGGGCAGCAGCGTGGTGGGTGGCACGGTCAACCAGAAGGGCGCACTGACGGTGCGGGCCACGGCCGTGGGCGCGCAGACCCTGCTGGCGCAGATCATCCGCATGGTCGAACAGGCGCAGGGCTCGAAGCTGCCGATCCAGGCGGTGGTCGACAAGGTCACGTTGTGGTTTGTGCCGGCGGTGATGCTGGCCGCGCTGGCGACCTTCGCGGTCTGGTTGATCTTCGGTCCATCGCCGGCACTGAGCTTTGCATTGGTCAATGCGGTGGCGGTGCTGATCATTGCCTGCCCGTGCGCGATGGGCCTGGCCACGCCGACCTCGATCATGGTCGGAACCGGTCGTGGCGCCGAAATGGGCGTGCTGTTCCGCAAGGGCGAAGCACTGCAGCTGCTGAAGGACGCGCAGGTGGTGGCGGTGGACAAGACCGGCACGCTGACCGAAGGCCGCCCGCGCCTGACCGACCTGGAGATTGCTGCCGGCTTCGATCGCAACAGGGTTCTGGCGGCAGTGGCCGCGGTGGAGTCGCGCTCGGAGCATCCCATCGCCCGCGCGATTGTTGATGCCGCGACCGGGCAGGGCATCACGTTGCCGGGCATGGTCGACTTCGAATCGGTCACCGGCATGGGCGTGCGGGCCAGTGTCGAGGGTGCACGCGTGGAGGTCGGTGCCGATCGCTTCATGCGCGACCTGGGCGTGGACATCACTGCATTCGCAGCATTGGCGGCGGAACTCGGCACGCAGGGCAAGTCGCCGCTGTATGCCGCCATCGACGGTCGCCTGGCCGCGATCATCGCGGTATCCGATCCGATCAAGCCGAGCACCCCGGCAGCGATCGCGGCACTGCATCGGTTGGGCCTGAAGGTGGCGATGATCACCGGCGACAACGCCGGGACCGCGAAGGCGATCGCGCGCCAGCTCGGCATCGATGAAGTGGTGGCCGAGGTGCTGCCGGAAGGCAAGGTCGAGGCGGTGCGCCGGCTGAAGGCCACGCACGGCCACGTCGCCTTCGTTGGTGACGGCATCAACGATGCGCCAGCACTGGCCGAGGCCGATGTCGGCCTGGCCATCGGCACCGGCACCGATATCGCGGTGGAATCGGCCGACGTGGTGCTGATGTCGGGCAACCTGCAGGGCGTACCCAATGCCATTGCGCTATCGAAGGCGACGTTGGGCAACATCCGGCAGAACCTGTTCTGGGCGTTCGCCTACAACACCGCGTTGATTCCGGTGGCCGCCGGCGTGCTGTACCCGGTCTGGGGCGTGCTGCTGTCGCCGGTGTTCGCGGCCGGTGCGATGGCACTGTCCAGTGTGTTCGTGCTGGGCAACGCACTGCGCCTGCGCCGCTTCCAGCCGCCGATGGCGGATGCCGCCGTTGCGACCCACTGAAGGAGAATCGCATGAATATCGGTGATGCCGCCAAGGCCTCCAGCGTGTCGGCGAAAATGATCCGCTACTACGAACAGATCGGCCTGATTCCTGCGGCGGATAGAACGGAGTCAGGCTATCGGGCGTATTCGCAGGCCGACATCCATCGCCTGCGCTTCATCCGCCGCGCGCGCGATCTCGGCTTCCAGGTGGCCGAGATCGGCGACCTGCTGGGCCTGTGGAACGACACGTCGCGCCACAGTGCTGACGTCAAGCAGCTTGCCGAGCAGCACATCGCCGACCTGGAACAGCGCATCGAGCACATGCGGCAGATGGCCGACACGCTGAAATCGCTGATCCGCTGCTGTGCCGGCGATGAGCGCCCGGAATGCCCGATCCTGCAGCGGCTGGGTGAAGACGATGAGGCCCCGCCGCCGGTCGATGCAGCGAAGACCGGCGCGGTGCGGCGGCGCGCGCGCAAGCGCTGAGTTTCCATGTCGCGTGCAGGAAAAGCCCGCCCAGTGACAGTGCAGGGGGCGGGCTCCGCTGTGGCAGAAAGCAGGGGATCAGGCAGTGCGCGGCGGGAATCCCGCATCGTTCAGCGCGGCGAACACCTGCTCCTGTGATGCGGTGGTCTGCACCTTGACCAGGCCGGTCGGCGGATCGGCCACCACACTGGCGCTGGGATCGATCTGCTGGATCGCGCGGGTCACGCTGCGCGCGCAGCCGCCGCAGGTCATGCCGTCAACATGGAATTCCATCTGTAGCTCCTTCGGTGCTCGTGAGGTGAAACCAGTGTGCACCTTCCAACGATGGCAGGGTCAAGCAGGTGGCTGAACGGCGGTGCAGGCAAATGAAAACGGCAGCCGCCTGTACCAGCGCGGCTGCCGTGGAGGACCATTCCCGTCGGGGCGGGCAAGACTGCGCCGGGCCAGGCCCGGCGCTGCCTCAGAACTTCCAGTTCACGCCGAAATACAGCTGGCGCCCGGCGTACAGATTGGACAGCAGGCGGGCCTGGCTGTCGTTGCCGATGTAGCTGCGCAGCTCGGACTTGGTGGCGTTCAGTACGGCGGCGGTCACCGTCCAGTCCGGGGTGAGGTTGTAGGCCACGTTCAGGTCAAGCTGGCTGTAAGGCTTGGTGTAGGTGGTCATGCCATTGTTCAGGCCGCCGACCACTTCACCACGACGGTTGTACGAGGCGCGCGCCAGGAACTTGTCGTTCTCGTAGAACACCGTAACGTTGGCCTGGTTCTTGGCACTGCCGACCAGCGGCGAGGAGCCGATTTCCTCGCCATCCAGCACGATCGAGGCCAGGTTGGTGTCGTTGTAGGTGTAGTTGGCCTGCACGCCCAGTCCGAAGTCGAACGTGTACTGGCCATACAGTTCCACGCCCTGCGACACGCCATCGCGGCCATTGGCCTGGGTCTCGTACTTCTGCACGGTGACCGACTGCCCGCCGACGTTCATCTGCTGGTCGCGCACCACCGGCACGGTGAAGTTGTCCACGTTCTTGCGGAACAGCGAAACACCTGCGACCGCGCCCGGCTTGAAGTACCACTCCAGGCCCAGGTCGAACTGGACCGCCTTGAACGGTTCCAGCGCCTTGTTGCTGCCCGAGCCGTACCAGCCGGGCGTGTCGGTGCCGCCGGTGACGCGGCGGTCGTTGGCGTACTCTTCGCTGATGTAGCGCAGGCCACCGGGATAGGCGATGCTGGTGTAGCTCGGGCGCGCGACCACCTTCGACGCCGCGCCACGCAGCACCAGGTTGTCGGTGATGTCCCAGGCAATGTTGAAGCTGGGCAGCACGTCGGTATAGGTCTTTTCCAGCGACGACAGGGCATACACCTTGTCGCGCACCTGCGGGTCGGGCAGGCGGACGAAGCCACCCTGGCAGCGCAGGTTCGGGTCGGCGGCCGGATCATCGCAGCTCATCGGCGCGCCGCTGGCGTTGTCGACGAAATAGTCGTTGAAGCGCTCGACCGAATCGCTGGACTGGGCGAACTGCTTGGTCCGCACCACGCGCACGCCGATGTTGCCGCGTACCCGCTCAGTGCGGAAGTTGGCCTGGAAGTAGCCGGAATAAATCTTCTCGTTGACGTCGTAGACGAAGTCTTCTTCGGTGCGGTTGTGCGAGCCACCGTAGGTCTTGTTCAGGTAGTCGATGTAGGCCGGGTAGTTGATGCCCGGGAACACGTTGGCGTTGAACGCGCCGGTGATGTTGCTGATCGGGTTGGACAGGAAGAAGCCCGGCTGCGCATCGCCTGCGGTCGGATCGCAACCGGCCTGGTAGCGGTTGTTGTCATAGTCGGACGGATCCAGGCCCGGGCACACCCAATAGGTGTTGCCGGTGTTGCGGTGGACCTTGCCATCGCGGTACTTGGCGCCGAACTGGATCGAATCCAGCCAGCCGGCCTCGAACAGCTTGGTGACGTCGGCCTGGAAGTAGTTCTGCTTGACCTCGGTCTGCATCCACGACGAATCGGTCGAGCCGGTATCGACTTCGGCCACGCCCGCCATCAACTGCTGCTGCAGGTCCGGCGAGAACTGCACCGACGGTGTGCCGGTCAGGTCCCAGGCGGTGTACTGGTTGCCGGACTGCCACTGGTTGCCAACCTTGCGGCGCGGCTTGGCCGACATGCGGAAATTCATCGACGGACCACCTTCGGACCAGGTGCGGCCGCCGGTGAACGAGGCCTTCCACAGCGGGCTGATATCCCAGTCGATGGTCAGGTCGGCGGTCTGCGACAGTGCCTTTTCCTTGCTGTATCCACCGGTGAGCTGCGGAGTGGGGATGGTGCAGTCGTCCGGGCCCCAGCCACCGGGTTCCAGGCCGGCTGCCGCTGCTTCTTCCTCACTGCAGTAATAGGTCTTTCCGGCCAGCTTCTGGTACTGCGCACCCGTGACGATGCTGCCACTCGGGTCGAAATCCAGGCCGTTGAGCAGGCGGCCGCCGGCCCAGTTGCCGTCCTGGTTGTAGCGGGCCAGGTTCCACTCCGGCACCTTCAGCATGTTCTGGGTGTAGTCACCCTGCAGCTCGAAGCGGAAGTAGTTCGCGGTCATCGTGACGTTGTCGACCGGCTTGAACTGGAAGGTCAGCTGGCCGCCCTTGCGCTCGCGCTTTTCTTCCTTCACCGCGAAGTTCACCGAGGTCGGCATGAAGAATTCGCTGTAGTTCTTGCCAGCCTGGTTGTTGAAGCCGGACTGGCCCCACCAGTAGTGGATGCCATCCTGTTCCAGCAGGTTGCCGTTGGCATCGCGGGCCGTGGTGCCATTGCCGTACCACTGGTAGTCCTCGGTGCTGGCTTCCATGGTGCGGGTGGTGCGCTTCTGCTGGGTCACGCCGACGAGGACGCCGAAGCGCTCATCCTTGCTGTGCCACGAGTACAGCGCGGACGCCTGCGGATCGACATCGTGGCTGGTATCGGAGGTGGTGCCCTCCAGGTTCACGTAGCCGGAGTTGGATTCCATGTCCAGCGGGCGGCGGGTATGCAGGATGACCGTGCCGCCGATGCCGCCTTCGTCGATGCGTGCTTCCGGCGACTTGAACAGCTCCGCGCTGGACAACATGTTCGATGGCAGCAGGGTGTAGTTGAAGGAGCGCGTCGCTTCGTTGTTGGTCTCCGACGAGGCGACGAAGTTGCCGTTCAACTGGGTCAGGGTCAGGTCCGGCGCGAGGCCGCGCACACTGACACTCTTGCCTTCGCCACCGCTGCGGGTGATGACCACGCCGGGCACGCGCTGCAGTGCGTCGGCCACGTTCTTGTCGGGGAACTTGCCGACGTCCTCGGCGGTGATCACCTCGACCACCGCGTTGGCGTCGCGCTTCTGCTCGAGGCTCTTTTCAATGGCGTAGCGGTAGCCGGTGACCTGGACGCTGTCCAGGGTGGTGGCGTCCTGCGAGCCGGTGGAAGCGGCCTGTTGCGCGGCGGCGCCACCCGGAATGACGGCGGCGGCCAAGGCCAGCGCGATGGCCAACGACAATGCGTCCTGGCCATGCGTACGTGTTGAATGCTTCATTCCCATCTCTCCCTCTCTCATGGATTGATCCGGTGACGTGGCACGGACAACTTGAATCGATCTAATTTGAAGTGACTTTGTCGCTGTCGCCAAGCAACTGCCAGTGGCGCCGCGCGCGTGGCCTGGTACGTCCTGTTGCTGCTCCCCCAACTCCCGGCCATCGCAGCGTCGTCTTGGATCGATCTAAGCGATGGGCGGGCGATTTTTAGCACGGGTCGCCCGCAGGCGCATGCTGCTGCGCAATATGGTACTGGCGTGGCGAAGGGATGACGGTTTGCTGAAATCAGTGAAATCGTTTTCGTGCGCAGGGGAGGGTGGGTCGGCAGGGCTGCGCCCTGCACCTGCGGTAGTGCCGGCCGCTGGCCGGCAACTGCCAAAGCCAAAGCCAAAGCGGCTCTGGTTTTCTGCTGGTTTGGCGGGGCGGTGTGGGCTGGCAGGACACGCCGTAAACCCGTCCATGGGGGCTCGATGGCGCCATCCATGGCGCCAACGGTCCTGCCAGCCCACGCCGCCCCACCTTTGACAGCCTCCCGGTGACGGTTGGATTGTCCTGGCGACGGAATGTGGAACGGCATGGGGTCAGATCCGTTTTCCTATGGAAAACGGATCTGACCCCAATTGATTTCGTTATCTGTCAGAGATTCAGCCAAGCATGGCGTTGATCCGTTGCAGATCGCGAGAATCTGTCGAAGGCGGGGTGGGTCCGGTTGCGGGGGTGTCCGCGGCATGGATGCCGCGGCCAAGCCCCCAGGGACGGGTTTACGGCGTCCCCCGCAACCGGACCCACCCCGACTCCCCACAGGAAACCGGCTTCTGCTGTTGCTTCTGCTGTTGCGGTTGCTGTTGCTCCAGCTCGTAGCAGGTGCAGGGCGCAGCCCTGCCGAACACCCCATCTCATGCTGCGCCGCAGAATGCATTCGGCTGAACCTGCATGCTCTACTTGAATCGATCTAAATTCACGGTCTGGTGGGTCGGGCGTCGTTCCAGGGGGAGCTCTCTGCAGGTCAGGGCAGGGCTCAGCGGAACGGTGCCGGACGGCCCCGGCCGTCTGCCTCCGCGTCATCGACTACAGGAACCCGACATGCGTCCAGTGCCGTCCGCTCCCGCCGTCCCATTGTCCTCGCGCCCGCTGGTGCGCCTGGCCTGCCTGCTCGCGCTGTCGTCAGTGCCGGTGCTGCTGCAGGCCGCACCGGCCGCGCTGGAACGCGAGGTCAATACCTTCATCGGCAGCAAGGACGACGGCAATACGTTCCCGGGCGCGTCGGCGCCGTTCGGCCTGATCCAGGTCAGCCCGATCGGCAGCCACTATTCGGGCTGGCGCTACGACGACGAGAAGATCCGTGGCTTCGGTCATTCGTTCATTTCCGGCGCCGGCTGCTGGGAGCAGGGTGGCCAGGTGTCGGTGCTGCCGGTGACCGGTTCGATCGGTCCGGGCGGCGATTTCGATACCGGCAATGCCAAGCAGTTCGACCACAAGGCCTACGCATCGACCTACACCCACGATGGTGAGGTCGGCCAGGCCGGCTACTACAAGGTGCGCCTGACCAGCTACGGCGGCATCGATGCGGAAGCCACCGCGCGCACCCGTGCCGCCGCCGAGCGCTACACCTTCAGCCAGCCCAGCGGCGATGGCCACGTGCTCGTCAATGTCGGCCAGGCCAACGAGCGCCATTCGGTGATCGGCAGCGTGGTCGATGTGGTCGGCGATCGTGTGGTGGAAGGCAAACTGGTCACCAAGAGCTTCTGTGGCGGCCACCAGTACACCACCTGGTTCCGCATCGAGTTTGACCGTCCGTTCAAGGCGCATGGCACCTGGGGTGAGGGCGGTGGCCTGCCGGGCGCGCGCCACAGCATGGAAGGCGAGCAGAAGCCGAACGGCGCCTGGCTCAGCTTCGACCTGGCCAAGGGCCAGTCGGTGACGGCGGTCAGCGCGATCTCGCACGTGGATGCCGAAGGCGCGCGCACCAACCTGCGCGCAGAAGGCATGCAGAATGGGGTGCTGCTCGGCTTCGACCGCATGCGTGCGCTGTCCCAGCAGTCCTGGCGCGAGCAGCTGGGCCGGGTGCGTGTTCAGGGCGGCACTGCCGACGACCGCGCGGTGTTCTACAGCGCGGTCTATCACGCACTGCTGCAGCCGATGACCGGCAACGACGCCGACGGCCGCTACCGCGGTTATGACGACGGTATCCACCGCGCCGATGGCTGGACCTATTACGAGTACTTCTCGCTGTGGGATACCTACCGCGCGCAGAACCAGTGGCTGGCGCTGACCCGCCCGGACGTGGCGCGCGACATCGGCCGTACCCTGCTGGCGATCGACGAACAGGTCGGTTGGCTGCCGCGCTGGGGTTATGCCAACTTCGAGACCAACATCATGACCGGCGATCCGGTCACGCCGTTCATGGTCGACCTGTGGCGCTTCGGCGCGCTCAAGGGCCGTGAATCGCAGGCCTGGGATGCACTGCGCCGCAATGCCTTCGGCACGCCGCCACTGAACTCGCGCATGGCCGGACGCTCCGGCAACCCGACCTACCTGGACAAGGGCTATGTGGCCTACGACCGCGCATTCCCGTCCAAGGGCATGGATGTCGATCCGCACCATGGTGGTTCGGCCACGCTGGAATATGCGTTGGCCGACTGCGCGCTCTCGCAGATGGCCGATGTCCTGGGCCATGCGCAGGATGCGGCGACGCTGCGTGAGCGTGGCCGCAACTGGCGCAAGGTGTGGGACCCGCAGGTGCGGGATGCCGAGACGGGTTTCACCGGCTTCCCGCGCCCGCGCACCGAGGATGGCCAGTGGTACACGCCGGCCGATGGCCACTACAGCCCGCGTTCGCACCACGGTTTCCATGAGGGCACGGCGTGGCAGTACCAGTGGCTGGCGCAGCAGGACGTGCCGGGCCTGGTCGAAGCGATGGACGGCCGCGAACAGGCCGGTCGCCGCCTGGATGCGTTCTTCGCGATGGACGCGCTGCAGGCCGATCCGCTCAATGCCGCCCGCAAGGCGTGGGTGGTAGGGCCCTACAGCTACTACAACCAGTTCCGCTACAACCCGAACAACGAGCCGGACCTGCACTCGCCGTGGCTGTACACGCTGATCGGCCAGCCGTGGAAGACCGCCGCCGTGGTGCGTGCCGCGCAGCAGTTGTTCACCAATGCCCCTAATGGCGTGACCGGCAACGATGACCTCGGCACGATGTCGGCCTGGTACCTGTTCAGCGCCATCGGCGTGTACCCGGCGGTGCCGGGCAGCGGCCAGTTCCTGCTGCACACGCCGCGCTTCAGCAAGGTCGAAGTGGATATGGGCAATGGCCGAACCCTGCGCATCGACGCGCCGGGTGCCGATGGCCGCCGCCTGCAATACGTGCAGGGTGTGCGGGTCGACGGCCAGGCGCATGCACCGGTGTGGCTGGACTGGGACCGCCTGCAGCAGGGCCCGCGCCTGCAGTTCGCGCTCGACGCGAAGGCGCCGGAGCAGGGCTGGGGCACCGCGGTGAAGGACCTGCCGGTGTCCTGGTGCGCGGCACCGGGCAGCCAGCTGCGCTGAGCCGGACTGTGCCGTTCGCGCTGACCCAGCGAACGGCACGGCACGACACGGCCCTGATCCATTAGGCTTGAGCCTCCAGCGGAGTCCGGGAAGACGATGAACGACAACGGCAACAGTCCCAGCAAGCGCGCCGGCAAGGCGGTGACGGTGACCGACATCGCGCGCGCGATCGGCGTGTCACGGGCAACCGTGTCGCTGGTGCTGCGTGGCAGCCCGCTGGTCAACGTCGATACCCGCGCCAAGGTCGAGGCCGAACTGCGCCGCCAGCGTTACGTCTACAACCGTGCGGCGGCCAACCTGCGCCGTCGTACCTCGTCGAGCATCGCGCTGGTGATCAACGATCTCTCCAACCCGTTCTTCGCCGAGTTCGCATCGGGCGTGGACGAGGCGTTGGGCGGGCGTGGCTACGTGACCCTGCTCGGCAGCACGGGTGAATCGCCGGAGCGGCAGCAGGCGGTGCTGTCCACGCTGATGGAGCACACCCCGGCCGGCCTGATCCTGTCGCCGGCCGAGGGCAGCGATACCGCACAGCTGCGGCAGGCACTGGGTGCCAATGCCAACGTGCTGCTGTTCAACCGCGAACTGGCCGGGGCCGACTGGGACTTCCTGACCCTGGACAACCAGCACGGCGCCTATCTGGCCACGCGCCACCTGATCGAGCGCGGCCACCGGCAGATCGCGTTCTTCGGGGGCCACGCCGCATCCAGTTCCTGCCACCAGCGCCGCGCGGGTTTCCAGCAGGCGCTGGCCGAGGCCGGTCTTTCGCTGCCGCCGGGCTGGATGATCGAGTCGGCCCCGAACCGCCTGGAAGCGGCAGCGCGCACCGATGAACTCTTCGCCGACGGTCATCGGCCGAGTGCGGCGGTTTGCTACAACGACACCGTCGCGCTGGGCCTGATGCTGGGCTTGAACTCGCGCGGCATCCGTCCGGGCGGCGATTTCGCCGTCACCGGCTTCGATGATATTTCCGAGGCGGCGGTGGCCGTACCGCCGTTGACCACGCTCACCGCCGACCCGCGCGAGCGTGGCCGCCAGGCTGCGGCGCTGCTGCTGCAGCGGCTGGACGAACCCGATGCACCGCCTCGGCGCACGGTCGCGCCGGTGCAGTTGCGCATCCGCGAAAGCAGTGCCGCACGACCGAACTGATTCCTTCCGCATACCCCTTCCACGCAACAACGACCTTCCGCGCATCGAGGCGCGTACCGCATGCCGATCTCCGCAACGCCCCGTCCATCGGGTTCTTCGGGCAACGCACCCGCCGTCACCAACGGCAAGGCGTTGGCTGTCGTGACCACGATCTTCTTCATGTGGGGCTTCCTGACCTGCCTCAATGACATCCTGATCCCGCACCTGAAGGCGGTGTTCGAGCTGAACTACGCCAAGGCGATGCTGGTGCAGTTCACCTTCTTCGGTACTTACTTCCTGATGTCGCTACCGGCGGGCCGCCTGGTGGCGGCGCTGGGCTACAAGAAGGGCATCGTGGCTGGACTGGTGATCGCCGGCATTGGCGCGCTGGGCTTCTGGCCGGCGGCCGAACTGCGCGTGTACGGCGCCTTCCTCGGTGCGTTGTTCGTACTGGCCACGGGCATTACCGTGCTGCAGGTCGCCGCCAACCCGTACGTCGCGCTGCTGGGCCCGGAACAGACCAGTTCCAGCCGCCTGACCCTGGCGCAGGCGCTGAACTCGCTGGGCACGGCCATCGCGCCGATCTTCGGCGGCATGCTGATCCTGTCCAACACTGTCAAGAGCGCTGACGACATCGCGGCGCTGCCGGCCGCCGAGCAGCTGGCCTACCGTGCCGCCGAGGCGCAGGCCGTGCAGGGACCGTACGTGGGCCTGGCCGTGGCGCTGGTGCTGCTGGCGCTGTTCGTGTTCCTGTTCCGCCTGCCGGCGCTGAGCGACGCCACCGAGCAGGCCGACCAGGGCCACCACCACAGCTACCTGGATGCGCTGCGCAAGCGCCACCTGCTGCTGGGCGTGCTGGGCATCTTCTTCTACGTCGGCGCTGAGGTGTCGATCGGCAGCTTCCTGGTCAACTACCTGTCGATGCCCAACATCGGTGGCTTCAGCGAACAGGAAGCCACGCACTACGTGTCGGCCTACTGGACGATGGCGATGATCGGCCGCTTCGCGGGCTCAGCGCTGCTGGCGCGCTTCTCGCCCAGCCGCCTGCTGGCGATCTTCGCGCTGGTCAACGTGGCGCTGCTGGTCACGACCATGCTGAGCTCCGGCAACATCGCGCTGTACTCGGTGGTGGCGATCGGCCTGTTCAACTCGATCATGTTCCCGACCATCTTCGCGCTGAGCATCGAGCGCCTGGGGCCGCTGACCAACAAGGGCTCCAGCCTGCTGATCATGGCTATCGTCGGCGGTGCCGTGGTGCCGTACCTGCAGGGCGTGCTGGCCGACCACATCGGTGTGCAGGCCAGCTTCATCCTGCCGCTGCTGTGCTACGGCTACATCATTTTCTACGGACTGGTCGGCGCGCGTACGCCGGCCTCCGCAACGCAGGGAGGCTGAGTCCGGAATGGGTGCCATCGTTTGCTTCGGCGAAATTTTGATCGATCTACTAGCGCAGCCGCCGGCCTCGGCCGACACGCCGCGCGCCTTCCTGCAGTACGCCGGTGGTGCACCGGCCAACGTTGCCGTTGCGGCCGCACGGTTGGGTGCGAAGACGCAGTTCGTCGGCACGCTGGGCCGCGACATGTTCGGCGACTTCCTGGCCGACAGCCTGGTCGAGCACGGCGTGGGCACGGATTACATCGTGCGTACCGATGCGGCCAAGACCGCACTGGCCTTCGTCGCACTGGATGCCAGCGGCGAGCGCAGCTTCAGCTTCTATCGCCCGCCGGCAGCCGACCTGCTGTTCCGTGACAGCGACTTCCAGGCGGCGTGCTTCGACAGCGCACAGTGCTTCCATGTCTGTTCCAACAGCCTGACCGAAGCGGCCATCGCCGAGGCGACCTTCGCCGGCATGGATCGTGCGCGCGCGGCTGGTGCGGTGGTCAGCCTCGACCTCAATCTGCGTCCGGCGCTGTGGCCGGCGAACGAGGACCCGACACCGCGCCTGTGGCAGGCGCTGGAACGCGCCGACCTGGTCAAGCTGTCGCGCGAGGAACTGGACTACCTGGCCGCGCCGCTGGGTGCCGATGGCGAGGCAGCGGTACTGCGGCGCCTGCTCGCTGCGCGCGCGCGCTGGGTGATCGTCACCGACGGTGCGGCCACGCTGCACTGGTACACGCGCGACAACCACGGCACGGTCACCAGCTTCCGCGTGGCCACCGTCGACACCACGGCGGCTGGCGATGCTTTCGTCGGTGGCGTGCTGGTTGGGCTGCTGGAGCGCGGCGGCGCCGGTACCGGTTTTGCCGCCTTCTGCCAGGACCCGGAGGCGATCACCGCCACGCTGCGCTTCGGCGCCGCAGTCGGCGCGCTGGCTGTTACCCGCAAGGGCGCGTTCGCCGCGATGCCCTCGCTCGATGAAGTGCAGCAGCTGCTGCAGGCACAGGACATTACCGCATGAGCACCTCGCCCGATTTCCGTTCGCCCGCGTTCCTGCGCGCGCATATCGCCGACACGATGGCGTTCTACCACCCGCACTGCATCGACCCGGACGGTGGCTTCTTCCACTACTTCCGTGACGACGGCAGCATCTACGACGCCAACCATCGCCATCTGGTGAGCAGCACGCGTTTCGTCTTCAACTACGCGATGGCCTACCGCGAATTCGGCAACGCCGAGTACCGTGAGGCGGTCGAGCACGGCGTGCGCTACCTGCGCGAGGGGCACCGCAACCCGGCCACCGGCGGTTACGCCTGGACCCTGCGCGACGGCAAGGTCGAGGACGACATGAACCACTGCTACGGCGTGGCGTTCGTGCTGTTGGCCTACAGCTGCGCACTGAAGGCCGGTCTCGAACAGGCCCGCGCCTGGATGGACGAGACCTGGCAGCTGCTGGAAGCGCGCTTCTGGGAGCCCCAGCACGGCCTCTACAAGGACGAAGCCGATGGGCAGTGGAACTTCACCGGCTACCGTGGCCAGAACGCCAACATGCACATGTGCGAGGCGATGCTGGCCGCCTTCGAGGCCAGCGGCGAACAGCGCTATGTGGAGCGCGCGCTGCAGCTGGCCGACAACATGACCCGTCGCCAGGCCGCCAAGGCCGGTGGCCTGGTGTGGGAGCACTACGATTCCAACTGGGAGATCGACTGGGACTACAACCTGGACGACCCCAAGCACCTGTTTCGCCCGTGGGGCTTCCAGCCGGGCCACCAGACCGAATGGGCCAAGCTGTTGTTGATCCTGGACCGCCATGTGCAGGTCGACTGGCTGGTGCCGACCGCGCAGCACCTGTTCGACGTGGCCGTGGCGCGCAGCTGGGACGAGACGCGGGGTGGCCTGTACTACGGTTTCGCGCCGGAGTCGCGCCGGCAGCCGGGCATGGATGGCGCCCCGATCGGTGGCGACAGTTTCGTCTGCGACGACGACAAGTATTTCTGGGTGCAGGCGGAGACGCTTGCGACCGCCGCACTGATGGCCAAGCGTACCGGCGATGACCGCTATTGGCAGTGGTACGAGCGTATCTGGGCGTATTCGTGGGAACACTTCGTCGATCACCGGTACGGCGCCTGGTTCCGCATCCTCGATGCCGACAATCGCAAGTACAGCGACGAGAAGAGCCCGGCCGGCAAGGTGGATTACCACACCATGGGTGCGTGCTACGAAGTGTTGAACGTGGTGCGTTGAGGTCTGCCGCGCTGCGCGCTCGCCGGACGTGGTCCGGCGCTACCGTGGCGTGTTGAATTGGTAGCGCCGGACCATGCCCGGCGGAAAGACAGGAGCATCCCGTGCATCGCCTTCCCCTCGTTGTCCGCCTGCTCCTGCTGCTGATCGCGGCGTCCGCCTTCCCGGTCGCTGCCACGCCGCTGCAGGCACAGTGGGAGTTCCGTATGCTGCCCGGCGACGCGCAGGGCGCCGCTCATCCAGGTCTGCAGCAATGGCGGGCGGCGACGGTGCCGGGCAGCGTGCACACCGACCTGCTGGCTCACGAACTGATCCGTGATCCGTATGTCGGCGCACCAGAGGCCGAACTGCAATGGATCGGCCTGGCCGCCTGGGAGTACCGCGCCCGCTTCGACGTGGATGCGGCGACGCTGGCCAAGCCCAATGCCGAGCTGCGCTTCGACGGTCTGGATACCTACGCCGACGTCAGCCTCAACGGCAAGCCGCTGCTGCGCGCGGACAACGCGCACCGGACCTGGCGCGCGCGCGTGAATGGGCGCCTGCGGGCCAGGGACAATGAACTGCAGATCGTGTTCCGTTCGCCTATCCGCACCCTGCTGCCGGGCGTGCAGGCAATGCCGCACAAGATCGCTGGCAACTACCCGTCGCCGTATGGCGATGAGCCGAAGGGCGCGATGGTCGGCAACTTCGCGCGCAAGCCGGCCTACCACTTTGGCTGGGACTGGGGGCCTCGCTATGTCACCGCCGGCGTCTGGCGCGGGGTTGACCTGCAGGCCTGGGAGGCTCACCGCCTGACCGATCTTGCGGTGCGTACAGATGCATTGAGCGCGGAGCAGGCGAAGCTGGCCGTGCTGCTGCAAGTGGAGCAGGGCGCGGCGGCGGGCTCGGCCGTGGTGAATGTGGATGTGCGCGATCCGCAGGGCCGCAACGTGGCCCAGGTGCAGCGCACGGTGCTGCTGAAGCCCGGCCAGAACAGCATCGAGGTTCCGGTTGAACTGGCCGATCCAAGGCGCTGGTGGCCAGTCGGCCACGGCGCGCAGGACCGCTACACGGTGCAGGCCCGCCTGGACCAAGGTGGCACGCCGGAGCTGGCGCGCGAGCAGCGCATCGGGCTGCGCACGGTCGAACTGCGCCGCGAGGAAGACCGCAAGGGCGGGCAGGGCTTTGCCTTCGTCATCAACGGCGTGGAGATCTTCGCCAAGGGCGCCAACGTCATTCCGTTCGATGCCTTTCCCGCTCGCGTCGATGCCGCACGCCTGCGCCAAGTGCTGACGGCCGCGCGCGACGCCAACATGAACATGCTGCGCAACTGGGGCGGCGGCTACTACGAGGACGACGCGTTCTTCGACATCGCCGACGAACTGGGCCTGCTGGTCTGGCAGGACTTCATGTTCGGCGGCGGCATGCAGCCGGGCTACGATCCGGCGTTTCGTGCCAACGTGGTGGCCGAAGCACGCGACAACGTGCGCCGTCTGCGCCATCACCCCAGCATCGTGCTGTGGTGTGGCAACAACGAGGAAGAAACCGCCTGGAAGGACTGGGGCCACGGCCGCGACCTGAAGGCGGCCAACCCGGCATTTGCGGCGAAGGTCTGGCAGGGCTACGTCGACCTGTTCGGCAACGACCTGCGCCAGGTAGTGGGCGAGGAGGGGCTGGGCGTGCCGTACTGGTCCAGCTCACCGAGCAACGACCTTGACGAGAAGGCCAACGATTCAACGCGTGGCGACAAGCACTACTGGCAGGTCTGGGGTAATCCGGCGTTGCCGGTGCAGGCCTACCTGCGCGAGACGCCGCGCTTCATGTCCGAGTACGGGCTGCAGGCGTGGCCGTCGGTGGCGACAGTGGACCAGATCGCCACCCGCGCCGAACAGCGCATCGACAGCCCGGTGATCCGCGCGCACCAGAAATTCATGGCCGGCGAGGGCAACAGCCGTCTGCTGCACTACATCGAACTGGGTTACGGCACGCCGAAGGACTTCGAGGACTTCGTCTATCTCAGCCAAGTGATGCAGGCCGATGGCATCGCACTGGCGGCGCTGCATCATCGCGCCTCGCGGCCATACACGATGGGTTCGCTGTACTGGCAGCTCAACGATGTCTGGCCCGGTGCCTCGTGGTCCAGCGTGGACTATTTCGGCCGTTGGAAGGCGCTGCACTTCGCCGCGCGGCGTTTCTTCGCGCCAGTGACGGTGGCGGCACTGCGCGACGAGGGCAGCACGCGGGTGCGCCTGATCAATGATGGCGCCTCACTGGAAGCGCGCTGGCGTCTGCGGGTGATGGACGTGGAGGGGAAGGTGCTGCGTCGTCGCGAGGAAACGGTGACGTTGGTGGCGGCGGGTGTCACCTCGATGGGCGATTTCAGCGATGCAGAGCTGCTGGCCGGTGCCGACCCGACGCGTACGGTGGCGGTGTTCGAGTTGCTGCAGCACGGCGACGTGAGCGCGCGGCAGGTGGTCGGTTTCGTTGAGGCCAAGGACCAGCTGTTGCCGCGGCAGAAACTCAAGGCCACGTTGTCCATTGAAGGGGACCACTATCGTCTGCGGCTGGAAAGCGCGGCGTACGTGCGCGCGGCGTGGATCGACTTCGGCGCGCTGGATGTGCAGGTCGAAGACAACCTGCTGGACCTGCTGCCGGGCGAAACACGTGATATCGCGGTGCGCGGCCCGGTGGATCTGGTTACCCTGCGCGAAGCGCTGAAGGTGAAGACCCTCAACGACCGTTGAGGGGTTTCCCGCTTTGGTAGGTGCCAACCTTGGTTGGCACACCAGCAGCATGCCAACCAAGGTTGGCACCTACCATTTTGCTTACAGCTGGATCTGCTGGAAATTCTCGACCCGTTCGTGGCCGTTGGCGGCCTGGCCGGTACGCGGCATCGGGTAATCATCCAGGCGATCGATCAGGCGGGTCTGCAACCCGGCTTCGCGGGCGGCATCCAGTTCTTCCACCACATCGGACAGGAACAGGATCTCGCCGGCCGGTACGCCGATGGCCTGCACGATGCGGCGGTAGCTGTCGGCCTCGCGCTTGCCGCCGACTTCGGTATCGAACCAGCCCGACACCAGCGGGCTGAGGTCGCCGGCGTCGCTGAAACCGAAGAACAGCTTCTGCGCCGGCACCGAACCGGAGGAGTACACGTACAGCGGCAGGCCGGAAGCGTGCCAGCCCTTCAGCACCGGCGCCACTTCCGGGTAGAAGTGCGCGGTGTAGTCGCCACGGCGGTAGCCTTCGTCCCAGATCAGCCCCTGCAGCGCCTTCAATGCGGTGTGCTTGCGGTCCTGGTCGATCCAGCCCTGCAGCGTCTCGGCCACCAGGCTGTCCTGGCAGGCACCGCCGATCTCGGTGGCGACCGCGTCCAGCCAGCGACGGACCTCCGGTTGCTGGCCATGTTCGGCGACGAACGCGGGCAACGCCTTGCGCGCATAGGGGAACAGCACGTTCTTGACGAACGAGATGCTGCTGGTGGTGCCTTCGATGTCGGTCAGGATGACGCGGGCTTGCATGGATCAGGACGCCTGGGTGGGTACGTAACGAGGGAACTTCTGCGCGATGTCGGTGCCGGTGAAATGGCCGACCCAGCCGTCGGGCTCGGTGAAGAAGCGGATCGCCACGAAGCTGGGTTCCTCGCCCATGTCGAACCAGTGGGTGGTGCCATCGGGCACGGCGATCAGGTCGTCCTTCACGCACTCGATCTCATAGACCTTGTCACCCACGTGCAGGGTGAACAGGCCGGAGCCGGCGACGAAAAAGCGCACCTCGTCTTCCTTGTGGAAGTGCTCGTCGAGGAACTTCTTGCGCAGCTCGGCGCGGTTCGGGTTGTCCGGGGCGATCGAGGCCACGTCCACGCTCTTGAAACCGCGCTCTGCCACCAGGCGGTCGATGTCGGCGCGGTACGCGGCGAACACTTCCTCCTGGCTGGCGCCCGGTGCGACCGGCGCGGTGGCCTGCCAGCGCTCGAAGGTGACGCCGATCTTCCGCAGCTCGGCAGCAATGACCGCGCCGTCCTGGGTGTCCAGCAGCGGCGATTCGGGGCGGGTGTCGTCGTAGATGCGCAGTCGGCTCATGGCGGCAGCTTGAACGTCTCGGGGGGAAGACAGGGTAGCAGGGTGGGCATGAGGTGCAGATTCCGGATCGGCATCTGCACCTGCGTGCGGGTTCAGCCGCGCAGCCTGCGCAGTTCCAGCTCGCAGTGGAACAGGAACTCGAACGCTTCCAGGTGGCGGCGTGCCTCGGCCATGTCGCGGCCCCAGGCATACAGGCCATGGCCGTCGATCAGGTAGCCCCATAGGTTCTGCCGGTCGAGCAGGTCATCGACCTGCTTCGACAGCACGTTCATGTCCTGGGTGTTGGCGAATACCGGCACATCGATGGCCATTTCATGGGTACTGTTGCCGGCGAAGGCCTTCAACAGCTCGTAGCCTTCCAGGCGGACATGACCCTGCGGCGCGTACAGGCGCGAGGCGATGGTCTGCACCGGCGAGTGCGTATGCAGCACGCAGCCGACGTCCGGGAAGCGGCGGTACAACTGGGTGTGCAGCAGGGTCTCGGCGGACGGGCGCAGCGGACGGCCGACGGCCTGGCCGTCGAAGTCCACCACCATGATGTCGTCCTCGATCAGGCGGCCCTTGTCCTTGCCGGACACCGTGATCGCGGCGTGGCGATCGTCCAGGCGGTGGGAGAAGTTGCTGCTGGTGGCCGGGGTCCAGCCGGCGTGGGCCAGTTCGCGGACATTGTCGATCAGCAGCTGGGCCAGTTCGCTCAGGCGCGCGGTGTCGTAGGGGAAGGTGGGGGCGTTCATGCCGGCGATTTTACTGGATTCGGCCAACGGCTGAGCCCCTCGTGGCTGGTCGTGTAGAGCGGTTCATGGGGTTGGCGGGGCGGGTGGGCCGTGCAGGGGGCGCTGCAAGTACGTCCCTGTAAGCTCGATGGCGCCATCCATGGCGCCAACGCCCCTGCACGGCCCACCCGCCCCGCCGCCGACAGTTCCTTGCGGTCGGCCACGGAGTGACGGAGGAAGAGCGAAAAGCGGGTCGCGGCGCTGCGCTTGCTCGCAGCCGAGCATGGCTCGGCTCTACAGGAAATTCGTCCCGATACATTCGCTTCCGGGAACGCTTCATCCACGCATGGCGTGGATCTACCGGACGCGCCGGGAGACTGTCAGGGGCGGGGAGGCATGGGTTCGCGGGGGTGTCAGCCGCATGGATGCGGCTGCCAAGGCTACATGGACGTACTTGCGGCGTCCCCCGCGAACCCATGCCTCCCCGCCAAACCCACAGTCCCGCTCTTGCCGTTGCTCCGGCTTCAAAGGCGGGTGCAGGGCCGCAGGCCCTGCAATGCAAAACCTTACTTGCCCCGCAGCCGGCTGTGCCTGAAGCCGTAGCAGAAATAGATCACGAAACCGACGAAGGTCCAGACGCCCATCAGCATCCAGTTGTGCATCGTCATCGCCGACAGCAGGGCAAGGCAACTCAGCACGCCCAGGCTGCAGATCAGCCAGGCCATCGGCATGCGGAACGGGCGCGGCAGGTCCGGCTGGGTGCGGCGCAGGATCAGCACGCCGGCACACACCGCCGCGAACGCGATCAGCGTGCCCATCGAGGTCAGCTCGCCAAGGATGTCCAGTGGGAACAGCGCCGCCAGCAGCGCGATGCCGATGCCGGTGATCACCGTGTTGATGTGCGGGGTGCGGTACTTCGGGTGGATCCTGGTGAACACCGGCGGCAGCAGGCCGTCGCGCCCCATGATCATGAAGATGCGCGGCTGGCCGATGATCATCACCAGTACCACCGAGGACAGTCCGACCAGCGCGCCGACCTCGACCACCCAGCGCAGCCAACCCAGCTGCGGATGCGCGGCCACCGCGGTCACCACCGGTTCGTCGGTGCCCAGCAGCTGGAACGGCACCAGGCCGGTCATCACCGCGGCCATCGCGATGTAGAGCACGGTGCAGACCACCAGCGACAGCATCATGCCGATCGGCATGTCGCGCTGCGGGTTCTTGGATTCCTGCGCCGCCACCGAGACCGCCTCGAAGCCGATGTAGGCGAAGAACACCATCGCCGCGCCACGCAGCACGCCTTCCATACCGTACTTGCCGGGGCCTTCGTTGGCGGGGATGAACGGCGTCCAGTTGCTGGTGTCCACGTACTTCCAGCCGACCACGATGACCAGCAGGATGAGGCCGGTCTTGAGCACGACCATCGCCATGTTCATTGCCGATGACTTGCTGATGCCGACGTAGCACAGCCAGGTCAGCAGCAGTACCAGCGCAGCGGCCGGCAGGTTGGCGATAGCACCGGTGGGACGCAGCTGTGCGTCCAGTGGTGCACTGACCAGCGCCGCTGGCAGATGGATGTCGAACTGGCTGAGCAGGCTGAGGAAGTAGCCGGTCCAGCTGACCGCCACCGCCGACGCAGAGACGCCGTATTCGAGCACCAGCATCCAGCCGATGAACCAGGCCGACAGTTCGCCGAAGGTGGCGTAGGTATAGGTATAGGCGCTGCCGGAAACCGGCACCATCGAGGCGAACTCGGCGTAGGCCAGCGCGCAGAAGGCGCAGCAGATGGCGGCCAGCACGAACGACAGCATGATCGCGGGGCCGGCGTGATTGGCGGCGGCCTGACCGGTGATGACGAAGATGCCGCCGCCGATCACGGCACCGATGCCGAGGGCGGTCAGGCCCCAAGGGCCGAGGTGGCGGCGCAGGCTCAGGCCGTTGGCGTCTTCATGGGCGGCATGCGGGTGCTTGGTGGCCCACAGTTGCTTGAACATGTCTGGTGGTCTTGTCGAAGCGCGCCGTGTCTGGCGCGCGGGGAAAACGGACGGGCCGGCACAGGGCCGGCCCGTAGGCGGATCAGGGTGACTTGGCCAGCTTGCTGTTGCGCATGCCATAGCCGAGATAGATCAGCATGCCCAGCACGGTCCAGCCGACGAACAGGTGCCAGTGCACCACGAACGCCTGCCAGAACAGGAACAGGCAGGCCGCAGCGCCAAGCGGGCAGATGATCCACACCGCCGGCACGCGGAACGGGCGGTGGATCTCCGGCTTGGTATAGCGCAGCACCAGCACGCCGATGCAGACCGTGGCGAAGGCCAACAGGGTGCCCATCGACACCAGTTCGCCCAGCACGTTCAGCGGCACCAGGCCGGCCAGTGCGGCGGCGATCACGCCGACCACGATCGTGGCCCAATAGGGGGTGCGGAAACGAGCGTGGACCTTGCCGAAGAACTTCGGCAGCAGGCCGTCGCGGGAAATGGTGTAGGCGATGCGGGTCTGGCCCATCATCATCACCAGCACCACCGAGGACAGGCCGGCGATGGCGCCGATCTCGACCAGGGTCTTCAGCCAGGACAGGGTCGGGTACGGCTCCAGCGCGGTGGCCACCGGCTTGTCGGTGCCCAGCAGGTGGTACGGCATCATGCCGGTCAGCACCGCGCAGACGATGATGTAGACGATGGTGCACACGGCCAGCGAGCCGAGCAGGCCGATCGGCATGTTGCGCTGGGGATCCTTGGTTTCGCCGGCGGCGGTGGAAACCGCGTCGAAGCCGATGTAGGCGAAGAACACGATGGTGGCCGCGCGGAAGATGCCGCTCCAGCCGAACTCACCCGGCACGCCGGTGTTTTCCGGAATGAAGGGCTGCCAGTTGGCCGGATCGATGTGGGCCGCGCCGATGCCGATGAACAGGCAGATGACGGTGACCTTGATCGCCACGATGATGGCGTTGACGAACGCCGACTGGGTCACGCCCACGTACAGCAGGCCGGACACCGCCGCCACGATCAGCACCGCCGGCAGGTTGAACAGCTTGCCGGAAGAGACGAACTCGCTGCCGGTCCAGGCGATGGGCGCGGCGCTGAGCAGGTCCGGGAAGGGCATGTGCAGCGTGGTGGTGATGAAGCTGATCAGGTAGGCCGACCAACCCACCGCGACCGACGCCGAGGCGAACAGGTACTCCAGCACCAGGCACCAGCCGATGAACCAGGCCATGCCCTCGCCGAGGGTGGCGTAGGAGTAGGAGTAGGCACTGCCGGAGACCGGCATCATCGCCGCGAACTCGGCGTAGCACAGGCCCGCCAGGGCACAGGCGAAACCGGCCAGCACAAACGACAGCATTACCGCCGGGCCGGCGTGGTTGGCCGCGGCCTGGCCGGTCAGCACGAAGATACCAGCGCCGATCACCGCACCCACGCCCAGCAGGATGAGGTGTTTAGCCGTGAGGGTCCGTTTCAACGTGGCTTCGCCGTCCAGGCTGCCTTCGATGGGTTCGCCGGCATCGACGTGCCCGGCCGGCTGGACCGGCTTGACCCTCAACAGAGCTTTCAGCATGCAGTACTTCCTAATGATCGGATGGGGTGGGCCGCCGATACGTTGCCGGCAACCTTGAATGGTGAAGGCCGTGCGAACGGCCCGCTGTACCTTAGCCAAAGCTGAAGCCAACGCACAAGCGCAATCGCAACAATGAACGGCGATAATGAGCAGTATTTTTCCGAACCGCCCCCATTCATGCGCCAGACCGCCGAAACCCTTGCCGTGCTTGATGATCGCCTGCGCGGCCTGTTGCGGGACTATGCCCGCCGCGAGCCCGCCCACGACGCACTGGCTGCCGAATTCGGCACATTGCTGGACGATCCAGAAGATCCGTTCCGTCGCGAACGGCTGGCCGGGCATTTCACCGCCAGCTGCTGGCTGGTCAGTGCCGACGGCCAGCGCCTGCTGCTCACCCATCACCGAAAGCTGCAGCGCTGGCTGCAGCTGGGCGGTCACGCCGACGGCGACCGTGATCTGGCGCAGGTGGCGCTGAAGGAAGCCGAGGAGGAGTCCGGGCTGAGCGGCCTGGTACTGGAAGACCCGGCCATCTTCGACATCGACAAGCATTGGATTCCGGAGCGCAAGGACGTGCCGGGGCACTGGCACTACGACGTGCGTTTCGTGATCCGGGCGCTGGGTGGCGAGGCCTTCGTGCTCAGCGAGGAATCGCTGGACCTGGCCTGGCGGCCGGTGACGGAAGTCGCGGCCGACCCCGAATCGGATGAATCCATGCAGCGCATGGCGCGCCGCTGGCTGGCACGTTGAAAAAAGGGGACGGAGGGGATTAAGTCGTTAATGCATAAGCGACTTAATCCCCTCCGTCCCCTTTTTACCTAGTACAGGATGCGCGTCCGCAGCGTGCCCGGAATCGCGGCCAGCTCGTCGCGCACGGCGGCGGCCTGTGCCTCGCTGGCGGTGATGTCGATCACCACGTAGCCCACCTTCGGGTCGGTGCGCAGGAACTGGCCGTCGATGTTGACGTTGTGGCGCGAGAAGATCTCGTTGACCCTGGACAGCACGCCCGGCACGTTCTGGTGGATGTGCAGCAGGCGCAGGCTGTCTTCGTGTTCGGGCAGGGTCACTTCCGGGAAGTTGACCGCCGACAGGGTGCTGCCGTTGTCGCTGTAGCGCACCAGCTTGGCTGCCACTTCCACGCCGATGTTGTCCTGCGCTTCCAGCGTGCTGCCGCCTACGTGCGGGGTCAGGATCACGTTGTCGTGGCGGGTCAGCGGCGACTCGAAGATATCGCCGTTGCCCTTCGGTTCGACCGGGAACACGTCCAGCGCGGCACCGCCGACGTGGCCGCTGGCCAGTGCGGCATCCAGCGCATCGATGTCGACCACGGTGCCGCGCGCGGCGTTGATCAGGTGCGCACCCTTGCGCATCTTCGCCAGCTCGGTGCTGCCGATCATCCACTGCGTGGCCGGCGTCTCCGGCACGTGCAGGGTGACGATGTCGGCGCGCGCCAGCAGGTCGTCCAGGCTGGCCGCGGCACGCGCATTGCCCAGCGCCAGCTTGGTTTCCACGTCGTGGAAGATCACCTGCATGCCCAGCGATTCGGCCAGCACGCCGACCTGGGTGCCGATGTGGCCATAACCGATGATGCCCAGCGTCTTGCCACGCACTTCATGGCTGCCGCTGGCCGACTTCGACCAGCCGCCGCGATGACATTCGGCGTTCTTCTGCGGGATGCCGCGGGTCAGCATGATCGCCTCGGCGATCACCAGCTCGGCCACGCTGCGGGTATTGGAATAGGGCGCATTGAACACCGGGATGCCGGCCAGCTCGGCCGCATCCAGGTCGACCTGGTTGGTGCCGATGCAGAAGCAGCCCACCGCGATCAGGCGCTTCGCCTCGGCCAGCACCTCGGCGCTGAGCTGGGTGCGCGAACGGATGCCGACAATATGTGCCTCGGCGATGCGCGCCTTCAATTCGTCCTCGGGCAGTGCCTTGGTGTGTGCCTCGATCTGGCTGTAGCCGGCGGCGCTGAACACCTCCACGGCGGTCTGGCTGACCCCCTCCAGCAACAGCACGCGGATATCCTGCTTCGGGAACGAGGTCTTCTTCGGCGACATGGGGCAACACGGCCAGTGGGACAGGGGCCAACCACTATGCCAGATCACGGCGCTCATGGTGCAGTGCGCAATTGGTTGCATCCGTAGCTATCTGCCTGTCTGCAGGGCTGGACGCTGGCGCGTGCCGCTGGCACGCTTGCCCGTTCTTCACGCCCCGCGCTGGACCGTCATGACCGATTCCCGCATTGCCTCGCTGCAGCAGGCCTGTCCCGGCCTGAAGCTGAAGACCGACCCGGCCGACCTGGAGCATTACGGGCGCGACTGGACCCGGCGCTGGACGCCGGCGCCGCTGGCGATCGCACTGCCGGCCACGGTCGAGGAGGTACAGGCGGTGATGCGCTGGAGTGCCGCCGAGGGCGTGGCGGTGGTGCCGTCGGGCGGCCGCACCGGCCTCTCGGGTGGCGCGGTGGCGGCCAACGGCGAGCTGGTGCTCAGCCTGGAGAGGATGAACAGGGCGCTGGACTACGACGCGGTCGATCGCACCCTGGTGGTGCAGGCCGGCATGCCGCTGGAGGCCGTGCACAACGCCGCGCTGGACCACGGCCTGATCTACCCGGTGGATTTCGCCGCGCGAGGCTCGTGCACGATCGGCGGCAACATTGCCACCAATGCCGGCGGCATCCGCGTGATCCGCTACGGCAACACCCGCGAGTGGATCGCCGGGCTGAAGGTGGTCACCGCCAGTGGCGAACTGCTCGAGCTCAACAAGGGCCTGATCAAGAACTCCAGCGGCTATGACTTCCGCCAGCTGTTGATCGGTTCGGAGGGCACGCTGGGCGTGATCGTCGAAGCCACCGTGAAGCTGACCGACCCGCCGCCGGCCAGCAACGTGATGCTTCTGGCAGTACCCAGCTTCGAAGTGCTGATGCAGGTGTTCGCCGCGTTCCGCGCGCGCCTGCAGCTGCAGGCCTTCGAGTTCTTCACCGACCGCGCGCTGGACCATGTGCTGGCGCACGGTGCGCAGGCGCCGTTCGACGAGGTGCACCCGTACTACGTGGTCACCGAGTTCGCCGCCAACGACGAAGCGCAGGAAGCGGCGGCGATGGCGGCCTTCGAGGACTGCATGGGCAACGGCTGGGTCAGCGACGGGGTGATCAGTGCCAGCGACGCCCAGGCCGCCCAGCTGTGGCGCCTGCGCGAAGGCATCACCGAATCGCTGGCGCGCTACAAACCCTACAAGAACGACGTCTCGGTACGGATCTCGGCGATGCCGGCGTTCCTGGCAGAGACCCAGGCACTGATCGGGCAAGCCTACCCGCACTTCGACGTGGTCTGGTTCGGCCACATCGGCGACGGCAACCTGCACATCAACGTGCTCAAGCCCGACGATACCAGTGACGCCGATTTCGTGGCGCAGTGCGAGCACGTCACCAAGCTGCTGGCGCAGGTGCTGGCGCGTTTCGATGGCAGCATCTCGGCCGAGCATGGCATCGGCCTGGTCAAGAAGGGCTACCTGGACAGCACCCGCGGCCCGGCCGAAATCGCGCTGATGAAGGCGGTCAAACGCGCGTTCGATCCCCAAGCGCGGCTGAATCCCGGCAAGCTGTTCGACGCCTGAGCCGGGCAAATCCTTCACGCACCCGTTACGCTCCACGCATCCTCACAACCGGCTTCGAACCGATGACCCGTAAGCTTCTGCTGCTCGCCCTGCTGTCCCTGCCGCTGGCCGGCTTCGCTTCCAGCTTCGCCGGCACCTCGGCCGGTTCGGCCACCGGCGCTTCCTCCGGCTCCTCGGGCAGCAGCTCGGGTGATGACAAGGTGGTGCTGGCCGCGCGCGACGATGCCGCTGCGTTCGTTGCCAGCGACGGCCAGATCCGTGGCGCCCGCCTGCAGGCCGCGCTGGTCCACCTGCGTGAGCAGAGCGCCACCGCACAGCTGCAGAGCGACCTGGAACTGGCCCGCGCGCTGCTGGCCCGCTGATCCGGGCTGCATGACCTCGGCGTCATCGCTTTCTGTAGCGCCGAGCCATGCGCGGCTGAAGGACTGGCGCATGCGGATCGCAACAGTAGCCGAGCATGGCTCGGCTCTACAGAGGCTTGGCCGGTGGAACGCAGCCACGCATGGCGTGGCTCTACTGCTGGTCGCCCACGTCGCGCACGCAGCTGATCGCCTGCAGCTGGACCCGGCAGGGTTGAGCCCTGCACAGCAGCAGGTGGCGACGCAGACCCTGGCCGACGTGCAGGCACTGCTGCCTGATGGCCTGCTCCGCGCATTGCCTGCACAGGTCCAGGTGCGTTGGCGCGATGACCTGCCGGCCGATGTGCACGGCCGCGCTTTCGCCGGGCGCATCGCCCTGCGTCGCGAGCTGCTGGATGATGCCGTGCCCGGCGCGCGCCGCGCACGCCGCAGCGCGCTGGTACACGAACTGACGCACGTCGCCGACCGTGGCGGTGCGAACTGGTCGCAGAGCATGCGATGGCGTGACCTCGCGGGTTGGCAGCGCAAGCCCTGGCATCTCGGCCGTGGCGACAACGACTTCCGTGACCGCAGCCCCGATGCGTATGAACTGAAGGACCCGGCCGAGTACCTGGCAGTGAACGCCGAGCATTTCGTGCTCGACAGCGAGTTCGCCTGCCGGCGCCCGGCACTGGCGCGGTGGTACCAGGCCCATTTCGGAACCCTGCCATCGCTGCCGCAGTCGCACTGCGCGACCGCGTTGCCCTTGCTGCAGGCCGAATCGGAAGAGGGGGCGGCATCGCTGCTGCAGCTCGACCCCGCGCGTGTCTACGCCGTGGATTACCTGTTCGCCGAAGGCAGCGCGCAGCCAATGAGCCGCTGGGGCCACAGCATGCTGCGATTGGTGATCTGCAGGCCCGGGCGCGCACCGGGGCCGGACTGCAGGCTGGATCTTGAACACCACCGCGTGCTGTCCTTCCGCGCGTTCGTGGGCGACGTGCAGATATCCAACTGGCGCGGCTTGACCGGCGGCTACCCGTCGCGGCTGTTCGTGCTGCCGCTGCAGCAGGTGGTGGACGAGTACACCAAGGTCGAACTGCGCGGCCTGCAGTCGCTGCCATTGCGGCTGCAGCGCGATGAGATCGCCAGCCTGCTCGAGCGCACCGCCCAGGTGCACTGGAGCTATGACGGGCGCTATTACTTCGTCAGCAACAACTGTGCGGTGGAGACCGCCAAGCTGCTGCAGGCCGGAGTGCCGCAGCTGGGCGAGGCCGGGCTGGCCCAGCTGAGTCCGCGCGGTCTCAAGCGCCGGCTGGCGCGGCTGGGCATGCTTGACGAGCGGGTACTCACGGACCGCAACGCCGCGCAGGCACAGGGCTATTACTTCGCTTCCGCGCGCGACCACTACCAGCAGTTGTTCACAGTGGCGGCGACCCAGCTGAGCCTGCCCGCCCGCGATGTGCGCGGCTGGTTGAAGCTGCCGGCGGAACAACGGGCACCGTGGCTGCTGAAGGGCGACCTGCGCGCCAGTGCCGGCCTGCTGTTGCTGGAACAGGCCGCACAGCGGCGTGCCGAGCTGCGGGCACGCGATGTGCTCAAGCGGCAGCTGCTGGCTGCTGCGGACAGCGCGGAAACCCGCAGCCTGCGCGGCCTGCTGGCGCAGAGTGGGCAGTGGTTGCGCCCAGGGACGCTGCTGCAGGACGGCGGCTATGGGTTGCCTCTGGGCGACGAGCAGGTACTGCTGTCTGCGGCCGTGACCACTGCCAGTGCGCAGGCGGTACCGGCATGGCAGGCATTGCGTGTGCAGCTTCGCCAGCAGTTGCCGGCGCGGCAGCGTGAGGAAATGGATGCGATCGACGCCAATCTGGCCGCGCTGGGGGCACACCTGCGCACGCAGGCCGCTGGTCCGGCTACTGGCGCGGCAGTTCGATGACGAAACGGCTGCCGCCGCAGCTGCCGGGCGTGCAGTAGGCATGGCCGCCATGTGCATCGGCGATGGCCTTGACCACCGCCAGGCCGAGCCCGCTGCCACCGCCCTGGCGCGAACGTGAGCCGTCGGCGCGCATGAACGGAGTGAAGATGTCGGCATGCAGTCCCGGATCAATGCCCGGGCCTTCATCCTCGATGGCCACCTGCACATGTCCCGGCGTGTCATGGACAGCGATCCGCACCTTGCCTGGGCTGGCATAGCGACGGGCGTTTTCCAGCAGCGCCAGCAGCGCCTGGCGCAGGCGCGTGGGATCACAGTGCGCGTTGTGTTCCTCGCGGCTGGTTTCCAGCTCCAGCACGAAGCCCGCAGCGCGGAACTGCGGGTCGACCAGCGTCATCACCGAATGCACCTCGGCCACCACGTCGGTGCGTGCGCGACGCACGTCCAGCCGTGCGTTGTCGGACAGGCTCAGTACGCGCAGATCTTCAATCAGGCGGGACAGCCCTTCGACCTGGGCGAGCAGGCTGCGGAACTGCGACTCGTCCGGATGGAACACGCCCTCGGCCAGTCCCTGCAGGCGGCCGCGCAGGATCGTCACCGGAGTACGCAGCTCATGTGCGATGGCCGCATGCCACATCGCGCGCTCGCTCTCCATGTGCTGCAGGCGGCGCGCCATCGCATTGAAGTCTTCAACCAGGGTCGCCACTTCGCCCGGCGAATTCTCCTCGACGCTGGCGCGGGCCCCGAGGTCACCGCTGGCGAGGGCACGCACGCTGTCCACCAGCGAATTCAACGGCGACAGGATGCGGTGGGCGAGGCGGAACGAGGCGGCGATGGCCAGCGCCAGGCCGGTCAGGATCACGCCCACCATCCATGCAAGCTCCGGCCCGGTCGGCAACCAGCTTTCCGGCTCTTCGGTACTTCCGGGGAAGAACTCGACCAGCACCGCGTACAGCAGCCACGACGACAGGATCATCATCACGATGACGCCGATCACCATCAGCGACATCGAGACGATGATGTGGCGGCTGAGCCCGGAACGGCGCAGTCGGGCCATCAGCGGTCAGCCATCAACCGGTAGCCGACGCCGCGCACACTGGCCGGAACATTGACCATGCCCACTTCGTCCAGCTTGCGGCGCAGCTTGCTGACATGGCTGTCGACAGTGCGCTCCAGCGCTTCGCTTTCCGGCAGGCATTCGTGCATCAGCTCGCTGCGGCTGAAGATGCGGGTCGGTGCCAGCGCCATGCAGTGCAGCAGCTTGAACTCGGTGAGCGTGAGCAGCACTTCGTGACTGTAGCCTTCGCCCTCCACGTGCACGGCGTGGGTGGCCGAGTCGATCAGCAGCGGGCCGACGCGCAGCGCAGTGGGCGCGTCCACGCGCGAGGCGCGCAGCGTACGCCGCAGCACCGCGCGCACGCGCGCCGCTACCTCGGCCGGGTTGAACGGCTTGACCACGTAGTCGTCGGCACCCATGCGCAGCGCGGTCAGCTTGTCGAGGTCCTGGTCCAGCGCGGTCAGCATGATCACCGGCGTCTCACCACGCTGGCGCAACTGGGTCAGCACGCTCCAGCCATCCAGGCGTGGCAGCTGTACATCGAGCAGGACCAGGTCGGGGCGGGCGCTGCGATGCAGGTCCAGTGCGCTATGGCCATCGGCCGCGCGCAGCGTGCGCAGTCCTTCGCGTTCCAGGTAGGCGCTGAGAATATCGGCGATCTCGGCCTCATCCTCGACGATCAGGACGAGGGCGGCGAGGGCGGGGGAGGCATGCATGCAGGGGCGGGGCCGTAAGGTGCTTGCCTCCATCGTATCTCCACAGTTCCTCCATCGAAACCCCATCATTGCCACGCACACTGCGCGCTTCAGAACCTATCCGCCGCCTGCGCGGCATTGTGCACAGCAATGAGAACCTTCAGGACTCCGGTCGCGTTGATCGCGGCCCTCGCCCTGGCCATGACGGCCTGCTCAACCCCCGAAGCCACTCCCGAAGCCGCACCGCGTGTCAGCGTGATCACCGTCGGCCCACAGGTGGTGCAGCGTGACGACGAACTGCCCGGCCGCGTGGCCGCCGTGCGCACCGCGCAGATCCGTGCGCAGGTGGGCGGCATCGTGCAGCGCCGGCTGTTCGACCAGGGGGCCGAAGTGAGCGCCGGCCAGGCCCTGTTCCAGATCGACCCGGCCGCGTTCCGGGCCGACGTCGATTCGGCACTGGCTGCCTTGCAGCGCAGTGAGGCCGCGCTGGGCCGCAGCCGCGTGCAATCGCAGCGCCTGCATGCGCTGGCCGCCGCACAGGCGGTCAGCCAACAGCATCGCGACGATGCCAGCGCCGAATACGAGCAGGCCCGTGCCGCAGTGAACGAAGCGCGCGCGATCCTGTCCCGTCGCCAGCTCGATCTGCGTTACGCGACGGTCAGTGCACCCATTGCCGGCCGTATCGACCAGGCGCTGGTGACCGAAGGTGCGCTGGTCGGCGTGGCTGATGCCGAGCCGATGGCGGTGGTGCAGCAGATCGACCAGGTCTACGTTGATGTGCGCCAACCGGCGGCGCAGCTGGAGTCGCTGCAGCGCAGTGCCGCCGGTGATGGCGAGCTGCCGGTGACGATCATCGGTGCGGCCGGCAAGCCGCTGCCAGAGCGCGGGCAGCTGTTGTTCTCCGGCATCAATGTCGATGCGCGGACGGGTGACGTGATCCTGCGCATCCTGGTTGACAACCCGCAGCGGCAGCTGCTGCCGGGCATGTACGTGCGCGCGAGGGTGCCACGTGGCGCGCCCGCCAGTGCATTGACCGTGCCACAGCAGGCGGTGCTGCGCAGCGCCGGTGGCCAGGCCTATGCCTGGGTGATCGGCGCCGACGGCAAGGCGGTGATCCGCACGCTGGAAGTGGACGGTAGTGTCGATCGCCAGTGGCTGGTGCGCACGGGCTTGAAGGCCGGCGAGAAAGTGGTGGTCGAGGGTCAGGAGCGCCTGCAGGAAGGCGTGGTGGTCGATGCGCGCGACTGGCAGATGCCGGTTGCCAGCGCCGGTGCAGTACAGGCCGGCAGCAAGGGCTGAGCCTGTTCCCGGCCGGCCCCTCCAGGAAAATCCAACATGGCACGTTTCTTCATCGATCGCCCGGTGTTCGCCTGGGTGCTGGCGATCTTCATCATCCTGGCCGGCGTGCTGGCGATCCCGCGGCTGGCGGTGGAGCGCTATCCAGCAGTCGCCCCGCCCAGCGTCAGCATCTATGCCAGCTACCCGGGTGCCAGCCCGCAGACGCTGAATGATGCCGTGGTTGGCCTGATCGAGCGCGAGCTGTCCAGCGTCAAGCACCTGCTGTACTTCGAGTCGTCGGTGGACACGTCCGGCGAAGCGTCGATCACTGCCACCTTCAAGCCCGGCACCAATCCGGAGCTGGCGCAGGTGGACGTGCAGAACCGGATCAAGGCGATCGAACCACGGCTGCCGCGCAGCGTGCGCCAGAACGGCCTGTTCGTGGAGGCCGCTGATTCCGGCTTCCTGATGCTGGTCGGCCTGCGTTCGCCCGATGCCAGCGTCAGCGAGGCCGCGCTGGGCGATTTCATGGCGCGCAACATCATCGAAGAGCTGCGCCGTATCGATGGCGTCGGCCGCGTGCAGTTGTTCGGTGCCGAGCAGGCGATGCGCGTGTGGCTGGACCCGACCCGGTTGACCGGCTACGGCCTGACCATGGGCGATGTGGCAGCCGCGATCGAGCAGCAGAATCTGGAGATTTCGCCAGGACGCATTGGTGATTCGCCGGGTGTTCCAGGCCAGCGCATCACCGTGCCGCTCAGTGCCGACGGCCAGTTGTCCACGCCGGAACAGTTCGCGGCGATCGTACTGCGTGCCGGCGCCGACGGTTCACGGGTGGTGCTGGGTGATGTCGCCCGCGTCGAGCTGGGCGCGCAGAGCTATGCCTGGGGCACCCGCGAGGACGGCCATCCAGCCACCGCCGCCGGCGTGCAGCTGCGGCCGGGCGCGAACGCGGTGCGTACCGCTGCGGCGGTGCGTGAGCGCATGGCTGAGCTGGCGCCCCTGCTGCCGCGCGGGGTGGAAGCGAGCATCCCGTTCGACACCGCGCCGTTCGTCAAGATCTCGATCCAGAAGGTGGTGCAGACCCTGCTGGAGGCGATGCTGCTGGTGTTCGCGGTGATGTACCTGTTCCTGCAGAACTGGCGTTACACGCTGATCCCGGCGTTGGTCGCACCGATCGCGCTGCTGGGTACGTTCGCGGTGATGCTGGCGCTGGGCTTCTCGATCAACGTGCTGACCATGTTCGGCATGGTGCTGGCCATCGGCATCATCGTCGACGACGCGATCGTGGTGGTCGAGGGCGTGGAACGGATCATGGCCGAGGAGGGCCTGCCGCCGCGCGAGGCCACCATCAAGGCGATGCGTGAACTGACAGGCGCAGTGATCGGCATCACCCTGGTGCTGACTGCGGTGTTCATCCCGATGGCGCTGGCCAGCGGTTCGGTGGGCGCGATCTACCGCCAGTTCACCGTGGCGATGGCGGTGTCGATCCTGTTCTCTGCGCTGCTGGCCCTGAGCCTGACGCCGGCGCTGTGCGCGACCCTGCTGCGCCAGGCCACCCACGGCCATCACGGTCGCGGTGGGCTGTTCGGCGCCTTCAACCGGGGTTTCGAGCGGATGACCGGGCGTTACCAGCGTGGTGTGGCGTCGGTGCTGCAGCGGAGCGGGCGGGTGATGGGCGTGTTCGCCGCGCTGGTGGCGGCGTTGCTGCTGGGCCTGCACTGGCTGCCGGGTGCATTCCTGCCGGAAGAAGACCAGGGCTATTTCATGACCTCGATCCAGCTGCCGGCCGAGGCGACGGCCGAGCGTACGCTGGCCGTTGTCGAAGCCTATGAACGGCACGTGGCCTCGCGTCCGGGCATCGGCTCCAACCAGTCGATCCTCGGCTACAGCTTTTCCGGTTCCGGCCCGAGTGCGGCGCTGACCTACACCATGCTGAAGGACTGGGGTGAGCGCGCAGGCGCAACCGCGGCCGGTGAGGTGGAGGCCGCACAGCAGGCGATGGCCACAGTTGCCGAGGGTGAGGTGATGAGCGTGATGCCGCCGGCCATCGACAGCCTGGGTCGTTCCTCCGGCTTCTCGCTGGCCCTGCAGGCGCGTACCGGGCAGGGCCAGGCCGAACTGCGCGCAGCCCTGCAGCAGCTGCTGAAGCTGGCCGAAGCCAGCCCGTTGCTGTCGGAGGTGCATGCCGATGGCCTGCCAGCCGGCACCAGCGTGCGGCTGGAGATCGACCGCGCCAAGGCCGAGGCGATGGGCGTGGGCTTCGAGCACATCAGCAGCACGCTGTCGGCGGCCATGGGCTCGCAGTACGTCAACGACTTCCCCAACAAGGGACGGCTGCAGCAGGTGATCCTGCAGGCCGATGCGCCGCACCGGATGGAGCTGGAAGACGTGCTGAAGCTGTACGTGCGCAACAGCGAGGGCGGCATGGTGGCGTTGTCCGAGCTGGTCACCCCGCACTGGACCGAGGCGCCGTTGCAGCTGCAACGCTATCTTGGTTTCCCGGCGCTGAACCTGTCCGGCGCCCCGGCCTCTGGCGTGTCGACCGGCCAGGCCATGGCGGAGATGGAGCGGTTGGCCGAAAAGCTGCCGTCCGGCTTCGCCCTGCAATGGACCAGCCAGTCGCTGCAGGAGCGTGAGTCGGGGGCGCAGGCGCCGTGGCTGCTGCTGTTGTCGATGCTGGTGGTGTTCCTGGTGCTTGCCGCGCTGTACGAGAGCTGGTCGATTCCGTTGGCGGTGCTGCTGGTGGTGCCCCTGGGCCTGCTTGGCGCGGTCGCCGCGGTGCTGTTGCGCGGCATGCCCAACGACGTGTTCTTCAAGGTCGGCATGATCACCGTGATCGGGCTGTCGGCGAAGAACGCGATCCTCATCGTCGAATTCGCGCGGCAGCTGCAGCAGCAGGGGCGCGGCCTGGTTGAAGCAGCGCTGGAGGCGGCGCGGCTGCGCCTGCGTCCGATCGTGATGACCTCGCTGGCGTTCGCGCTGGGCGTGGTGCCACTGATGCTGGCGCAGGGCGCGTCGAAGGAAACCCAGCAGGCGATTGGAACCGGTGTGTTCGGCGGCATGGTCAGTGCGACCGTGCTGGCGGTGTTCTTCGTGCCGGTCTTCTATGTAGTGGTGCAGGGCGCGCGGCAGTGGATCGCGCAGCGCCTGCGCAGGCGCCGGCCGATGCCGGGAGGAACCGTGGATGGAACGGAACATCGTTGAAGATCTGCATGAGCAGCAGTTGATGGCGCTGGAACAGCGCCTGTGCGCAGCGCTGCTGGAGAACAATCACGATGCGTTGAACGCGCTGGTATCGCCAGCCTTGTTCATGATGGACGGCCACGGTGGCCGCATGCTCGATCTGCCGTGGCTGGGTGATTGGTTGGCCGGAGACCTGCAGGTACGAAGCCTGCAGCTGCACGCGGTGGAAACGCTGCTGTGTGGCCGTCTGGCGTTGCTGTCCAGCGACGTGCGGATGTCGGTGTGGCGGCAGGGCTTGGAGCGCGAAGTGAAGTTGCGCCTGTTGCGGGTCTGGACCTGCAGTTCCGGCGGCAGTGGCGCGCAGCTGCTGTCGATGGCGGTGCTGGCCGCATGAGTGCGGTCAGGCCGTTTTCAGGCCCCGCTCACCGCGAGGTGGTAGGGTCGAGCATTCCTGTAGTGTCGACAAGGAGTCGAGCCATGCGTGTAGTTCCCAGTCTGTTGGCAGCCTCCCTGGGGTTGGTCCTGGCCGCGTGCCAACCGGCCCAGGCACCCGCGGCGGGCAGCAATGACGCCCCGCCTGCCACGCTGCAGCCGAGCGCCAACACGGAAGGTGGCAGCGAGACCGCCTACCAGTGTGGTGATCTGAGTGTGGGCGCGACCTTCAATGGCGAGGATGCTGCCACGCTGGTGATCGGCGAGCGTAGCTTCGCCATGACTTCCGAGCGCGCGGCATCCGGCGCCAAGTACAGCGATGGCCTCGGCAACAGCTTCTGGACCAAGGGCAGCAATGATGGCCTGCTGAGCCTGAAGGGCGAGCCGGATCGCGAGTGCCATGCGGTGGAAGCCACCGAAGGCGATGGCAGCGCCGGCAATGCCGCGTTCCGTGCCACCGGCAATGAACCCGGATGGCTTGCAGTCGTCGATGGCGATATGCCGGGCCTGCAGGTGGAAGTTGACTATGGCGAGCGCCGCTTTGACGTGGCCAAGCCAACCAAGGGTGCCGACGGCTGGAGCGGCAAGGCGTCCGATGGTACCGACGTCAAGCTGAGTTTCCAGCGCACTACCTGCCAGGACGATATGAGCGGGGAGGCGTTCGAGGCGAAGGTGATGCTGACCGTCGGTACCCGCCAGTACCACGGCTGCGGCAATTTCGGCGCGAAGCAGCCGTAAGTTACCTGTAGAGCCGAGCCCACGCTCGGCTGCAGTACCTGTCCAACCCACCGCAGCCGAGCACGGGCTCGGCTCTACACAACTACTGTCAGCGATGCGCTGCTTGCTGCCTGCGGCGAACTTGCCGCAGGCAGCGATCGGCAGGCGATCGGCGCAGGGTGCTTAGTCGGCACGGCCGGCGAATTCGCCGGTGGCGGTGTTCACCAGCACGCGCTCGCCGTTGACGATGTACTCCGGCACCATGATCTCGATGCCGGTGTTGAGCTTGGCCGGCTTCGGGCGCTTGGTGGCGGTGCCACCCTTCAGTTCCGGCGGCGTCTCGATCACTTCCAGCACCACGGAGGCCGGCAGCTGGATCGCCACCGGCTGCTCGTCGATCACCTGCACGTAGATGCCGGTCAGGCCGTCGGTGATGTAACCGGCGTCATCGCCGATCACGTCCGCATCCAGGGTGTACGGGGTGTAGTCCTCGTCATCCAGGAACACGAAGGCATCGCCGTCCTTGTACGAATAGGTGGACTGGCGGCGCAGCAGTTCGACCTCGACCAGGTTGTCGTCGGCATCGAAGCTGGCGTCGAGCTTGTTGCCGCCCGGCACGCTGTACATGATGAAGCGGAAGCGGACGTTGCCGCCGCGACCCTGCGGCGAGCTGCGCTCGATGTCGCGGATCTGGTACACGCCGTTGTTGTACTCGACGACGTTGCCCTTCTTGATGTCGTTGGCTTTCATGGTGATCTAGGTCGTTGGGGGAGGGCGCCGTCCCGGCGCCCGTGGGGAATCACTTCGGAGCGAGGCGGGTAGCGCCGTCCAGGCGGATGGTCTCGCCGTTGAGGTAGGTATTGCCAAGGATGAAGCCGACCAGGCTGGCGAAGTCTTCCGGCTTGCCCAGGCGCGACGGGAACGGAATCGAGGCGGCCAGCGACTGCTGCACGGCTTCGGGCATGCCGTCCACCATCGGCGTCCAGAACACGCCGGGAGCAATCGTATTGACGCGGATGCCGAAGCGGGACAGTTCGCGTGCCATCGGCAGCGTCATCGACACCACGCCGCCCTTGCTGGCGGCATAGGCGGCCTGGCCGATCTGGCCTTCATAGGCAGCGATGCTGGCGGTGTTGATGATGACGCCGCGCTCGCCGTCGGTGCCGGCCTCGTTGTGCTGCATGCGGTTGGCCGCGGCCTTGGCCACGTTGAAGCTGCCGACCAGGTTGACCATCACCGTGCCCTGGAAGCCGGCCAGCGGCATCGGGCCTTCTTTGCCCAGCACGCGGCCGGCGCCGAGGATGCCGGCACAGTTCATCGCCACGTTCAGGCCGCCGAGGAAATCGTGGGCCTGGTCGATGGCTGCCGAGACGGCCGCTTCATCGCTGACGTTGACGTTGAAATAGCGGGCCTTGTCGGCACCCAGCCCGGCAATGGCGGCGGCGCCCTTGGCGTCGTTGAGGTCGAACAGGGCCACCTTGCCGCCCTGGGCGACGAGGTGCTGGGCCACGGCCAGGCCGAGGCCGGAGACGCCGCCAGTGATCACGGCACGTACGGAAGACAGCTGCATTGAACGGTCCTGCAGGTTCGAGAACCGCCGATTCTAACGGAAGCGGTGACCGCCGCCGTTGTGCACTGCGCCGCCGGTGCAGGGCGGCGCAGTGCAGCGGTCAGCTGGCGGCGGCCAGCGCCTGCCCGGTGCGGCTGGCGGTGGCGCGACCGAGCAGGCCGGCCAGCCAGCGGCCGGTCTCGGCCAGTGCCGGCAGGTCCACGCCGCTGTCCAGGCCCAGGCCCTGCAGCAGATAGACCACATCCTCGCTGGCGACGTTGCCGCTGGCGCCCTTGGCATACGGGCAGCCACCGGCGCCGGAGATCGCGCTGTCGACCACGCGCACGCCTTCTTCCAGGCAGGTGGCGATGTTGGCGATGGCCTGGCCGTAGGTGTCGTGGAAGTGCACGGCCAGTGCCGTCATCGGAATCTCGGCGGCAACCGCCTGCAGCATCGCCCGAGCCTTGCGCGGGGTGCCGACGCCGATGGTGTCGCCCAGTGAGATTTCGTAACAACCCATCTGGTGCAGGGCGCGCGCCACCCGCACCACGTCGGCCAGTGGCACCTCGCCCTGGTAGGGGCAGCCGAGTACGGTGGAGACATAGCCGCGCACGCGCACGCCATCGGCGGCGGCGCGGCGCAGGATCGGCTCGAACCGGGCCAGCGATTCGTCGATGCCGGCATTGGTATTGGTACGGTTGAACGCCTCGGAGGCGGCGGTGAACACCGCCACTTCCTCCACGCCCACCGCACGGGCGCGGTCGTAGCCCTGTTCGTTCGGCACCAGTACCGGGTAGTGCACGCCCGGCCGGCGCTGGATGCCGGCATAGACCTCGGCGGCGTCGGCCAGTTGCGGGATCCACTTCGGGCTGACGAAACTGGTCGCCTCGATGCTGCGCAGGCCGGTGGCCGACAAGCGGTTGATCAGTTCGATCTTGTCGGCGGTGGACACCGACTGCTTTTCGTTCTGCAGCCCATCACGCGGGCCGACCTCGACGATGCGGACGTAATCGCTCATGCGGCTGCCCCATCGGACGGACGGTGGCAGACCGCTTCGATGTTGTTGCCGTCCGGGTCGAGCACGAAGGCGGCGTAGTAATCCGGGTGGTACCACGGGCGCAGGCCCGGGGCGCCGTTGTCGCGGCCACCGGCGGCGAGGGCGGCGGCGTGGAAGGCGTCCACCTGCGCGCGGCTGGTGCAGGCAAAGGCCACGTGCACGCCGTGACTGGTGGTGCCGCCATTGCCGAGCCAGAAGAACGGCTTGCCGTCGCTGCCGAAGCCGATGTGGTCGTGGTCACCGGTTTCTTCGGCGCTCACTTCCATCACCACGTCGATCTGCAGCGGCGCCAGTGCCTGCAGGAAGAAGGTCCTGCTGCGCGCCAGGTCGGCGCTGGTCAAACCAAGATGATCGAGCATGTTCAGGCTTCCGTGACCCAGTGGGGGGCGCGCTTGTCGAGGAAGGCGCCCAGGCCTTCCTGGCCCTCGGCGGACACCCGCAGGCGCGCGATCAGGGCGGCATTATCCCGATCCAGCGCGTCGCGGTCATGGCTGTCGCGGACCTGCCGCACCAGCTGCTTGGCGGTGGACGAGGCGATCGGGCCGGCCTTGTCGAGCAGGGCCAGCTGGCGTTCCAGGGCTTCGTCCAGGCGTTCGGGCTCGACCAGTTGGTGGACCAGGCCGATGCGCAGCGCGGTATCGGCGTCGAAGTGCTCGCCGGTGGCGAACCAGCGCCGCGCTTGGCGCGGGCCGATGGCCTCGATCACGTAGGGCGAGATCACCGCCGGCAGCAGGCCGAGGCGGCTTTCGGTCAGGCCGAAGCGGGCCGAGGTGCTGGCGATGGCGATGTCGCAGCAGGCGACCAGGCCGACGCCGCCCCCGAAGGCGGCGCCATGGATCCGGGCCAGGGTCGGCTTGGGCAGCTCGTCCAGGGTGCGCATCAGCCGCGCCAGGGCCAGCGAGTCCTCGCGGTTGTCGGCCTCGCTGGCGGCGGCCATGCCGCGCATCCACTGCATGTCGGCACCGGCCGAGAAGGAAGCGCCGTGACCGGCGACCACCACGGCCCGGACCGAATCATCGCCGCCGGCGGCTTCCAGTGCGGCAGTCAGCCGGGCGATCAGGCTGGCGTCAAAGGCGTTGTGCAGCTCCGGCCGGTTCAGCCAGAGGGTGAGGACAGCGCCACGGCGCTCGATCTGCAAAGCATCGTTCATGGGATTCCAAGGTCACTCCATACCTGTATGGATCATAGCGGGCCATTGGTCATGGGCCATGACGCGACGCGGGAATGTTAGAATCGAGAACCATTTACATCCAGCAGAGAACACGCTAGATGACGCTGTCCGAACTGCCGCTGCACACCTCGGCCGTGGTCGAGTCCGTGCAGGACCTGCATGCCAACGATGCCATTGCCCGTCGCCTGCGCGAGCTGGGTTTCGTGAATGGCGAGGAAGTACGCTTGGTGGCCAAGGGCCCGGTGGGGGGCGAGCCGCTGCTGGTGCAGGTCGGGTTCACCCGGTTCGCGCTGCGGATCAGTGAAGCCAAGCGCGTCGTGGTCGACGCTGCCAGCCAGGAACGACGTGCATGACCGCCACTGTCTCCGCCTCACCGCTGCGCATCGCGCTGGTCGGGAACCCCAACAGCGGCAAGACCGCGCTGTTCAACCAGCTGACCGGCAGCCGGCAGAAGGTCGCCAACTACACCGGCGTCACCGTAGAGCGCAAGGAAGGTCGCCTGCGCGCGCCGTCCGGCCGCGAATTCGCCGTGCTCGACCTGCCGGGTGCCTACAGCCTGCATCCGGCCAGCCTGGATGAGGCGATCACCCGTGACCTGTGCCGGGGCTTCTACCCGGGCGAAGCTGCGCCGGACGTGCTGCTGTGCGTGATCGATGCCACCAACCTGCGCCTGCACCTGCGCTTCGCGCTGGAACTGCGCGAGCTGGGCAAGCCGATGGTGGTGGCGCTGAACATGGTCGATGCCGCCCAGCGGCGTGGCATCCAGGTGGACGTGGCCGCGCTGGAGCGCGAGCTGGGCGTACCGGTGGTGGAGACCGTAGCGGTGCGCAAGCAGGGTGCCAAGGCCCTGGTCGAGCGCCTCGATGCGATGGTGCCGCACCTGGATGCACCGGTGCCGGGCCCGGAAGGTGGCATCGACTACCACGCCAAGGTGCGCGAGATCCTGTCGGTCGCCGTGCGGATGCCGGCGCGGACCGCGAAGATCGACGACGCGCTGGACCGCTGGCTGCTGCACCCGGTGTTCGGGCTGATCAGCCTTGCAGTGGTGATGTTCCTGATCTTCCAGGCGGTGTACGCCTGGGCGACGCCGTTGATGGATGGCATCGAGGCTGGCTTCGCCTGGCTCGGTGCTCTCGTTGGCGGCGTGTTGCCGGAGGGTCCGCTGGCCAGCCTGCTGACCGACGGCATCATCGCCGGCGTCGGTGGCGTGGTGGTGTTCCTGCCGCAGATCCTGATCCTGTTCTTCTTCATCCTGGTGCTGGAGGAATCCGGCTACCTGCCACGTGCGGCGTTCCTGCTCGACCGCATGATGGCCGCCGCCGGCCTGTCCGGCCGCTCGTTCATCCCGCTGCTGTCCAGCTTCGCCTGCGCGGTGCCGGGCATCATGTCCACGCGCAGCATCCAGGACCCGCGTGACCGCCTGGCCACCATCCTGGTCGCACCGCTGATGACCTGCTCGGCGCGCCTGCCGGTGTACGCCCTGCTGATCGGTGCGTTCATTCCGCAGAAGACGGTGTGGGGGGTGTTCAACCAGCAGGGCCTGGTCCTGTTCGGCCTGTACGCCGCCGGCATCCTCAGTGCGCTGGCGATGTCCTGGATCATGAAGAAGTGGCGCCGCGACAAGAGCGAGCATCCGCTGATGCTGGAGCTGCCGTCGTACCGCCTGCCACATGTGCGTGACCTGGCGGTCGGCCTGTATGAGCGCGGCATGATCTTCCTCAAGCGCGTCGGCGGCATCATCCTGGCGCTGACCATCCTGCTGTGGGTGTTGCTGTCGTTCCCGGCGGCCCCGGCCGATGCCACGATGCCGGCCATCGACTACAGCTACGCCGGCCGGATCGGCCATGCGATGGCGGTGTTCTTCGCACCGCTGGGCTTCAACTGGCAGATCTGCATCGCGCTGATTCCGGGCCTGGCCGCGCGTGAGGTGGCGGTGTCTTCGCTGGCCACCGTGTATGCGCTGTCGGCCGCCGATGACGATGCCGCCAGCCAGGCGCTGACCCCGTTGATCAGCGATGGCTGGTCGCTGGCCACGGCCCTGTCGCTGCTGGTCTGGTACATCTACGCCCCGATGTGCATCTCGACGCTGGCTACCATCAAGCGCGAGACCAACTCGTGGAAGCAGATGGGCTTTGCCGCGTTCTACCTGTTTGCCGCGGCTTACGTGGCCGCGCTGATCACCTACCAGGTGACCAGGGCGCTGGGAGGCGGCTGATGGATACCGGGCTGCTGATCCAGTACCTGATCATCGCGGTGGCCGTGCTGGTCAGCGCCTGGGTGGTGCTGAAGAAGCAGTTCCCCGGTACCGTACGCAAGCTGCGCGGCGCATTGGCGCTGGCCCTGCTGAAGCCGGGTCGCGCGGCCTGGCTGCAGGCGCTGGGGCGGAAGATCGCGCCGCCGGCCAGTGGTGGGGGGGGGGGCTGTGGGGGGTGCGACAGCTGCGGGCCGACTCCGCCGAAGCAGCGCTGACGCTGCTTTCCTGCTCTGGTGGGTGCGAACCCTGGTTCGCACACTTGCGGGCTTCATCCACGCATGGCGTGGATCTACCGGACGCAGGCCGGATTCAGACCTCTCTGCGGATGATCGCGCGGAAGTTCCCGCCCTGATTCAATCGCCGCACCGATTCGCGGTTTCCATGGGCTGCTGCGAAACCCGCCACGTCGGCCAGGGCATCGAGCAGCAGGGCCTTCAGCGCGTCGCGGTTGCCGGCCTCCAGCAGGTCATCAAGATCCTGCTGGATGAAGGTCCGGCGCAGGCCCGGCGTTTCTTCGATCCGCCAGTCGACATGGGGCGTGGGAATGCTGGAGCGGTACCGGAAAGCCGTTTCAAGATCGTCAGGCGCGAGGGGATACGCGAGCAGCTCTGGAAAGTAGAGTCCAGCATTCACATAGAAGCCCCGGCTTTCGCTGGCGCGCTGGTGATTAACGACAAGCAGGGCGGCATCCAGCAAGCGGTAGCGCGTGGTCGACGTCCCGGCATAACCGGTCTTCCTGGCGCATTTGCTGAAGACGGTCGAGGATTTCATGGGTTTTGCCCGGGCTGAGGGAAGGGCCACAGACTTGAAGGGGAGCGTTGCCGCGTCCAGTGGCAAACCCGTCACCGCAGGGGCATGCAGCATCGCAGCGATGGCGCTTGCCGCAGCGGGCGTGCTGCCGCTAGCCTGCAGGCATGAACCAGACTCCTCTGCGATTGCTCATTCACGGTGCCTCCGGGCGCATGGGCCAAGCCCTGCTTCGGCTGGCCGCCGAACATCCCGAAACCCTGCGGATCGTGGCTGCAGTGACCGGCCGTGCGCCGGCACAGCGCGTGGTCGATGGCGTGCCGTTCTTCGGCGCCAGTGAGCTGCCCGGTGCGCCGGCGTTCGATGTGGCGATCGACTTCAGCCTGCCGGAGGGTTTCGACCCGATGCTGGCGCTGTGCGTGGAGCGGGGTGCCGGGCTGGTGTCGGGTACCACCGGTATCTCCAGCACACAGCGCCAGGCGCTGGACGCCGCGGCGGCGAAGATCCCGCTGGTATGGGCCTCGAACTTCAGCCTGGGCGTGGCGGTACTGGACGAACTGGTGGAGCGCGCGGCGCAGGCGCTGGCCGGCTGGGACTGCGACATCGTCGAATCGCACCACACCCAGAAGAAGGACGCGCCATCGGGCACTGCATTGACCCTGGGCGCGGCCGCGCAGCGGGGCGGGGCGGAGCCGCACTACGCCAGCCTGCGCGCCGGCGACATCGTAGGCGAGCATCTGGTGCAGTTCACCGGGCTGGGCGAGCGCATCGAGCTGGTACACCGGGCCACCAATCGCGACATCTTCGCCCGCGGCGCCCTGTTTGCCGCCCGCCAGCTGCAGGGCCGGGCCCCGGGCAGCTACCGCGTGCGGGACCTGCTGCAGTAAGGCGGGTTGATTCCTGGGGTCGGATCCCTTTCCAGCGGAGAGGGCTCTGACCCCATCCGAGGGCGCCTGGGGTCAGAGCCTTTCCCATTCGGGAATGGATCCGACCCCGCCTCCGGCCCGCATACCCGGCCGGATTGAAATGAATGCGCAATTGCCTGTTCATGAAGCGCGATAACCGCTGGCGTGAGCGTCCCGGCAGCGCTACAATTCGCACTCGCCGAATCACGAAAGCCGGACCGGTCCCAGACCGTACGTCCGCGCTTTTTTGCAACCGGATTTCCGTGAAGCGCAGGCGTGACTTCGGCAGCCCCCTCGGTAGCCAAAGTGAGATTCCCGTGACCCAAGCCGCAATCCTCGTCCTCGAAGACGGCACCGTATTCGAGGGCGAATCCGTAGGCGCGCCCGGCCTGTCCGTCGGTGAAGTGGTGTTCAACACCGCCATGACCGGCTATCAGGAAGTATTGACCGACCCGTCCTACGCCCGGCAGATGGTCACGTTGACCTATCCGCATATCGGCAACACCGGCATGACCGACCAGGACGATGAAGCGTCCAAGGTATGGTCGGCCGGTCTGATCGTGCGCGACGTCCCGCGCCGTCCCAGCAACTGGCGCAGCCAGCTGTCGCTGCAGGACTGGCTGATCCAGCGGGGCGTGGTCGCCATCGCCGGCATCGACACCCGCAAGCTGACCCGCATCCTGCGCGAGAAGGGCGCGCAGAACGGTGCGCTGATGGCCGGCGACATCGACGTGGAAAAGGCACTGGAAGCCGCCCGCAAGTTCCCGGGCCTGAAGGGCATGGATCTGGCCAAGGTCGTCACTACCGAGAAGACCTACACCTGGACCGAGGGCCAGCTGGACCTGGATGCCAATGCTTTCGTCAGCGTGCCGGCCCGGTTCAAGGTCGTGGCCTACGACTTCGGCGTGAAGACCAACATCCTGCGCATGCTGGCCGAGCGCGGCTGCGAAGTGACCGTGGTGCCGGCGCAGACCCCGGCCGCCGAAGTGCTGGCACTGAAGCCGGACGGCGTGTTCCTGTCCAATGGCCCGGGTGACCCGGAACCGTGCGACTACGCCATCGACGCGATCAAGACCTTCATCGACGTGAAGATCCCGACCTTCGGCATCTGCCTGGGCCACCAGCTGCTCGGCCTGGCCTCTGGCGCGAAGACCATGAAGATGGGCCATGGCCACCACGGTGCCAACCACCCGGTGCAGGACCTGGACAGTGGCCGGGTGATGATCACCTCGCAGAACCACGGTTTTGCGATCGATGAAGCAACCCTGCCGCCGACCCTGCGCGTGACCCACCGTTCGCTGTTCGACGGCACCAACCAGGGTGTCGCCCGCACCGACGTGCCGGCGTTCTCGTTCCAGGGCCATCCGGAAGCATCCCCGGGCCCGCACGATGTCGGTCCGCTGTTCGACCGCTTCGTGGCGCTGATGGAGCAGGCCAAGGCGTGATCAGTACGCCGCCGGCCTGCCGGTGGCGTCGCGATGGACCGTAAACCCCGCATCGCTGCTGCCCCTGGCGCGGCGCTGCGGATCAAGATTCCTGATCGACAGCGTGCGATCACCCCCCTTGTCACGCTGTACTGACTTAGAGAAGAAAATGCCCAAGCGCACTGACCTCAAGACCATCCTCATCATCGGTGCTGGCCCGATCGTCATCGGCCAGGCCTGCGAGTTCGACTACTCCGGTGCCCAGGCCTGCAAGGCCCTGCGTGACGAGGGTTACCGCGTGGTGCTGGTCAACAGCAACCCTGCCACGATCATGACCGACCCGGAGATGGCCGACGCCGTCTACATCGAGCCGATCAACTGGCAGACGGTCGAGAAGATCATCGCCAAGGAAAAGCCCGATGCGCTGCTGCCGACCATGGGTGGCCAGACCGCGCTGAACTGCGCGCTGGACCTGGCCGACCACGGCGTGCTGGAGAAGTACAACGTCGAACTGATCGGCGCCAAGCGCGAAGCGATCCGCATGGCCGAAGACCGCGAGCTGTTCCGCGTGGCCATGGGTGAGATCGGCCTGGAGTGCCCGACTGCCGCCGTCGCCCACACCCTGGACGAAGCGCTGGAAATCCAGACCCGCGTCGGCTATCCGACCATCATCCGCCCCAGCTTCACCCTGGGCGGCAGCGGTGGCGGCATTGCCTACAACCGCGAAGAGCTGGTCGAGATCGTCAGCCGCGGCCTGGAACTGTCGCCGACCACCGAAGTGCTGGTGGAAGAGTCGGTGCTGGGCTGGAAGGAATTCGAGATGGAAGTGGTCCGCGATACTGCGGACAACTGCATCATCGTCTGCTCGATCGAAAACCTGGACCCGATGGGCGTGCACACCGGTGACTCGATCACCGTGGCCCCGGCCCAGACCCTGACCGACAAGGAATACCAGCGCCTGCGCGATGCCTCCATCGCCGTGCTGCGCAAGATCGGCGTCGATACCGGTGGCTCGAACGTGCAGTTCGGCATCAACCCGAAGACCGGCCGCGTGGTCGTCATCGAGATGAACCCGCGCGTGTCGCGTTCCTCGGCGCTGGCTTCCAAGGCCACCGGCTTCCCGATCGCCAAGGTCGCCGCCAAGCTGGCCGTGGGCTACACCCTGGACGAACTGAAGAACGAAATCACCGGCGGCCTGACCCCGGCCTCGTTCGAGCCGTCCATCGACTACGTCGTCACCAAGATCCCTCGCTTCGCCTTCGAGAAGTTCCCGGCCGCCGATGCCCGCCTGACCACCCAGATGAAGTCGGTGGGCGAGGTGATGGCGATGGGCCGCACCTTCCAGGAGTCGGTGCAGAAGGCCCTGCGTGGCCTGGAAACCGGCAAGGTCGGCTTCGACCCGACCGGCCTGGACCTGGGCAACGAAGACGACCTGCAGACCCTGCGTCGCGAGCTGAAGGCGCCGGGCCCGGAGCGCCTGTTCTATGTGGCCGATGCGTTCCGCGCCGGCATGAGCGTGGAAGAGATCTACGCACTGTCGTTCATCGATCACTGGTTCCTGGACCAGATCGAGGAAATCATCGCGGCCGAAGCCGAAGTCGCTGCCGGCGGCATCGATGCGCTGGATGCCGCACGCCTGCGCAAGCTGAAGCGCGCTGGCTTCTCCGACGCGCGCCTGGCGCAGCTGACCGGCACCAACGAAGCCGCCATCCGCGCGCTGCGTCGTGCGCACAAGGTGCGCCCGGTCTACAAGCGCGTGGACTCCTGTGCCGGTGAGTTCTCCACCGGTACCGCCTACCTGTACTCGACCTACGAGGACGAGTGCGAGGCCGCGCCGAGCAACCGCGACAAGATCATGATCCTGGGCGGTGGCCCGAACCGCATCGGCCAGGGCATCGAGTTCGACTACTGCTGCGTGCACGCGGCACTGGCGCTGCGCGAGGATGGCTATGAAACCATCATGGTCAACTGCAACCCGGAAACCGTGTCGACCGACTATGACACCTCCGACCGCCTGTACTTCGAACCGCTGACCCTGGAAGACGTGCTGGAAATCGTCGAACTGGAGCAGCCGAAGGGCGTGATCGTGCAGTACGGCGGCCAGACCCCGCTGAAGCTGGCGCGCGCGCTGGAAGCCAACGGCGTGCCGGTGATCGGCACCAGCCCGGACTCGATCGACCTGGCCGAAGACCGTGAGCGCTTCCAGCAGCTGGTGGACAAGCTGGGCCTGAAGCAGCCGCCGAACCGCATCGCCCGCAATGATCAGGAAGCCCTACTGCTGGCCCGCGAGATCGGCTACCCGCTGGTGGTGCGCCCGAGCTACGTGCTGGGCGGCCGTGCCATGGAAATCGTCTACGGCGAAGCCGACCTGGCCCGTTACGTGCGCGACGCTGTGAAGGTGTCCAACGATTCGCCGGTGCTGCTGGACCGCTTCCTCGACAATGCTGTCGAGTGCGACGTCGACATCATTGCCGACAAGGATGGCAACGTCCTGATCGGTGGCGTGATGGAGCACATCGAAGAAGCTGGCGTGCACTCGGGCGATTCCTCGTGCTCGCTGCCGCCGTATTCGCTGTCGGCTGAAACCCAGGCCGAACTGCGCCGCCAGGTGGTGGAGCTGGCCAAGGCCCTGAACGTGGTCGGCCTGATGAACACCCAGTTCGCGATCCAGACCAGCGACGAGGGTGCCGACACCATCTACCTGCTGGAAGTGAACCCGCGTGCCTCGCGCACCGTGCCGTTCGTGTCCAAGGCCACCGGCATGGCGCTGGCGAAGATCGCCGCCCGTTGCATGGCTGGCAAGAGCCTGGCCGAGCAGGGCGCGACCAAGGAAATCGTTCCGGACTACTACTCGGTGAAGGAAGCGATCTTCCCGTTCGCCAAGTTCCAGGGCGTCGATCCGATCCTCGGGCCGGAGATGCGCTCCACCGGCGAGGTGATGGGCGTCGGCCGCACCTTCAACGCCGCCTTTGCGCGCGCGCAGGAAGCCGGTGGCATCAAGGCACCGCCGGTCGGCAAGGCCTTCGTCTCGGTCCGCGACCCGGACAAGAAGCGCGTGCTGCCGGTGGCCAAGGCGCTGCTGGCGCGTGGCTACAGCCTGGTCGCCACCCGTGGCACCGCCGCGTGGCTGCAGCAGCACGGCATGGACTGCGAGATCATCAACAAGGTGGTCGAAGGCCGTCCGCACATCGTCGACTCGATCAAGAACGGCGAGATCGTCTACATCGTCAACACGACCGAAGGTCGTTCGGCGATCAACGACTCGTTCTCGATCCGCCGCGAGGCGCTGCAGCACCGCGTCACCTACTCGACCACCATTGCCGGCGCCAAGGCGCTGGTGGATTCACTGGAATTCCGCGGCACCGGCCCCGTCTGGTCGCTGCAGGAGCTGCACAAGGAGTTGAATGCATGAGAGCCCCCATCACCATGAAGGGCGCGCAGAAGCTGCGCGACGAACTGGATCACTTGAAGTCGGTCAAGCGCCCGAAGGTCATCGCCGCCATCGCCGAAGCGCGTGAGCACGGTGACCTGAAGGAGAATGCCGAGTACCACGCCGCGCGCGAGGAACAGGGCTTCATCGAAGGCCGCATCAAGCAGCTGGAGGGCGAGCTGTCGCACGCCGAGATCATCGACGTGAGCAAGCTCAATGCCGGCTCCAAGGTGGTGTTCGGCGCCAGCGTGACGCTGGCCGACGTGGAAACCGACGAAGAGAAGAAGTACCAGATCGTCGGTGACCTGGAAGCGGACATCAAGCTGGGCCTGATCGCGATTTCCTCGCCGGTGGCGCGGGCGATGATCGGCAAGCTGGAAGGCGATTCGATCGTGATCGACGCCCCGGCCGGCCAGCGCGAGTACGAGATCGTCAGCGTCAGCTACGTGGACTGACCGCGTGGCGACGGCGACCCTGCTGTTGCCTGCACGCAGCCGCTTTGCCGCGGCTGCGCTGCCGGACGATGTGGCACGCGCGCTCGGCCGTGCCACGACGGTGCAGGTCGTGCCGGGCGAGCGCGCGCAGCTGACACGCCATTTCTCGGTTGCCGCGCCGCACTGGCCGGTGGCCGCGTTGACCCGCCAGCGCGACGTCGGCGATGCCGCCGGTGCCAGCTGGCTGCGTGCCGATCCGGCCTGCATGGTGCCGGACATGCACGGCGCGCGGATGATGGCCTACGGCGAAACACTGCGGCCGACGCTGGCCGACAGCCTCGCGTTGCTGCCGGTGCTGCAGCCATTGTTCGCCGATGCCGGCTTCGTGCTCGACGCACCCGATCCCTCGCGCTGGTACCTGCGGCTGCCGATCGACAGCGAGCTGCCGGACTTCGACAGCCCCGACGAGGTCCTCGGCGATGACCTGTTCTCGCATCTGCCCGAAGGCGAGGGCGGTCGTCGCTGGCGGGCGCTGATGACCGAGGCGCAGGTGCTGCTGCACAACCATTCCTGGAACCAGCAGCGTGCCGCACAGGGACAACAGCCGATCAATTCGCTGTGGTTCTGGGGCGGTGGCGTGATGCCGGTGTCGGTCAGCACGCCGCACGCGCAGGTGCGCAGCCGGGACGCGCTGCTGCAGGGCCTGGCCCTGGCGGCTGGTGTGGCCGTGGATGGCGAGCAGGCGGTGGATGCGCTGGTCGACCTGCGCCAGCTGCGCTCTTTGCAGCAGCTCGGCAATGATGCGATCCGGCCGCTGCTGGCCGCGCTCAAGCGTGGCGAACTGCAGCGGCTGGTACTGGACTTCGAGGATGGCCTGCAGTTCCAGCTGGACCGTGGCCAGCGCTGGCAGTTCTGGAAGAAGCCGCGCCAGCTGCACGATTGAGCGGGGCTATCCACGCATGGCGTGGATCTACTGTAGAGCCGAGCCCATGCTCGGCTGGTGTCATTTCACCTCGCTGACCACCGTCGGCAGGGTCCAGTGCCCACCCGCAACGCCCCGGCACTGCCCGGTGGTGAACTCGCTGCTCTTCACGAATCGCGCGCCATCCCAAGCCCAGTCGTGGCCGGAGAAGCAGTCACCGACGCCGCGCCCACGGAAGCGACCGCTCAACGTAGCGTCGTCGCGATCGAAGTCTTCTGCATCGGACGTGACGAAGCGTGCTTCGTACGGCGGCTTGTCCTGCACTACCCAGTAGCCGCTGCTGAAGTTGTAGGCACCCACGAAGCAGCTGGTGCTTGCCAGCACATGTTGGGCGTCCAGTCGCTGGATCTCGATTTCATCTGTCCCGCCATCGCTCAGGCGGCCGCATTCATCCGGCTTGGGCAGGCTGGCGATCAGTGCCTTGCGCAGGCCCGGTGCTTTCGCCAGTGCCGCGTCCGAGGCGCGCGGTGCCACCAGCGTGCCGCGCACGATCACTGGCACCGGCAACGCCGCAGGCACGCTTGCTTCGGGCTTGTCGCCACGCCGCACCAGCGCACCGGGGGTGCCCAGCCGGCCCTGTGCCTCGTCCATCTTCAGCAGTACGGCCGCTGCACCGCGGTCGGAGATCGGCCAGGCCTTGCCCTTGCCGTCGATGATCTCGATGCGTGCCTGACGCGGCAGTGCGGCGGCCAGTGCATCGGTCTGTGCCTGCTGCAACAACACTTTGTCCCCGTCGCCGGTGTCGCGCACCGCGCCCAGGTCCTTGCCGTTCAGGCGCAGGCGCAGTGCCCCGGTCGGCGTCGGGCTTTCGCCATCCTCGCCATTGCGCAGCCGCGCGATCACCTTCGCACCCGGGCCGCCGGCGCGCTCAAGCATCAGGCTGAGCAGGTTGCCGGGTTCTTCCGGACTGTAGCCGGCGGCGCGGCAGGTGCGGGTGTTGTCACAGGCCAGCGACCAGTCGTTGTGTTCGAATTCGACCCCGGGCCTGGGCTCAGGCGTCGCGGAGTGGGCAGCCGGGGCCACGGTGAGTGCCATCAGCGCGGTCAGCAGGGTGCGGGTCATGGATGGAAGTCCGTTCCAGGGCAGGCAAGCATGGAAGATGCGGTCGTGAATTCCAAATGCTGCTGGCCGAAGAGCCAAGTTGCCTCGTCAGCAGCGGCAGCCGACCGGGGGAGCGGTGCACGTTATGATGTGCGGGTCTTTCGTAACCGGCGATGCCGATGTCCCTTGCCGCCGATGCTGCGCAGCCGCCCTCTGATACACCGCTGATCCGCCGCCGCGACGTGGTCGTGCCCGGCAGCTGGCCAGAGGGCACGCTGCCATTGCTGGCCCGACTCTATGCCAGCCGTGGTGCGGGAACGCCAGAGCTGGCGCTGCCGAAACTGGGAAGCCTACACGCGCCCGAGCTGCTGACCGGTATCGATGATGCAGTGGGCCTGCTGATCGAAGCCATCGCCAACGACAAGCGCATCCTGGTGGTCGGCGATTTCGATTGCGATGGCGCCACCGCCTGTGCGGTCGGCGTGCGTGGCCTGCGCATGCTCGGCGCGCAACACGTCTTCCACGCGGTGCCGAACCGCATGGTGCATGGCTATGGCCTGTCACCGTCGCTGGTGGAAGAGTTGGCCGCGCTGCAGCCGGACCTGCTGGTCACGGTCGACCACGGTATTGCCTGCCATGCCGGTGTCACCGCGGCCAAGGCGCGCGGCTGGCAGGTGCTGGTCACCGACCACCATCTGCCGGGGCCGCAGCTGCCGCCGGCCGACGTGATCGTCGATCCAAACCTGGATGGCGATGCCTTCCCCAGCAAATCGCTGGCCGGTGTTGGTGTGATCTTCTATGTGCTGATGGCGCTGCGCCGGCATATGCGCGAGGCCGGCGTCTTCGCAGATGGCAAGGGGCCGGACCTGACCACGCTGCTGGATCTGGTGGCGGTGGGCACCGTTGCGGACCTGGTAGCGCTGGACCCGAACAACCGTGCGCTGGTCAGCGCGGGCCTGCGCCGTCTGCGCGCGGGGCAGGGCTGTGTTGGCCTGCGTGCGCTGATCGAAGCCAGCGGCCGTGATGCCGCGCGGCTCACTGCCACCGACATCGGCTTCGCACTCGGCCCGCGCCTGAACGCGGCGGGCCGGCTGGAAGACATGGCGCTGGGCATCGCGCTGCTGCTCACCGAAGATCCGCGCCAGGCGCGCGAGATCGCGCAGACGCTGGAGCAGATCAACGCGGAACGCCGCGCCGTGCAGCAGTCGATGACCGACGATGCCGAGCAGGCCCTGACCCGCGTGGTGCTGGACATGGCCGGGCAACGGCCGGTGGCCGCCTGCCTGTTTGATGCCGACTGGCATCCCGGTGTGGTCGGCCTGGTCGCTTCGAAGATGAAGGATCGCCTGCATCGTCCGGTGATCGCCTTCGCTCCGGCCGAACCGGGCGCCGACACGCTGCGTGGCTCGGCGCGCTCGATTCCCGGGCTGCACATCCGTGACGCCCTGGCGCTGGTCGATGCGCGCCATCCGGGCCTGATCGACCGCTTCGGCGGTCACGCCATGGCGGCCGGCCTCAGCCTGCGGCTTGACCACGTTGATGACTTCAAGGCCGCCTTCGTCGCCGTGGTGCTGGAAATGCTCGACCCGGCGGCACTGCAGCAGCAGGTGCTCAGCGACGGCGAACTGGCCGCGGACGAGCTCGATCATCGCCACGCCGATGCGCTGCGGTTGGCCGGCCCATGGGGCCAGGGCTTCCCCGAACCCCTGTTCGACGGCCACTTCGAAGTGGCCAACTGGCGCGTGCTGAAGGAGCGCCACCTGAAGCTGGAACTGCGCCTGCCGGGCGTGCCTGGCACGATCAACGCGATCCACTTCGGCGGCTGGCACGGCAATGCGCCCGGCCGACACGTGCACCTCGCCTACCGGCTGGCCTGCGACGACTATCGCGGCGGCAGCGCCATCCAGCTGATCGTCGAACACTGCCTGCCCGCCTGAGAAAAAGGGGACGGAGGGGATTAAGTCGCAACTGGCAAACAGGGCATAAGCGACTTAATCCCCTCCGTCCCCTTTTTGGGTCTCCCAACCCCGTTACGGCTGCTGGTGCGTTCAAGGGTCCACGATCCCACTGGAGTCCGGTCATGGTCTTCGCGCGTTGCTGCATTGTGTTGTTGCTGGCCCTTGCGGCCTGGCCCGCTGGCGCGCAGTCGCCGCCGATCTCCCGGCCGCAGGCCGCCACGCCGCTGCTGATCGCACCGGCGGCTGAGCAGGCGGTCCAACTGCGACACGCCCGCATCGAGGGCGAGGTCCAGGCGGGCATCGCCCAGACCCGGATCATCCTGGAATTCCACAACCCGAACCGGCGCGTGCTGGAGGGTGAGCTGCAGTTCCCCTTGGCCGATGGCCAGCAGATCAGCGGCTTCGCGCTGGATATCAACGGCGAGATGCGTGACGCGGTGCCGGTGCCGAAGGACCGCGGCCGCCAGGTGTTCGAGGAGATTGCCCGCCGCGGCGTTGACCCGGGCCTGCTGGAACAGACCGCCGGCAACCAGTTCCGCCTGCGTATCTATCCGCTGCCGGCCGGCGGCAGCCGGCGCGTGCAGCTGGTGATTCGCGAGCCGTTGGCCTTCGCCGGCCAAGGCTGGCAGTGGACGCTGCCGCTGCAGTTTGCCGCCGGTGCAGCCTCGGTTGAACTGAAACTGCAGGCACCTGGCACGACCACCGCAGGTACGGCGCCATTCCGCATCAGCGCGGGCCAGCTGCAGTGGCAGGGCAAGGGGGCGCAGCTGCCGAAGCAGCTGCAGTGGGATCTGCCGGCGACCCGCCAGGCACGGGTGCAGGTGGCGCCCTGGCAGGATGGCCACTATCTGCTGGCGCAGCTGCCGGTGGCGGCCAGCAGCACGCCGCGCAAACTGCCGAGCGAAATCGGCCTGCTGTGGGATGGCTCCGGTTCGGCGGGCCAGCGCGATCACACACGTGAGTTCGCCCTGCTGGATCGCTATTTCGCTGCGCTGCGCGACGGCACCGTGGCCTTGACCGTGCTGCGCGATCGCGCCGAGCCGGTGCGTCGCTTCCGCATCCGCGCCGGCAACTGGAGTGAACTGCGCGCAGCCCTGCAGGCCGTACGCCCGGACGGTGCCAGCGCGCTGGCACAGTGGCAGCCGCAGCCGGGCGTGAAGGAGTATCTGCTGGTCAGCGATGGCCTGCTGACCTATGGGCCGGAACAGCTGCCGGCGATGGCGGCGGATCAGCGCCTGTTTGCGGTCAGCAGTGCCGGTGCGCGCACCGATGCCGTGCGACTGCGTGGTTGGAGTGAAGCGCATGGCGGCCGCTTCGTCGCGCTGGGCAAGGATGTCGATGCGGCCGCGCGTGAGCTGCTGTCGTCGCCGTTGGATGTGCAGGTCGATGCAGGGCGTGGCGTGCAGGACGTGGTCATCGACCGTCGCAGTGAAGCTCAGGGTTGGCTGTGGCTGCATGCGCGACTGGCAGCTGACGGCGTGCCGATGCGGGTGCGCGTGGGTGGCGGCGAATGGCAGGCGCTGCCGGCCATGCAGAAAGGCGATGACGGCGAACTGCTGGCCGGCCTGTGGGCGCAGGCGCGCCTGCAGCAACTGGCCGTTGACCGCCGCGGCAACCGCGAGGCCATGCAGCGCCTGTCGCAGCAGTTTGGCCTGGTCGGGCCGGACACCTCATTGATCGTGCTGGAGACGCTGGAGGATTACCTGCGCTATGCCATCCGTCCGTCCGGCAAGCTGCGCGCGGACTACGATGCGCGGTTCGCACGGCAGGTGACTGACCGCGCCGCTGCTGATCGCGAGCGCTTGGACCAGGTGGCTGCGCGCTGGAAGGAGCGCCAGCAGTGGTGGAGCCGCAGCTGGCCGAAGGGTGCGCCGCCGCGGGCCAAGGAAGCAGCGCTGGACGTTGCTTCGGCCGACTATCCTGCCGAGTCAGCGCCGATGGCGATGCTCGTCGCACCGGCGCCCGCGGCACCGCCCGCGCCTGCACCGATGGCCGCGGCGGCAGAACAGCGCATGCAGGCCAGCAGCGCACGCGCGCGTCGTCCGGCGCCCGCGTCGGAGAATGCACTGGATGCGATTGTGGTCACCGGCGGCACGGTCGATGCCGCTGCGGCCGCCAACGATGGCCAGCTCGGCATCCAGCTGGCGGCCTGGCAGCCGGACTCGGCCATCGCCCGGCGCCTGCGCCAGGGCCCGCCGTCGCAGCTCTATGACCGCTATCTGGCCCAGCGCGATGCCCACGCCGACAGCAGCGCCTTCTTCCTCGATGTGGCCGACCTGCTGCTGGAGCAGGGCCAGCGCGAGCTGGCACTGCGGGTGCTGTCGAACCTGGCCGAAATGGATCTTGACAACCGCCACCTGCTGCGCGTGCTCGGTTACCGACTGATGCAGGCCGATGCTCCCGCACTGGCGGTGCCGGTGTTCGAGCAGGTGCTGGCGATGGGCCAGGAAGAACCGCAGAGCTTCCGCGACCTGGGCCTGGCGCTGGCAGCGGCCGGCAAGCCACAGCAGGCACTGGCGCCGCTGTACCAGGTGGTGGTGCGGCCGTGGGACAGCCGCTTCGATGGCATCGCCCTGATCGCGCTGGATGAGCTGACCAACCTGGTGGCCGGCAGCACGCCCCGGCTGGATACCACCGGCATCGACCCGCGCCTGTTGCAGGCGATGCCGCTGGACCTGCGCGTGGTGCTGTCGTGGGACGCCGACAACAGCGACATGGACCTGTGGGTAACCGACCCGAACGGCGAGCGCGCCTACTACGGCAACCGGCTGACCTACCAGGGCGGGCAGATGTCGCAGGACTTCACCGGCGGTTATGGTCCCGAGCAGTTCTCGCTACGCAATGCCAAGCCGGGCAAGTACAAGGTGGAGGCGAACTACTTCGGCAGCCGCCAGCAGCTGGTGACCGGGGCGACGACACTGATGCTGCGCCTGACCACCCATTGGGGCACGGCAAAGCAGAAGGATCAGATGGTGACGATGCGACTGAAGGACCGCGCCGAGACCGTGCTGGTGGGCGAATTCGAGGTTAAATAGTCAACTGCCCCAAGTGGCCGTCCGAGGGTGGGCCAAGGAAGACCCTCGTCGACGCCGCTCTGGGGCAAGGAGGCCCTGTGCGGGGTCGGCTGCAGCCCAGCCGGCTCCCTGCGCCAAGGCGGGTACCGCCTGCCTGAATGCAGCGCCGGCGCATCACGCTCGAGCCTCCCCGGCGCAGGCCCAGGCCCTCATTCCGGGGATCCCCGGCCTGCGGTATCATTACCAGTCATCTTTTGAATGCATAACCGCCGACATGATCGAACTGAATCCTGTCCGCCAGCGCATCACCGATCTGACCGATCGCGTGCTGTCGCTTCGGGGGTATCTTTGACTACGACGCCAAGAAAGAGCGTCTTGAAGAAGTAACGCGGGAGCTGGAAAGCCCCGACGTCTGGAACAACGCCGAGTACGCCCAGAACCTGGGCCGCGAGCGTTCCAGCCTGGAAAAGACCGTGGGCGGCATCGCGTCGGTGCTGGATGGCCTGACCGACGCGACCGAACTGCTGGAGCTGGCCGAGTCCGAGCAGGACGAGGACACCGCACTTGCCGTGGTCGCCGACCTGGACAAGCACCAGGCGCACGTCGAGAAGCTGGAATTCCAGCGCATGTTCTCCGGCGAAATGGACAATGCGGCGGCGTTCGTCGACATCCAGGCCGGTGCCGGTGGTACCGAAGCCCAGGACTGGGCCGAGATCCTGCTGCGCATGTACCTGCGCTGGTGCGAATCGCGCGGCTGGAAGACCGAGCTGATGGAAGTCTCCGGTGGCGACGTCGCCGGCATCAAGTCGGCCACGCTGCGCGTGGAAGGCGACTATGCCTATGGCTGGCTGAAGACCGAGACCGGCGTGCACCGCCTGGTGCGCAAGTCGCCGTTCGACTCGGACAACCGCCGCCACACCAGCTTCACCTCGGTATTCGTGTCGCCTGAAATCGATGACAACATCGACATCACCATCAACCCGGCCGACCTGCGTACCGACGTGTACCGCTCGTCCGGTGCCGGTGGCCAGCACGTGAACAAGACCGAGTCGGCGGTGCGTATCACCCACATCCCGACCAACATCGTTGTGGCGTGCCAGACCGGCCGCAGCCAGCACCAGAACCGTGACAACGCGATGAAGATGCTGGCCGCCAAGCTGTATGAACTGGAGATCCAGAAGCGCAACGCCGAGAAGGACGCGGTGGAAGCCACCAAGTCCGACATCGGCTGGGGCAGCCAGATCCGCAACTACGTGCTGGACCAGAGCCGCATCAAGGACCTGCGTACCGGCATCGAGCGTTCGGATACGCAGAAGGTGCTGGACGGCGACCTGGACGAGTTCGTCGAGGCCAGCCTGAAGGCCGGTTTGGCCGTGGGCTCCAAGCGCGCCGATGCCTGATCGACGCGCCTGCGCGGATTTCGTCACCCTCGTGCGCAACGCCGAGGGTGGCTGATCACGCTTCCGGTAGAGCCGAGCCCATGCTCGGCTGCTGTTGGCGCAGTAGCAGATGCGTCGAGCATGGCTCGACCCTACAACGGGTACGGCGGTAGCGATGATGCGCAGCGAAAGTGAACGCAAGGAACTCGGTAGCTTCCTGAAGGCCTGCCGCGCCCGTGTCGACCCCGCCACGCTCGGCCTCCCGGCCGGGCGCCGGCGCACCCCGGGCCTGAAGCGCGAGGAAGTGGCGCTGGCCATCGGGGTCAGTGTCAGCTGGTACACCTGGATCGAGCAGGGCCGTGAAGTGCGCGCCTCGCCCGAGGTGCTGGAGCGCCTGGCGCAGGTGCTGCGCATGAGTGACGACGAGCGCGCCTATGCGTTTGCGCTGTCCGGCTATGGCGTGCCGTTGGAGTCGCCGGACGAGAGCGTGACCGATGGCCTGCGCCAGCTGGTCGAAGCGATGCAGCCGATCCCGGCGTATGTGCGCAACACCCGGTTCGATATCCTGGCCTGGAACCCGGCCATCGCCGATCTGTTCGTGGACTACAGCCAGCTGGCGCCGCATGAGCGCAACACGCTGCGGCTGATGTTCCTGTACCCGCCGTACCGCACGCTGATCCTCAACTGGGAAGAAATGACCCGCGGCCTGCTGGCCGGCTTCCGCGCGGCGATGGCGCAGGCGCCGGACAAGGCGCCGTTCCTGGCGCTGGTGGAGGACATCGCCGCGCACAGCGAGGCGTTCCGGCGGTGGTGGCCGGAGCACGACGTGCGGCGGTTCGATGAAGGTGCGAAGAAGCTCAACCATCCCACGCGCGGGTTGCTGGACCTGCAGTACGTGGCGCTGGTGCCGGAGAGCCGGCACGACCTTTCTCTGGTGACCTACCTGCCGCGAAAGTAGGGGGTGTTCGGCAGGGCTTGCAGCCCTGCACCCGCAGAGGCCGAGCAACAGCAACAGCAACAGCGGGCATTCCGTTGGATGGCGGGGCGGTGTGGGTTGGCAGGACACGCCGTAAACCCGTCCATGGGGGCTCGATGGCGCCATCCATGGCGCCAACGGTCCTGCCAACCCACACCGCCCCACCTCTGACAATTTCCCGCGGCTGTTGGCAGGTGTCGACCTTGGTCGACACATCTGTCAGATATCGAAAGAAATTCCGGGGTCAGATCCGTTTTCCTACGGAAAACGGATCTGACCCCAAGAGTATTTCCGACAGATCGCGGAAAACTGTCGAAGGCGGGGTGGGTCCGGTTGCGGGGGCGTGAGCGCCATGGATGGCGCGACCGAGGCTACATGGGTGAGGGCGCTTTGCTTGCGAAGCACTGCTTCGCAAGCGCCCGAACGCCCAGCCGCCGGCGGCTGGGCCGGACCCCGGAGGGGGATTCACGCCGTCCCCCGCAACCGGAGCCACCCCGCCATCCCACGGAATGCAGGCCTTTGACCTTGACGTTGCCCTGGCCTCTGCGGGTGCAGGGCGCAGCCCTGCCGATAACCCCATTCAGACAGGTAAGTGCAGGTCACAGGATAAGCAGACGCCTTGTTGCCTCCGCCAATCGGGTCCACATTCCTGTGCAGAAGACGGGCCGCTGTCCGTTGCCGAGACAACAGGAGACCTGCATGTCCGCTGCCCCCACCACCGCCATTTCCCGCGATCCGGCCACCGGCCTGCAGATCGCCAGCCATCCCTTCGCCACCGATGCCGAGCTGGATGCGATCCTTGATCGCGGCCAGGCTGGCTTCGCTGCCTGGAGCGCCAGCAGCCTCGAACAACGAGCGCAGGTGTTGCGCGCGATGGCGGGCGTACTGCGCCGTGACCGCGAGAAGCTGGCCGCGCTGGCCACTGCCGAAATGGGCAAGGTGCAGGCCGAATCGCTGGCCGAAATCGAGAAGTGTGCCGTGCTGTGCGACTGGTACGCCGACCACGGCGCGCAGTTCCTGCGCGACGAACCGACCCAGGTGCCCGACGACAAGGCTTACGTGTCCTACCTGCCGCTGGGCGTGGTGCTGGGCATCATGCCGTGGAACTTCCCGTACTGGCAGGTGATGCGTGCGGCAGTGCCGATCCTGATGGGCGGCAACGGCTTCCTGCTGAAGCCGGCCGAGAACATCGTCGGTACCGCGCAGCTGCTCGACGCGGCCTGGCGCGATGCCGGGCTGCCGGAAGGCACCTTCATCGCCGCCAACATCAGCCGCGAGGGCACCAGCCGCGCGATTGCCGATGACCGCATTGCGGCAGTCACCCTGACCGGCAGCGTGGCCGCAGGCCGCAGCATTGCCGCCCAGGCCGGGCAGGCGCTGAAGAAGGTGGTGCTGGAGCTGGGGGGCTCGGATCCGTTCATCGTGCTGGCCGATGCCGATCTGGACGCTGCCGTGGAGGCGGCGGTGGCCTCGCGCTTCCAGAATACCGGGCAGGTCTGCATTGCCGGCAAGCGGATCATCGTTGAAGACGCGGTGTACGACCGCTTCGTCGCGCAGTTCTGCCAGAAGGTGCAGGCACTGACCATCGGCGATGGCCGCGAAGCGGGCAACCGGATCGGACCGATGGCGCGCCAGGACCTGCTGGAGCAGCTGGATGCGCAGGTGCGCGCCTCGGTGGACGCAGGCGCGAAGCTGCTCGTCGGTGGCCATCAGCTCGATCGCCCGGGCGCGTTCTATGCGCCCACCGTGCTGGCCGACGTGGAGCCGGGCATGCAGGCCTTCGATACCGAGACCTTCGGGCCGGTGGCCTCGATCAGCCGCGCCCGCGATGCCGACCATGCGGTGGAACTGGCCAACCAGAGCGAATTCGGCCTCAGCGGCAATCTGTGGACCGGCGACCGCGCCCGTGCCATGCAGCTGGCGCGCCGGCTGCAGACCGGCGGCGTGTTCGTCAACGGCTTCTCCGCTTCGGACCCCCGCGTGCCGATCGGCGGCGTGAAGAAGAGCGGTTTCGGCCGCGAGCTCTCGCACTTCGGCATCCGTGAATTCGTCAATGCGCAGACAGTGTGGTTCGACAAGCATTGACGCGCGGCTCTCATCCTTCCTGCAACGATCCACCATCAGTCCAGCACAAAGGACGGCATCCGATGTCCAAGGGTTCAGATCTGCTTGTCGCCGCGCTTGAGAACGAAGGCGTCGAGCGCATTTTCGGTATTCCCGGCGAGGAAAACCTCGACGTGGTCGAGTCGCTGCGCCATTCCAGCATCGAGCTGGTCATCACCCGCCACGAACAGGCAGCGGTGTTCATGGCTGCAACCTATGGCCGCCTGACCGGCAAGCCCGGCGTGTGCCTGGCCACGCTCGGCCCCGGCGCGCTGAATTTCACCACCGGCGCCGCCTATGCGCTGCTGGGTGCGTGGCCGGTGATCATGATCACCGGCCAGAAGGGCATCGTCGCCAGCAAGCAGGCGCGCTTCCAGATTGTCGACATCGTCGGCACGATGAAGCCGCTGACCAAGCAGGCGCGGCAGATCGTCTCGGCGCGCACGATCCCGACCATCGTCCGCGAGGCGTTCCGTGTCGCTCAGGAGGAGCGCCCGGGCCCGGTGCTGCTGGAGCTGCCCGAAGACATCGCGGCCGATGAGGTCGAGGGCGTGGCGCTGATTCCGCCGCATGCGGTGGACCGTCCCATTGCCAGCCCGGAGGCGCTGGATCGGGCGGCTGAGATCATCCGCAATGCCAAGCGGCCGTTGTTGATGATCGCTTCGGCGGCGTCGCGACCGCAGTCCAGTGAAGCGCTGTCGGCCTTTGTGTTGCGCGCCGGCATCCCGTTCTTCACCACGCAGATGGGCAAGGGCGCGGTGGCCGGAGGTTCGGGCCTGTACATGGGCACCGCCGCGCTGACCGAGCGTGACTACGTGCACATGGCGATCGACCAGGCTGACGTGATCGTGACCATCGGCCACGAGGTGACCGAAAAGCCGCCGTTCGTGATGCGCCCGGGTGGCCCGACCGTGATCCATATCGGCTACTCGCAGGCGGCGGTGGAACAGGTGTACTTCCCGCAGGTAGAGGTGATCGGCGACATCGGCCGTTCGCTCACCCAACTGGCCGACCGCATCGAAGGCGCGGTGCCGAACGCCGATGCTTTGCTGCCGCTGCGCGCGACCATCCTCGAGCATCTGGCCGACCGCGCCGAAGAGGCCGGCTTCACGCCGCAGCGGCTGGTGCACGACGTGCGCCAGGTGATGCCGCCGGACGGCATCGTGGCGCTGGACAACGGCATGTACAAGATCTGGTTCGCCCGCAACTACCGTACCCAGGTCGCCAACACATTGCTGCTGGACAACGCGCTGGCGACCATGGGCGCGGGCCTGCCATCGGCGATCATGGCCTCGATCCTGTATCCACAGCGGCGGGTGCTGGCGGTGTGCGGCGACGGCGGTTTCATGATGAACAGCCAGGAGTTGGAGACGGCGCGCCGGCTGGGCCTGAACCTGGTGGTGCTGATCCTCAATGACGGCGCCTACGGCATGATCCGCTGGAAGCAGGCGGTGGATGGCTTCACCGATTACGGCATGACCTTCAGCAACCCCGACTTCGTCAAGTACGCCGAGGCCTACGGCTGCAGGGGGCATGAGGTGACCGCCATCGAGCAGTTCATCCCGACGCTGGAGGCGGCCTTCAACGACGGCGGGGTGCACCTGGTGTCGGTACCGATCGATTACTCGGAAAACCAGCGGGTGCTGGTGGACGAGCTGCGCCAGGCGTTCCCCGGGAACGCGTAGGCGCCGATCCGCTGATGGGGTCAGATCCCTTTGCTGCGCAAAGGGATCTGACCCCTCTCCAGGCCGGGGCAGGGCGGTTTTGGTATGCTGGGCAACCGGCTGTGCCGGGCGCAGCATCCCCCCTCACTACACGATTCCCGCAGATCCATGAGCGAAGCTACCGATACCCCCCCCGTCGACGAGAACAAGTTGATCGCCGAGCGCCGTGAGAAACTCAAAGCGCTGCGTGGGCAGGGCATCGCGTACCCGAACGATTTCCGTCGTGAGGACTTCGCCGGCCGCCTGCAGGACGAATTCGCCGATGCCGAACAGTGGACCGCCGAGGCGCTGGAAGGCAACGGACGCCAGGTGAAGATGGCCGGCCGCCTGATGGCCAAGCGCATCATGGGCAAGGCGAGCTTCGCGCAGATCCAGGACGAGTCCGGCCGCATCCAGCTGTTCCTGCAGGGGGCCGTGCTGGGCGATGCCTACACCGCGTTCAAGGGCTGGGACGTGGGCGACATCATCGCCGTAGAAGGTGGCCTGACCCGCACCAAGACCGGCGAGCTGTCGGTCAAGGCCGAGTCGATCCGCCTGCTGACCAAGTCGCTGCGTCCGTTGCCGGACAAGTGGCATGGCCTGGCCGACGTCGAGCAGCGTTACCGCCAGCGTTACGTCGACCTGATCGTCACCCCGGAGTCGCGCGCGGTCTTCATCAAGCGCTCGAAGATCATCCGCGCCATGCGTGCGTGGCTGGACAACCGCGACTTCCTGGAAGTCGAGACGCCGATGATGCATTACATCCCCGGCGGCGCGGCGGCCAAGCCGTTCACCACCCACCACAACGCGCTGGACCTGGACCTGTACCTGCGCGTGGCGCCGGAGCTGTACCTCAAGCGCCTGACCGTGGGCGGCCTGGAGCGCGTGTACGAGATCAACCGCAACTTCCGCAATGAAGGCGTCAGCACCCGCCACAATCCAGAATTCACCATGATGGAGCTGTATGAGGCCTATGCCACGTACAACGAGATCATGGACCTGACCGAAGGCGTGATCCGAGACGTGGCCAGGACAGTCAACGGCAGCACCGAGGTCGAGTGGGACGGGGCGAAGATCGACCTGGGCCCGGCGTTCCGCCGCTGGCGCATGGACGAAGCCGTGCGCCACCACAACCCGGAAATCTCGGTTGCCGACTGCACCGACCGTGACGCGCTGCTGCGCCATTGCGAGCGCTTGAACATCCGCGTCAAGCCGTCCTACGGCTGGGGCAAGCTGCTGCTTGAGATCTTCGAGGCCACCGTCGAGCACACCCTGATCCAGCCGACCTTCATCACCGACCATCCGGTGGAAGTCTCGCCGCTGGCCCGTGCCAACGACAATGATCCGGGCTACACCGACCGCTTCGAGCTGTTCGTCAACGGCAAGGAGCTGGCCAATGGCTTCTCCGAGTTGAACGACCCGGAAGACCAGGCCCAGCGCTTCCAGGCCCAGGTGGCCGCGAAGGAAGGTGGCGACGACGAGGCCATGCACTACGACGCCGACTACATCCGTGCGCTGGAGTACGGCATGGCCCCGACCGGCGGCCTGGGTATCGGCGTCGATCGTCTGGTGATGCTGCTGACCGGCAGCAGCTCGATCCGCGATGTGCTGCTGTTCCCGTACATGCGTCCGGAGCAGTAAGTCACCTTTTTGACTCCCGATTGTGCGCGCCGTCCCGAAACGAGACGGCGCGATTGACGCGTCCCGCACTCGGCGTATCGTAATTGCACTACCTTGACGCCTGCTATGGCTTGATCGGCGTTAGGGGAGGGCACGGTGTGGGGAGTCCGCTTCACATTGTGATGACGATCATGAATCGGGATGCACGACACGGGAGTCAGGCCGATGCAGGGTGCGAGCGTTCGCAGCGGCAGAGTATCCTCGCCTGCTGATGATCCAGCGTGGTCGAAAAACCAGGCAGAGTACGCGTTGAATATCGTCATCGTTGATGACCAGACTTCCGCCCGGACGATGCTGCGTCACGTCATCGAAGACATCGCGCCGGAACTGAGCGTGTATGACTTCGGCGATCCGCTGACCGCATTGGCCTGGTGTGAAGCCCATCCGGTCGACCTGCTGCTGCTCGATTACCGCATGCCGGAGATGGACGGGCTGGAATTCGCTCGCCGTTTCCGTCGGCTGCCCAAGCACCGCGACATTCCGGTGATCCTGATCACCGTGGTCGGTGACGAGCCGATCCGGCAGGCGGCACTGGAAGCAGGGGTCATCGACTTCCTGGTCAAGCCGATCCGCCCGCGCGAACTGCGTGCGCGCTGCTACAACCTGCTGCAGCTGCGCCAACAGACCGAGAACGTGAAGCAACGGGCGCTGTCGCTGGAGCAGCGCCTGCTGGCCAGCATGCATGAGGTCGAAGAGCGGGAGCGCGAAACGCTGTCGCGGCTGGCGCGGGCGATCGAGTTCCGTGATGCAGGCACCAGTGCCTATCTGGAGCGCATGGCGCGCGTGGCCGGCCTGATCGCCGACCAGCTCGGGCTGCCCGAGGAGGACGTGCGCCTGATCGAAATGGCTGCGCCGCTGCATGACATGGGCAAGATTGCCATTCCCGATGCGGTGCTGCTCAAGCAGGGCAAGCTCAACGAGGAGGAGCTGGCGATCATGCGCCGGCACCCGCGGATTGGCCATGAACTGCTGAGCGGCAGCCAGAATCGTTTCATCCAGGTTGGCGCCTTGATCGCACTGCGTCATCATGAGCGCTACGATGGCAGCGGCTATCCCGATGGGCTGGTCGGCGATGCGATTCCGCTGGAAGCGCGCATCGTGGCTGTCGCCGATGTCTTCGACGCTCTGATTTCGCCCCGTCCGTACAAGGAAGCATGGACCATGGAAGCCACCCTGGCTTATCTCTACGCCCAGCGTGGCCGGCTGTTCGATCCCCGATGCGTGGACGCGCTGCTGCGCGGCCGCGAACAGCTGGACCAGATCTGCGCCGAGCATTCGATGGCGTCCGCGCGCCCGGGGCTGGGCGCGTGAAACGGCTGTTGTCGCAGCTGCGGCTGCGCCTGTCCCAGCGCCAGGACAGCGAACACGGCCAGCAGATCGTCCGTATTGTCCTGATCAGCCTGATCCTGGCCTACGTGTTGTTGCCGGCGCCGCGCCACGATCTGCCGCACACGCAGTACGTGGGCGTGCTGGCGATCGTATTGACCGGCCTGAGCCTGTCGCTGCTGTTGTTCGGCTGGCTGCTGTGGCGGCCGGCGCGTTCCGATCCCCGCCGCGTGCTGGGCATGCTTGCCGACTATGGCCTGATCGCTGCCGGCATGGTGCAGATGGGCGAGCCGCTGGCCTGGGTCTACATCGTGGTGATGTGGGTGACGGTCGGCAACGGCATGCGCTTCGGCAACCACTACCTGTACGTGGCGGTGGCGATGGCGATGGTGAGCTTCGGTTGCACGGTGCTGCTGACGCCTTACTGGCAACAGAATTTCCGTCTGGCCATCGGCCTCTGGCTCGGCCTGGCCGCGGTGCCGCTGTACTTCTCGACACTGCTGCGGCAGCTGACCGAAGCGATGGCCGAGGCGCGCCGTGCCAGCGAGGCCAAGAGCCGTTTCCTGGCCAACATGAGCCACGAGTTCCGCACGCCGTTGAACGGCCTCAACGGCATGACCGAAGTGCTGGCGACCACGCGCCTGGACGATGAGCAGCGCGAGTGCCTCAACACCATCCAGGCGTCGTCGCGCAGCCTGCTGGCGCTGGTGGAGGAAGTGCTGGACATCTCGGCCATCGAGGCCGGCAAGCTGCGCGTGGTGGCCGAAGACTTCGCCGTGGCCGACGTGATCCAGGCGATCGGGCTGATCCTGTTGCCGCAGGCCAAGGCCAAGCGCCTGGATTACCGGGTGAAGGTCGCCGATGGTGTGCCGCCCCGCGTGCGCGGAGACGTCGGGCACCTGCGGCAGATCCTGCTGAACCTGGCCGGCAACGCGGTCAAGTTCACCGATCACGGCCGGGTCGAAATCCGTGTCAGCGTGGTGCAGGCCGATACCAGTGGCGCGGTGCGGCTGCGCTTCGACATCCTCGACACCGGCATCGGTGTAGCCCCGGCCATGCGTGCGCGGCTGTTCGATGCCTTCGAGCAGGCTGACGTCAGCATGGCGCGTCGCCACGAGGGCACCGGGCTGGGCACGACCATCGCCAAGGGCCTGGTCGAAGCAATGGACGGCGATATTGGTTATCTGGAAAACCCGCCGCGCGGCAGCCATTTCTGGGTCGAGCTGCCGTTCGCGCCGCCGCAACCGCAGGTGCCGGGTGCGGTACCGAGCCTGACCGGCGACGACGACGCGGGGCCGGGTGGCAACGTGATCGCATTTGCCGACCCGTTCCTGCGCCATCGCGCCCGCGTGCGCAGCATGCAGATCCTGGTGGCCGACGACCACGAGGCCAACCGCATGGTCCTGCAGCGCCTGCTGCAGAAGGCCGGGCATCGCGTGCTGTGCGTGGACGGCGGTGAGGCAGTGCTGGATGCGCTGGCCGACAGTGAATTCGATGCGGTCATCGTCGACCTGCACATGCCGGGCATGAGTGGGCTGGACATGCTGAAGGAGTTGCGGGTGATGCAGGCCGGCGGCGGTCCGCGCACGCCGGTGCTGGTGCTCAGCGCCGATGTCACGCCCGAGGCGATCCAGCGCTGCACCCAGGCCGGGGCGCATGCTTTCCTGGCCAAGCCCGTGGTGGCGGTGCGCCTGCTCGATACCCTGGCCGAGATCGCCAGCAACGCCCAGCTGAAGACCATGGCCGCACCGGTGGTGCGACCGATGGCGCTGCAGGATGGGGTGCTCGACAGCAGCGTGCTGGACGAGCTGGCCTCGCTGGGGATGGGCGAGGGCTTCGAACGTGAGTTCATCCGCCAGTGCCTGGAGGACGTGGCGAGCTGCATGGGCAAGGCCGAGCAGGCCGGCGAGGCCACGCAGTGGGACGTGTTCCGCGAACAATCCCATGCGATCAAGGGTGTGGCCAGCAACCTTGGCCTGATGCGCGCGTCGAACCGTGCCGGCGAGCTGATGCGGATGGCCGACTGGCAGCTCAAGACCGAATGGCGCCAGCGCCTGGGCATCCTGCAGGAAGCGATCAAGGAAGGCCGGCGTGCACTGGAGGCGCGGGCCGAACGCCGGCTGCGCGGTGCTGCTGACGATGGCGAGGCGCGCTGAACCACGGCAAGGCCCATAAAAAAAGCCCGGTGGCCAACCGGGCTTGAACCCATCCTGGGGGAGGGATGAATCAGGCCGCGTCGAGACTGGCGCGACGGGTCTGGGCCTTGATCAGGCGATCCATGGTGCGCAGAGAGCGGTCGCCGAGGGCCAGGGCGGAATCGACCCATACCTTGGTGATCTCCAACAGTTCGTCATAGCTGACAGGCTGGGCAATGCTGCGTGCGGCGTTCATTGCCAGGTAGGACTGCGGGGTGCGCTGCTGCTGGCGGATCAGTTCCTCGACGGCCGCCCGGCCTTCGCCCTTCTTCACCAGCACGTCGACCACGCCCATCGCATGCATTTCCTCGGCGCTGTAGACCCGGCCGTCGAGGATGATCTTCTCGGCCAGGTGTGGTGACACCCGGCGGCACAGGAAGGAGTAGGCGCCCATACCCGGGAACAGGCCGAACAGAACTTCGGGCAGGCCGAGGCCGCTGCCTTCCTCGGCGACGATGGTGTGGCAGGCCAGGGCCATTTCCAGGCCACCGCCCAGGGCGTCGCCCTGGATCAGGGCGATCGAACGGACATCGCCGCCGAACCCGGTATGCAGGTGGTGCACGCCCTCAACGCAGCGCTGGGCGTAGTTCAACAGGAGGTCGCGGTTGCCTTCGCGGATCAGGCGGGTGAACAGGTCCAGGTCACCGCCCAGGTTGTAGGCGACGGCATCGGAGGCCAGCACGAAATGCCGCAGGGTGCCGCTGTGGCGCTCGGCAGGGCTGCGGGTGATGGCCGCCATGTAGCTCCACATCTCGTCGAGCATGTCCTTGCGGCAGCAGGGACGGATGCCGGTGGCGGCATCGGCATGCATGAACAGCCAGTGGGCAGCGCCGTCGGCGCTGTCTTCGGTACGGATGGTGGCAAAAGGCGAGCCGCTTGAGGGCAGCTTTTCGATGGTACTCATGGAAGGGTCCTCGGCATGCGGCCCGCAGTGTCAGGTGGGTGGCCGGCGGGCCGAACGGTCCACACACGCGGCGATGCTACACCGCCTCAGGGGCGTCGCATGCGAAAGGGCCCGGGACGTTTCCGCCCCGGGCCCTGCATCGTTCAAATTGCCGCAAACCCTTACTGGGCGGGCGTATCGCGGAGTTCGCGACGGAGGATCTTGCCGACATTGGTCTTCGGCAGCTCCTTTCGGAATTCGACGATTTTGGGGTGCTTGTAGCCGGTCAGGTTGGCCCGGGCATGCTCCTTGACCATTTCGGCGGTCAGGTTCGGATCCTTCTTCACGATGACCACCTTCACCACCTCGCCGGACTTGTCGTCCGGCACGCCGACCGCGGCCACTTCCAGCACGCCCGGCATCATCGCGATCACGTCCTCGACTTCATTCGGATACACGTTGAAGCCGGACACCAGGATCATGTCCTTCTTGCGGTCGACGATGTAGAAGAAGCCGTGTTCGTCCATCTTCGCCATGTCGCCGGTATGCAGCCAGCCGTCGGCATCGATCGCCTTGGCGGTTTCCTCCGGGCGCTGCCAGTAGCCCTTCATCACCTGCGGGCCCTTGATGCAGAGTTCGCCGACCTCGCCCAGCGGCAGGATGGCGCTGTTGTCGTCCTTGATGCAGGCATCGGTGGACGGGATCGGCAGGCCGATCGAGCCGTTGTACTCGGTCAGGGTGAGGGGGTTGATGCAGGCCGCCGGCGAGGTCTCGGTCAGGCCATAGGCCTCGACTAGGGTCACGCCGGTGACCTTCTTCCAGCGCTCGGCCACGGCGCGCTGCACCGCCATGCCGCCGCCCAGGGTGACCTTCAGCGAGGAAAAGTCGACCGTGTCGAAGCCGGGGGTGTTGAGCAGGCCATTGAACAGCGTGTTGACGCCGGTGATGGCGGTGAAGCGCACCGACTTGAGCTCCTTGACGAAGCCCTTCATGTCACGCGGATTGGTGATCAGGTGGTTGCAGCCACCGAACTTCATGAAGACCAGCCCGTTCGCGGTCAGTGCGAAGATGTGGTACAGCGGCAGGGCGGTGATGATCCACTCCTTGCCCATCTCGATGCCCGACGCACTGATCCAGGCCGAGGCCTGCTGCATGTTGGCGATCAGGTTGCGGTTGGTCAGCATCGCGCCCTTGGCCACGCCGGTGGTGCCGCCGGTGTACTGCAGGAACGCAATGTCGTCGTGGTCGATCTCGACCTTGGGCAGGCTGTGGCGGCTGCCGATCTTGAGCGCCTGGCGGAAGCGCACCGCGCCCTTGAGATGGTAGTTGGGCACCATCTTCTTGATGTACTTCAGCACGAAGTTGACGATCACGCCCTTGGCGCCAAGCAGGTCGCCCAGGCCGGTGGTGACCACGTGCTTGACCGGCGTATCGGCGATGACCTGCTCGACGGTATCGCCGAAGTTGTCGACCACCACCAGTGCGGTCACGCCGGCATCGACCAGCTGGTGCTTGAGCTCGCGCGCGGTGTACAACGGATTGACATTGACCACGGTCAGGCCGGCGCGCAGCACGCCGAAGGTGGCCACCGGGTACTGCAGGCAGTTGGGCATCATCAGGGCGACGCGGTCACCCTTCTTGAGCTTGAGCTCTCCCAGCAGGTAGGCCGCGAACTGATTGACCAGCGCGTCGGTCTCGCCATAGGTGAGGACCTTGCCGAAGCTGGAGTAGGCGGGACGGTCGCGGAATTTCGCGACGGAAGCGTCGAAGACCGAAGCTACCGAATGGAACTCGTTGACGTCGATCTCGGCGGGAACGCCTTTCGGATAGCTCTGCAGCCAGGGACGATCCAGACTCATATTCCCCCTCCAGGAATCGTGATGTATTAGGTTCCGGCCCTGAGCGTATCGACCACGGCCGGTCATTGCAGCATACCCCGCCGTAGGGAAAACGCGAAGAGGGGTTCGCGGAGGCTGCAACGGTAGGTGCCGACCTTGGTCGGCACAGGATGGCGAGGGATCGCTGTAAGGCGTGCCCACCAAGGTGGGCACCTACCGGTTCGGGGTGGGGGTCTGCCGAAGGGCCGCTTGCGTCAGCCCTGCTTGCGTACCGGTGCGCCGTTGGCCTTGTAGTACGGCGCAGTGCTGCGGGCCAGCGGGGTGCGGCCACGGATCACATCGGCAAGCTTCTCGGCCATCATGATGGTCGGCGCATTGAGGTTGCCGGTCACCACCTGCGGCATGATCGAGGCATCGACGATGCGCAGGCCTTCCAGGCCGTGCACGCGACCCTGGCCATCGACCACCGCCATCGGGTCGTCGGCATGGCCCATCTTGTTCGAGCACGACGGGTGGTACGCGGTTTCGGCATGCTCGCGCACGAATGCATCGATCTGCGCGTCGGTCTGCAGTGCACTGCCCGGCGAGATCTCGCGACCGCTGTACGGGGCCAGCGCCGGCTGCGCGAAGATCTCGCGGGTGATGCGGATCGCCGCGCGGAATTCGCGCCAGTCCTGCTCGTGCGACATGTAGTTGAACAGGATGCTCGGATGTTCGCGCGGGTCCTTCGAGCGCACATGGATGCGGCCACGGCTGGGCGAGCGCATCGAGCCGACGTGCATCTGGAAGCTGTGCGCCTTGATCGGGTTGGAGCCGTTGTAGTTGATCGCCACCGGCAGGAAGTGGTACTGCAGGTTCGGCCAGTCGAACTCGGCGTCGCTGCGGATGAAGCCACCGGCCTCGAACTGGTTGCTGGCGCCGATGCCGGTGCCCAGGAACAGCCACTCGGCACCGATCGCCGGCTGGTTGTACAGCTTCAGCGCCGGCGCCAGCGACACCGGCTTCTTGCATTCGTACTGCAGGTACATCTCAAGGTGATCCTGCAGGTTGGCGCCGACGCCGGGCAGGTGGTGCACCAGGTCGATGTCCAGGCTGCGCAGCAGGTCGGCCGGGCCGACACCCGAGCGCTGCAGGATCTGCGGCGAGGCGATGGCGCCGCCGCACAGCAGCACTTCGCGGCGGGCGGTGGCGCGCTGCGGCTGGTCGTTGTGCAGCCACTGCACGCCCACCGCGCGCTTGCCCGAGAACAGGATGCGGTCGGTCAGCGCGTGGGTGACGATGGTCAGGTTCGGGCGTGGCTTGGCCAGGTCCAGGTAGCCGCGGGCGGTGCTGGAACGACGGCCGTTCGGGGTCACCGTGCGGTCCATCGGGCCGAAGCCTTCCTGCTGGTAGCCGTTGAGGTCGTCGGTGCGCGGGTAGCCGGCCTGCACGCCGGCTTCGACCATCGCAGCGAACAGTTCGTTGTTGCCGGCCTTCGGCGTGGTCACCCGCAGCGGGCCATCACCACCGTGGTAGTCGTTGGGGCCGATGTCGCGGGTTTCGGCCTTGCGGAAGTAGGGCAGGCAGTCCAGATAGGTCCAGTCTTCCAGGCCCGGCATGCTGGCCCAGTTGTCGTAGTCCATCGCGTTGCCGCGGATGTAGCACATGCCGTTGATCAGCGACGAGCCACCCAGGCCCTTGCCGCGGCCGCAGTCCATGCGGCGGTTGTTCATGAAGGGCTCCGGATCGGTCTTGTACGCCCAGTTGTAGCGCTTGCCCTGCAGCGGGAAGGCCAGTGCAGCCGGCATCTGGGTACGGAAGTCGAGCCGGTAGTCCGGGCCACCGGCTTCCAGCAGCAGCACGCTGACATCGGCATCTTCGGTGAGGCGGGTGGCCAGCACGTTGCCGGCTGAACCGGCGCCGATGATGATGTAGTCGTACTCGTTATGGGTGCTCATGGGTGTCTCCTGCAGGCCGGGGCGCGCTGCATGCAGGCGTCCCGGCGGAATGTCGGATCGGCGCGGTGGCCGGACGATGGGGCGTGCTCGGGGCGCGCCGGTCAGAACACGCTGGCGTAGTCGCCCAGCTCGACCTGCACCGACTTGATGCGGGTGTAGTGGCCGAGGGTGGAGATACCGTTCTCGCGGCCGACGCCGGATTCCTTGTAGCCACCGACCGGCATTTCGGCCGGCGATTCACCCCAGGTGTTGATCCAGCAGATGCCGGCTTCCAGGCGATGGATGATGCGGTGGGCGCGGCTGATGTCCTTGCTGACCACGCCGGCAGCGAGGCCGAAGGTGGTGTCGTTGGCACGACGCACCACTTCGTCTTCGTCGTCATAGGCGAGGATGCTCATCACCGGCCCGAAGATCTCTTCCTTGACGATGGTCATGTCATCGCGGCAGTCGGAGAACACGGTCGGCAGCACGTAGGCGCCCTGGGCCAGCGCACCTTCGGTGGCACGGCCGCCACCCGTCAGCAGGCGGGCACCTTCGGCCTTGCCGCTCTCGATGTAGCGCAGCACGTTTTCCATGTGCGGGAAGCTGGTCAACGGGCCGAAGTTGGTGTCGGCGGCCATCGGGTCGCCGATGCGGATGCGCTTGACGCGCTCGACGACGGCCACCTCGAATGCGGCCAGCATGCTGCGCGGCACGAACACGCGGGTGCCGTTGGTGCAGACCTGGCCGGAGCTGAAGAAGTTGGCCATCACCGCAATGTCGGCGGCGCGGTCCAGATCGGCGTCATCGCAGATCACCAGCGGTGACTTGCCGCCCAGCTCCATGGTCACTTCCTTCAGCGACGAGGACGCCGCGCTGGCCATGACCTTCTTGCCGGTGGCGACGCCACCGGTGAAGGAGATCTTCTCGATCACCGGGTGCTCGGTCAGCCACTGGCCGATCTCGCGGCCCGGGCCCTGCACGACGTTGAACACGCCGGCCGGCACGCCGGCTTCGGTGTAGATTTCGGCCAGCCGGATCGCGGTCAGCGGCGTCACTTCCGACGGCTTGAACACCATCGCGTTGCCGGCAGCCAGCGCCGGCGCCGACTTCCACATGGCGATCTGGATCGGGTAGTTCCATGCGCCGATGCCGGCGACCACGCCCAGCGGCTCGCGACGGGTGTAGAAGAAGCTCGATTCGCGCAGCGGCAACTGGATGCCTTCGATGGCGGTGGCCAGTCCCGCGTAGTACTCGACCACGTCGGCACCGGTGACGATGTCCACGGTGGTGGTCTCGGCCAGCGCCTTGCCGGTGTCCAGGGTTTCCAGGTGGGCCAGTTCGTCGTTGCGCTCGCGCAGGAGCTCGACGGCGCGGCGCAGGATGCGCGAGCGCTCCATGGCGGTCATCGCGGCCCACACCTTCTGGCCTTCGGCTGCGCTCTGCACGGCACGCTCGACGTCGGCCTGGCTGGCGACCTGCACCTCGGCGATCACCTCGCCGGTGGCCGGGTTGACGGTCTTGAAGGTCTTGCCGCTGGTGGCATCGACGCGCTGGCCGTGGATGTAGAGCTGTTGGACGGGCAGGGTGGTCATGGGGCGTACTCCTTGGAAGGGGGCGGGTGCTGGAGCGCTTATAGCGCGACAGCCTGCAACTGGAAGTCGATGTAGCCGTAAGCGATGCGCCGGGACTTCTCGGCGTTGAACTGGCCGCCGACCAGGCTGCCGCGCAGCCACAGGCCATCGATCATCGCGGCCAGGCCGCGGGCAGCCAGGCGGGCCTGCGGGTGGGGCAGCAGGCGGTTGAACTGGTGGCACAGGTTGGAGAACAGGCGCTGGTCGTTGGCGCGCTGCAGCCGGGCCAGTTCCGGCTGGTGCATGCTGGCGGCCCAGAAGGTGAGCCAGACGCGCATCGCGGTGCCGTTGATCTGGCTGTCGTCGAAGTTGCCATCGACGATGGCGCGCAGCTGCTCGCGCGGATCGTCGCCGGCGTCTGCGCGGTAGCGGGCGACGGCGTCCTTCAGTTCGCGCAGGATCTGCCGCATTGCAGCATTGAGCAGGCCGTCCTTGTCGCCGAAGTAGTGGGCGACGATGCCGCTGGACAACCCCGCCTTCTTCGCGATGGTGGCGACAGTGGCATCGGCCATGCCGATCTCGTCGATGGTCTGGAAAGTGGCCCGGATCAGCTGTTCGCGCCGTACCGGTTCCACGCCTTTCTTCGGCATTGTCTCTCCACGGTTTGCGACCCGAAGGATCGGGCTGCCCGCCATTATGCTTTTTATTGATTGAACGTTCAATCAATAAACCCTAGGATGCGCTCGCGCCCCACGCCATGGGCCCGGTTTACCGGTCCGGCCCCGCCCATGTGCTCCCTCGGACTTGATGAGACGACCCCATGTCTTCCCTGGCTCATCCCAAGCGTTCGCCCCTGCGCTTGAACCGTTTTGTCTTCCTCAGCTCCTCGGTGTCGATCGGCATCCTCGGGCTGCTCACCGTTCTCTATCCCGAAGGCAGCGAGCACTGGCTGCAATGGGCGCAGGCCGAAGTGTCGGCCGCGTTCGGCTGGTGGTACATGCTGCTGATCGTGCTGTGCCTGGGCTTCGTGCTGTGGCTGGCGTTCTCGCCGTACGGCCGCATCCGCCTGGGCCACAACGAGGAATCACCGGCCTTCGGCTATGTCGCCTGGGTTTCGATGCTGTTCTCGGCCGGCATCGGCATCGCGCTGCTGTACTACGGCGCCTACGAGCCGCTGGATCATTTCCTCAATCCACCCGGGCAACCCGGCGGCACCGTGGCCGCCGGCCGTGAAGCGATGGTGCTGACCTTCCTGCACTGGGGCCTGCATGGCTGGGCGCTGTATGCGCTGGTCGGCGTGGCACTGGGCTATTTCGCCTATCGCCGGGACCTGCCGCTGGCGCTGCGCTCTGCGTTGTACCCGGTCTTCGGTGAGCGCATCCACGGCCGCATCGGCGACATGGTCGATGGCTTCGGCATCCTGGCCACGCTGATCTCGATGGTGACCAACCTCGGCATCGGCGCGCTGGTGGTGCAGTCCGGCCTGGTCTACCTGTTCCACATCCCGGATACGCCGCAGGTGCTGGTGGTGATCGTGCTGGTGATGATGGTCGTGGCCACCATCGGCGTGGTGGCCGGCGTGGAAAAGGGCATTGCCTGGCTGTCCAACCTCAACGTGCGCCTGCTGTGTGGCCTGCTGCTGTTCGTGCTGGTCACCGGCCCGACCCTGCACCTGTTCGATGGCCTGATCCAGAACACCGGCGATTACCTCGGCGCGTTCGTGCGCAAGAGCTTCGACATGTACCTCAACGACCCCAAGGGCCGTGAGTGGATGGGTTCGTGGACGCTGTTCTACTGGGCGTGGTGGATCGCCTGGGCGCCGTTCGTCGGCCTTTTCGTGGCGCGCATCTCGCGTGGCCGCACCATCCGCGAAGTGATCATGGGCGTGCTGCTGATCCCGCTCGGCTTCACCCTGGCCTGGCTGTCGATCTTCGGCAATACCGCCATCGACCTGGTGCTCAACCACGGCCAGGCGATCCTGGGGGACGTAGCCCAGCATGATGCAGCGATGACCTTGTTCAAGCTGCTGGAATACCTGCCTGCGGCGCCGTACGTGGCCGGTGCTGCGGTGGTGATCGGCTTCGTGCTGTTCCTGACCCCGGTAGACTCGGGCACGCTGATGATCGCCAACCTGTGCACCCGTCGCGTTGACGATGGCGTGGAAGATGGCCATGACGCGCCGATCTGGCTGCGCGTGTTCTGGGCCGCCGGCATCACCGTGGCCAGCGTCGGCCTGCTGCTGGCCGGCAACTTCAGCGCGATGCAGACGGCGGTGGTGCTGTGCGGCCTGCCGTTCTCGTTCACCCTGGCGTTCTACATGTGGGGCCTGTTGAAGGCCCTGCGCACCGACCCGGACGCGCCGCGCCGCTGAGCGCTTCTGTAGAGCCGAGCCCCTGCTCGGCTGCTGTTGGCGCAGAACCCGCCGAGCGCAGGCTCGGCTCTACAGGGGGCATCGCAAACGCAAAGGGCCGGATCCGCAAGGATCCGGCCCTTTCCTCAATCGGGCGCAGCCGCGCCGTTACTTGCTGGCCAGCTGGCGCAGCACGTACTGCAGCAGGCCGCCATGACGGAAGTACTCGACTTCCTTCGGGGTCAGCAGCATCACCGACACCTCGAAGGTCTTCTTCGTGCCATCGGCCTTGGTGGCGGTAACCGTGGCGCGCTTGCTTGCACCATCCTGCAGGCCGGTGATGTCGATCACTTCCGAGCCGTCCAGGCCCAGCGTCTGTGCGTTCTCGCCGTTGCGGAACTGCAGCGGCAGCACGCCCATGCCGACCAGGTTGGAGCGGTGGATGCGCTCGAAGCTCTCGGCGATGACCGCCTTCACCCCCAGCAGCAGGGTGCCCTTGGCCGCCCAGTCACGCGACGATCCGGTGCCGTATTCCTTGCCGGCCAGCACCACCAGCGGCACCTTGTCGGCCTTGTACTTCATGGCCGCGTCGTAGATCGCCAGCTTTTCCGGCTGGCCACCACCGGCCGGGTAGTACAGGGTGTTGCCGCCTTCCTCGCCACCGAACATCAGGTTCTTGATGCGGATGTTGGCGAAGGTGCCGCGGACCATCACGTCATCGTTGCCGCGACGGCTGCCGTAGCTGTTGAAGTCGGCCGGCTGCACGCCGCGCTCCTGCAGGAAGCGGCCTGCCGGCGAGTCCTTCTTGATGTTGCCGGCCGGGGAAATGTGGTCGGTGGTGATCGAGTCGCCGAACAGGCCCATCACGCGTGCGCCGTGCACGTCGTCGATGCTGCCGGTCTGCATGGTCATGCCATCGAAGTAGGGCGGGTTCTTGATGTAGGTGGAGGCGTCGCTCCACTCGTACAGGTTGCCGTCCGGCGAGGCGATGGTGTTCCAGCGGGTGTCACCCTTGAACACATCGGCGTAGTTCTGCTTGAACATCTCCGGGCCAATGGTGGCGGCGATGACATCGCCGATTTCCTTGTTGCTTGGCCAGATGTCGCGCAGGAACACCGGCTGGCCATCGCTGCCGGTACCCAGCGGCTGGGTGGTCAGGTCGATGTCGGTGGTGCCGGCGATGGCATAGGCCACCACCAGCGGCGGGCTGGCCAGGTAGTTCATCTTCACTTCGGGGTGCACGCGGCCCTCGAAGTTGCGGTTGCCCGACAGCACCGAGGTCACCACCAGATCGCCAGCGGCGATGCCGGCGCTGACTTCGGTCGGCAGCGGGCCGGAGTTGCCGATGCAGGTGGTGCAGCCATAGCCGACCACGTAGAAGCCGATCTTCTCCAGCTCCTTCAGTACACCGGCCTTTTCAAGGTAATCGGTAACCACGCGCGAGCCCGGGCCGAGCGAGGTCTTCACCCACGGCTGGCGGTTCAGGCCCTTGGCGGCTGCGTTGCGGGCCAGCAGGCCGGCACCGATCATCACCGCCGGGTTGGAGGTGTTGGTGCACGAGGTGATGGCGGCGATGACCACTGCGCCATCCTTCAGCCGCACCTTGCGGCCTTCGATCTCGATGTCGGCAAAGCCCTTGGCCAGCTGCTCGTTGCCGACCGCGGCGCCGCCGCCTTCGTTGACGAAGGTGGCAACGTCCTCGCTGCGCTTGTCACGGTTGGCAGTCATGCCGACCAGCGCTTCGCGGTAGTTCTTCTGCACGTCTTCCAGCAGCACGCGGTCCTGCGGGCGCTTCGGGCCGGCCAGCGACGGCTTCACCGTGCCCATGTCCAGTTCCAGCGTGCTGCTGTACTGGGCGTGCGGGCTGCCGGGTTCGTGCCACAGGCCCTGCGCCTTGGCGTAGGCCTCGACCAGGCTGATCTGCTCTTCGCTGCGGCCCGACAGGCGCAGGTAGTTCAGCGATTCCGCGTCGATCGGGAAGATGCCGCAGGTGGCGCCGTACTCCGGGGCCATGTTGCCGATGGTGGCGCGGTCGGCCAGCGGCAGGTGCTGCAGGCCGTCACCGTAGAACTCGACGAACTTGCCCACCACGCCCAGCTTGCGCAGCATCTGGGTGACGGTCAGCACCAGGTCGGTGGCGGTGGCGCCCTCGGGCAGCTTGCCGGTCAGCTTGAAGCCGACCACCTGCGGGATCAGCATCGACGACGGCTGGCCGAGCATGGCGGCCTCCGCTTCGATGCCGCCCACGCCCCAGCCCAGCACGCCGATGCCATTGATCATGGTGGTGTGGCTGTCGGTGCCAAACACCGTATCCGGGTAGGCCACTGCCTTGCCGTCCTTGTCCGCGGTCATCACCACGCGGGCAAGGTTTTCCAGGTTCACCTGGTGGACGATACCGGTGTTGGGCGGCACCACCTTGAAGTTGTCGAAGGCCTTCTGGCCCCAGCGCAGGAAGCCGTAGCGTTCCTGGTTGCGCTGGAACTCGATCTTGCCGTTGAGGTCCAGCGCGTCGGGCTTGCCGAACACATCGACCTGCACCGAGTGGTCGATGACCAGTTCGGAGGGAATCTGCGGGTTGATCTGCTCCGGCTTGCCGCCGAGCTTGACCACCGCATCGCGCATCGCGGCCAGGTCGACCACGCAGGGCACGCCGGTGAAGTCCTGCAGGACCACGCGCGCCGGCATGAACGCGATCTCGGTGTCCGGCTCGGCCGCCGGGTTCCAGCGGGCCACGGCTTCGATGTGGTCCTTGCCGACGGTGATGCCGCCGTCCTCGTGCCGGAGCAGGTTCTCCAGCAGGATCTTCATCGAGTAGGGCAGGTGGGAGATATCGAAGCGCTGGCCCAGCGTGGGCAGGCTGAAGTAGTCGTAGGTCTTGCCACCGACATTCAGCTGGCTGCGGGTGGAGAACGAATCGCTCATGCGGGGTAACTCCTTCTTGCGGATGGCTTGCAGTGGCCCGCGCATGGGCAGGCCTGCTTGCGGTGGCCGGCAGTCCGTGCCGCCGGGCAGAAGGCCAGTATCGCCGATGCCGTCGGGGCCGCAGAACTGCGGGCTCAGAACGCAAGGTTATATATTCGTATGTAGTTTTCGTGTCATGGCGCCGCCGAACCTAGTGCGGGCTGACAGGCTCGAGGCAGTGCCGTGTGGCGCCGGGGACAGGTGGACGGCAGCATGTTGTGCTGCAGGCGCTGGGGGGCCGTGCTGAGCGATCTTCATCGTGGCGGTCGAGGTGTTCTTGACCGGGCACAGGGGGCGGCGCGCCGCCGACGGGCAGCGCGCCAGTCAGTGGCAATCAGCCACCCAGGAACGGATTGCCGGTCTTGGCTGGAGCCGCGCCCTTGGATTTCACCTTGAGTACGTTGTCCTTGCCGAACTCAAAGACGGTCGATTCCTGCACGTTCTTTCCGAAGTGCTTGATCTTGGCGTAGTCGTAGTACCAGACCTGGGTGTCGCCCAGCTGCTCACGACGCGTCGGCGCTCCAAACTTCTCGCGGATCTGGTCCTGGGTCGCCTTGCCTACCTCCAGCTCGTCCAATTGCTTCTGGGTGATCTCAGTGCCGGTGGTGTGGGCCGCGAACGGGTTGGCGTGGGCCGGGCCTGCGGCCAGGGCAAGGGGGGTGGCCAGAGCCAGGGTCAGGATGAATGCGCGCATTGAACGTCCTTTTATGACGGAGGGGTCGTGCGGTGCCGGAGCGTCCCGGCCCGGTACAGCGTGAGCTGCCCGGCCAGTCTAGCGGTCGAATGCGACTGATTCCGGTTCAAGGTCACAGTTCGCCCGATTTGAGGTGGTTACGTCAGGTATGTATAATTCATGCATACTTTTTGAGGCCTACCCATGGAAGCCACCGTTGCAGAACGCGGACAGATCACCCTGCCCAAGGCGGTGCGTGATGCCCTCGGCCTGACCAAGGGCACGCTGCTGAAGGTCGAGCTGGACGGCAGCCGCATCATCCTGCGCAAGAGTGTTGACGATGCCATTTCACGGGCGCGCGGCAAGTTCGCGCTGGACGGCTTCGAGTCATCCGACGCGGCCGTGCGCGCGGTGCGTGACGAGGAGTAAGCCGTGATGATCGCCGTCGATTCGCCGGTGCTGGTCGAGCTGCTCAGCAATGGCCCGCAGGCCGATGCCGTGGAAGCCATCCTCCGGCAGAGCCTGGTCGGTGGCCGCGTGGTGGTCTGTGGCGCAACCCTCGCCGAAGTGTGCGCATCGCTGCGCGGTGGTGCCGAGGTGCTCGAAGCGCTGGAAGAGATGGGCGTGCACTTCAACCCGATGGAAGCCAAGTCGGCGCTGCGCGCTGGCGAGATGCACCGCCGTCACCGCCAGCGCGGCGGTAGCCGTCGCAGCCTGGACGAATTCATGGTCGGCGCCCACGCACTGCTGCAGTGCGACGGCCTGATCACCTGGAACGACACGTTTTACCGCGACTACTTCAAGGGCCTGAAGCTGATCGTGCCGCACGCCTGAGCCCACTTTTGATTTTTCAACCTACGCATTACCCGGGAGTTGTCATGTTGGAAGCCTACCGCCACCACGTCGCCGAGCGCGCTGCGCTTGGCATCCCGCCGCTGCCGCTGAGCGCGCAGCAGACGGCCGATGTCATCGAACTGCTGAAGAACCCGCCGCAGGGCGAGGCCGAGTTCCTGCTCGACCTGCTGACCCACCGCGTGCCGGCCGGCGTCGATGACGCGGCCAAGGTCAAGGCCTCGTACCTGGCGGCGATCGCGCTGGGCAGCGAGCAGAACCCGCTGATCAGCCGCGAGCGCGCCACCGAACTGCTGGGCACCATGCTCGGCGGCTACAACGTTGCACCGCTGGTGCAGCTGCTGGACGACGCCAGCGTCGGCACCATCGCCGCCAACGGCCTGAAGAAGACCCTGCTGGTGTTCGATGCGTTCCATGACGTGCAGGAGAAGGCCAAGGCCGGCAACGCCAACGCCCAGGCCGTGCTGCAGAGCTGGGCCGATGCCGAGTGGTTCACCAGCAACCCGGAAGTGCCGCAGAGCCTGACCGTCACCGTGTTCAAGGTGCCGGGCGAAACCAACACCGATGACCTGTCGCCAGCACCGGACGCGACCACCCGCCCGGACATTCCGATGCACGCGCTGGCGATGCTGAAGAACAAGCGCGACGACGCGCCGTTCACCCCGGAAGAAGACGGCAAGCGCGGCCCGATCCGGCAGATCCTGTCGCTGAAGGACAAGGGCCACCTGGTCGCCTACGTCGGCGACGTGGTCGGCACCGGCTCCTCGCGCAAGTCGGCCACCAACAGCGTGCTGTGGTGGACCGGCGATGACATTCCGTACATCCCGAACAAGCGCGCTGGCGGCGTGTGCCTGGGCGGCAAGATCGCCCCGATCTTCTACAACACCATGGAAGATGCCGGTGCGCTGCCGATCGAGCTGGACGTGTCGAAGATGGAGCACGGCGATGTCATCGAGCTGCGTCCGTACGAAGGCAAGGCGCTGAAGAACGGCGAAGTGATCGCCGAGTTCCAGGTCAAGTCCGACGTGCTGTTCGACGAAGTGCGTGCCGGCGGCCGCATCCCGCTGATCATCGGCCGTGGTCTGACCGGCAAGGCGCGCGAAGCGCTGGGCCTGGCCCCGACCGACCTGTTCCGCCTGCCGGTGCAGCCGGCCGATACCGGCAAGGGCTTCTCGCTGGCGCAGAAGATGGTTGGCCGCGCCTGTGGCCTGCCGGAAGGCCAGGGCATGCGCCCGGGCACCTACTGCGAACCGAAGATGACCTCGGTCGGCTCGCAGGACACCACCGGCCCGATGACCCGTGACGAGCTGAAGGACCTGGCCTGCCTGGGCTTCTCGGCCGACCTGGTGATGCAGTCGTTCTGCCACACCGCCGCTTACCCGAAGCCGGTGGACGTGAAGACGCACCACACTCTGCCGGAGTTCATCTCCACCCGTGGCGGCGTTTCCCTGCGCCCGGGCGACGGCGTGATCCACAGCTGGCTCAACCGCATGCTGCTGCCGGACACGGTCGGCACCGGCGGTGACTCGCACACCCGTTTCCCGGTGGGTATTTCGTTCCCGGCCGGCTCGGGCCTGGTCGCCTTCGCCGCTGCCACCGGCGTGATGCCGCTGGACATGCCGGAGTCGGTGCTGGTGCGCTTCAAGGGCAAGATGCAGCCGGGCGTGACCCTGCGTGACCTGGTCAACGCGATCCCGTTGTACGCGATCAAGTCGGGCCTGCTGACCGTGGCCAAGGCGGGCAAGAAGAACATCTTCTCCGGCCGTATCCTGGAGATCGAAGGCCTGCCGGAGCTGAAGGTCGAACAGGCGTTCGAACTGTCCGACGCCTCGGCCGAGCGTTCGGCGGCAGGTTGCTCGGTGCGCCTGAACAAGGAGCCGATCATCGAGTACCTGACCAGCAACATCACCCTGCTGAAGTGGATGATTGCCGAGGGTTACCAGGATCCGCGCTCGCTGCAGCGCCGTATCGAGAAGATGGAAGCGTGGCTGGCCAACCCGCAGCTGCTGGAGCCGGATGCCGACGCCGAATACGCTGCCGTCATCGAGATCGACCTGGCCGATATCCACGAGCCGATCGTGGCCTGCCCGAACGACCCGGACGACGTGAAGACCCTGTCCGAAGTCGCTGGCGCCAAGATCGACGAAGTGTTCATCGGCTCGTGCATGACCAACATCGGTCACTTCCGTGCGGCGGCGAAGCTGCTGGAAGGCAAGCGTGATATTCCCACCCGCCTGTGGGTGGCCCCGCCGACCAAGATGGACGCTTCGGAGCTGACCAAGGAAGGCGTGTACGGCACCTTCGGCAGCGCGGGTGCGCGCATGGAAATGCCGGGCTGCTCGCTGTGCATGGGCAACCAGGCGCAGATCCGCGAAGGCTCCACCGCGATGTCGACCTCGACCCGCAACTTCCCGAACCGTCTGGGCCGCAACACCAACGTGTACCTGGGTTCGGCGGAACTGGCGGCGATCTGCTCGCGCCTTGGCCGCATCCCGACCAAGGAGGAGTACATGGCGGACATCGGCGTGATCAACGCCAATGGTGCGGAGATCTACCGCTACATGAACTTCGACCAGATCGAGGAATACCAGGACGTGGCCAGCACGGTCGCTGCCTGATGCGGTAACGAAAAACCCCCGGCTCGCGCCGGGGGTTTTTTTGTGAGCGGACGGCCCACGCTAGTGCCGGCCGCTGGTAGGCAACCCGTTGAAACGAAGAAACGCAGGTGAAAGCCGGGTTTTTCATTGTGCCCGGCCAGGTGGCCTAGCCCATCCGCCTCGCGGTGAGGGCCTGCTCGTGGGCGAGGTCCTGCTGGGCGACCTGTTGTGCCTGCGAAATCTGCTCGGCCTTGGCGAGCGACTGTTCTACGGGCGTATTGACGGCCTCACTGATTGGAACCGACGCCCGCAGGTGTGCTGGATTGTCGAGCGCTCCCTGCACAACGAACATGCGAGAGGCTGGGCCATCGCTGGGTGAATTGCCCAGTACAACGTGATCGACGCGTTCCAGGCCGCTGCCCTTGGCCGCCGCAAGCAGGCCGGCCGTCACGCGCTCACTGGTTTCATCGAAGCTGCGCCCGTGCCTGGCATCCACGGCGGATACACCCTCGCGAATCTGCCGGTAGAGCGCATGGTCTGGATGGCCTTCCTTCCTGGGATCCAGGCCTGCCCTGTCCAAGGTTGATTCAATGCTCTCCTGCAAAGGGGTCCTGGGAGAGAAAGCGGGATTGCTGAGAGAGGGCGAGCCCTTGTCGGTTGCATCCTGGATCAGTTTATCGCCAGGCCTGAGCGCATTGCGGGCCCGCTGCTCGGCTTCAGCTTCGTGGCGGGCGTATGCACCGGCTTCCTCGACACCGCGCAGGAAATTGATACCGTCGCGCAGCAGACCGGGCCCGCCGCCGACAAGCACGGTCGCACCCGCACGTAGTTGATGAACATCACTGCGGTAGTCGGCAATCCGGCGCAGGTCCTCAGGATCCGTAACGCGCGCCTGTGGATTGTCCAGTACAGATTGCACCGGGCCCTTATCGGTCATGCGATCAAGGAAATGAACCACTCGATGGGAGTCGCCCAACTGGACCGCCACCGCGGCGGACATGACATGGCCGCTCTTCATCCCGGGTGTTCCGATCGAGGCGATGCGCTGGCCGTGCTCGGCGTTGCGCAGGATCTCCAGTTCCCTGGGCAGCGCATACATCTCGACCTTGCCGTAATGGGGACCGCCGGCACTGACCAGGTCGCCTGCCATCACATGGTTGGTGAAGGGTGCCGCGCTGGCTGGCTGGCCTTCAGGAAGGCGATATGCCAGCCCGGCGGCACCGTAGGGATTGAACGCGTCGCCGGGGAGGTTGTAGTGGTGTGCGGTGATCTGTGCGAGCGCGCCGCCCAGGGAGTGGCCGGTGACGTGTACTGGCCCGGCTCCCCTTTCTTCGGCCAGCCTGAGGGCTTGCTTTGTCAGCGCCAGCGCGTCAGTCAGTTGCGCGTTGACTCTGGCGGTGACCATCGCGGCGTCGATGCCGCCATCAAGCATGGGCTGACGATCAAACTCGGTACCGCGATGGGCGACGATGACTTCCTTTGTATTGATGTTGAGGTAGACAATGCCCTGATATCCGCTCCCAGAGTCACGACAAGCGAGGACCTCATACTTTGTTCCGCCGACGGTGATGTCGGAACTGACGGGCGGAAGCGGGTCCTTATAGACATTGTCCGAAAGCGCCGCGCTTTCTCTAGGATTCATTGCGATGCTCCTTCAATCCGTGTGGAGACTTCGATTGGAAAGTACTCCTCGCGCTTCTCTGGGGGCATCTTTTCGTACCAACTTGAAGGCTCGGTTGGCGTCCGCTCTGTCGACTGTCCTGTGGTCAAGGGCGGCAATGCGCGCTTTACGTAAGCAGTGAAGGTTCTCCCGCCCTCAATTTCCTTGAACAGTGCTGCGACGGACGCTCGAATTGGGCGACCATCAATGATGAAGGCGAATGAAGCTTCCACGAGCACGGGTGTCCAAGTGCACGGGCCACGACCGTAATAGTCGGCAACTTCCATACCGTCGTTGAAAACAGCACTGCTGAATTCAGTTGCACTGAGGCGCTGTGCCTGAACCTCAACCTTGTGCTGGTTCGGCTCGTACTGCACCCCCTCCCAATTGTTGACCGGAGGCAGACAGAGTGGGTCTATCTCATACGTGACGAAGACCGAAGGAACGGGAACATCCACGGGTGCATCGTGGACCCGAATCACAATCGGCAGCGCATCCCTTGGCGCAGGATTCTCGCGATAGACCGGGAACGAGCGTTCCTTGTTGCAGCCTGCGACAACCAGTGTGATCAAGGCGATCAACGCAACATGAGCAAGGCTGGGGACGGATTTCAGCATGAGCGGTCCATGTCGCTGCAGGATTGTCCTTGATCCTTGGAACATGCGGTCTCATCGCGAACGACGGCGCCACATCCGGGCAAATGCGACAGGTTGCGCAGTGGGTATTGTCCGTTACCCGGACTTCCCACCCTGTGTACCCGAGCAGCGCGGCCTTGCGGGGTAACGTTCATCGGCGTTCCATTGCGGTGCGATACCTGACTATACGACCCGCTCCAGCCGCGCTCCAAGTCGGTGTCCTGCGGGCCTCCCGTTTGGCGCGCATGGCTTGCGGCAGGATCAAACCTCGATCAGCGCCGTTGAAACATGTCGAAAGTGCTGGCGGCGGATCGGCAATGGAGCCTGACGTCTCTTGCAGGTGTCCAGCAGGGAGCGGAGCCGAGCGTGGGCTCGGCTCTACAGGGGCCTGTCAGCCGCGGGCGAGGGCGAGCAACCGCTCGGCGATCCGCTCCAGTGGCACCTGTTCCTCGGCAGCGCCCAGCTTGAACGCGGCACCGGGCATGCCCCAGACCACGCTGGTCGCTTCGTCCTGCACCAGCGTTGGGGCGCCGGCCTGGCGCATTTCCAGCAGGCCGCGCGCGCCGTCGTCACCCATGCCGGTGAGGATGGCACCGATGGCATTGCCACCGGCGCTCTGCGCGACCGAGCGGAACAGCACGTCCACCGCGGGCTTGTGCCGGTTCACTGCCGGGCCGTCGTCGACGCGGCAGCGCCAGCGCGCACCGTCGCGGATGATGCGCAGGTGCTTGCCGCCGGGCGGGAGGTAGGCGTGGCCGGGCAGCACCGCTTCGCCGTCGCTGGCCTCGCGCACGGCCATTGCCGAGTGTCGGTCCAGGCGTTCGGCAAAGGCGCTGCTGAAGCTGGCCGGCAGGTGCTGGGTCATCACCACGGCGGGTGCATCGGCAGGCATGCCTTCCAGCACCACGCGCAGCGCTTCGGTGCCACCGGCTGACGAGCCGATCGCGATCAGGCGGTCGGTGGTACGGAACTGCGGCGAGGCAGCACGCGTCGCCGGCGCTGCGTCCAGCGTGAGCTTGGGGGCGCTGGCACGCACAAGCGGACGCACGCGCGAGCGCGCCGCCATCTTGACCTTGGCGATGATCTCCTCGGCATAGCCCTGCAGGCCGCGGGCCACGTCCAGCTTGGGCTTGGAGACGAAATCCACGGCGCCCAGCGCCAGTGCCTGCAGGGTGGTGTCGGCGCCTCGCTCGGTCAGCGAAGAAATCATCACCACCGGCAGCGGATGCAGGCGCATCAGGTTTTCCAGGAACGCCAGCCCGTCCATGCGCGGCATTTCCACGTCCAGGGTGATCACGTCCGGGAGCAGGCGCTTGATCTTCTCGCGTGCCAACAGCGGGTCAGCCGCGGTGCCGACCACGTCGATGGCCGGGTCGCTGGACAGGATTTCCGTGAGCATCTGCCGCACGACGGCGGAGTCGTCGACGATCAGGACCCGGCAGGGGGCGTTGCCGGTGAAGGTCATTCGAACAGCTCCACGCCACCGGTGACCGGCGCCTTGGACAGGCGCGCACGCACCGCCGATTCGGCGGCGGCCACCTCGGCCTCATGCGCATGCGGCAGGCGCTGCACCACCACGCGGCCGGTATCGGCGAAGAACCAGATCTTGCGCGGATGGATGCCGCACAGGTCCTCGGCAATGATCGGAATGTGCTCGGCCTGAAGGTACTGGCGGACAAACTCGGCGTTGCGGGTGCCAACCGGGTTGCTGGTGAAGCCCTTCAGCACGTTGGCGCCACCGAACACCTTGGCCTCGATGCGCTTGCGGTGGGCACCACGCTTGAGCATGTCGTTGATCAGCAGTTCCATCGCGTAGCTGCCGTAGCGCGCGGGCGCGCCGTCACCGGCGTTGCCCTCGGGCAGCAGGAAGTGGTTCATGCCGCCGATCTTCAGCACCGGGTCGCGCAGGCAGGCGGCTACGCACGAGCCCAGCGTGGTGGTCAGCGCGGTGGTGTCATCGACCACCAGGTACTGGGTGGGCAGCAGCTTGGCGGCGATGGTCTGGAAACGCGCATCCTGGTAGCGCATCACATCGTCGGTACGCAGCGAAGCATTCATGCGCCGGCCTTCGCCGCACGGCGGTACAGGGTGCGGCCGCAGGGCTGGATCAGGTCGGCGGCGTGCAGATAGTTCTCCGAATGGCCGGTGTAGAGCAGACCGTCATCGGCCAGGTGCTGCACCAGGCGGCCGAGGATCACGCGCTGGGTCGGCTTGTCAAAGTAGATCATCACGTTGCGGCAGAACAGTGCGTCGAACGGGCCACCGACGTCGTAGCGCGGGGCGAGCAGGTTCAACGGGCGGAATTCGATCAGCTCGCGCAGCGCAGGCAGCACGCGGCACTGGCCCTCGTTGGGGCCGCTGCCACGCTGGAAGTAGCGGCGGCGCAGGTCCGGATCGAGGCTGGCGACGCGATCGATGTTGTAGACGCCACGGCCGGCGGTGGCCAGCACCTGGGTGTCGACGTCAGTGGCGATGATGCGTACCGGCGGCTTCAGGGTGCCAAAGGCCTCGCACGCGGTGATCGCCATCGAATAGGGCTCTTCGCCGGTGGACGCCGCGCACGACCACAGCAGCAACGGCGTGCGGCTGGAGCGCTGCTGCAGTTCTTCGCGCAGCTTGTCGAAGTGGTGCGGTTCGCGGAAGAACGAGGTCAGATTGGTGGTCAGGGCGTTGGTGAACGCCTGCCACTCGTCACCATCTTCCTGCTCCAGATGGTCCAGGTACTGCTGGAAGCTGCGCATGCCCAGCGTGCGCAGGCGGCGCGACAGGCGGCCATAGACCATGTCGCGCTTTGCCGGCGCAAGCGCAATGCCCACGCGCTGGTAGATCAGGTCGCAGACGCGACGGAAATCACGGTCGGCGAACTCGAATTCGCGTGGGCCGGTAACGATGGGAGTAGGACTTTGCACGGGGGACGTGTCCATCGGCGGGGGCAGCGGCCGAAGCCGCTACGGGTGGGTCTCAGAATTCCTGCCAGTCGCTGTCGCTGGCGACGAAGGTGCCGGCGTTGCTGCTACGACGTGGCGATATCGGTGCAGGTGCTGCCGCGCGGCTTGGCTGCGGAGGTGCCACGGTGGTGACTCTCGCCGGCTCGACCCGCGCGGCAACGGCCTGCATCGCGGCCGAGACCTGGTTGTCGAGCCGGAAGATCGCCACGGCATCTGCAAGCTGTGCGGCCTGATCTTCCATCGCACGTGCGGCAGCGGTGGCTTCCTCCACCAGCGCGGCATTCTGCTGGGTGGTTTCGTCCATCTGCACCACGGTCTGGTTGACCTGCTCGATGCCGGCCGACTGTTCCTGCGAGGCGGCGGAGATCTCGGCCATG
>NZ_JCAFTR010000006.1:0-298286 GCF_059370435.1 Stenotrophomonas sp. YJH_SMC_94-11 | reverse complement strand
GCCACGCGCCTTTTCTTCCGGCGCGGCGTCGATCGAGGAGTAGTCCTTGAACTCGCCACCGAAGCGCTCGGCACCGATCTTGGTCAGTGCGGCGGTCAGCGTGGTCTTGCCGTGGTCGACGTGACCGATGGTGCCGACGTTGACGTGCGGCTTGGTGCGCTCGAACTTACCCTTGGCCATGGCTGCTTATCTCGAATTCGTCTGAGAGGTGATGCTTAAGATGGTGCTCACGAAAGGAATCGAACCTTCGACCTCTTCCTTACCAAGGAAGTGCTCTACCGACTGAGCTACGTGAGCCGAGTTTTGCATTATGACATGAACTCGATAATATTCAAAGTTCATTCAATGGAGCGGGAGACGGGAATCGAACCCGCACCATCAGCTTGGAAGGCTGAGGTTCTACCATTGAACTACTCCCGCGCCGGGAATGTCACAACGTGAAACTGGTGGAGGGAGGTGGATTCGAACCACCGAAGGCGTAAGCCAGCAGATTTACAGTCTGCCCCCGTTGGCCGCTTGGGTATCCCTCCTTACCACCCCAACCCGTTGCCGCCGAAGCGTTGCGGTGTGTGGTGGTGAGCCGCTTATTCTGCTGATCAGGCGGGGGGCTGTCAACGCTTTTTTCCATCTTTTTCACACGTTGTCGCAAACCCATTGATACGCAAGGTTATTGCTCAGGGACCGGCAGGGTCTCGCTGGCGAAAATTGCGACATGGGGGACGCCATCGGCGCCGATCCAGCCCCGATACATGCCCTGGGTGTTGAACGGCATGGCCATTTTTCCGTCTGCGGCAAGCACGATCGCGCCGCCGTCGCCGCCCATCTTCGGAATCATCTCGTTGATCACGCCCCTGCCGGCCTGCTCCGGCGTCTGCCGCTGGTAGCGCATGCGCGCACAGATCTCGTGCGCGGCCGCAGTCCGGATGTAGTACTCGCCCCAGCCGGTGCCCGATACCGCGCAGCCCGCGTCGGCCCAGGTACCGGCGCCGATGATCGGCGAATCACCCACACGGCCATAGCGCTTGTTGGTCATGCCACCGGTGGAGGTGCCGGCGGCAAGCTGCCCCTGCGCATCCAGGGCAACCGCGCCCACCGTGCCGAAGTGCCTTGCGGTCTCCAGGTCGGCGTGCGCCTGGCCACTGGCCTCTTCCTTCAATGCGCGCTGCAGTTGCTGCCAGCGCTTGTCGGTACGGAAGTAGGATGGATCGACAAGGCCGATGCCCTGCTCCACCGCGAATGCCTCGGCACCCTGCCCGACCATCATCACGTGCCTGGACTTCTGCATCACGGCCTGGGCCAGCAGGATCGGGTTGCGCACCCGCTGCACGCCGGCCACCGCACCTGCAGCCAGGGTGGCGCCATCCATCACTGCGGCATCCAGTTCGTTGTGGCCGTCATGGGTGAACACCGCGCCCTTGCCGGCGTTGAAGGTCGGATCGTCCTCCAGCACGGTGATTGCCGCAGTGACGGCTGCAAGCGCCGGGCGACCGGCCGCCAGTTCGGCGTGGCCCTTCAGCAGCGCCGCGCGCAACGCGTCGCGCGCAGCCTTCTCTTCAGCCGGCGACAGGTCCTTGCGCTCGACACCGGCGCCGCCGTGGATGACCAGCAACGGCGAGGCGGCCGGGGCGGCCTGGGCAAGCAACGGCAGGGACAGCAGCGCGGACAGCACCAGGCGCAGTTTCATCGGGTACATCTCCAGCAGGTGTAGTGAAAGGATTGCACCGGTAGTGCCGGCCGCTGGCCGGCACCGGTCGCATCAGGAAGGTGGGTTGCCGGCCAGCGGCCGGTACTACCGAAGCGTGAACTCAATCTCGCCGTCGCTGACGTCGGCCACGGCCTGGTAATCGGCCTCGGCCTGGAAATCATCCAGCCGCATGCGGCTGCCGCTGGCGACCACCGTCACCGGCACCGCATGGAAGCGCAGCGGCTCGCCCTCCACCAGGCGGTCGGCGTCGCGGCCGGGGCTGACCACCCAGACCTTGCCTTCGCCATCTGCGCTGTAGACCTGGGCCCGGCCATCGGGCTCAACGCACAGGGCGGTGTCCTCATCGACGCCGATGCCGACGATGTCAGGGTCGCCGCTGTCCTGGGCGGCACGTGCCACGAACACGATCAGGCGACCGAGCCGGTCACGCTTGTCGAAATGGGTGTCGGTGACCACGCGCTGCAGGTAGGGCATCTGCAGGAAGCCGCTGTCCAGGGTCACGGCACTGCCCATCGGGTCGGCCAGCGCACCGGCCGAGGTGATGCTGCCGCCATCCATGGCGCCATAGGCATAGCCGCCGAGGATGGCCAGGCCAGCGCTGGTACCGGCAATCGGCTTGCCGGCGCGCACATGGGCGTTGAGTGCACGGTTGAGTGCGGTGCCCTTCCAGAAGCGGATATAGCGGGACTGGTCGCCGCCGGCAATGAAGATGGCATCGGCCGCGGCGACCACGCGCAGCACCGCCGGATCATCGGCACCGCGGCGGCTGTCGAAGACCAGGGTCTGCACTGCGGTGGTGCCGCCGATCTCGCGGTACAGGCGGTCCTGCAGTTCGTCGCCACCGGAGGCGCGCAGAATCAGCACACGGCCATTGCCGGCCTGCTTCAGCCACCACTGGAAGGCCTCCGGCACCCACTCGCCACCGCCCATCAGCATCATGGCGGGCGCGCGCGGACCGGGACGCGGGGATTCCAGATCGCCGATTTCGTAATAGGCGAAGCCGGGGCCCTGCAGGTCCTGTGCGGGCGTGGCCAATGGCCAGGCCAGCACCAGCAGCGCCAGCCAGGCGAAGGGGCCAGGCAGGGTCCGGTCGAGGCGTCGCATCTTGATCTCCCTGAACAAAATCGACTTGCAAGCGTTTTCACTCTTTGCCAGATGGGGGCCCAGTAGTCAAGGACATGAAAAAGGCGTTAAATGCGCGCGCCCATTCCGGAAGTCTGAATGGGGGACAGGGCCCCTCCTCTGCGGGCCGGCTTCATTTCCGAGAATTCCTCATGCGTAGACAGGCGATGGCGTGGTCGATCCAGCTGGCGTTGATGGGCGTGGCTGCTTCTGCGGCGGCCCAGGCACCGGCTTCCTCTTCGGTGCAACAACTGGACGCGGTGCAGGTCACCGGCTCGCGCATTCCGCGCGCCCAGGTGGAAGGCCCCGCTCCGATCACGGTGATCAATGCCGAGCAGATCCGCTCCAGTGGCTTCACCAGCGTGCCGGACGTGCTGCGTGCAATGACCCAGAACGGCGGTGAGACGCAGAGCCAGCAGTCTTCCAGTGGCGCCGACTTCTCGCCGGGCGCCCAGCAGGTGGATCTGCGCGGCCTGGGCCCGAACCACACGCTGGTGCTGGTCAATGGTCGGCGTATTGCCGATTTCCCGATGCCGTTCAAGGGCCGCAGCAACTTCACCGATGTCTCCAACATCCCGCTGGGCATGATCGAGCGCATCGAAGTACTGACCGGCAGCGCCTCGGCCATCTACGGCTCGGACGCGATCGCCGGCGTGGTCAACTTCATCCTGAAGAAGAAGGCCGACGGCACCACGATCGACATGCGCATGGGCACCACCAGCGAAGGCGGCGGCGAGTCGTTCGACATGAGCCTGGCCAGCGGTTTCAGCCGTGGCAACTTCAACGCCGTGTACAGCGTCGAGCTGCAGTCGCAGACCCCGCTGTGGGCCTATGACCGTGACATCCAGGACTCGACCCGGGATGGCCCCACCGAGGGTTCGCGCATCGCGCGCCGTGCCTATCTGCGCACCGACTACAACGATGACTACCTGGACCCGGGCGCCGCCACCTGCGAAGCGCTGTCCGGCCAGAACCAGGGCAGCACCTATCGTGCCTACCGCCCGAAGTACGGCTACTACTGCGGCAGCGACAGCTCGATCGGCTACGGCACCATCCTCAGCAAGCGCCGCGGCGCCAACGGCTACGCGTCGCTGAGCTACGACTTCGACAATGGCCAGCAGTGGTTCGCCGACGTGCAGCTCGGCTACCACACGATGTCGCTGATGCGCGACGTCACCCAGTGGGGCCGCATGGATGCCAACGGTGATGAGTCGGGCTACTTCAACAACGAAGCCACTGGCGAGATCGAGTTCTGGCAGCGCCAGTTCTCGCCCGAGGAAATGGGCGGCCTGCGCAACGCCATGGTGCGCAGCACTCAGAAGACCTTCAGCGTGACCACCGGCTTCAAGGGCAACCTGATTGGCAACTGGGATTACGAAGCGGCGTTGAGCCATTCGCAGTACCAGTCGCGCATCAGCTGGGCACAGATCATTGCCGCCAAGGCCAATGACCTGTTCCTCGGCCCGCAGCTGGGCGTGGATGACGACGGTTTCCCGGTCTACAACGCCGATCCGTCACGCCTGTACCGTCCACTGACCCGCGCCGAGTACGACTCGATCGCCGCGCGTACCACCTACACTCCGAAGTCGCGCACGGAAACCGCCGCCTTCACCCTGACCAACGCAGCACTGTTCGCACTGCCCGGTGGCGATGCCGGGTTTGCCGCGACCGTGGAAGTGGGCCAGCAGGCCTATTCTCTGAACCCCGATCCGCTGGCGACCGGGTACTACTACTACAGCTGGAAGGATTCGGACGGCAAGGGTTCGCGCAACCGCTGGGCGACGGCTGCGGAGCTGCGCATGCCGCTGCACGACACGGTCAACCTGAGCGTGGCGGGCCGCTACGACCAGTACCGCTATTCCGGACACAGCATCGGCAAGGCGACCTGGAGCGGCGGCCTGGAATGGCGCCCGATCGATACCCTGCTGGTGCGCGGCTCCTACGGCACCGCATTCCGTGCACCGGACCTGCACTATGTGTTTGCCGGACCGGGCAACGACGAGACCAGCGCCGAGGATCTGTACACCTGCCGCCTCGAGGAGGCCAGCGACTGTTCCGATTACGAGCGCAACCTGATCCGCAGCCGCACAGGCAACCGCCAGCTCGACCCGGAAACCAGCACCTCGTGGAGCGCCGGCTTCGTCTGGTCACCGGCGATCGGCCTGGACCTGTCGGTGGACTGGTTTGACATCGATATGCGCAACCAGGTGCAGGACATGGACGTGCGCACGCTCCTGGCCAACGAAGCAAACTGCCGCCTGGGCAGCGCCGACATCAATTCGCCGACCTGCGTGGACGCGCTCGCCCGCATCACCCGCAGCAACGACGGGCGCCTGTATGGCGTGCGCGTGGAGCCGATCAACGTCGCCCGCGAATCCACCTCCGGCATCGACGCCGGCCTGCGTTATCGCCTGCAGACGGGCATCGGCGATTTCATCTTCAACGGCACGCACACCTGGGTGAAGAAGCATGATTTCCAGCGCTACCCCGGCGACCGCACCGAAGACCAGTTCGCGGTCAACAGTGGCTTCGACATTCCGCGCACCAAGACCAGCCTGAGCGTGACCTGGGAGAAGGATGCGTGGTCGGCAACGGTGTACGGCTCGCGCCTGGGCAAGCTGCCGACCTCGGACAGCTACGACCAGGTGTTCGACTGGGACAGCGGCGACAGCCCGTACGTGAAGGCGACCTATCGCTACAACGCCTCGCTGCAGTACCGCCTCGACGACCACTCGCGCCTGTCGCTGTCGGTGGTCAATGTGTTCAACAAGATGCCGCCGAAGGACCGTACCTACACCGCTTACCCGTACTACGACGTGTCCTGGTTCGACAGCGTCGGCCGCACGATCAACCTGCAGTACACCCACAAGTTCGGTGGCAGCGCACTGTAAGTGCCTGGCCAGCGCCGATACAGGAGACCCCCGCTTCGGCGGGGGTTCTCTTTTCCGCCGCCTGAACGGTACCCACGCGCAGGCTCCGGCCTGACCGGCCAGCGGGGGATTTTAGGAAACAGCTGATTCCGCGCCATCAGCGCCGCTCCCTAGCATCGTTGCATGTTCCGCTTTCCCCGCCCTTCGCTGCAGCAGGCCGTGCCATCGACCACCGCGTCGGTGTTGCTGCGCTGCCTGACCGTCTGCGTCTTCATCTGCCTGGCCGCCGCGGCCGGGTTCTACCTGCTCACGGCATTCACCGAAGACATCTCGACCCATCGCCGCGAGATGAATGCAGCGGCCTACAAGGCACAGATCTATTTCGACCAGCGCGAAGCCCTGCTGCGCTACCTGGGGGATTTGGTACTGGCCGGCAACCCGGATGCACCGGCCGCAGACAGCGAGGGCGTGCGCCAGCTGCCGCTGGATGGTCCCGGTGGCCAGCCGGGCCAGCGGCTGCTGCTGTCAGCGCGCGCCGAGCACACGCTGCAGGCACTGCAGACGCACCTGCTGCTGATCGATGCACGCGGCGCGCACTGGCTGGCCGGGGGCGAGGTCGACGTCGACCTGGTGCACCTGCCATCGCTGCGTGCGCTGCAGGCACGCAGCGGCAGCCTCGAGGGTGCAGACCCGGTGTACTGGCTGCGGCCCGGTGACAGTGGCGTTGCGCTGGCGCAGCCGGTACAGGCGGGCCCCCAACCGGCGCAGTGGCTGGTGCTGCTGCTCGATGGCGCGGCGGCGGCGAGCATGATCGACGGCCAGGGCATTGGCGGTTACGCGTTGCTCGACCGTGCGGGGCAGCCTGCATTGTCCAGCCAGGCACCGCGGCTGGATGGTGCGGGCTGGAAGACCCTGCGGGAGCGCCAGGACGACAGCTTCGGCACGTTGTGGAGCGGTGGCCTGCCGCGCGGCGTAGCGCTGGTGAAAAGTGTCGGCAATGACGGCTGGCGGTTGGTCTACCACCTGCCGCCGCAGCTGCTGCTGGGCGACCTGGCCGTGCCCCTGCTGGTCTGCGTGCTGTTGCTGCTGCTGGCCGGTGTTGCGCTGCGCCTGCTACGGCATCGCGTTGACCTCCAGCTGATCCAGCCGGCCCTGCAGCAGCACCGCCGCCTGCTGGAGAACCTGGACTTCAGTTCGACGGTGATCGACATGGCGCCGGTCGGCATCTGCGTCCTGCGCCGCAGCGACCGCGCGCTGCTGCTCTCCAACCAGCTGCTGCGCGACTGGCTCGGCGAAGAAGGCGAACACAGCGACTGGCAGGCACCATGGCGCGGACATGCCGGCGAACGCGGGCGTGGACTTGAATTCACCGCCCGCGATGGGCGCCAGCTGCAAGTGCTGCACGCGGCCTGCCGCTACCAGGGCGATGACGTGCTGCTATGCGTCTTCCATGATATTTCCCGGCACCGCCAGGCACAGGCCGCACTGTCGTCGGCACGCCAGGCCGCCGATGCGGCCAACCAGGCCAAGAGCGCGTTCCTGGCCACCATGAGCCATGAGATCCGCACCCCGCTGTATGGCGTGCTGGGCACGCTGGAGCTGCTGGGGCACACCTCGCTGGACGCCCGGCAGTCGCAGTACCTGCGCACCATCGAGAGTTCCTCGTCGGTCCTGCTGCAGTTGATCAGCGATGTGCTGGATGTTTCCAAGATCGAGTCAGGACAGCTCAGCCTGGAGCCGACGGCGTTCTCGCCGCGCGAGCTGACCGAGAGCGTGCTGCGCAGCTTCGCCGCGTCGGCCACCTGCAAGGGCCTGCAGATCCTGGTCTGTACCGATCCGCGCCTGCCGACACGGGTGCTCGGTGATGCCGACCGCATCCGCCAGGTGCTGGGCAACCTGCTCAGCAACGCGATCAAGTTCACCGAGCATGGCCGGGTGGTATTGCGCGTGCGCCAGGTGCAGCGCGAAGGTGAATCGAGCGTGCTGGCATGGCAGGTGACCGATACCGGCGTGGGCATCGCTGCGGAGGAACAGGCGCGGTTGTTCGAACCGTTCCGCCAGGTCCGCGGCGCAGCCAGCGCGCAGGGCACCGGCCTGGGCCTGTCCATCAGCGACCGCCTGGTACGCCTGATGAGCGGCGAGCTGCAGGTGGTGAGCGAACCCGGGCTGGGCAGCAGCTTCAGCGTCCGCCTGCCGTTGCCGGTGCTGGCCGCTGCCGAGGATGGCCCCACACTGCTGCCGGAACCACCGATCCTGGTGCGCGGCCGCGACCGCGAGCTGGTCGACAGTGCCTGTGGCTGGCTGTGTCGCTGGGGCGCCAACGCGCAGCCCCTGCTTGGTGACCCGGCGTTGCTGGACCATGACGGCGCGATCCTGATGGATGGCGAAGCCGGGATGCCGCTGGCCTGGTCGGGCCCGCGCGTGGTGGCATCGATCGAGGGCGGTGACCAGCCGATCACTGCCGCCGACGGCAGCCTGGTGGTGACCCTGCACGGCATGACCGCGATCGGCAAGGCGCTGGCCAGCGTGCAGCAGCAGCGCGCGACGCAGCCGGAGGCCACGCGCACGGCACCACCGATGCCTCTGGGCCTGCGCGTGCTGGCCGTCGAGGACAACCCGATCAACCGGGTGATCCTGGCCGAGCAGCTGCGCACCCTCGGCTGCGACGTGGAGCTGGCACAGGATGGCATGGAAGCGCTGCAGCGGTGCCGCGAGCAGTGCTTCGATCTGGTGGTGACCGACATCAACATGCCGCGCATGGACGGCCACGCGCTGGCCCGCCAGCTGCGCGATGACGGCAACCCGGTACCGGTGATCGGCGCCACCGCCAATGCCACCGCCGAAGAGCGCGAGCGCTGCCTGGCCAGTGGCATGCAGGGCTACCTCAGCAAACCCGTCGACATCGCCCGCCTGCGCAAGGCGCTCACCACCCTGCGCCAAGGAGACCCCGCATGACCCAGCGCGTCCTGATCCTGGAAGACCAGCCCTTCCAGCGTGGTTTCCTGGCCAATCTGTTCGGCAGCCGCGCCGGTATCCAGGTCGATGCCTGCGAAGACGTGGATGCCGCCATCGCACTGTGTGCCTGCCAGCCCTACGACCTGGTGGTCAGTGACCTGCTGATGCCCGGGCAGGACGGCATCCAGTTCATCCAGGCACTGGCGGCGCAACCACGCCCGCCGCGCCTGGCCGTGGTCAGCGCGGCCCCGCGGCGGATGATGACCTCGGCACGGCTGATGGCCGAATCGCTGGGGCTGGATGTGATCGGCCTGCTGTCCAAGCCGGTGGCGGCCGCCGACGTGGACGCGCTGTTCGAGGCGCTGGCGCAGGCGCGCCCGGCCACCGGCAAGGCTCCTTCTCGCGCGTCGGCGGCAGTCCCCGAAGCGGATGCGTCGCAGCTGCGCCAGGCGATGGCCGATGGCAGCCTGACGGCATGGTTCCAACCCAAGAAGTCACTGCAGTCCGGACGGGTGGTGGCGGCCGAAGCACTGGTGCGCTGGCGCCACCCGCAGCTGGGCACGCTGGCTGCCGGCAGCTTCCTGCCGGCGATCTGCCGCCACGGGCTGGAGGGCGACCTGCTGCGGATGATGCTCAAGGCCAGCATCAGCGCACAGGCGCATTGGCGCAAGCAAGGCTTCCGGGTACCGGTGTCGATCAACCTGCCGCCTCATCTGCTGGAGCAGTCGGACCTGCCCGATGAGCTGCTGGCGCTGACCCTGGCCCACGGCGGGACGCCCGGCGAGTTGTGTTTCGAACTGATGGAGAACAGCACCACGCGGCACGTCAGCGACTTCTATGCCGGTGCCTGCCGGCTGCGCATGAAGGGCTTCGGCCTGGCCCAGGATGATTTCGGGCAGGGCCTGAGCTCGGTCCACAACCTGGTCAATACCCCCTTCACCGAGGTCAAGATCGACCGCGCGCTGGTCAGTGGCTGCGCCCGTGACCCGGCCCTGCACCTGACCCTGTCGACGGTGATCGCACTGGCCAACCAGCTGGGCCTGACCATCGTGGCCGAAGGCGTGGAAAGTGATGCCGACCTGGCCGCCCTGCGGCAGCTGGGGTGCAGCCAGGTGCAGGGGTTCTTGATCTCGCAGGCGCTGCCGTCCGACGCGTTCACCCGCTTGCTGGACGAAGAAGCACCGCAACTGGACGAAAGACCGCAGGCTGCCCTGCGCTGACGCGGACTGCACGACGGCTTCACAAAATCATCAAGCGGCATTGACGATCCTGTCTGTGCAGTAGCGGTGGACGTTGCGCCGCCACCGGTGCCGATGTCCGCCCCCTGCCCTGAGACCTGCCATGCCGGCCGAGGCCGCTCCTGTACGCCGACTCGCTCGCCGCTCGCTCCGCGTCCATGCCCTGTTGATCGGCGTGGTGGTGCTGGCGACCCTGCAGGCCGGACTGTTGCTGTCGGCCGGCTCGCAGCTGTTGAACGAAGAGCGCAGCAAGATCGAGTACCACTTCCGCCGCCTGGACGGCACGTTGCGCGAGCAGGAGCGCTTCCTGCGCCAGTGGCGGCTGCATGATGTCGGCGTACGAGGGCAGCCGGTTGCCGATGCCAGCGTGGAACTGCAACGCGGTCCGTTGTACGCCAACTTCGCGGTGATCGGGAGCGAGGGGGCCGGTCGTTCGCCACCGACCGAGCTGGGCGACCGGTTCCTGCGCTTCTACGGTACGTTCTGGTCCGCTTCGCGCTACCCACCACCGCAATGCCTGCTGGTCGATGGCCAGGGCACACGCGGGCTGCTGGCACCGGTACAGATCGTCGGTACAGATGCGAGCCAGAACAGCCCGCATCACCTGCGCCCGGCGATCGCCGACATCCACCGCGCACTGGGTACGCGGCCCACGCTGCAGCGCGGCGGCATCGCCTGGGTAAGCGTGCCGTGGCGCGACCGGCAGACCTGGCTGCTCGCCATCGCCCACGCCCCGCAGGATGCGCGCCTGTGGGGTGAGGACGGCAAGGATTCGCAGGCCGCGCTGGCGTGCCTGCTCGATCCGGCACGCGTCGATGACTACCGGCAGGTGCTGGGTGTTCCGGTGTTCCAACGGCTGTCGCTGTTCGATGCCGATGGCCAGCGCCTGCTGGGCGATGCTGCAGATGCCAGCAACGCTGGCACCTCCTGGCAGGCAGGCCTGGGAGGCCTGCAGTTCCGCATGCGCAGCGAGCGCGGCTGGCTGGCGGTCTACCACGTCAGCTGGCGGCAGGTATTCCAGCACCCGCAGGGGCCGCTGCTCGGTGCGACGGTGGTGGCCCTGCTGCTGGCACTGGGTGGCACGCTGGTGCTGCGCGCGTATCGGCGTTCGGTCATCGAGCCGCTGCGCAGCAACCACGCGCGGCTGCTGGAAAGCGAAGCCTTCAGCCGCACGATCCTGGACAACGCACCGATCGGGCTGTGCCTGCTGCGCCGTACCGATGGCAATGTGCTGCTGGACAACACCCTCGCCCGCCGCTGGCTGGGTGAAGACCATCATACTGGAGGCTGGCACGGCCCCTGGCGGCGCAGCGTGCTCGCCGCTGGGGGCACCACGCTCGGCGATGGGCTGGCCTACACCACGCCCGAAGGCCGCCACCTGCTGGTGACGGCGACGCCGGCGCGCTACCGCGGCGAGCCGGCGGTGCTGTGCCTGTTCATCGATCTCAGCAGCCAGCACGAAGCCGAGCAGGTACTGCAGCAAGCGCGCCATGCCGCCGACCAGGCCAACCGGGCCAAGAGCCAGTTCCTGGCCACCATGAGCCATGAGATCCGCACGCCGCTATACGGCGTGCTCGGCACCCTCGAACTGCTCGGGCTCACGCCACTGGATGCGCGTCAGCGGGACTACCTGGGGACGATCCAGCGTTCGTCCTCGACGCTGATGCAACTGATCAGCGACATCCTCGATGTCAGCAAGGCCGAGGCCGGGCAACTGAGCCTGGAACCCAGCCCGTTCGATCCAGTGCATCTGACCGAGGATGCGCTCGACTCGTATGCTGCCGCGGCCGCCAGCAAGGGGCTGCAGTTCTACGCCTGCATCGATGCCGACGTGCCGCCCGTGGTGTGCGGTGATGCGGCACGGATCCGCCAGATACTCAACAACCTGATCAGCAACGCGCTGAAGTTCACCGACAGCGGACGCGTGGTGGTGCGCGTCTCGGCACGCTGGCAAGAGCAGCGCTGCTGGCTGCAGTGGCAGGTCGCCGATACCGGCATCGGCATTGCCAGCGAGCACCAGGCGCACCTGTTCGAGCCGTTCTTCCAGGCCAACCCGGGCACCGATGCGATGCGCGGCACCGGCCTGGGCCTTTCCATCTGCGCGCATCTTGTGGCGTTGATGGAAGGCCAGCTGCGCGTGGTCAGCGAGAGCGGCCTGGGCAGCAGCTTCAGCGTCGAACTGCCGCTGCCCACGGCGCCGTCCGATCCGCAGCAATCTCCTGCGCCGCAGTTGCCTGCGGGCCTGCAGGTACAGGTGCGGGGCGGTGTGCGCGAGCTGGTCCAATCGCTGTGCGAGCGCCTGCAGCAGCGCGGCGCACTGGCCAGCGTGTACCGCGATGAAGGCGCGGCGGGCTTGCCGTCGTCCACCGTGCTGCTCGACCTGGTCCTGGACGACGCGTTGCCCGAGTGGGTGGATGGACCGCGTGTGGTTGCCTGCCGCGAAGGCGGCGTGCGGCCACGGCAGATCGATGGTGCCTGGCAGGTTGGCCTGCACCGGTTCGACGCGATCGTGCTCGCGTTGGCTGCCGCCAGTGGCCAGCCGCTGGCGGCCAGCGCCGAAGGGCGCCTGCCGGCGACGCGCCGTTTCGGCCTGCAGGTGCTGGTGGCCGAGGACAACCCGATCAACCAGGCGATCCTGCGCGACCAGCTGGAACAGCTCGGCTGCCGCGCCGTGGTCGCCAGCGACGGCAATGAAGCGTTGGGCTACTGGCAGCAGGACGAGTTCGCGCTGGTGCTGACCGACCTGAACATGCCCGGGCTGGATGGCTATGGCCTGGCCCGTGCCTTGCGGGTGCGTGGTGCCCGCGTGCCGATCCACGGTGCCACTGCCAACGCCGACCCGGCCGAACGCCAGCGCTGCCAGGAATCGGGCATGCAGGGCGTGCTGGTCAAGCCGATCACGCTGGAAGCGCTGCAACGCCTGCTGATCCAGATCACCCGGGGCGATGCAACGGTTGCCGCGCCACCGCAAGGACCGGAATCCACCGATACGCGCGATGATGATCTCCCGCTGCAGGTTCCCGCGAAGATGCAGGCGTTGTTCGTGCAGACCATGCAGGCTGACCTGCACAGCCTGCGCCAGTCGATTGCCAGCGCCGATCCCGCGCGCGTGGTGCAGGTACTGCATCGCATCCGTGGCGCACTGGTCATCGTGGGCGCACCCACGCTGGTGCACAGCGGCCTGCAGATCGAGCACAGCCTTGCTGGCGGCGATGACCTGGCCACCCAGGCGGCGTCGCTTGCCCGCTTCCAGCGACGCCTCGAACAGCTGTTGCATCCGCTGCTTGATGCGGCCTCCCCTCCCCCACCTGACGACCCGACCCCGCCATGACCACACGGATCCTCATCGCTGACGACCACCCGATCGTGCTTGCCGGCATCCGCGACGTATTGGCCGGGGAACTTGACCTGGACGTGGTGGGCGAAGCGGCCGACCCGGCGACGCTGATCGAATTGATGACCCGGACCCGGCCACAGGTCGTGATCACCGACTACAGCATGCCGGGGGGCGACCGCTTCGGTGACGGCATCAAGCTGATCTCGTTCCTGCGCCGCAGCTTCCCGGAGACGCGCCTGCTGGTGCTGACGATGGTGTCCAATCCGTCGTTGGTTGCAGCGATGTATGCCGCCGGCGCCGGCGGCGTCGTGCTCAAGAGCCATGGATTGGGCAGCCTGGTACAGGCCCTGCGCGTGGTGCTGGCCGACCGCGTCTACCGGCCGCCGGGCCTGCTGCCGGTCGCGGCGAGCGAACCAGCCGACGCCGATGCGGTCCGTGCGCGCCTGTCGCCGCGCGAGCTGGAAGTGATCCGGCTGTTTACCGGCGGCATGAGCGTGGGCGACATCGCACGCCAGCTGCAGCGCAGCGCCAAGACGGTCAGCACGCAGAAGATCAGTGCGATGCGCAAGCTCGGCGTGGACAGTGACCAGGCACTGATCGAGTACTGCCTGCAGGCCTCGTTGTTCGCCTGAGGCCCACTCCAGGCTGAATCCTGCGGGCCCCGTACGAGGGCCTGCGACGGCTTTAGGAAACGCCTGATTCCATAGGACAGTGCCGATTTCTAGGCTGAACGCATCCCGCCATGGTGCGCCTGCCGGCAGCAACCGCGTCGCCGTGGGGGACGGAAGCCCGATGGCGCCTGCAGCTGCTATCGCGTGTGGCTTCCGCAGCGACGCGGCCCTGCCGCGCCAGTCCGCGCAGCCCTGCTGCGCCCTGCCACAGGAAGTCCAACAGCATGTACGCCTCCCCCACTCGGCGCCGCCGAGCGTCCGGGCGCGCGCGCCTCGCGCCTGCTCCCCTCCTTCCCAGCCTGCTGGCAACCGCCCTGTGGGCGGCACTGCCAGTCCACGCCGCCGATCTGACCGGGCCCCTGCAGGTCAGCGACGGCAACAACCTGCAGCTGGGTGCCGATGATGTCCTCACCCACGGCGCGGGCAGCTTCGCACTGACCGTCACCGGCGCTGGCAGCAGCGCACTGATCGATGGCAGCCGCATCAACGTGACCAGTAATGGCAGCGCCGTGTCTGCTGCCAGTGGCGGCCAGGTACAACTGCGCGGAGCGACGCTGTCGATCGCACCGGCCACCGGTGTTGGCTTCTACGCACTGTATGCCAATGGTGCCGGCAGTGTGATCGATGCGCGCGATGTCGACATCGATGCCACGCGCAACGGCAGCGGATTCGGCGTCGTACAGGCCTACAACGGTGGCGTTGTCCACTACACCGGCGGCCGCATCGCGATGACCGGCGGCGTCGGCACCCTGATCGGTGCCTCCGGCAAGGGCAGTGAAGCGCACCTGGACAATCTGCAGATGAGTGCCGACAGTGGTGCCCGCCTGCGCGCCGACAGCGCCGGCCTGCTGACGATCCGCAACAGCCGCATCACTCTCGCCCCCGGCGGCATCCTCGCCGGCGTTGCCGTTGATGGCGCGGGCAGCCGTGCCGAGCTGTACGACACCTACATGGACGGCGGCTGGTTCGATATCGACAGTGGCGGCAGCGTGCTGCTGGAGAACGTGGAAGCGCACTCGGTGGGCGGCAGCATGCGCCTGCTCGGCAGCCGCATCAGCAAGACCTATTCCAGCGCGGTGATCAACGGCGGCAGCTTCTACACCGTCGGCGGCTATGGCGTGAACATCAACAGTTGGGGCCAGCTGACCGCCCGCGACGCCGCGTTCGATGTGCGTGATGGCTACTCCGGATTCTGGCTGGCCAGCGATGAGTCGCGCCTGCAGCTGACCGACAGCACCATCGACACCTGGACCGACACCTACGGTTACGGTGTCGAGATCGCTGGCGGCGTCGCCACCGTGCAGGGCGGCCGGATCACCACGCACGGCGATGCGACCTATGGCGTACGCGTGACCGGTTCCACCGGCAGCACCGCCAGCCGCATCGAAGCCACCGGAAACGTGATCGACGTGCGCGGCAACGGGGGTGGCGGCGTGTTCATCGGTGGCTCCACCGCCACCGCGCTGCTCGACACCGTTGCGATCCGCGGCGACGGCGAGAACGTGTTCGGCATCGTGCACATGAACACCGCGCGGCTGACCCAGGCCGATCGCCTGGACATCCGCATGACCGGGAGCAACAGCGGTGGCTACCGCTCCTACCTGACCGCGTTCGGTCCGTACTGGAACCGCGCCACCTTCAATGACAGCCACATCGAGACCGCCAGCGGCGCCGCGTTCTGGCTGCAAGGCAGCAACCATGCGTTGACCGTCAATGGCAGCGATGTGACCGCAGGCGACGGCAGCGGGCGCCTGCTGCGCGTCAGCGACACGGTGTTCACCGATGGCAGCAGCGTGGCGACCAGCCGCATCGACTTCAGCGCCGACGCCAGCACGCTGCGCGGTGACGTGGTGGTCGACAGCGCAACGGCTGACGTACGCATGGTGCTGGGCAACGGCACCACGTTCAGCGGTGCTCTGCGCAACGACTCCGGCTACCAGGTCGCACAGCTTGCGCTGGATGGCAGCAGCCAGTGGAACGTGCGTGCCAGTTCCAGCGTCGGCGCGCTCGAACACGCCGGCACCATCGCCTTCGATACCCCGGCGGCGGGCGGCTTCAAGACCGTCACTGTCAGCGGCGACTATGTGGGCAACGGGGGCCAGTGGATCTTCAACCGTGCACTGGGTGACGACACTTCGCTGGGCGACCAGCTGGTCATCAATGGCAACAGCAGCGGCACTGCCAGCGTGAGCGTGCGCAATGCCGGCGGTGCCGGTGCACTGACGCAGGAGGGTATCCGCCTGATCACCGTTGGCGGCCAGTCCGATGCACAGTTCAGCCTGCAGGGACGCGCGGTCGCCGGTGCCTACGACTACTTCCTGTTCAAGGGCGGCGTGTCGACCCCGGATGATGGCAACTGGTACCTGCGTTCGGAATACGTGCCACCCGTCGATCCGCCGGAACCGCCGGAACCGCCGATTGATCCGCCGCAGCCACCGGAACCGCCGGTCGACCCGCCGTCACCGCCGGAACCGCCGGTCGACCCGCCGTTGCCGCCGGAACCGCCGATCGACCCGCCGCGCCCGCAGCTGGAACGCCCGGAACCGGCGGCTTACCTGGCCAACCGCAACGCCGCGCTGGGCATGTTCCGGCGCAGCCTGCACGACCGCGCCGGTGACCCCGCCGCCGAGGCCGGCGCCAGCAGCGATGCCGTGGCCTGGATGCATCTTCGCAGCGCGCAGCCCGACAGCCACGACCGCAACCGCCAGGTCCAGGTCGATGGGCAGATCAGCAGCGTGCTGGTCGGCGTCGGCCGTCGCTTCGAGGTGGGCGGCGCGGGCGAACTGCAGGCAGGTGCGATGCTCGGCCACGGCCGCGCGCGCAATGACAGCCGCTCGCAGGTGACCGGCTACACCGCGCGTGGCGTGGTCACCGGCACCAGTGTGGGTGCCTATGCCACCTGGCTGCAGGATGCACGCATGCAAGGCGGCGCCTATGTGGATGGTTGGCTGCAGTACGGCCGCTTCCGCAACAGCGTGCAGGGCGATGGACTGCAGAAGGAACGTTATGACGCCCGCAACTGGAGTGCATCGGCCGAAGCTGGCTATGTGCTGCCCCTGCGGCGCACCGCGCAGCGCGGCATCTACCTGCAACCGCAACTGCAGGTGGTGCACAGCCGCTATGACAGCGACCGCGTGGTCGAGGCCAACGGCACGGTGGTCGAGGACCGCGGTGGCGGCGAGACCAGCACTCGCCTCGGCCTGCGCCTGTACAGCCGTGGGTTGAGCGCGGCGCAGGGCCAGGTGCATCCGTACGTGACAGTGAACTGGTGGTCCGGCGGCAATGGCGCGGGCCTGGCGATGGACGGTGAACGGCTGCAGCGGCAGTTACCGCGCGACATCTACGAGGCCAAGGCCGGTGTACAGGTGGATCTGTCCGGCGGCTGGCGCGGCTGGGGCGAACTGAGCCGGCAGAGCGGCGGCATGGGCTTCCGCGACGTCGGTGCCCAGCTGGGCGTGTCGTACACCTGGTGATGCGGGAAGTGCCCGGCAAGGGAGTGCCGGGCGCTTTTTCCACATGCCGCGTGGAAAGCGATGGGAGTTTGGTGTGGACAAGTGGCGGTGAGCTCCACGCACCAAGCGTTTCAGGGAGTGGCGTTTTTTTGTCCACGCCCATGCGCGGTTTTCCACATCCGCCGTGGAGAGTGATTGGGATTTGGTGTGGACAAGTGGGTGCGAGCATTGCGCCGCAAACGTTTCAGTATGTGGTGAAATTTTATCCATTGCCCGGGGTCGGATTCCATTCCACGGGAATGGGATCCGACCCCACCGGTTTTCCACATCACGCGTGGAAAGCGGTGGGGGTTTGGTGTGGATAAGCGCCTGCGAGCCTTGTGCAACAGCTGTTTCCCCACGTGGCACTTATTTGTCCAGCCGCGAAAACGCGAACGCCCCGCACAGGGCGGGGCGTCCGGGGTCGATCCGTTGCCGCCGGATCAGACGTTGAAGCGGAAGTGCAGGATATCGCCTTCCTGCACGCGGTATTCCTTGCCTTCCAGGCGCAGGCGACCGGCTTCCTTGGCGCCGGCTTCGCCCTTGTACTTGATGAAGTCGTCATACGCGATGGTTTCGGCGCGGATGAAGCCCTTCTCGAAGTCGGTGTGGATGACCGCGGCGGCCTGCGGGGCAGTGGCGCCCTTGCGCACGGTCCACGCACGGACTTCCTTCACACCAGCAGTGAAGTAGGTCTGCAGGCCGAGCAGGCTGTAGGCCGCGTTGATCACGCGGTTCAAGCCCGGCTCGCTCAGGCCCAGGTCGGCCAGGAAGGTATCGCGGTCCTCGTCGTCGAGCTGGGACAGCTCTTCTTCGATCGCGGCCGACACCGGTACCACCTGCGCGCCTTCTGCGGCGGCATGCGCGCGCACGGCTTCCAGGTGCGGGTTGTTCTCGAAACCGTCTTCCAGCACGTTGGCGATGTACATCACCGGCTTCAGGGTGAGCAGGAACAGGTCGCGCACCAGCGCCTTCTCTTCCTCGTCCAGGCCGGCCGAGCGGCCGGCCTTGCCCTCCGACAGCGCCGCCTGCAGCTTGGCCAGTACCGGCTTGCGCGCCGCTGCATCCTTGTCGCCGCCCTTGGCCGCACGCTCGGCACGGTTCAGTGCCTTCTCGACGCTGTCCAGGTCGGCCAGGGCCAGTTCGGTATCGATGGTTTCGATGTCCGAGATCGGATCGACCTTGCCGGCCACGTGCACGATGTCGCCGTGCTCGAAGCAGCGCACCACGTGAGTGATCGCATCGACTTCGCGGATGTGTGCCAGGAACTTGTTGCCCAGGCCTTCACCGCTGGCGGCGCCGGCTACCAGGCCGGCGATGTCGACGAACTCGACCGCGGTCGGGATGACCTTCTGCGGGTTGATGATGCCCGCCAGCTCGTTCAGGCGCGGATCCGGTACCGGCACGATGCCGACGTTCGGCTCGATGGTGCAGAACGGGAAGTTCGCCGCGGCGATACCCGCCTTGGTCAGCGCATTGAACAGGGTCGACTTGCCGACGTTGGGCAGGCCGACGATGCCGCATTTGATACCCATGGGTGACAGCTCTCTGGGGTGAAAGTGATTGGGGAAACAGCGACCTGGGCGCTGCTTTTCCAATCATTCTCCGTACCGACCAACGGTCGGTACCTACCAGCCTGGTTGCTTCCGTACCGACCAACGGTCGGTACCTACCGGCTATTTCGGGGTATGCAGCCGCTTCATCGCTTCGCTGAAATCGCCCTGCACCGCCAGCGGCATCACGTCGATCGCATCATCGATGGCGCGTGCAATCAGCGCGTCGTCGTCCTTCGACGGGCGCCCCAGCACCCAACCCACTACGCGGTCCTTGTGGCCGGGATGGCCGATGCCCACGCGCAGGCGATGGAACTTGCCGTGGCCGAGCAGGCGCATGGTGTCGCGCAGGCCGTTCTGGCCGCCGTGGCCACCGTCGAACTTCAGCCGCGCCACGCCGGGCGCCAGGTCCAGTTCGTCGTGGGCCAGCAGGGTTTCTTCCGGCTCGATCTTCCAGAACCGCTGTGCGGCGGTGACCGACTTGCCGCTGAGATTCATGAAGGTGGCGGGCTTGAGCAGCCACACCGTCTGCCCGGCGATCTCGACCTTGGCGGTCTCACCGAACAGCTTGCTGTCCACATTCCATCGCGCACCGGCTTTTTCCGCCAGGGCCTCAACGAAATGAAACCCGGCATTGTGCCGGGTCCGGGCGTGTTCCGATCCGGGGTTGCCCAGACCGACGATCAGTCGCAGTCCTGCCATGGTTCCTTCCAGTACGGTGCCTGCCCGGAGGCAGGCACCGTAGCGGTATTACTCGGCGGCAGCCGCTTCTTCGTCAGCCGCGTCGGCCTTGCCGGCCTTGGCGGTGACGATGGCGTCGTCGTGGTCCTTGCCCAGCGCCAGGGCCGGGATTTCCACGCCCTTCGGCAGCTTGATGTCGGACAGGTACACCACGTCACCGGCCTTCAGCTCGCCCAGGTCGACTTCGATCGACTCCGGCAGGTCCTTCGGCAGGCAGGTGATGGTCACTTCCTTCAGTTCGTGGGTGACCACGACGTCGGCAGCCTTGCCAGCCGGCGAGGTGTCTTCGTTGATGAAGTGCAGCGGGACCGAAGCGGTCAGGGCTTCGTTCTCGTTCACGCGCTGGAAGTCCAGGTGCATGATCAGCTGCTTGTACGGGTGGCGCTGCATGTCACGCAGCAGGACCTTCTGCACCTGGCCGTCCAGGTTCAGGTCCAGGATCGAGGCATAGAACCACTCGTTCTGCTGGGCCAGCCAGATTTCGTTGTGGTCCAGGCTGATGGCGACCGGCTCGGCGTTGCCGCCGTACACGATGGCCGGGATCACACCAGCGTGACGCAGGCGGCGGCTCGCACCCTTACGCTGCAGTTCACGCTTGGTGACCTTGATTTCATGGGTCTTCGACATTTTCGACTACTCAGGTTGTTGCCTCGCCTTTTGGCGTGGCGGTTGAAGATGCTTCCGCGACCAGAAGCACCCGGGGTATGTCCCCGCCGTTGCCGGCAGGGACGAAAAACTCAGTCGACGTACAGCGAGCTGACCGACTCGCCGAAGGCGATGCGGCGCATCGTTTCGGCCAGCATTTCCGCCACGCTCAGCTGGCGGATCTTGCTGCACACCCGCGCGGCGTCCTTCAGCGGGATGGTGTCGGTCACCACCAGTTCGTCGAGCTGGGAATTGGTGATGTTGTCCACCGCCGGGCCCGACAGCACCGCGTGGGTGCAGTAGGCGGCGACCTTGAGCGCACCGCGCGCCTTCAGGGCAGCGGCAGCGGCGCACAGGGTGCCGGCGGTATCGACGATGTCATCGACCATGACGCAGGTCTTGCCTTCGACGTCGCCGATGATGTTCATCACGGTGGAGACGTTGGCGCGCGGGCGGCGCTTGTCGATGATCGCCAGGTCGGCGTCATCCAGGCGCTTGGCCACCGCACGGGCGCGGACCACGCCGCCCACGTCCGGCGAGACGACGATCAGGTTCTCGGTGCCGTAGGCGCGCCAGATGTCGGCCAGCAGCAGCGGGGACGCATACACGTTGTCCACCGGAATATCGAAGAAGCCCTGGATCTGGTCGGCGTGCAGGTCGACGGTCAGCACGCGATCAGCGCCCGCGGTGCTGAACATCTTGGCCGCCAGCTTGGCGGTGATCGGCACGCGCGAGGAGCGCATGCGGCGATCCTGGCGCGAGTAGCCGAAGTACGGCACCACGGCGGTCACGCTGGCCACCGATGCGCGCTTGAGCGCGTCGATCAGCACCAGCAGTTCCATCAGGTTTTCCGCGCTCGGCGCGCAGGTCGGCTGGATCACGAACACGTCCTGCTTGCGGACGTTCTCTTCGATCTCCACCTGCACTTCGCCATCGGAGAAGTGCGAGACCAGCGCCTTGCCCGGGCGAACCCCCAGTTCCTTGCAGATGTTCTGCGCCAGACGTTTGTTGGCGTTGCCGGAAAAGACCAGCAGGTTCGGGGACTCTTGCATCATGATTGTCTCGGGCGGGGACGAGTGGCGGGGATCCGGGGGCGGCAAGGACCCGGATGGACCCTTGCTGCTGACAACACCGCGGTTGTTTCCACGTCCCGCGCGGGCGATGCGCTGGAAGGCGCGGACACAGCCGCTATTGGCAGGGGCGGTAGGATTCGAACCTACGAATGCCAGGATCAAAACCTGGTGCCTTGGGCCTCTTGGCGACGCCCCTGCATTGATAAATCAGTGTTGCTCGAGTGCATCCAGCAGTGGCGAACGCGCAACGCCCGCTGCCACCCTTGCCCGCAACTCCTTCGGCAATTTCGACCGTCCCTGCTCTGCAGCAGACTGCGACGCGAATTCGACGAAACAACCACTTCCCGAACCGGTCAGCCGCGCCGTGCCGATGTCGCTCAACGCGGCAAGCGCTGCCTCGACGGCAGGCTCACGGCGGCGCAGCACCGGTTCGAACGCGTTCCCGACCAGGGTCCCGGAAGCGAAGTCCTCTATTTTCGCCACTGGGCTGTCGCGCGTCAAATCCGGGTCTGCAAACAGGGCCGGCGTGGGAACATGAACGCCCGGTTCAACCACCACATACCAGGCCGGCGCCAGCGTGATCGGCTGCAGGCGCTCGCCCACCCCTTCGGCCCAGGCGTTGCGGCCGCGCACGAACACCGGCACGTCGGCGCCCAGGCGCAGGCCCAGCGCGGCCAGGGCATCTTCATCCAGGCCGGCATGCCAGAGCCGGTTCAGTACCACCAGTACGGTGGCCGCGTCGGACGAACCGCCGCCAAATCCACCACCGGCAGGAACGTGCTTTTCGACGATGATGTCAGCACCTTGCGCAACCTTCGCCGCTTCCTGGAGCAGACGCGCGGCGCGCACCGCCAGATCATCGGCCTCGGCCACGCCGGCCAGGCCCTCGCCCTGCCGGCGCACCTGGCCGTCTTCACGCAGGCGCAGGCCGATGCGGTCCCCCCAGTCCAGCAGGCGGAACACGGTCTGCAGTTCGTGGTAGCCGTCGGCCCGGCGGCCGGTAATGTGCAGGAACAGGTTCAGCTTGGCCGGGGCCGGCCACCAGGACCAGCCCGCGTCGTCGACTGCCCCGCTCATGGCGTGCCCTGCCCCCACTCGTCCACCAGCAGGCGCACCTTGGCGTCACCGTTGCTGGCCTCGATCCGGCGCGGCAGCGCCGGCCGTCCGGCGTCGGCCGGGTACCAGTCCAGGTACTGTACCTGCCAGCCCATCTGCTGCATGCGGCGGGGCCGGCCTTCGCCGTCGCGTTCGACCGTCTCGGGGCCGGCGGCGTCGCCGGCCACCAGGCCACGGATCCACTCCGGCAACTGGTTGACCGGAATGTCCCAGCCGGTCGCTTCCAGCAACAGCTGCTGGGCGTCCTCGCCGTCGCGCGGACCGCCTGCCAGTCCTTCCAGGCGGCCAGCTTCGGAATGGGTGTCACCGGTCAGCTTCCAGCTCTGCCGGGTCACCGGCGCGCTCAACTCCACCACGTAGCGGCGGCCTTGCTGCTTCCAGTCGATGCGACCGCTGCCGCCGTCCTTGCCCTTGCTGACCGCGACCCGGCCCTGGAAGGCCCAGTCCGGCTGTGCATGCAGGGCGGCCACGCGCGCCGCTTCGGCCTGCGCCGCTTCGGCCGAGACCGTCTCGACCACCGCCGGTGGCGGGGTCTTCTGCGTGCCCACGCTGGTACAGGCGGTCACCGCCAGGGTCGCAGCCGCCAACAGCAGCGGCCGGATCAGGGAAACACTCATGGATTGAATTTCTCGCGGGCGCGCAGCAGCGCGCGGTTTTCAGGGTCGAGCTTGGCCGCTTCGTCGAAGAAGTGGCGGGCCTCGTCATGCTTGCCCAGCACCCACAGCACCTCGCCGACATGGGCGGCGATCTCCGGGTCCTTGGCCAGGGTCCAGGCCCGGCGCAGCTGCACCAGCGCTTCGTCCTTGCGGCCCAGGCGATACAGCACCCAGCCATAGCTGTCGACGATGGCGGCGTTGTCCGGCTCGGCGACACGGGCGCGGTCGATCAGCTCCAGCGCCTCCTGCAGGCGCCCGGTACGGTCAGCCAGGGTGTAGCCCAAGGCATTCAGGGCCGGCACGTTTTCCGGGTCGGTCACCAGGATCTTGCGCAGGTCGGCCTCGGCGCGCGGAATATCGTCACGACGCTCCCAGGTGAGCGCGCGGGCGTACAGCAGGCCATTGTCATCCGGGTAGGCGGCCAGGCCGCGGGCCAGCGCATCCAGCTCGCCAGCACTGTCATCGCCGCGCTGGCGCAGCTCGGCCTCCAGCAGATACGCGTCACGGCGCACATCATCATCGACCACCGCGTCGGACTGGATCGCGTGCACCTCATCCAGTGCCTGCGGCAGCCGTCCGGCCAGGGCCTGGGCGTTGGCCGCACGCAGGCGCGCCTCGCTCAGCTCATCACCGCCGGGCACACTGTGGTACCACTGCACCGCCTCGGGATAGCGCTTCAGGTATTCGGCGATCTTGCCCAGCAACAGGCGCTGCGCGGGGTCCGGCTTGGCCGCCTGCCGCGACAGTTCGTTGTAGAGGTTGGACAGCGCCGCCTTGTCGCCCTGCTTGGCCAACAGTGAAGCGCGCATGCCCCAGGTCTGCACATCCTGCGGGCCGAATGCCAGTACGCGCTCGGCCGCAGCCGGTTGCCCCAGGCTGTCGTAGGCGATGGCCACCGCATTGCGCAGCTCGGGGTCCTGCCGTGTCTTCGGCTCGACGTCGTGCAGCAGCGACAAGGCCTTGTCGGTCTCGCCGGCCTGCTGCAGCTGGCTGGCACGCAGCAACGCTACGCGCGGTTCTTCGGGGAAGCGCCTGACCACTTCATCGATCATGCGCCGCGCCAGGTCGGGCTTGTCCATGCGCAGGGCGAGGCGGCCGAACTCCTGCCAGGCCTCGATCTTCGGCGGAATCGCATTGGCATCGACCAGCTCGCCGAGCACCTGCGCCGGCACCGCCGGGTCGCGGCCACCGCCGATCAGCGCGGCCAGGGCGAACTTCCAGCCGCGCTCGTCGGGGTCGGCCAGCAGCGCCTGCAATTCAGTGCGGGCGGCCTTCACATCGCCCTGGCGCATGGCCAGCGCACCGGCGGCGCTGCGCATGGTCAACGAACGCGGGGCGCGCTGCTGCCACAGGGCCAGGCCCTTGGCGGCGCTGGCGTCATCATTGGCAAGCATGGAGATACGGGTCGCGCGCTCGGCCAGGCCAGCGTCGCCGTCGGTCTGCTGCGCGGCCTGCAGGTACCAGCGCGCGGCCTCCGCCAGCTTGCCGGCCTGCAGGGCGAACTCACCGGCCATCACCGGCTCCAGCGCCAGTTCCCCGGTGGCCGCGGCCCGCACGGGGGCCCTGGCCGGCACCGCCGCCAGGGCCTGGGCGCAGGCCAGGGACAGCAGCAGAACACTGGGGATGCGAATCAATGCGGGCATCGTCGGCATCGGGGCCTTAAAATGTCGTCCAATGGCCAGCAGCTTATCGCAAGCAACTGAACAATGACCCTGTGGGTGCTCGGACTGAATCACCAGACCGCACCGGTAGAGCTGCGCGAGCGCGCGGCCTTCGCCGGTGAGGCGTTGCCGCGTGCGCTGGGCTCGCTGCGCGATACCCCGCAGATCGCCGAGGCGGTCCTGCTGTCGACCTGCAACCGCACCGAGCTGTACGCCGTGGCCGAGTCGGCACAGGCGCTGGACCAGTGGCTGCGCAGCCAGGCCGGCGACCTGCAGGGCTATCTGTACCAGCATGCCGATGCCGAGGCTGTGCGCCACCTGTTCCGGGTCGCCACCGGGCTGGACTCGATGGTGCTGGGCGAACCGCAGATCCTCGGCCAGGTGAAGGACGCCTGGTCGACCGCGCGCGACCATGGCCTGCTCGGCCAGCGCCTGGACCGCCTGTTCCAGCAGACCTTCTCGGTGGCCAAGCGGGCTCGCACCGATACCCAGGTCGGTGCCAACCCGGTATCGGTGGCGTCGGCCGCGGTGCGCCTGGCGCAGAACGCGTTCGCCCGGCTGGACGACTCCACCGTGCTGCTGGTCGGGGCCGGCGAGACCATCGAGCTGGCTGCACGGCACCTGAGCGAAGGCAAGGTGCGGCGGCTGCTGATCGCCAACCGCACCCTGGCCCACGCGCAGGAACTGGCCAGCCGCCATGGCGGCGTGGCCCTGCCGCTGACAGAACTGGACCGCCACCTGGGCGAGGCCGACGTGGTGTTCTCGGCCACCGCCGCGCGCGAGCCGGTGATCCATCGCGAGATGGTGGCCAAGGCCCTGCGTGCACGCCGGCACAAGCCGATGCTGCTGTTCGACCTGGCCGTTCCGCGCGACATCGAAGCCGAGGTCGGCACGCTCAACGATGCCTTCCTCTACACCGTCGATGATCTGGAACGCGCGGTGGAAGACAACCGTCGTGGCCGCCGCGAGGCCGCCGCCGAAGCCGAGGCGATCATCGACCTGCAGGTATCGCGTTACGTCGAGACCCAGCAGGCCAGTGCCCATCAGGCGCCTTTGCGGCAGCTGCGTGCGTTCGGCGAGGCCACCCGCGCCGAGTTGCTGGAGCGCGCACGCCAGCAGCTGGCCAACGGCAAGCCCGCCGACGAAGTGCTGGAACTGCTGGCCCACGGCCTGACCAACCGCCTGCTGCACCCGCCGACCGCCGCACTGCGCGCCGCCGCGCTGAGTGGCGATGCCGACCTGACCCGCGCCGCCGAGCGCCTGTTCCCGGCCACGCCGGGCTACCGCCACCCACCCGTGAGACCCGATGACGCCGACCCTGCGCCGTAAGCTGGAAGCGCTGGCCGAGCGCCGCGAAGAACTGGAACGCCTGCTCGCCGAACCCGATGTGGTCGCCGACAACACCCGTTTCCGCGACCTTTCGCGCGAATTCGCCCAGCTTGAACCGGTCGCCACTGCACTGGCCGATGAAGCCCGTGCCAAGGCCGACCTGGCCGCCGCCGAAGGCATGCGCGCCGACCCCGACCTGCGCGAGCTGGCCGACGAGGAAATCGCCGCCGCCCAGGCGCGCCTGCAGGAGCTGGAACAGGAACTGGCCCTGTTGCTGGTGCCACGCGATCCGCGCGACGAAGGCAACCTGTTCCTTGAAGTACGCGCCGGCACCGGCGGCGACGAAGCCGCGATCTTCGCCGGCGACCTGTTCCGCATGTACGCCCGCTATGCCGAACGCCAGGGCTGGAAGGTCGAGATCGAATCGGACAACCCCGGCGAGCATGGCGGCTACAAGGAAGTGGTGGCACGTGTGGTCGGCCGGGGTGCGTTCTCGCGCCTGAAGTTCGAATCGGGCACGCACCGCGTGCAGCGCGTGCCGGCCACCGAATCGCAGGGCCGCATCCATACCTCGGCCGCCACCGTGGCGATCATTCCCGAGGCCGACGAAGTTGATGACATCGTCATCAATCCGGCCGACCTGAAGGTGGATACGTTCCGCTCGTCCGGCGCCGGTGGCCAGCACGTCAACAAGACCGAGTCCGCGATCCGCATCACCCATGTGCCAACCGGCGTGGTGGTGGAGTGCCAGACCGAGCGCAGCCAGCACGCCAACCGCGACAAGGCGATGAAGCGCCTGAAGGCGCAGCTGCTCGATGCCGAGCGCCAGCGCCAGGACGCGGCACAGGCCGAGTCGCGGCGCCTGCAGGTCGGCAGCGGCGATCGCAGCCAGCGCATCCGCACCTACAACTTCCCGCAGGGCCGGATCACCGACCACCGCGTGGAAGGCCTGACGTTGTACGACCTGCCCAACATCCTGGCCGGTGACCTCGACCCGCTGCTGCAGCGGCTCAGCCACGAACACCAGGTCGACGCCCTGGCCCAGCTGTCGGCGGGCTGAGCACGATGACGGCCTGGCAGCAGCGGCAGCACCTGCAGCAGGCGATCGCACGCCAGCCCGGCGACTTCGTCGCCTGGGTGATGCTGGCCGACCTGGAACTGGAAGCCGGCGACATCGCTGCCGGCGAGCAGGCCGCACGACACGCCCTGCAACTGCGCCCGAACCACCCCGAAGCGCTGGCGCGGCTGGGCCGCGTGGCGTGGATGGCCGGCGCGCACACCGACGCGGCGAAGCTGCTCGGCCAGGCCTCGGCATTGGCCCCGCAGCACCCGGGCATCGCGCTGTGGCTGGGCCATGCGCTGGAAGATGCCGATGATGCCGAAGGCGCGGCGGCGGCCTATCGCCGTGCACATGCGCTGATGCCGGACGAACCCTATATCGCCGCGCAGCGCCTGGCCTGGCAGCGACGCCTGTGTGACTGGCAGGACGTGGACACGCTGGCTGCGCAGGTACGTGCCGCGCTCGCTTCCGGGCAGGGTGCAGTGGAACCCTTCGCCTTCCTCAGTGAAGACGTAAGCGCTGCGGAGCAGTTGGCCTGTGCGCGCGCACGCGCGGCGGTCGTTGCGTCGGCGGTGCGCCCCCTTCCTGCAGTGAAGGTTCGCGAGCACGGCGCGTTGCGCGTCGGCTTCCTCTCCAATGGCTTCGGCGCGCATCCCACCGGGCTGCTGACCGTGGCCCTGCTCGAACACCTGCGCCATGACCCGGCGCTGCAGCTGCACCTGTTCGCGCTGAACCGCGCCGATGGCAGCCGCATCCGCGAACGCCTGCAGGCTGCGGCCCGCCTGCATGACGTGGCCGCACTGCGGCATGCCGACATCGCGGCCCGCATCCGTGCACAGGGCATCGACCTGCTGTTCGACCTGCGCGGCTGGGGCGGCGGCGGCACGCCCGAAGTGCTGGCCATGCGCCCGGCCCCGTTGCAGCTGAACTGGCTGGCCTACCCCGGCACATCGGGTGCGCGCTGGCTGGATGCCGTGGTCGCCGACGAATTCGTGCTGCCGGCATCGCTGGAACGTCACTTCAGCGAACGCGTCCTGCGCCTGCCACGTGCCTTCCAGCCCTCGGACAACACCCGCGTACTGGAACCGGCACCGTCCCGCGCCGAGTGCGGGCTGCCGGAACACGGCGTGGTGTTCTGCTGCTTCAACAACAGCTACAAGCTCAACCCGCGCAGCATGGGCCGCGCCTTCGCAGTGCTGCAGGCCGTGCCCGGCAGCGTGCTGTGGCTGCTGTCCGGGCCCGGCAAGGCCGATGCGCGCCTGCGTGCGGCCGCGCAGGCCGCCGGCCTGGATCCGGCGCGCCTGGTGTTCATGGCCAAGCTGCCGCATCCGCAGTACCTGGCCCGCTATCACCTGGCCGACCTGTTCCTCGACACCCATCCGTACAACGCGCACACCACCGCCTCCGATGCGCTGTGGGCCGGCTGCCCGGTGCTGACCTGCCCGGGCGATACCTTCGCCGCGCGCGTGGCCGGCAGCCTCAACCATCATCTGGGTCTTTCGCAGATGAACGTTGCCGACGATGCGGCGTTCATCGCCACCGCCAGCGCGCTGGGCAACGACCCGGTGGCGCTGGCAGCGTTGCGTGCCGAACTGGCGCAGGCACGCGAAGACAGTGGTGTATTCGACATGGCAGGTTTTGCCCATGACCTTTCCGCCCTGCTGCAGACGCTGGCGGGCGAGCAGGGCTGGCAGGGCGTCGACACCCCCTGAGCAACCCGTGCGCTACGCTCCGGCTTCCTCCCCGCGTGGTGTGACGATGGCCAAGCTCAAGCGCAAGGACTACGACGAACTGCTGCTGCCGCTGCAGCTGGAACTGACTGCAATGGCGCGCTGGGTGCAGTACAGCGGGCAACGCCTGCTGGTGCTGTTCGAAGGCCGCGATACAGCCGGCAAGGGCGGCGCGATCCAGGCCATCAGCCAGCATCTCAACCCGCGCCAATGCCGGGTGGTGGCGCTGCCCAAGCCCACCGACCGTGAAGCCACGCAGTGGTACTTCCAGCGTTACGCCGCGCATCTTCCCGCCGCCGGCGAGATCGTGCTGATGGACCGCAGCTGGTACAACCGCGCCGGTGTTGAACGGGTGATGGGCTATTGCAGCGAAACCGAGTACCAGCAGTTCCTGCGCCAGGCGCCGGTGTTCGAACAGCTGCTGGTGGATGACGGCATCCTGCTGTTCAAGTACTGGTTGTGCGTGGACCAGGAGCAACAGGAAAAGCGCTTCGCCGAACGCCATCTCGATCCGCTGAAGGGCTGGAAGCTCTCACCGGTCGACCTGAAATCGCGCAGCAAGTACAGCGCGTACACCGAGGCACGCGAAGCGATGCTGCGCGCGACGCATCGCGAGGCGGCGCCGTGGACGCTGGTGGACTTCAACGACCAGCGGCTGGGGCGGCTGACGCTGGTGCGCAACCTGCTGGACCGGTTGCCGGACACGCGGGTGGATGCGCCGTTGCCGGAGCTGCCGAAGCTGAAGGGCAAGCTGCATCGCGAGCACTACGATGTGCTGAAGCCGATCGAGGATTTCCCGGTCGAGGAATAGGGTGGGTCGGCAGGGCCTGCGGCCCTGCACCTGCCGAAGCCAGAGCAACGGCAACAGCAACAGCAACGGCGGGCTTCCTGAGGGATGGCGGGGCGGGTCCGGGTGCGGGGGGCGCTGCAAGTACGTCCATGTAAGCTCGGTCGCCGCATCCATGCGGCTCACGCCCCCGCACCCGGACCCACCCCGCCTTCGACAGATTTCCGCGATCTGTCGTTGATCCACACCATGCGTGGATGCTCTTCGAATTCAATTCGAAATATTCGATTTGTCTGGAGAATCATCCACGCATGGCGTGGATCTACCAGACATGAGGAATCTGTCAGAGGTGGGGCGGTGTCGGAGTGCGGGGTGTCAGCCGCATGGATGCGGCTGCCAAGCCTACATGGACGTACTTGCGGCGTCCCCGCACTCCGACACCGCCCCGCCACCCCACGGATAGCCCGCTGTTGCTGTTGCTGTTGCTTCGGCTGTTGCTGTTGCTGCCGGCCAGCGGCCGGCACTACCGCGGGTGCAGGGCCGCAGGCCCTGCCGACAAACCCACTACTTGGCAGCCGCGATCTGCTTCTCGATGTCGGCGGCGGTCACCGGGCCAAGGAACGTGTGCGCCAGCTTGCCCTGCGGGTCCAGCAGATGCGTCAGCGGCAGGCCACGCGGCGTGGCGAAGTCGGCCGGCGGATCGAACGGGTCCACGATCACGATCGGATAGGTCACCGGATGCTTGGCCAGGAACGACTGCATCTCCGGCACTTCGATGTCCTCGTAAGCCAAGCCGACCACTTCGATGTTGCTACGCATCGCATGCAGGGCCGACAGCTCGGGCATCTCCTTGCGGCACGGCGCGCACCAGGTCGCCCAGAAGTTCACCACCACCCACTTGCCGCGATGCGCGGCCAGGTCGTAGTCGCTGCCATCCACCGCCTTCATCTTCAGCGTCGGGAACTCGGCGGTGGTGCGCTCGGCCGGGGTTTCCTCGACCGGTGCCGGCGTGCTCGGCGTCGGTACCTGCGCCGGTGGCTGGCTGCTGGCCGGTGCCGGCTCCTGGGCCGGTTTGCAGGCCGCCAGGGCCAGCAGCAGGGTCAACGGGAGCAGCAGCGGCAACGACGTCTTGCGGGTCATGGGGTATCTCCAGAGTCGGTATAGATATCACTGACCTTGCGCTTCAGGCGTTCGCGCAGGGGCAGTCGCAGGTCATCCAGCGCCGCCAAGGCGGCACGGCCCAGGCTGTCGTCGCGGTACGGGAGGTGCTGCTCGGCTACCGGGATGCGCAGCTGGGTGCATTCGTACAGATCGGCCAGGCTGACCTGGTCCAGGTCGCGTGACAGCAGCCACTCGCCGCGCTCATCGCGGCGCAGCAGGTCGATCTCCTGCAGGTTGCAGATCAGGTCCTGCAGCAGTGAATCGGTCAGCATCGGCTCCAGCCGCAGGATCTCGTCATCGGCCAGGCCTTTGCCCTTGGCCCGTGCATGCTGGAAGCGGCCAAGCAGGCGCAGCAGCCCATAGAACTCGTACCCCTGCGGCAGGCGCAGCTCGACCGGCTGGTAGCGGAAGGCGGCCATCGAGGAGGCCAGCGACGCGCCCAGCAGCACCGCCACCCAGCACAGGTAGATCCACAGCAGCAGGATCGGCACGAAGGCGACCGTGCCATACAGCTTCTGATAGGACTGGAAGCTGCCCAGATACGCGCCGATGCCCCACTTCACCAGTTCAAGGATGACCGCCGCCAGGATCGCGCCGGGCACGGCATGCCGCCATTTCACCGTGTGGTGCGGTACCACGCGGAACATCAGCGTGATACAGACGAACTCGATCAGGATCGGTGCCAGCCGCAGCGCCAGTTCGGCCAACCAACGGCCCTCCTGGGTACCGAACAACGGCATCGCGAACACCCTCGCCGATACTGCCAGCGATGCGGCGGCAAGCATCGCGCCCAGGGTCAGCACGGTCCAGTAGACCAGGAAGCGGGTCAGCTTGGGCCGGCTCGAGCCGACCCGCCAGATCTGGTTGAAGGTCTCTTCCACGCTGTTGAGCGTGATCAGCAGTGAGGCGACCAGTGCGATGAAGCCGGCGGCCGTCAGCTGGCCGGCACTCGCCGAAAACTGCCGCAGGTAACCCTCGGCCGCGCGCGCAGCAGAGGGCACGAAGTTGGAGAACACGTAGTCGCTGAGCTGATCGCTCCAGCGGTCGAAAACGGGAAAGGCCGAGAGCACGCCGAATACCACGATGGCCAGCGGCACCAGCGCGAACACCGTGGTGTACGCCAGCGCCGCCGCTGCCTGGAACAGGCGGTCGTCGAGGAAGCGATGCCACAGGAAGCGGCCGAAACTGATGGCCCGTGCGCGATCCCGCGCGCGCTCCATCCACAGGTTGAGCGTATCCAAAGGTTCCATCGGTGGAAGGGTACCCGATGCGGAATGCTCGCAGGATAGCCATACTGGCGGCCACACGACGAGGAGAAGCGGGCACGATGGGCGAGATTCTGGTGCTGTATTACAGCCGGGGCGGTTCGGTGGCACGGCTGGCGCGCCAGATCGCGCGGGGCATCGGCGAAGTGCCGGGCATGACCGCGCGCCTGCGCACGGTGCCGCCGGTGGCCGCAGTGACCCAGACCGCGCAGCCGCCGGTACCCGAAGATGGCGCCCCCTATGTAAGCGTGCAGGACCTGGTCGAATGCCAGGGCCTGCTGCTCGGCAGCCCGACCCGCTTCGGCAACATGGCCGCGCCGGTGAAGCATTTCCTGGATGGGCTGGGCGCCGAATGGGTCAATGGCACCCTGTCCGGCAAGCCGGCCGGCGTGTTCACGTCCACCGCATCCATGCATGGCGGCCAGGAATCGACCCTGCTGTCGATGCAGGTGCCGCTGCTGCACCATGGCTGCGTGATCGTCGGCATCCCGTTCACCGAACCGGCGCTGAGCCATACCACCAGTGGCGGCACACCCTATGGCGCCAGCCACGTAGCCGGTGCCGCCGACGACCCGCAGCCGACCGACGACGAAGCCGTGCTGGCGCGCGCGCTGGGGCGCCGGGTGGCCGGCATCGCGCAGCGGTTGGCCCGATGAGCGCCGCGCCGCGCACGGTCCTGCTGCTGGCCCTGATGGGGCTGGCCGCGCTGTTCGCGGGCTGGTTCATCAATGACAAGCACTGGCTGGCGACCCAGCTGGTGTTCACCGCGCCGCCGCTGGCGCTGGCCATCGCCGTGCGCCTGGGCTGGCGCAAGGCCGGATTCTGGGCCTCGGTACTGGCGCTGGGCTGGTTCAGCCACGGCGTGATGAGCGCCTGGAGCCACCCGGAAACGCGCTGGCTGGCGCTGATCGAGATCGCGCTGGCCCTCCTGGTGATCTTCAGCGCCAGCCTGCCCGGCCTGCGCGCCCGCTTCGGCAAGCAACGCTGACGCTGCGCCCGCTGGGTCGTATCATCTGCATTCCTGGCCCCGCGCCGCAGTACCTGTCCTGGTTTCGCGCATGCACATGATGGAAGAGCTCCTGGTCGTCACCACCGGTGGCACGATCGACAAGATCTACTTCGACGACAAGTCGGACTACCAGATCGGCGATCCGCAGATCGGCATGATCCTGCGCGAGCTGGGCGTGACGTTCCGCTTCAACGTGATTCCGATCCTGCGCAAGGATTCGCTGCACATCAACGATGAGGACCGCGAACTGATCCGCGCCACCATCGCCGCGCAGCCGACCCGGCACGTCCTGGTGACCCACGGCACCGACTCGATGGTGCACACCGGCAAGGTGCTGGCGACGATCCCCGACAAGACCATCGTGATGACCGGCGCACTGAGCCCGGCACGCTTCCGCGGCTCGGATGCCGAGTTCAACATCGGCTGCGCGATCGGTGCGGTGCAGTCGCTGCCGAGCGGCGTGTACATCGCGATGAACGGGCGGATCTTCGACCCGCAGCACGTGCGCAAGAACGTGGCTGCGAACCGCTTCGAGTCGGTCTGAGGAACCGCGTGCCGACCAAGGTCGGCACCTGCCAGAGCACTGTCCTTGTAGTGCCGGGCCATGCTCGGCAACCGCGTGCCAACGTGGCACAACGGTCGGCAGCCGGAGCAGCCGAGCATGGACTCGGCTCTGCAGAAGCGAAAACGCCCCGGCCGAAGCCAGGGCGTGCCCTTGGAGAGGGACTTGGGCTCAGTACTGGGCGTTGAGGGTCACGCCCGAGAAGGTGCTGTAGGCCTTCACCCGCACATACCATGTGCCGGCGGCAGGGCTGTTGATGGTGCAGGTCTCGCTGTTGCCACTCAGGTACGGACGGCAGGTGTAGCTGGTATCGGTCGGGGCACTGCCCTGGCGCACGTACAGGTCGGCATCGCCGCTGCCGCCACTGATCGTCACGCGCAGCTGGCTGCTACCGGCCGGAACGGCGACGGTGTAGTTCAGCTCGGCACCGGTTGCGGCGCCCAGGCCGGTCACCGGCACGTTGTTCTGCAGCACGTTGCCACCCGGGTTCGGGTTGCCACCGCCGTTGATCGCCGCAGCCACGGCCGCGTTGGCGTCGACGATGCCGGCGCCGCAGCCACCCGAGCAGGCGCCCGGCAGCGGGCGTGCAGTGCTCTTGATGATGCTTTCGACCTGCGCCGGGCTCAGCGGGCTTGGCGCGACCGACTGCATCAGCGCAACCACGCCGGCCACGTGCGGCGCCGCCATCGAGGTGCCGTTGTACGACGCGTAGCTGGCGCTGCCAGGCGTGGTGGTGCCGGTGTTGAGGGTGGACAGGATGCTCTGGCCCGGTGCTGAGATGTCGATGCCGGTGCCGTAGTTGGAGAAGCTGGCACGCGCACCGGCCGAGGTTGTGGCCGCCACGGCAATCACGTTCGGGCAGTTGGCCGGCACCGACGAGGACACGTTGGTGTTGCTGTTGCCGGCGGCGACCACCACGGTGGTGCCACGGCTGACCGCGCCGTTGATGGCGTTCTGGTAGGTGGTGGAGCAGCTGCCGCCCCCCCCCAGCGACATGTTGATGACTTCGGCCGGATTGGCGTTGGCCGGCACGCCACTGACGGTGCCGCCAGAGGCCCACACGATCGCGTCGGCGATGTCGGAGGTGTAACCGCCGCACTTGCCCAGCACGCGCACCGGGACGACCTTGGCATTGAACGCAGTACCGGCCACGCCGGTGCTGTTGTTGGTCACCGCCGCCACAGTGCCGGCGACGTGGGTACCGTGCCAGCTGGAGTTGGAGGCCGGGATACCCGAGCCGCACTCGTTGGCGCCGTACCAGTCGCCCTCGTCATTCGGGTTGTTGTCGCGGCCACCGCCATCGCGCGCCATCGCGGCATCGCTGATGAAGTCATAGCCAGGCAGGATGTTGGCGTTGAGATCGGGATGGTTGGTGATGCCGGTATCGATCACGGCCACCACCACGCCGGTGCCGGTAGCCTTGTCCCAGGCCGGCTGCACGTTGATCGACGCGTTGGAGGTACCGAAGCCCCACTGCTCGCTGAAGCGGGTGTCATTCGGGGTCAGCGTCGCACGCATGATCTGGTCGACTTCGACGTATTCCACGTTCGGGTCGGCGGCGAGCTTGCGCATCAGCAGCTCGGATTCGGCCTGGTCAAGCGGCCGATCGGTCCTGACCAGGGTCGGGCCAACGGCCAGCTTGCGGACCTCCTGCAGGCCCAGCGCGCGGCCCTGGCTGCTGGCCAGGCCGGCGGCGGCACTCTTCAGCGAAGAGGCCAGTGCGGTGGTGTTGGCCACCGGCGCACTACCGTCGCGGTACTTCACGATGAAGCGCTGGTGCGTCGGCGCGGACTGCAGGCCGCTGAGCTGGACGTCACCGGCCAGCGCAGGCGTGGCCAGCAGCAGCGATGACAGAACGGACGCACCAAGGACCACCCACACTCGACGCACACGCGGTTGCGTTACCTGGGACATCGTATTTCCCTTTCTTGTGGTGTGAATGCCGGAATCGGCAGAAGCACCGGCCCGAACCCTGGGCTGGCTTGCGTTGGCGAGGTTCGAAGTCCGGCGAGTCAGCGGATCCCCCTAACGATCCGCCGTGCAGATGACGCTAATGGCCGAAACCGGACACCACAAGATTTTCAGCGTCTTTTCAGCAAGATGAAATGTTCGTTCTGAGACTTTTCGGGTCGAAGGTTTGTGAAGGTGAAGGAACTTTCTCGTGCCCTGCACAGACCTGACTGGGTCGTCACGTGTCCTGGAATGACTTTGCCGACATCGGCGTCCACCGATCCGGGGTCAGATCCCTTTTCACGCGGAAAGGGATCTGACCCTTGGCCTGAAACGTAGAAAGCCCGTCGCGGGGACGGGCTTTCCAGAAGCGCAGCCGGGCGCGGGCTCGGCTCTACGATTCGATGTGGGCGATCAGCCCAGCTTGACCAGCCAATTGTGGCGGTCCGGCAGGCGGCCATACTGGATATCGGTCAGTTCCTTGCGCAGCGACATGGTGACTTCGCCGGCCGGCGCGTTGATGTCGCCCACCGAGAAGCCCTCGCCCTTCAGCTGGCCGATCGGGGTGACCACCGCGGCGGTGCCACAGGCAAACACTTCGCTGATCGCACCGGAGGTGACGCCGTCCTTCCACTCGTCGATGCTGACCTTGCGCTCTTCGACCTTCATGCCACGGTCGCGGGCCAGCTGCAGGATGCTCTCGCGGGTGATGCCCTCGAGGATGCTGCCCGACAGTTCCGGGGTGACCAGCGTGCCGTCCTTGTAGACCAGGAACACGTTCATGCCGCCCAGTTCTTCCAGGTACTTGCCTTCGACCGGGTCGAGGAACAGCACCTGCGAGCAGCCCTGTGCCTGCGCCTTCTGCTGCGGGAGCAGCGAGGCGGCGTAGTTGCCACCGCACTTGGCAGCACCGGTGCCACCCTTGGCCGCACGCGCGTACTCGGTGGACAGCCAGATCGACACCGGGGCAACGCCCTTGGCGAAGTACGGGCCGGCCGGGCTGGCGATGACGTAGTAGCCGGCCTTGTGCGCGCCGCGCACGCCGAGGAAGACCTCGTCGCCGATCATGAACGGACGGAAATACAGGCTCGACTCATCGGCCGAAGGCACCCAGTCACTGTCGACGGCGATCAGCTGCTTCAGCGATTCGACGAAGATCTCCACCGGCAGTTCCGGCAACGCCAGGCGCTGCGCCGAACGCTGCAGGCGACGGCCGTTGGCATCCGGGCGGAAGGTCCAGATCGAACCGTCGGCGTGGCGGTAGGCCTTGATGCCTTCGAAGATTTCCTGGCCGTAATGCAGCACGGCGGCGGCCGGGTCCAGCTGCAGCGGGCCGTAGGCGCGCACATTGGCATTGTGCCAGCCGGCATCCTTGTCCCAGCGCACTTCCACCATGTGATCGGTGAAGTGCAGGCCGAAGCCCGGCTTCTCCAGGATCTTGGCGCGCTCTTCAGCGCTGCGCGGGTGGTCCGAACGGGTGACGGCGAAGCTGGGGATGGACTGGGACACCGGAGGATTCCTGTTCTGGTTGCGGGTAGTGCCGGGCCCGCGTCACTGCGGGCCCTGGGTCAAAGCATGCCGGTCTCTAGCCGGGCCGCCTCGGACATCATGTGCTGGTTCCACGGCGGGTCGAACACCAGGTCGACGTCGGCCTCGGCCACCGTCGGGATCATTTCAAGCTTGCTGCGCACGTCGTCGACCAGGATCTCGCCCATGCCGCAGCCCGGGGCGGTCAGGGTCATCTTCACGTCGATCTCGCGCTTGCCCTCATCCAGGTGCTTGATCTCGACTTCATAGACCAGGCCCAGTTCCACGATGTTGACCGGAATTTCCGGATCGAAGCAGGTGCGCAGCTGCTGCCACACCAGCTGCTCCACCTGTTCATCGGTGGCGTCGGCCGGCAGCTCGAGCGGCGCCGGTGCCTCCTTGCCGATGGCATCGCCGTCCTTGCCGGCGATGCGGAACAGGTTGCCCTCGACGAACACCGAATAACTGCCGCCCAGCGCCTGGGTGATGTACCCATAGCTGCCGGCAGGCAGGGTCACGGTATCGCCCTGCGGGACCATCACGGCCTCGCAATCGCGTTCGAAGTGGACAGGTTCGCTGCTACGGGAATACATGGGGACCGATATGGGGCCGTGGCCGAGGCCACGCAAGACGGCATTCTAGCCCAGCCGCTCCCGCACCGCCGGTGCACTGCGGCAAACCACAGTATCCTGTGGGTGATCTTCTGGGAGCTTCGATGTCCTCCAATGCCGCGCGTGCCAGGACCGTGACCTGGCTCTGGCCCCTCATGCTGCTGCTGGGCCTGTTTGTCGCTCCCCTCGCCTGGATGGTCCTGGCGCTGATGACCGGCCGGCAGGTCGGCTGGATGGCGGTGCTGGCCGCCCTGGAACTGGTGTTCATGCTGCGCCTGGGCACGCTGGGCCCAGGCCGGCTGCGCGTCGCCCTGGTCGTGCTCGGCACCCTGCTGGTGGCCGCCGTGGCCAACTGGGCCATCGCCAGCGCCTGGATGGGCGGCTCGATCGGCCTGGACCTGTGGGATGCCACCACGCGGATGGGCCCGCACCTGGCCTGGACCCTGATCAGCCTGGCCAATGGCGCGGTGGAATGGCTGTGGCTGGCCGTGGCCGTGGCCGTAGGTGCCTGGCTGGCGCGCTGAGCGCGCAGATCCACGCCACGCGTGGATGAGGGTAGCGCCGGGCCATGCCCGGCGAGCGCAGCGGTCCGCATGAAACGCCGCCGGGCATGGCCCGGCGCTACCGGTACGTCCTCAATGCCCCCCGTCGAGCGCCTTCAGTTCGCTCACCAGCGAGGCCGCCGCTTCGGCGCCGTCGCCATAGAGCATGCGGGTGTTGTCGGCGTAGAACAGCGCATTCTCGATGCCGGCAAAACCGGTGCCCTTGCCACGCTTGATCACCACCACGTTGCGCGCGTTGACCACGTCCAGCACCGGCATGCCGTAGATCGGGCTGGCCGGGTCGGTCCGCGCCACCGGATTGACCACGTCGTTGGCACCGATCACCAGCACCACATCGGTATTGGCGAATTCGGGGTTGATGTCGTCCATGTCGGCGATCAGGTCGTAGGGCACGCCGGCCTCGGCCAGCAGCACGTTCATGTGCCCGGGCATGCGCCCGGCCACCGGGTGGATCGCGAACTTCACTTTCACGCCGCGCTGGCCCAGCCGCTGCGCCAGTTCCCAGATCTTGTGCTGGGCCTGTGCCACCGCCATGCCGTAGCCGGGCACGATCACCACGCGCTCGGCAAAGGCCATCATCGCCGCGACGTCCGACGCTTCGATGGGCTTCTGCGCGCCGGTGATCGCCTGTGCCTCGCCTCCGGCACCACCGCCGAAGTTGGAGAACAGCACGTTGCGGATCGGCCGGTTCATCGCCTTGGCCATCAGCCGGGTCAGCAGGATGCCGGCCGCGCCGACCATCATGCCGGCGATGATCAGCGCCTCATTGCCCAGCACATAACCTTCGAAGGACACCGCCAGGCCGGTGAATGCGTTGTACAGCGAGATCACCACCGGCATGTCGGCGCCACCGATCGGCAACGTCATCAGCACGCCCAGTGCCAGCGCCAGCACGAAGAAGGCGACGATTGCCGAGGTGTTGAGCGTGCTGGCCGCGATGATCGCCAGCACCGCCACTGCCAGTGCCACCATCAGGTTCATCACCTGCTGGCCGGGCCAGGTCACGCGCTTGTCCAGTCGTCCGTCCAGTTTGGCCCAGGCGATCACCGAACCGGAAAGCGAGACCGCACCGATCGCCGCGCCGACCACCGCCAGCAGCAGCACCATGCCCGACGGCTGGCGCGCGGCCAGGTCGGCCAGCGCCTGCTCGCTCCAATGGCGGGTATCGCGGTTGGCAAGGAAGGCATAGCGCAGCAGTTCCACCGCACCGATCGCCGCGGCCGAACCACCGCCCATGCCGTTGTACAACGCCACCATCTGCGGCATGTCGGTGATGGCCACCTTGCCGGCCGACCACCAGGCCAGGCCCGCGCCCAGCAGCAGTGCCACCAGGATCAGCGGCACGTTGTGCAGTTCAGGCAGGAAGAAGGTCGCCACCGTGGCCAGCAGCATGCCCAGCCCGGCCCAGCGGATGCCGCTGCGCGCGGTCAGCGGCGAAGCCATGCGCTGCAGACCCAGCAGGAACAGCGTGGCGGCGACGAGGTAGCTGGCCTTGACCAGCCAGTCGAGCAGTTCGACGGTGCTGATGTTCAACCCTGTGGCTCCTTCGGTTCGTCCCTGCCGCCCTTGGGCGCGCTCGGCTTGAACATCTCCAGCATGCGCGCGGTGACCACGTAGCCACCGGCGGCATTGCCGGCACCGAGCACCACGGCAAGGAAGCCCAGCGCCTTTTCCAGCGGCGTCTGCGCGTGCCCCAGCACCACCATCGCGCCGATCAGCACGATGCCGTGGATGAAGTTGGAACCCGACATCAGCGGGGTATGCAGGATCACCGGCACCCGCGAAATGATCACGTGGCCGGCGATGGCCGCCAGCATGAAGATGTACAGCGCTACGAACCCGTCACTCACTGGCAACGCTCCCGCTCTGTCTTCGTCGGCCCATCATAACCACGGGCTGAACCCGGCGCGCACCCGGCGTCAACCGCGGTGACGCTCACGCGTTGTCGATGGTGACCCCGAGCGAGGAACCGTACCCTGTGCTGGTGAGCAGCCCCGTCCCCCCGAGCGCCGACACCGATGCCCTGCCAGCATCGCTGGAGGCGTTCCTGGCCAGCGTCGGCCCGCGCGCGTTCCGTTTCGCCGAGGCCGGCCTGCGCCAGCGCGAAGACGCCATGGACGCGGTTCAGGACGCGCTGATGCGCATGCTGGACTACGCCGACAAGCCGGCGGCCGAATGGGCGCCCCTGTTCTGGAGCATCCTGCGCCGCCGCGTGATCGACCTGCAGCGCCGGCGCCGTTTCCGCCTGCCGTTCTGGCGCGACAACCAGGACGCCGACGGAGGCGGAATCGACTGGGCCGACCCCGGCCCGGACCCGGCGCAGGCGCACGAACAGCGCCAGCAGTACCAGCACCTGGTGCAGGCCCTGCGTACCCTGCCCGCACGCCAGCGCGAAGCCTTCACCCTGCGCGTGCTGCAGGACCTGGACGGAGCCACCACTGCCCGCGCCATGGGCTGCAGCGAAGGCGCGGTAAAAACCCATCTGGCACGCGCCCGGCAGGCGCTGCAGGACTACCTGGAGACCCACCCGTGAACCGCTCCCTGCCCTCCGATGACATGCTGCGCAACCTGCACGCGCAGTCGCTGCAAGCGCTGTCGCCGGCCACGCTGGCACGGTTGCGCCAGGCCCGCCACGGCGCCAGCGCGGCGCGTCACGGGCGCTGGCGCTGGTGGCTGGCCAGCGCCTGTTCTCTGGTGGTGGCGCTGGGGATCGGCCTGCAGTTCAGCGGCCACAGCCCCCTGTCGCCCGCCGTGCAGGCACCGGTGCTGGCCTCGATGGAAGACAACAGCGTGCTGTACGACGAAAATCCCGATCTGTACCTGTGGCTGGGCGATACCGACCTGGCGATGGAGTGAACCATGTCCCGACTGCATACCCTGCCGCTGCTGTTGACCCTGTTGCTGCTGCCGGCCTTCCCGGTATTGGCGCAGAACGCCGCGCCCGCCCCTGCCGCACGCCCCGCGCCAGCCCCACCGCTGCCGGCCTGGGAACAGTTGAGTGAAGCGCAGCGGGAATCCTTGCTGGCGCCGCTGCGCGACCGCTGGAACAGCGCCGATGCCGGCCAGCGCCAGCGGATGCTCTCGCATGGCCAGCGCTGGCAATCGATGAGCCCGGAGGAACGCGACAAGGCCCGCCGCGGCCTGCGCCGCTTCGAGCACATGAGCCCGGAACAGCGTGAGCAGGCCCGGGCCCTGTTCGGTCAGATGCGGGATCTGCCGCCCGCGCAGCGCGACGCACTGCGCGAGCGCTGGTCGCAGATGACGCCGGAGCAACGCAAGGACTGGGTGCGGGAGAACCCGCCGCCGGCGAAGCCGCGGTAAGCCTTCGGGATACCAGGGTCAGATCCCTTTGCCAGAGGCAAAGGGATCTGACCCCGTATCACTCACGCCTGCCAGCGCGTCTTCGCCAGCAGTTCGTCGTCCCAATCGAAACCGAGCTGCCCGTCGCGCACGAACAGCGCAACGAAGTTGAGCAGGTTCCTTGCGTACATCTCGCTGGCCTGGGTCGCGCCGCGGCTGGCCAGGCCCAGCGGACCGTCGATGGTCACGCCCTGGTGTTCGATGCACTGCCCCGGCAGGGTCAGTGCGCAGTTGCCGCCGCTTTCCGCTGCCAGATCAACAATGACGCTGCCGGTGGCCATGCCTTCCACCATCGCAGCGGTCACGATGGTCGGCGCCGGGCGGCCGGGTACCGCAGCCGTGCAGATCACCACGTCCACACTGCGCAGGTGGTCGGCCAGCCGACGCTGCTGCTCGGCACGCTCTTCATCGGTCAACGCGCGCGCGTAACCGCCCTCGCCCGCCGCGCTCACCCCGAGGTCGAGGAAGCGCGCGCCCAGCGACTGGATCTGCTCGCGGGTTTCCGGGCGCACGTCGAAGCCTTCCACCTGCGCACCAAGACGCCGGGCAGTGGCAATGGCCTGCAGGCCCGCCACGCCCGCACCGATCACCAGCACCTTGGCCGGCCGCACGGTGCCGGCCGCAGTGGTCAGCATCGGGAAGAAGCGCGGCGCACGTTCGGCGGCGATCAGCGCCGCCTTGTAGCCGGCCATGCCGGCCTGCGAACTGAGGACATCCATCGCCTGCGCACGGGTGGTGCGCGGCAGCTGCTGCAGCGGGAACAGCTGCAGGCGACCATCGGCCGCCAGCGCGGCCAGCGCCGGATCGCTGGCCGGGGCCAGCAGGCCGACCACGCTGGCGCCGGGCTTGAGCTGTTCCAGCACCGCCGCAGGGGGGGCCTGCACGCACAGCAGGATATCGATCTCGGCCCAGCGGCCCGCGTCGAAGACGCGTGCACCGGCATCGTCATAGGCGGCGTCGGTGAAACCAGCGGCCAAACCCGCGCCCGCCTCATACCAGACGGCAATGCCCAAGGCCCCGAGCCTGCGCGCGGTCTCCGGCGTCAGTGCCACGCGCCGTTCGCCCGGCGCGGTCTCCTTGATCCCCAGCAACGCCACGGCCATGCAGGTCCCCGCTGATCGGTGAGTTTCCCGATCCTAGCAGGCAGCACCCGCTCAGTGCAGCGTGGCGCTGCCCGGGTCGAGGCGATCGATCACGCCCTGCATGGCGCTGTCGAAGGCGCCATCATCAACGTGGGCACGCAGGCGGCCCAGCCGCATCATCACCGCCAGCTCTTCCGGCGAGGCCACGCAGAAGCGCACGCCGCGACGGTTGACGAACAGCAGGCGCGAGGAAATCGGGCTGACCCAGGACAGCTTGCCCGCCTGCACCTTGCCATCCTTGTCGACGAAGTCCAGCCAGTTGCCGATTTCCATGCGGCGGAAGCGGTCGGCATCGGCGTTGTCGAAATCGTCGGCGTCAATCTGCCCGCCAAGCTCAACCGCCGGCGATTCAGCCACTGGCGGCGCCGGCAAGGCAACCTGCGGCAGCTCCGGCAGCGCACGCTGCAGTTCCGGCCGCGATTCGGCGATGCCCTGCAGGGTGTCATGCAGGGCATCGATGGCGGCGGTTGCCGCATCGCCGTGCACGCCGACGCTGGCAAACACCTTGGCCAGCACCGGCTGCCAGGCCTGCAGCCACGGCTTGCCGACGATCTGGCGGCGGGCCTCGGCCACTTCCTCCAGCAGGCCATCGCCAAGGCTCAATGCCTCGGCCACCGACGCGCCTTCTTCTCCCTCGCGCAGCAGTGCCAGGGTGAGATGATGCTGCCACGGCTGGCGCAGGAACTCGGCAATGGCCGGCGGCAGCGTGGCGTCACCGATGCGGCGGTCCAGTTCCGCACCGGCCCGGCTGCGGGCCATTTCCAGCTTTTCCTGGCCGCGCTGCGTTTCTGCGGCACGGCGCTCGGCGATTTCCACGCGGCGGCGATGCTGCACCAGGAACTCGCGGAATTCCTCTTCCAGGGTCAGGAAGATCGCCAGGTTCTCGTTGAACTCGGCCACCAGGCGCTCGATGATCTCTTCGACCTTGGCCATCAGCATGCGCTCGGCCTGGCTCTCGCCGGTGTTGCCCTCGCAGGCCTCGGCCAGCGAGTTGAGCAGCTTGCGCGCCGGGTGGGTCTTCTGCACGAACATGCGGCGGTCGAGCATGGCGACCTTGACGAAAGGCACCACCAGGCGGCCGATCAGTTCGCGCGAGCGGCCTTCCAGTTCACGCTCGTCCAGCATCACGTCGAACAGCATGCCGACCAGGTCGATGGCATCTTCATCCTGCGGGTCCAGCCGGGTCTGGCCCGGATCGACGCCAAGCTGGGTGGCGCTGGACAGCACTTCGCTCTTCAGGCGCTGCGCCAGCGATTCGCCGTCCTCGCCGATGGCCGCGCGCAGGGTGGCGCTGGGCGTGGCCTGCAGCAGCGACAGCACCGACATCATTTCGCGCTGGCTGAGCGGGCGCTGCTGGCCAACCGCCACCTGTGCCGCAGACGTGGCGTCCTCACGCACGTGGCGGGTCTGCTGCAGCAGTTCGTGCAGCGCTTCCAGCAGCATGCCCTGCTGGCCAGCGTAGGCCTCGCCGGTGGCGCCGTCATCGCCGCCGAGGTGCTGCTGCATATGCCCGCGGCGCTCGGACCAGCGGGCGGCGAAGCGCTGCGCCCAGGCCGGTGCGGCCTGCTCGTCATCGCTGAACCCCGGATCGACGCCCGCGCCGTGGCGATGCTCGACCAGGTCATCCAGCATCCCGGCCATGCGCGGATCCGGTGCCGGCGGTTGTGGGCGCTGCGGAGCCCCCATCTGCGACATCACGCCGGCTGCGGCCAGCTGCTCGTCCAGCTTCTCGTAGATGCGACCGACCGGTGCACGCAGGTCGCGCTCGCACAGCTTGATCAGCACCAGATGCACTTCCGGGGCCAGTTCACAGCCGGCAAAGGCTTCGTGGATGGCCACGCCCAGGTGTTCGGGGCTGATCGGGTTGTGGTCCGCGTCCAGTTCCGCGCCGCCGATCAACCGGCCCAGGCGGCGATCCAGCCGCGCCAGCACCGGCTTGAAGTCACGCAGCAAGACAGTGGCGAAATTGCGCACCGCCAGCCGGGATTCCAGCACGTGCTCGGCCAGCAGGCTGAGCCCATCCTCGGCCGGCCCGGACAGGGTCGCCTCGGCTGACAGCGGCTCACCCGCCGCCAATGCGGCCCAGGCCTGCTGCAGGTGGCCTGCGAAAGCGGCCGCGATGTCCTCACGGCGGCGGCGCAGTTCGCGCATTGCGTCCAGGAACAGCAGCTGTGACGAGCCGGCATTGCCGGCGCGGTCGAACAGGGCATCGTCGAAGCGCGCCAGTGCCGCCCCGAAGGCCTGGCACAGCGCGGGCAGGACCATGTCCCGGGCACGCTGGAGCTGGGCCGGGTCACGGCCCGGCGATCCCATCGGTGTGGGCACGCTCATCATTCGGGAAGGCTCCCCACCTTCTCTGGTACGACAGACAGCATGGACATCGCGGCTTCCGGCACACCCCATGTACCGGAACGTCGATGGTAGGCCGGCCAGCCCGTCACGGACAGTGAAACAGTCCTCACTTCAAACCTCATGACCGGCGGCCCGGCAAGACAGATATCGTAAGCCGTGCAAGGCCCACGAGGCGAGGGGAAGCGGCTGTCCGTTTCCCGCCAGTGGCATGATGTTCATCACAGTTTGGTATTCAGGGGCCGGACGCGACACAGACGGCGTCATTGACCACCCCGACTATAATCAAACGCCCGTGATGACCGGTTCAGCCTCCATGCCCGATCCTGCCGCCCTGCTCGCCCTGGATGCCCGCCGCTCGGTGCCCTCGCGGCAACTGGGCGAGCCCGGGCCGGACCCGGCCACCCTGCAGCGGATGCTGGCCTCAGCGGTGCGCGTGCCCGACCACGGCAAGCGCGTACCGTTCCGCTTCCTGAAAATCGCAGGCGATGCACGTCACACTCTGGGCGACTTCCTGGCTGAACGCAGCCGCCAGCGCGACCCACATGCGGGCGAGGCCGTGTTCGAGAAGGACCGCCAGCGTTTCAGCCACGCACCGCTGGTGATCGTGGTGGTGGCCAGCCCGCGGCCGGACCCGAAGGTGCCCGAACAGGAACAGCTGATGACCGCCGGCTGCGTCTGTTTCGCCCTGCTGCAGGCCGCGCAGGCGCTGGGTTTCGGCGCGCAGTGGCTGACCGCCTGGATGGCCTTCGATCCGGCCGTGCAGGCCCACCTGGGCCTGGTCGACGGCGAACGCATCGCCGGCATCATCCACATCGGTACGCCCAAGGCCGACGTACCCGAGCGCGAGCGCCCCGACCCGGCGGCCCTGCTGCGCGACTGGACGCCCCCGGCATGACCCTGCCGGCTGCCCCGCCGTCGCTGTACCTGGTTGATGCCAGCATCTACGTGTTCCGTGCCTGGCATTCACTGCCAGACCAGTTCCAGGACGCACAGGGCTGGCCCACCAATGCGGTGCACGGCTTCGCCCGCTTCCTGCTGGACCTGCTCGAGCGCGAGCGCCCGCGGCACATCGCCATCGCCTTCGATGAAGCGCTTGACAGTGGTTTCCGCCACCGGCTGTATCCGGCCTACAAGGCCAACCGCGAGCCGGCACCGGAAGCGCTCAAGCGCCAGTTCGTGCACTGCAAGGCGCTATGCGCGGCGCTGGGCCTTGCCGTCCTGGCCCACCACGAATACGAGGCCGACGACCTGATCGGCAGCGCCCTGCACGTACACCGGGGCAGCCATCGCGGGGTGATCATCTCCGCCGACAAGGACCTGTCGCAGCTGCTGGTCGACCATGACGAGCAGTGGGACTACGCCCGCAACCAGCGCTGGAACGTGGCCGGGGTGAAGGCGCGGCACGGCGTGCACGCGCACCAGATCGCCGACTACCTGGCCCTGTGTGGCGATGCGGTGGACAACATTCCCGGTGTCAGTGGCGTCGGCAGCAAATCGGCCGCCGTGCTGCTGGCCCATTTCGGCAGCATGGATGCGCTGTTCGAACGACTGGACGAAGTGCCGTTCCTGCGCCTGCGTGGCGCTGCACAGATGGCAGTGCGGCTGCGCGAGCAGCGCGAGCACGCCCAGCTCTGGCGCCAGCTGACCACCATCGCGCTGGATGCGCCGTTGGAGGGCAGCCAGCCCGGACTGCTGCGCCAATCGGCCGATCCAGAGCTGCTCGGTGGCCTGTGCCAGACCCTGCGCTTCGGCCCGATGACCCGCCGCCGGCTGTTCGACGCCGCCGGCGTGGCCGATCCTCTTCCCTCCCACAGCGAGCCCGCATGAGCCAGCGCAATACCGAAGCCCCGCGCGTCGTCTACGAAGGCAAGTACCAGCGCATGCTGGTGCGCGGTACCTGGGAATACAGCGAACGCACCCATGCCGGTGGCCTGGCCGCGATCATCATCGCCGTCACCCCGGAGGACAAGGTGCTGTTCGTCGAACAGTTCCGTGTACCGCTGCAGGCGCCCACCATCGAAATGCCGGCCGGCCTGGTCGGCGACATCCACGCCGGCGAATCGATCGAAGTCTCGGCGGTGCGTGAACTGGAAGAAGAAACAGGTTGGACCGCCGATCACGCCGAAGTGCTGATGATCGGCCCGACGTCTTCCGGCGCCAGCAGCGAGAAGATCGCCTTCGTGCGCGCCACCGGCCTGCGCCGCATCGGCGAAGGGGGCGGTGATGACAGCGAGGACATCACCGTGCACGAGATTCCACGCAGCGAGGCTGCGGCCTGGCTGGTGCAGAAGATGGGCGAAGGCTACGAGCTGGACGCCAAGCTCTGGGCCGGGCTGTGGATGATCGAGCACCATCTGGACGGACGCCCACGTGGCTGACGCGGACCTGCACAGGCTGCCTGCGTTGCTCGGCGCCGACGACCCGGCGATCTACACGATCCACCGGGCGCAGGGCGTCTCGCCCTACCTCCTGCTGGCCGACCACGCCGGCCAGCAGGTGCCGCGTGCGTTGACCGGGCTCGGCCTGCCGCAGGCCGAGCTGGACCGCCACATCGGCTGGGACATCGGCATCGCCGGCACCACCCGTGCACTGGCCGAACGGCTCGATGCCTGGGCGATCGAACAGACGTACTCGCGGCTGCTGATCGACTGCAACCGCCCACTGGCCTCACCGACGCTGATTCCGGAGGTGAGCGACCACACCGTGGTGCCGGGCAATGCCGGGCTGTCGGCGGCGCAGCGACAGCAGCGCATCGATGCGATCCACGCGCCGTACCATACACGCATCGAGACCGAGCTTGATGCGCGCCGTGATGCCGGCCAGCCCACCCTGCTGGTGATGATGCACAGCTTCACTCCGGCGATGAACGGCGTGCAGCGGCCGTGGCATGCCGGCGTGCTGTACCACCAGGACACGCGTTTTGCCCATGCCTTGCTGCAGGCGTTGCGCGAGGAAGGCGACCTGGTGGTGGGGGACAACGAACCGTATTCGGTCAGCAGCACCAGCGACTACGCGGTGCCGGTGCATGGCGAAGGCCGTGGGCTGGTGCACGTGGAACTGGAGATCCGCCAGGACCTCATTGCCGATATGGCAGGGCAGCAGGCGTGGGCCGAGCGGTTGGCGCGGATGTTCAGCGCGCTGCAACCGGAGTTGCTGGCGCTGGGTTGAACGCGCGTGCATCCATGCCGAACCGGTAGTGCCGGCCGCTGGCCGGCACATCCACCCACGGCAGCGCCTTCAATCATGCCTCGTTGGCCGGGCAGACGGTGGCGGCCGATTCGGCCGGCGCCGGGCGCAGGCCCAGCGCGATCACCACGCCGAACAGTGAAAACAAGGCGGCACCGTATTCGGCGCGCACCAGCCCGGCCAGTGCACTCAGCGACCCGGCTGCACCCGCATCGGCATTGGCCACCATCACCAGCACCGCCAGGCCCAGCGCACCACCGATCTGCTGCGCGGTCGCCGCCATGCCAGATGCAACACCCTGCTGTGCGGACGGCACGCCCTGCCCGGCCACGATCCACATCGAGGTCCAGGTCATGCCCTGGCCGATGCTCAGCACTACCACGCCGGGCAGCAGCGGCCAGAAGTTCGCGCCGTGCGGCAGCGTCGCGGCCACCCAGGCGATACCAATGGCGCCGGCCAGCTGCCCGACCACCAGCACCTTGCGCGCGCTCCAGCGCTGCAGCGTCCACTCGGCCAGCTGGATGCCGACCGTACACACCGCGGTGGCGGGCAGGAATGCCAGGCCGGCCTGCAGCGGGCTCCAGCCGTAGCCGTCCTGGAAGTACAGCGCCATGAAGTAGTACTGCACCCCATAGCTGCTCATGAAGGCGAAGGTCAGCCCCAGTGCCGCGCGCAGTCCGGGCAGCCGCAGCAACGCGAACTGCATCAGCGGATCGCGGCTGCGCTGTTCGATCTGCACGAACGCCACCAGCAGCAGCACCGACAGCAGCAGGCAGCCCAGCGTGGCCGGCGCAGTCCAGCCCCACTCCGGCGCTTGCACGAGGGTAGTGACCAGCAGGCTGCCGCCGGCAGTGACGGTGATGCAGCCGGCCAGATCGAACGAGCGGCCCTGCGCACGCGGGCCATCGGCCGGCAACCACGCACCCGCAGCCACCGCGCAGGTGGTGGCCAGTGGCACGATCACCGCCAGCACCGCCGGCCAGCCGAACGCCTGGGTCAGCACGCCGCCGAGCAGCGTGCCCAGCGCCAGGCCCACCGCGCTGGCCATGCTCCAGATCGCAAGTGCACGGTTGCGCACCGGACCTTCCGCATACAACGTGTTGATCAGCGCCAGCGTGGCCGGGAACAGCAATGCCGCGCCGATGCCCTGCGCCGCACGCGCGATGATCAGCAGGGTGGCGTTCGGCGCCAGCGCGCCGAGCAGCGACGCCAGTGCGAACAGCAGCATGCCCAGCCGGTAGAAGCGGCGACGGCCGATCAGGTCGGCGGCACGGCCCCCCAGCAGCAGGCTGCCGCCAAAGGCCACGGTGTAGGCACTGACCACCCATTGCAGCTGCTGTGCGTTGATCTCCAGCGCGCGCCCCATGTCATGCAGGGCGACGAAGATGATGGTGGCGTCCAAGGCGATGATCAGCTGGGCGGTGGCCAGCAGGGCCAGCGCCCAGCGCGGGTACTTGAGGGGAGGCATCGACGCTCCGGTGCTGTGGGGGAGCGCAGTCTCATTGATGCAGAGCTATCAATAAACCCCTTTCCGTCCATATCTGTCATGATTTTCAGCATGAATGGAACCTCGATGGACCTCAATGCCGTGCGCATGCTGGTGCAGGTGGCCGAAGCACGCAGTTTCACCGTCGCCGCCGGGCAACTGGGCCTGAGCCAGTCAGGCCTGTCGCGCGCGATCAGTCGGCTGGAGGCCACGCTGGGGGTGAAGCTGCTGCAGCGAAACACCCGCAACGTGGCACTGACCCCGGATGGTCGCCAGTTCGTCGATCAGGTCGCGCCCCTGCTGTGCGGTCTCGAGGATGCCGAACGCCAGTTGGCCGACCGTCCGTGCACGCCCTCGGGCACCCTGAAGATCAGTGCGCCCTCGATGTTCGGGCGCAAGGTGCTGGTACCGCTGCTGGGGCCGATGCTGCAGCAGCACCCGCAACTGCAGGTGGAAGCCGTGCTCAACGACCGCCTGGTCGATCTGGTCGAGGAAGGTTTCGATGCCGCGCTGCGCACCGGCGTCATCGCCGACCAGCGCATCGTCGCGCGGCCACTGCGGCCGCTGCGCTGGGTGACGGTGGCCAGCCCGGACTACCTCGACCGCTGTGGCACGCCCGACGATGTGGCCGCCTTGCGGGATCACGCCTGCCTGGCGGTGCGCAACCTGCGCAGTGGCCGGCTGGTGGACTGGCAGTTCCTGCAGGACGGCCAGCTTCATGATTTCACGCCACCGGCGCGGATGGTGTTCGACAGCGGCGATCCGCTGGTGGAAGCGGCGATCGCCGGCATCGGCATCGTGCAGGTGATGGATTTCGCGGTGGCCGACGCCTTGGCCGATGGCCGCCTGCAGCGCGTGCTGCAGCCGTTTGAGGGCCGCAGCCGCGCGCTGTCACTGATCTACCCGCCGTCGCGCCAGCATTCGCCGAAGCTGCAGGTACTGGCCGACGCGTTGCTGGCGGGGGATTGGTAGATCCACGCCATGCGTGGATGGAGTTCGGCTTCGCGGTAGCGCCGGGCCATGCCCGGCGAGCCGCATCGCGGCGACGGAACGGAATGCCGCCGGGCACGGCCCGGCGCTACCGGTAGGGCGTTGCCGGCCAGCGGCCGGCACGCGCGACGCAGCAAAAACTGATTCAGCCCAATTGGAGAAAGAACGCCCCGGCGCGTCCTACCGGAGAAAAATCAGGCTTATCCCGGAGGAACAGATACGCCATGCCGTCGGACAGTACGCCTTTTTGCGAAGGCAGAATGCCGTCGATGTCCGCGCCGTAGAGCATCAAGCGACGGCGACCGCCATTCCACGTCAAAGGTGATTGCAGCCATGCATCGACTCCATCCAGCTTGGAATCCAGGTTCCCATCATCGTCGGGTTCCAAACACTCCACACGCTCGATACGGCCGCGCTCAAGCGAGTCGCTCATGCATCGGCTTCTGGATGCGCCCCCACGCCTGTATGCGAGCACAACTGCGTCGCTAGTTCCCTGCACCGCGCGCAGCCGACGGAAGTGGGAATGATCCCGCGTATCGGTGGGGATGAAGACTGAGAACCAGAAATCCTCAGCAACGCCCTGCGGATAGAACCAATGGGGGTCGCCGAAAACTGCACGGACGTCCACGGTGCCAGCGCGCCTCGCCCCGGTTCAAGGCCAATAGCGACAGCCTTGAACAAGGGAGAGAATCGCCGCCGGGCATGGCCCGGCGCTACCGGTGAGGCGTTGCCGGCCAGCGGCCGGCACTACCGGGTGCAGTAGATCCACGCCATGCGTGGATGGAGATCCGCCCCCGTGGGCATCAGGCGAAGCTATCGGTGGCGCGCACCAGCGCGTCCACGTTCTCGGCCTCGAACGCCGAATGGCCCGAAGCCGGGGTGATTTCCAGCTTCGCCTTCGGCCACACCTTGGTCAGGTCCCAGGCGTTGGCCAGCGGGCAGACCACGTCGTAGCGGCCGTGCACGATCACGCCCGGAATGTCGGCGATGCGGTGTGCGTCGCGCAGCAGCTGGTCTTCCACCTCGAAGAAGCCGCCGTTGACGAAGTAGTGGTTCTCGATGCGGGCAAACGCCAGCGCGAAATGCGGGTCTTCGTGGCTGTTGATGAAGTCATCATCGACGTGCAGGAAACTGGTCGCGCCTTCCCACACCGCCCACGCCTTGGCCGCTTCCAGGCGGGTGGTCTCGTCTTCGCTGGTCAGGCGGCGGTGGAAGGCCGAGATAAGGTCATGACGCTCCACCAGCGGAATCGGCTTGAGGTAGTGCTCCCACGCATCCGGGAACAGGCGGTTGGCGCCTTCCTGGTAGAACCACTCCAGCTCCCAGCGACGCAGCATGAAGATGCCGCGCAGGACCAGTTCGGTCACGCGCTGCGGATGGGTCTCGGCATAGGCCAGCGCCAGGGTCGAGCCCCAGCTGCCACCGAACACCTGCCAGCGATCGACCTTCAGGTGCTCGCGCAGCTTCTCGATATCGGCGACGAGGTCCCAGGTGGTGTTGTCCACCAGGTCCGCGTGCGGGGTGGAACGGCCGGCACCGCGCTGATCGAACAGGATGATGCGGTACTTGGACGGATCGTGGAACTGGCGCATCTTGTCGCTGCAGCCGCCACCCGGGCCACCATGCAGCATCACCACCGGCTTGCCTTCCGGGTTGCCGCACTGTTCGAAGTACAGCGTGTGGCGGTCGTCGACCTTCAGGGTGCCGACGTCGTAGGGGGTGATGGCGGGGTACAGCGTACGCATGCTTGCAGCTCCAGGGTGATGCCCTGCCGGGGCAGGAGAACCTCCATTCTAGGCCGGACGCCGGCCCAGGGTGATGCGGTCGCGCTGCTCCAGGTCCTGCACGGTCTGCACCTCGGCAAATCCCGTCGCCTCGAACAGTGCCCGGATCGCCGCGCCCTGGTCCCAACCGTGCTCGACCAGCAACCAACCGCCGGGCCGCAGGTGGGCCTGGCCACCCTCGACGATGCGGCGGATGTCATCCAGGCCGTCCATGCCCGAGGCCAGCGCGGTAGACGGTTCGAAGCGCAGGTCGCCCTGTTCCAGGTGCGGGTCGTTGCTGGCGATGTACGGCGGATTGCTGGCGATCAGGTCGAAGCGCACGCCCTGCAGCGGCGCATACCAGTCGTGCCCGCCCTCGGCGAAACGGACGTTGTCCAGTTCATGGCGGGCCGCATTGCGCGCGGCCACGGCCAGCGCGCCCGGGCTGGCATCGGTGGCCAGCACCTGTGCCCGGGGCCGTTCGCTGGCCAGTGCCAGTGCGATCGCACCGCTGCCGGTACCGAGGTCGGCCAGCTGCAACGCCTGGTCCGGCGGCAGTCGCTCCAGCGCCAACTCGACCAGCAGCTCGGTTTCCGGGCGCGGGATCAGCGTGGCCGGGTCGACCTCCAGGTCCAGCGTCCAGAAACCGCGGCGCCCGGTCAGGTAGGCAACCGGCTCACCGGCCACACGGCGGGCCAGCAAGGCTTCGAAGGCGGCCTGGTCATTGGCGGCCAGCGGATCGGTGGCATGGGCGAACAGCCAGCTGCGCGGGCGCTCCAGTACATGCAGCAGCAGCAGTTCGGCTTCGTGGCGGGCGTCGACACCGCCCAAGCGGGCACTGGCGTCAGCTACGACCTGACGCAGGGTGGGTTCGGGTTGGGAAGACATGCCTCAATTGTAGAGCCGAGCCGATGCTCGGCTGCTGCTGGAACAGCCGAGCATCGGCTCGGCTCTACCGATCCACCGTCGAGCATGGCTCGACGCTACAAAAAGCTGGAATCCGTTCAGGTTTCGCCAGAGGGTATAAGGAGGGGCTATCAGCCCTCTTCACACGTCCCGGTCGATTTTCCTTGTCACACAAGCAGTTGCAGGATGGGAGCGGCAGGGTTCAGTGCCTGCTCATGGCTATTTGATAGACTACATCTATCAAATAGATGCAATCAATGGATTGTTCTTATCGCGAGCGAATGGGTAACCTAGCTCCTGTCGATTCACCCACTCCCCTTCACCAAGAGGAAAAATGATGTCCCTCATCAATACCCAGATCCAGCCGTTCGAAGCCAACGCCTACCACAACGGCGAGTTCATCAAGGTTTCCGACGCCAGCCTGAAGGGCCAGTGGTCCGTCCTGATCTTCATGCCGGCCGCCTTCACCTTCAACTGCCCGACCGAGATCGAAGACGCCGCTGACCATTACGCCGAGTTCAAGAAGGCCGGCGCCGAGGTCTACATCGTCACCACCGACACCCACTTCTCGCACAAGGTGTGGCACGAGACCTCGCCGGCCGTCGGCAAGGCCCAGTTCCCGCTGGTCGGCGACCCGACCCACCAGCTGACCCGCGCCTTCGGCGTGCACATTGAAGAAGAAGGCCTGGCCCTGCGCGGCACCTTCATCATCAACCCGGAAGGCGTGATCAAGACCCTGGAGATCCACTCCAACGAGATCGCCCGTGACGTGTCCGAGACCCTGCGCAAGCTCAAGGCTGCCCAGTTCACTGCCGCCAACCCGAACCAGGTCTGCCCGGCCAAGTGGAAGGAAGGCGAGAAGACCCTGACCCCGTCGCTGGACCTGGTCGGCAAGATCTAAAGCAGTACCGGCCTGCCGTGGCCCCACGCCACGGCGCGCCCTTCATCCCCGTGCCGGTCCCCCCGCCGGCGTGGGGGTGAACCCAAGACAGCCAACGCTCGCCCGCCTTGGCCAGCCAGCCCCTTCCACGGTCGCTGTCTTGGGTTCACCCCTACCCCCTGCTGGTCCGCTACCTTCTACAGCGGTGCCACGCCCCCTGTTTGCCTGAAGCCAGGAGATGACCCGATGTTGGACGCCAACCTGCAGTCGCAGCTGAAGACCTATCTGGAGCGCGTGACCCGCCCGATCCAGATCACCGCGCACGCCGACGACGGCGCCAAGTCGCAGGAAATGCTGGAACTGCTGCAGACCCTGGAAAACCTGTCGGACAAGATCACGCTGCAGGTCCTGCGCGATGGCCAGGGCCGCGTGCCGTCCTTCGACCTGGGCACGCCGGGCCAGGACATCCACCTGACCTTCGCCGGCCTGCCGATGGGTCACGAGTTCACCTCGCTGGTGCTGGCCCTGCTGCAGGTCGGCGGCCACCCGTCCAAGGCCACCGCCGAGCTGATCGAGCAGGTGCAGAACCTGGAAGGTGAATACAAGTTCGAAACCTACTTCTCGCTGTCCTGCCAGAACTGCCCGGACGTGGTGCAGGCGCTGAACCTGGCCGCGGTGCTCAACCCGCGCATCCAGCACGTGGCCATCGATGGCGCCCTGTTCCAGGACGAAGTCGAGAAGCGCGAGATCATGTCGGTGCCGACCGTGTACCTCAACGGTGAAGTGTTCGACCAGGGTCGCATGACCTTGGAACAGATCGTGGCCAAGCTGGACACCAATGCCAGCAAGCGCGATGCCGAGAAGATCGCCGCCAAGGATGCTTTCGACGTACTGGTGGTCGGTGGTGGCCCGGCTGGCGCCGCAGCGGCGATCTATGCCGCGCGCAAGGGCATCCGTACCGGCATCGCTGCCGAGCGCTTCGGTGGCCAGGTGCTGGACACCATGGCGATCGAGAACTTCATCTCGGTGAAGGAAACCGAAGGCCCGAAGCTGGCCACGGCGCTGGAGCAGCATGTGCGCGAGTACGACGTGGACATCATGAACCTGCAGCGCGCCAGTGCGCTGGTGCCGGCCGGCGAAGACGGCCTGGTGCAGGTGCAGCTGGAGAACGGCGCGGTGCTGAAGTCGCGTTCGGTGATCCTGTCCACCGGCGCGCGCTGGCGGCAGATGAACGTGCCGGGCGAGGACCAGTACCGCAACAAGGGCGTGGCCTACTGCCCGCACTGCGATGGTCCGCTGTTCAAGGGCAAGCGCGTGGCGGTGATCGGCGGCGGCAACTCCGGTGTGGAAGCGGCCATCGACCTGGCCGGCATCGTGTCGCATGTAACCCTGCTGGAGTTCGATTCCAGCCTGCGTGCCGACGAAGTGCTGCAGAAGAAGCTGCGCAGCCTGGGCAACGTCACCGTGCTGACCAGCGCACAGACCACCGAAGTGCTCGGCGACGGCAGCAAGGTCACCGGCCTGGTCTACAAGGACCGCATCGGCGGCGATGCCCACCGCGTCGAGCTGGAAGGCATCTTCGTGCAGATCGGCCTGCTGCCCAACACCGAGTGGCTGAAGGATGTGGTGGCGCTGTCGCCGCGTGGTGAGATCGTCATCGACGATCGCGGCCAGACCAACCTGCCGGGTGTGTTTGCTGCTGGCGATTGCACGACGGTGCCCTACAAGCAGATCATCATCGCCATGGGCGCCGGTTCCACCGCCGCACTGAGCGCGTTCGACCACCTGATCCGCTCGTCGGTGAGCAACAGCAGCGGTGCCGTTGCTGAAGCGGCCTGATCCACCGTTCCCAGATCACCGGGAACATTGTCTGCCTGTCGGGTAACCACGCCGTCAGCCGGTCCGTTACCCCTGGGGTGTAAGGATGAACCTACGTGATCTGAAGTACCTGGTAGCCCTGGCCGACCACAAGCATTTCGGCCGGGCTGCCGCTTCCTGCTTTGTCAGCCAGCCGACGTTGTCCACGCAGATCCGCAAGCTGGAGGAAGAGCTCGGCCTGCCGCTGGTGGAACGCGCACCGCGCAAGGTGATGCTGACCCCGGCCGGCCAGGAAGCGGCCGCACGGGCGCGGGTGATCGTGTCCGAAGTGGAACAGCTGAAGGAAGCGGCGCGACGCAGCCGCGATCCGGAAGCCGGTACGGTGCGCCTGGGGATCTTCCCGACCCTGGGCCCGTACCTGCTGCCGCATGTGATCCCGCGCATCCGCGAGCGCTTCCCGGAGCTGGAACTGCTGCTGGTCGAGGAAAAGAGCGATGTGCTGCTGGACCGCCTGCGCGAAGGCAAGCTCGACGCTGCATTGCTGGCGCTGCCGGTGATCGACGACCAGCTGCATGCCGAGTTCCTGTTCGAGGAACCGTTCCTGCTGGCCGTCTCCGGTCGCCACCCGCTGGCACGTCGCGAGCACCTGGACGTGCAGGAACTGGCCACGCAGAAGCTGCTGCTGCTGGAGGACGGCCATTGCCTGCGCGACCAGGCGCTGGAAGTCTGCCGCCTGTTCGGCGCCAACGAGAAGTCCGAGTTCCGCGCCACCAGCCTGGAAACGCTGCGGCAGATGGTCGCCGCCGACGTCGGCATCACCCTGCTGCCGAGTCTGTCGGTGCAGCCGCCAGTGCCGCGCTCGAACAACATCCGCCTGCTCGACTTCACCGGCGAAGGCCGTCCCAGCCGCCGCATCGCCATGATCTGGCGCCGCAGCTCGGCCATGAACGACTTCCTGATGGACCTGGCCGACCAGTTCAAGCGCCTGCCGCAGGCGCTGTTCACCCTGGAGGCGCTCGATGCCGGCAGCGATGCACCGGCCCTGCCCGGCCCCGCGCTGAACGGCTGAGCCCCCGCAGTACCGGCCTGGAATCGGCAGGAGTCGATTCCGGCCGCATTTGTCCCCACAATACAGACAGGCGGCGCCAGCAGGTGCCGCCTTTTGCATGGCTTTCAACCAAGGAGCTTCACCATGAGTACCGCCAGCGGCCTGCCGCCGTCGATCACCGTTTCCACCTTCGACATGGACCGCCTGGACGCCATGCTCGAATCCCCTGCGCTGAGCCAGACGCCTGCCGCGCTCGCGCTTGCTGAAGAACTCAACCGGGCCACCGTGCTGGCACCGGACCAGATTCCCGAAGGCATCGTCATGATGCATTCGCGCGTGGAGTGCGAAGATGAAGTGTCGGGCGAGAAGCACGTCCTGACCCTGGTCTTCCCCCGCGAAGCCAACGTCGATGAAGGCAAGGTTTCCGTGCTGGCCCCGGTCGGCAGTGCCCTGCTCGGCCTTTCGATCGGCCAGAGCATCGACTGGACCGCGCCCGGCGGCCGCAAGCTGCGCCTGCGCGTGACCGCGGTCCACAACGACCGCCCCTGATTACCGCTGCGCACCGCGCGCGATTCGATCCCCCTGTCCCAGGAGCCGTAATGAGTACCCCGTCCAAACTGTCCCAGCTGCGCGAACTGTCCGTGGTCGTTGCCGATACCGGTGACTACGAGGCGATCAAGCGCCTGCAGCCGGTGGACTGCACCACCAATCCGACCCTGGTGAAGAAGGCGCTGGACCTGCCGGTCTACGCCGAGCTGATCGAACGCGAACTGGCCTGGGGCCGCCAGCAGAGTGGCGACCGCGAAGCCGTGGTGCACGCCGTGGCCGACCGCCTGACCATCGGCGTCGGCGCGCTGCTGAGCACGCTTGTGCCGGGCCGGGTGTCCACCGAGGTGGATGCCGACCTGGCTCACGACACCGCTGCCACCGTGGCCAAGGCCCGCCAGTTCATCCAGATGTACGCCGATGCCGGCGTGCCGCGCGAGAAGATCCTGATCAAGATCGCCGCGACCTGGGAAGGCGTGGAAGCCGCACGCATCCTGCAGGCCGAGGGCATCGACTGCAACCTGACCCTGATCTTCAACCCGACCCAGGCGCTGGCCTGCAGCGAAGCCGGGGCGTTCCTGATCTCGCCGTTCGTCGGCCGCATCCTGGACTGGTACGTGGCCAACGGCCAGGCCCCGGCCACCATCGATGAAGACCCGGGCGTGAAGTTCGTGCGCGGCGTGTATGCCGAATTCAAGCGTCGCGGTTCGCCGACAGTGGTGATGGGCGCCTCGTTCCGTTCGACCGCGCAGATCGAAGCACTGGCCGGCTGCGACCGCCTGACGATTTCGCCGGACCTGCTGGAGAAGCTGGACGCCGACCACGGCGAGCTGCCGCGCAAGCTGGTGGCCGGTGCCGCCGATGGCGCGGCGGTGACCCCGATCGATGCGGCCAAGTTCGCGGCGGATCTGGCGGCCGATCCGATGGCCACCGAGAAGCTGGCGACCGGCATCGATGCGTTTGCCAAGGATCTGGAAGCGCTGCGCGAGCGGATCCGCGCGGCACTGTGAGGATTCCGGCCAACGGCTGAGCCCCTCGTGGCGGGGGGCTTGGTCGCGAAGAGCGGGTCATGTGGTTGGCAGGGTGGGTAGGCCGTGCAGGGGACGCTGCAAGTACGTCCCTGTAAGCTCTGTCGCCGCATCCATGCGGCTCACGCCCCTGCACGGCCTACCCACCCTGCCTTCGACAGTTTCCTGCGGCCGCCCGCCACGGAAGAAAGAAAGAAGAGCAACAGCGGGTCGCGCGCTTCGCTTGCTCGGAGCCGAGCATGGCTCGGCTCTACAAGGGCAATGCAGAACCAAACAAAAAGGACGCGGCGAACGCCGCGTCCTTTTTGTTTTCCATCAGTTCGTCAGTAACCCAATGCTCTTTCCCACTGTCACCGGGAAACTTTCGGGGGTGGGGCGGTGTGGGTTGGCAGGACCGTTGGCGCCATGGATGGCGCCATCGAGCCCCCAGAGACGGGTTCACGGCGTGTCCTGCCAACCCACACCGCCCCACCCAACAAGCAGCAACCCAGAGCCGCTTTGGCTTTGGCTTTGGCAGTTGCTTTCAGCTTCAGCCCGCCGCAGGCGGACCACCGCGCGTCAGCGCGGCGCCTCCACATCCAACCCGATCGGGCAGCTCACGCCGGTGCCGCCGATGCCGCAGTAGCCGTTCGGGTTCTTCGCCAGGTACTGCTGGTGATAGTCCTCGGCGTAGTAGTACGCCGGTGCCGGGTACACGATCTCGGTGGTGATCGGGCCGTAGCCGGCCTCGGTCAGCTGCACCTGGTAGGCCTCGCGGCTGGCCAGCGCGGCCTTGTACTGGGCCTCGTCGGTGGCATGGATCGCCGAACGGTACTGGGTGCCGGTGTCGTTGCCCTGGCGCATACCCTGGGTCGGGTCGTGGCTTTCCCAGAACAGCTGCAGCAGCCGCTCCAGGCTCACCACCGCCGGGTCGAACACCACCTGTACCACTTCGGTGTGGCCGGTCAGGCCCGAGCAGACCTCTTCATAGGTCGGGTTCGGCGTGATGCCGCCTGCATAGCCGACCGACGTGCTGTACACGCCCGGCTCGGTCCAAAACTTGCGCTCGGCGCCCCAGAAACAGCCCAGCGCAAAGCGGATCTGCTGCAGGCCGGCGAAACGGTCCTTCAGCGGATGGCTGTTCACGAAGTGCTGGTTGCTGTGCAACGGCAGTGGTTGGTCACGCCCCGGTAGTGCCTCTTCCGGGCGCGGCAAGCGCTGCTTGAAGGCGCCGATGCCGAGGATGCCCTGGCCAATTCCCAACATGATGCGCTCCTACGCCGGAAGGCCGGCAATGTCGTCTGCATCGGAAATGGGGTCGGACGGGGCCTGGCCCAAGTCCAGCGCCGCTACGATGTCCTCGGCCTGCGGCCGCGCCGCATCGGGGATGCCGACCCGCAACACGCCAAACAGCGGCAGCTCGCCCATCCCGCCCAGCAACTGCTCTCCGAACACGAACGCGGGGATACCGGCGTCTTCCAGGGCGTGCTTGACCAGATGGGCGTCGAACAGGTTGTCGGCCTTGTACACGATGTGCATGTGGCGGCTCCTCGGGGCAAGGGTCCAGCATACGCCCGGGCGCTGAATGCCGCCGGTGACGGCGAATGATCGTTCCGCCGGCCAACGGCCGGCATTACCGGAAGATGGGCTGGTCGTGCCGGCCGCTGGCCAGCATCCCGAGGCGCTACCGGGCAGCCCCGCCCGGTACGCGCTAGACTGTTGGTCTTTCTGCCTTTCTTTTCGCCGACTCATGTCCGAGCACACCCCCGCCAGCCCCGAGACCCCCGCCGACAGCCACGAGAAGCGCGATTTCATCCGCCAGATCGTGCGCGAGGACCTGGCCAGCGGAAAGCACCAGGCGATCAAGACCCGCTTCCCGCCGGAGCCGAACGGCTACCTGCACATCGGTCACGCCAAGTCGATCTGCCTGAACTTCGGCATCGCCGGTGAATTCAGCGGCGTCTGCAACCTGCGCTTCGATGACACCAACCCGGCCAAGGAAGATCCGGAATACGTGGCCGCGATCCAGGACGACGTGCGCTGGCTGGGCTTCAGCTGGAACGAGCTGCGCCACGCCTCGGACTACTTCCAGGCCTACTACCTGGCCGCCGAGAAGCTGATCGAACAGGGCAAGGCCTATGTCTGCGACCTGTCGGCCGAAGAAGTGCGTGCCTACCGCGGCACCCTGACCGAGCCGGGTCGCCCGTCGCCGTGGCGCGACCGCAGCGTCGAGGAAAACCTCGACCTGTTCCGCCGCATGCGCGCCGGTGAGTTCCCCGATGGCGCGCGCACCCTGCGCGCGAAGATCGACATGGCCAGCGGCAACATCAACCTGCGCGATCCGGCGCTGTACCGCATCAAGCACGTCGAGCACCAGAACACCGGCAACGCGTGGCCGATCTACCCGATGTACGACTTCGCCCATGCGCTGGGTGATTCGATCGAGGGCATCACGCACTCGCTGTGCACGCTGGAATTCGAAGACCACCGCCCGCTGTACGACTGGTGCGTGGACAACGTCGATTTCGCCCATGACGACGCGCTGACCCAGCCCCTGGTCGATGCCGGGCTGCCACGCGAAGCGGCCAAGCCGCGCCAGATCGAGTTCTCGCGCCTGAACATCAACTACACGGTGATGAGCAAGCGCAAGCTGATGGCGCTGGTCACTGAACAGCTGGTGGACGGCTGGGAAGACCCGCGCATGCCGACCCTGCAGGGCCTGCGACGCCGTGGCTACACCCCGGCCGCGATGCGCCTGTTCGCCGAGCGCGTGGGCATCAGCAAGCAGAATTCGCTGATCGACTTCAGCGTGCTCGAAGGCGCACTGCGCGAGGACCTCGACAGCGCCGCGCCGCGCCGCATGGCCGTGGTCGACCCGGTCAAGCTGGTGCTGACCAACCTTCCGGAAGGCCACGAAGAACTGCTGACCTTCAGCAACCACCCGAAGGACGAGAGCTTCGGCAGCCGCGAAGTTCCGTTCGCCCGCGAAGTGTGGATTGATCGCGAGGACTTCGCCGAAGTGCCGCCGAAGGGCTGGAAGCGCCTGGTGCCGGGCGGCGAAGTGCGCCTGCGTGGCGCCGGCATCATCCGCTGCGACGAAGTGATCAAGGATGCCGACGGCACCATCATCGAACTGCGCGGCTGGCTCGATCCGGAATCGCGTCCGGGCATGGAAGGCGCCAACCGCAAGGTCAAGGGCACCATCCACTGGGTGAGCGCCGTGCACGGCGTGCCGGCCGAGATCCGCCTGTACGACCGCCTGTTCTCGGTGCCGAACCCTGACGACGAATCGGAAGGCAAGACCTACCGCGACTACCTGAACCCGGAATCGCGCCGTACCGTCACCGGCTATGTCGAGCCGGCCGCAGCCAGCGCCGCACCGGAGCAGTCGTTCCAGTTCGAGCGCACCGGCTATTTCGTCGCCGACCGCCGCGATCACACCGAAGCCAAGCCGGTGTTCAACCGCAGCGTGACCCTGCGCGACACCTGGTCGGCCTGAGCACCTGCGCGGGCGCCCACACGGCGCCCGCACGCCCCCGACGATGATCACCGCCCTGTCCGTCCTGCTCTGGTTCATCTCGCAGCATCCGCTGCTGACGTTCTTTGCAGCGATGGTGCTGGCCGGGCTGGTCTCGTGGTGGCGACGCTTTCCAGGCTACGCCATCGTGGTGTTCCCGCTGGCGATGCTCAACATGTTCTTCGGCCACTTCCTCAACGCCACCTTCCTCAACCTGGTGGGCGAGCGCGGCGAAGCGGTGATCGTCAAGGCAGAGCGAACCAGCTCGACGCTCAACGAACAGTACATCTGGCGCTACGAAGCGGTGCTGCGCACGGCCGAAGGGCGCGATGTGGAGGCGGTGTTCCACACCAACACCGCCTCGCTGTGGCCGCTGGAAAACGCCATCCGCATCCCGGCGCGCGACCAGCCGTTCGTGGTCAAGTACACGCCGGGTTTCCCGCGCAACTTCGTCATCCTCACCAACGAATCACCCCACGGCATCGCCCAGGCCCGGTCCAGCGCGCGCGAGCGCGTGGAGGTGGCAGCACGCAAGCTGCATTTCAGCCCGGGCAATGCCGATTTCCGCGCGGAGTATCGCCGCGAACTGGAAAGCTGGCTGCGCGACCACGGCAACGACCCGCAGCAGCAGTCCGACGCGCAGCGCTATCGCGCCGAACTTGACGCGCTCGACCGCTAGCACCAGGCCCGGCCTGGATGCTCCACCCGATCCATCCACAGGCCTGACATGACCACGACGTCCACCGCCCTCCTCCCACTGCTGCAGCAGGCCCTGCAGGACGCCAGCGTCGCCAGCCGCATCGACGGCAACGCGCTGCTGCTGGACAGCGGACTGCGCCTGACCCCGCATGCGATGGCCGCACACGCGCGCGACAACGGGGGCTGGCAGACCTCCACCGTCATCGAAAGCCAGCATCCGCTGCTGTTCGCTGACGGCCTGTTCGAGTACCAGCACGCCAACGGTACCGATGAACAGACATCGCTGCTGGCCGGTTTCCAGGCCTGGGCACGGGTGGACCTGGTGACCCTGCAGACCGCGATCGGCGCCGAAGACGCACAGGCCCTGCCAATGATGGGCCTGACCTATCCGGCCGGCGATGAGGGCCGGGAACACGAACGCACCGTGGTGCTGGGTCCGCTGGCGCATTACCGCGAGCACGAGGTGGACGCCAGCACCTGCAGCGAGGACGATCATGGTTCCTGTCCGTGCTGCCTGTTCACCAGGAGCATGGACGCCTTCGACGAGCTGCTGACGGCGCGCCCGTTCCTGGCCATCCGCCTGTTCGCCTCGCGCGATGCCGATGGCCTGTGCGAGGCCGATTGCCGGGTCAACGGCCACGATTTCGCCGCCGCCCTGCCCCTGCTGCGTGCCTATGCGGCCAGCTGGCCGCAGGCCGGGCTGGAGTTCCGCAAGCAATACGTGGTGATCCGCACCGGCTCGCCCGGCTGACCCACCGCCACACCCGATACAGGCCGGTGCGGCTACACTGCGCGCCGGTTTCCCAAGCAACCGCACTTTCTTCCATCCCTACGAGGCACCCCCGCGATGCTGTACGCGCAAGTCCACCTGACCCTTCCCGCCTGGATCCACGACCAGATCGACCTGGATCGTCGATATCCGGGCGATGAGGCCAAGGTCGCGCTGGCGATCGAGCTGTCGCGGCTGAACGTCGAGCACGCCAGTGGCGGCCCGTTCGGCGCCGTGGTGTTCGGCCCGGACGACAAGGTGATCGCTGCCGGCGTGAACCGGGTGATGCCACACGCGACTTCGCTGGCGCACGCCGAGAACATGGCCTACATGCTGGCCCAGCAACGCCTGCAGACCCCGCGCCTGAACGCGGTGCTGTCGCCGGTCACCCTGGCCACCAGCTCGCAGCCGTGCTGCCAGTGCTACGGCGCCACCGTGTGGGCGGGCATCGACCGCCTGCTGATCGGTGCCAGTGCAGCCGACGTCGAGGAACTGACCCCGTTCGACGAAGGCCCGCTGCCGGCCGACTGGGTCGGCGAGCTCAACAAGCGTGGCATCGAAGTGGTGCAGGGCCTGAACCGCGACGCCGCGCGCAGCGTGCTGCGTGCCTATGGGGAAAGCGATGGCGCCCGTTACTGAAACCGGCATCGGCCTGCTGTGCCTGTGCCGGCAGGGTTTCGAGCCCGAGCTGGCCGGCGAACTGCAGTTCCGTGCCGGCGAAGCCGGTTTCGCCGGTTATGCACGCACCCAGCGCAATGACGGCTACGTGCTTTTCATGTGCGACGAGGCCGCAGCGCTGGCACCGCGCCTGCGCTGGCGCGAACTGATCTTCGCGCGGCAGAAGCTGGTTGTGCTGGCCGAGCTGCCACAGCTGGATCCGGCCGACCGCATTACGCCGATGCTGGAGGTGCTGGCTGATGCGCCGCGCTTCGGCGACCTGTGGGTGGAGCATCCCGATTCCGACGCTGGCAAGCCGTTGTCCGGCCTGGCGCGTTCCTTTGGCAATGCACTGCGCCCGGCGCTGCGCAAGGCCGGCAAGCTCAGCGACAAGCCGAACACCCGCCTGCCGCGCCTGCATGTGGTGTTCGTCGACGGTACCCATGCCTTCGTCTGCGTGGCCGACCCGGCCGACAGTGCGCCGTGGGCCTTGGGCATTCCGCGCCTGAAGCTGCTGCCCGAAGCGCCTTCGCGTTCGGCGCTGAAGCTGGACGAGGCGCTGTTGACCCTACTGACGCCTGAAGAACGCGAGGCGCTGGCCAAGCCCGGCATGCGCGCGGCCGACCTTGGCGCCGCCCCCGGTGGCTGGACCTGGGTGCTCACCCGGCAGCACATGCACGTGCTGAGCATCGACAATGGCCCGCTGCGCCAGCACGTGCTGGACACCGGCCTGGTCGAGCACCTGCGCGCCGATGGCTTCCACTGGCACCCGGAACAACCGCTGGACTGGATGGTCTGCGACATGGTCGAGCAGCCGCGCCGCGTCGCCGAACGCATGGCCACCTGGTTCCGCGAAGGCTGGTGCAGGCATGCGATCTTCAATCTGAAGCTGCCGATGAAGAAGCGCTGGGACGAGACCCGGCTGTGCCTGGACCTGTTCCAGGACCAGGCCGGCAAGCCGCTGGTGGTCCGCGCCAAGCAGCTCTATCACGATCGTGAAGAGATCACCGTGCTGGCCTCGCCGCTGCGCTGATCCCATTGCATCCGCCGGGCATGGCCCGGCGCTACCGGGGAACGGAACCATGCGCTACCACTCGCTCACCCTGCTGATCACTTTGCTGTCAGTCGCACCGGCCATGGCCCAGCAACTGCCGCACACCCCGGCGCAGAGCCAGCCGCTGGGCCCCAGCGGCGGCGCGATCCGCCAGCAGCCACTGGATGCCGGTCGGGTCAGCGGCAGCGTCGAGATTGCACAGCCGGCCGGCGAGGCACAGGTGACGGTGCGTTCGCTGGAGCCCAGCAGCGTGGTTGGCCAGTACCGCATCCACTTCGCCGCGCTGGATGTGAACGGCGACGGTTTCATCAGCCGCGAGGAAGCGCAGGCCAACCCGGCGCTGGCCGACGAATTCAATTCGCTGGACCGCAGGCATCGCGGCAAGCTGGACCGCACCGACCTGGCCGGCTGGCTGGTGGATTGAAAAAGGGGACGGAGGGGATTAAGTCGTATGTGCACATACGGCTTAATCCCCTCCGTCCCCTTTTTGCTTCAGACGCCGGCGGCGCGCTTCCAGAACGCCTGCACCAGCGGCGGCCATCGGCCGACGCAGCCCAGCGCACGGCCCCGGGCCAGGGTCAGGTGCATTTCGTCGTTGGAGAACAGGCGGTTGATCGCATCGAAGCTGTAGGCGGCGATGTGGTTGTCGCTCCGCCGTTCGCGTGCCCAGCGCTGCAGGCGCTGCGGCGACAGCCGCGGTTGGCCGCGGCGCTCTGCCGAGGGTGCCAGCCACTGCTGCAGGGCGGCGACATCACGCAGCCCCAGGTTCACGCCCTGCCCGGCCAGCGGATGCACCACATGCGCCGCGTCACCCAACGCCAGTACACGACCGGCCACGTAGTGACGGGCCAGCTGGCGGCGCAGCGGGAATGCCGCTCGCGGGGAGGCCAACCGCAGCTCACCCAGGCGTGCCGCGAAGGCGCGGGTCAGTTCGCGGTTGAAGCTGTCCTCGTCCAGTGCCAGAACACGCGCCGCCTCGTCCTCGGGCAGGGTCCAGACGATCGAGCTGCGGCGCTCGGCCACCGGCAGCAACGCCAGCGGCCCGCTTGGCAGGAAGCGCTGCCAGGCCGTGGCCTGGTTGGGAAGATCGCTGTCCACGTAGGCCACCACGCCACGCTGGTGGTAGTCATGGCGTTCCACCTCGATCCCGGCCAGCTGGCGGAGGGTCGATTCGGCGCCGTCGGCGGCCACCGCCAACGCCGCTTCCAGGCGACGCCCGTCATCCAGGCGCAGGCGCACGCCGTCCTCGTCCTGCTCCAGCGCGTCCACCCGCGCCGGGCAGTGCAGCTGCACACCCGCCGCCGGCAGCGCCGACCACAGGCGGTCCTGCAGCAGCCCGTTCTCGACGATGTAGCCCAGTTCGCGACGGCCGAAGCGATCGGCGTCGAACAGCAGATCCTCGCCACCGGCCGCGTCCCACACCTGCATGCGCCGGTAGGGCCATGCACGGGCCTGCGCGATCGCCGGCCACACACCAAGACGATTCAGCAGCTGTACGTTGTCGGCAGCGAAGGCGAACACGCGCAGGTCCGGCTGTGCGGCCTGCCACGGCGCCGGTTCGCGACCTTCCACCAGCGCCACCGACAGGCCAGCATCAGCCAGCGCCAGCGCACACGCGGCACCGACCACGCCACCGCCGATGATGGCCACATCAAGACGCGCGCGCCGGCTCATGCCGCTTCTCCACGGCACAGCCGCGGCACCTCGCCGCGGAAGCCCATCGCACCACCGACCAGCATCGATTGCACCGAGGCGCGCTGCGCGGCCACCAGGCCGAGGCTGCGCAGCGGCCGCATCAACGGCGCCGGATTGCTGGTCAGGCGCGCAAGCCCGCCGGAGAACGCCACCGTCTGCCGGCGGTCCTCTTCGCGGCGCGCGACATAGGCCTGCAGCAGTGCATCGCTGCCGGCATCCGCATGCGCATCCTCCAGCAGTTCAGCCAGGGTCAGCGCATCGCGCAGGCCCAGGTTGAAGCCCTGTGCACCCAGCGGATGGATGGTCTGCGCGGCATTGCCGAGCAGCACCGCGCGCTCTCCGGCCAGCGCGCGCGCCAGCACCTGGATGAGCGGATACGCACTGCGCGGGCCGGATTCGAGCAGCCGGCCTGCGCGCCAGCCGATCGCGTTCTGCAGGCGTTGCAGCCAAGCCGCATCGTCCAGCGCCATCACCGCATCGGCCTGGTCGCGCGCAACACCGTGCACGGTGCCGAAGTGGCGATCACCACGCGGCAGCAGGGCGGTCGGGCCGGTATCGGTGAAGCGCTCCCAGGCGGTGCCGTCCGGCGCGCGCTGGCTGCGCACGCGGGCCACGAACAGGGTCTGCTGGAAATCATGGCGGTCGACCTCGATGCCGAGCGCGCCGCGCACGCCACTGGTCGTGCCATCGGCCCCCACCACCAGCCGGGCCTGCAGCACGCGTTCGCCGGTCTCGTCGGCCACCCGCACCTGGCGGTAGCCATCGACCACCTCGCCCAGGCCCAGGAAGCGCATGGGCCGGTAGCGCCGCAGCCGCGGCAGCTCCTGCAGGCGCGCTTCCAGCGCCTGGCCGAAGTCCCGCGCCACCACCACCTGGCCGAACCACGGCCGGTCGTAGTCGGAAGCCTCCAGCAGCACCCGGCCGAAATCGCCGGCGCGGCTGACGTGGATGCGGCGGATCGGGCCCGGCGCCATCGCCAGCTTCTGCATGACCCCCAGCGCGGTCAGCGCATTGACCGTGGCAGCGGCAAAACTGAGGTTGCGCTGGTCGAATACCGCCGGCAGCTCGCCGGCCGGGCTGGCCTCGAGCAGGCCCACATCGCGGCCCAGGCGGTCCAGGGCGATGGCCAGGCTGGCACCGACCAGGCCACCACCGACGATCAGCACGTCATGTCGTTCACTCATGATGTTCATGATACGCTCTCGCCCTGCCCGAACGCCCAACACCACCCGACCTGCGCCAACCGGCGCGGCGGGCTAGAATGAAACCTGAATCCGCTCCGGGCCCGCTGCCATGTCCGCCACCGCCAACCGCGCCTTCGTCCTGTCCGTCCTCGTGCTGTTGCTGGCGGCGACCCGGGTCAACCACTTCGCGGCGATCCCCGATGCCTCCTGGGCGGTGTTCTTCATCGGTGGCTTCTACCTGGCCACGTGGACACGCTGGGCGTTTCCGCTGTTGATGGTGTTCGCCGTGCTGGTGGACTGGATCGTGATCCGCAGCAGCGGCCTGGATTTCTGGCAGCACTACTGCGTGTCGCCGGGTTACTGGCTGCTGCTGCCGGCGTATTTCTCGCTGTGGGCCGGCGGCATGCTGCTGGGCCGCAACTACCAGGGCGCACGCTGGCCGGTGCTGGCCAAGGGGGCACTGCTGCTGGTGGCCTCGGTGGCGGTCTGCCACCTGCTGGCGCAGGGCGGTTTCTACTGGACCACCCGCAACGTGGCCGAGCCGACGCTGGCCGGTTGGGCGCAGAACTACGCACAATGGTTCGGCCCCTACCTGCGCACCACCGCGATCTACGTGGCGCTGGCGGCGGCATTGCAGCTGGCGGTGGAGCAGGTACTGAAGCTTCAGCAGGCCCGCCGCGACATCCGGCACTGAGCCGCGCCATGGGTCATCGCCTCTCGCGCATCTATACCCGCACCGGCGACGACGGCAGTACCGGCCTCGGCGACGGCCAGCGCGTGGCCAAGGACGACGCCCGGGTGGCGTCCTACGGCACCGTCGATGAAGCCAACGCTGCGCTCGGCCTGCTGCTTGCCACCGCGCTGCCCGAGGATGTCCGCGCGCTGGTGGTGCATCTGCAGCACCAGCTGTTCGACCTGGGTGCCGAGCTGTGCATCCCGGGCCACGCCGCCATCCACGCCGCCGATGTCTCGGCACTGGAACAGCAGCTGGACCACTACAACGCCAACCTGCCGATGTTGAAGGAGTTCATCCTGCCGGCTGGTGGCGAGGCCGCCGCACGCTGCCACCTGGCCCGCACCATCGTCCGCCGCGCCGAGCGCGAGACCGTCACCCTGGCCCGCCTTGAGCCCGTGCGCAGCGAGGCGCTGCAGTACCTCAACCGGCTGTCGGACCTGTTGTTCGTGCTGGCGCGCGTACTGGCCCGCGCCGACGGCCATGGCGAAGCGCTGTGGCAGCCACAGCAGCGCCAGCGCTGAGTCGGCACGATGCTGGTCTTCACCCATCCGTCCTGCCTGCTGCATGACCCCGGCCCCGGCCATCCGGAGTGCCCGCAACGCCTGCAGCAAGTACTCGATGCCCTGCACGCCGCGTTCCCCGGCCAGCTGGACTGGCGCGAGGCGCCGCCGGCCAAGTTCGGCGAACTGACCCGGGTCCACGACAGTGCCCTGCTCGACTTCGTGCTGCAGCCGCAGACCGCGCCGCTGCGCCAGCTGGACATGGACACCTGGACCTCGCCGGGCTCGGCCAGTGCCGCCGTGCACGCCGCCGGCGCCGGGGTGGCCGCGGTCGATGCAGTGATGCTGGGCGAGGATCCGCTGGCGTTCTGCGCGGTGCGGCCCCCGGGCCACCACGCCACCAGCAGCACCGCGATGGGCTTCTGCCTGCTCAACAACATTGCCATTGCCGCGGCCCATGCCCGCGACCGCCATGGGCTGGAGCGGATCGCGGTGGTCGATTTCGATGTCCACCATGGCAACGGCACCCAGGACATCTTCCAGCACGACGCCCGGGTCTCGTACTACAGCACCCACCAGGCCGGCCTGTTCCCCAATTCCGGCCTGCGCCGCGACCGCGGTGCCGGCAACCTGATGAACATCCTGCTGCCCCCCGGCAGTGGCGGTTTCCGCTTCCGCAACGTGTGGGCCGACGAAATGCTGCCGGCCATCGACGACTTCCGTCCGCAGCTGCTGCTGATCTCGGCCGGCTTCGACGCCCACCTGCGTGACCCGCAGGCCGACCTGATGCTGGAAACCGACGATTTCGCCTGGATCACCCGGGAACTTCATGCGCTGGCGCGCCGTCATGCGGCCGGCCGGGTGGTCTCGATGCTGGAAGGCGGCTATGACCTGCAGGCCCTTGCCGAGTGCAGCGTGGCCCATGTCCGGGCCCTGCTGCTGCCCCCTCCCGGCAGCGTCTCCGGATGAACCCGAACCGGCAGGCTGCGGCGTCCTTCATTGCCCCTATGCAAGGGATGGGGCAAGCTACCGTCCGTTTTCGCCCGAATCCGAACCGCGTGCGCCGAGCCCTCCGCCTGCTTCCCCTGCCTCTGAGCATCGCCATCTGCCTGCCGGCAATGGCCGATGAAAAGCCGCTCAACTGGGGCCTGTGCCCGGCTACCGACGTGATTCCCGCGTTCACCGATGCGCCCACCCCGGTCCCGGGGCAGGACAAGGCCGCCGCCAGCGCTGCGCGCGAGCAGCAGCCGACCGACATCGAGGGTGACCAGCTGCTGGGCACGACCACCGTGCCGCAGTACGAAGGCAACGTGGCCCTGCGCCGCGGCGACCAGTTCGTCGGCACCGACAAGCTCAGCTTCGATACCGAGAGCGGCAACTACATCGCCGACGGCAATGTCCGCTACCAGGACTCCTCGATCCGCATGGTCGCCAAGCGCGCCGAGGGCAACCAGGAAAGCGACACCCACAAGATCACCGACATCAAGTACCAGCTGGTGTCGCGCCGCGGCAACGGCGATGCCGAGTCGGTCGACCTGCAGGGCGCGGTCGGCCAGATGCACCGCTCCACCTACACCACCTGCGACCCGTCACAGCCGGTGTGGAAGCTGTCGGCGCCGCAGATCGAAGTGGACAACGACGAGGGCTTCGGCACCGCCCGCAACGCCGTGCTGCGGATCGGCAAGGTGCCGGTGCTGTGGGCGCCGTACTTCAAGTTCCCGATCGATGACCGCCGCAAGACCGGCCTGCTGTTCCCGCAGCTGGGCATGTCCGGGCGCAACGGATTCGACTACGCACAGCCGATCTACTTCAACCTGGCGCCGAACTACGACGACACGTTGACCCCGCGCTACATGAGCCGGCGCGGCCTGATGCTCGACAACGAGTTCCGCTATCTCTACAACGGCGGCCGCGGCGAACTGCTGACCGCGTTCATGCCCAACGACAAGCTGCGCGACCGCGACCGCGGCCGGGTGATGTTCAGCGGTTACCACAACGTGGACAGCCACTGGCAGGCCCGTGCGAACCTGGCCTGGGTCAGCGACGAGCGCTATGTCGAGGACTTCGCCAACCGCCTGGTCGGGGTGACTGCCTCGAACCTGCAGAGCACCGTGGGCCTGTACGGCACCGGCAGGAACTGGACGGCCGGCATCATGGCCGACCGCTGGCAGCTGACCGACTACACGCTCAATGAAAGCGCGCTGCCGTACAACCGCCAGCCGCGCCTGTACTTCAACTGGGACAAGCCGGTCCTGCCGTGGCTGGAAACCGGCATCTATGCCGAAGCCGTGCGCTTCACCCACGACGACATCAACTTCAAGTACGGCGCCGATGCGGGACCCGACCTGCAGTACACGCGCAACGGCCAGACCCAACGCATGTACGGCGGCTCGCGCCTGGACGTGAAGCCGTACGTGTCGTTCCCGATCAGTGGCGCGGCCTGGTACGTCACCCCGACCCTGGCCTACCGCTACACCGGCTACGACCTGGACCAGGGCCTGGCTGACAGCGTCCGCCGCAACGTGCTGGCCTCGCAGGGCATCGACCCGAACACCGCCACGCCGGAGCAGCTGCGCGGCAACAAATCGCCCAGCCGCAGCCTGCCGATCGGCAGCATCGACGCCGGCCTGTTCTTCGATCGCGAGACCACGATCGGCGGCAAGTCCTTCCTGCACACCCTGGAACCGCGCCTGTTCTACCTGCGCACGCCGTACCGCAACCAGGACGACCTTCCGATCTTCGACACCCGTGACTTCACGTTCAGCTGGGGCCAGCTGTTCCGCGACTCGCGCTACACCGGCGCCGACCGCCAGAACGATGCCAACCAGCTGACCCTGGCATTGGGCACCCGCTTCATCGACCAGACCACCGGCAAGGAACGCTTCTCGGCGGCCATCGGCCAGATCCAGTATTTCGACGAGTCGCGGGTGACCGTCACCCCGGGCGGCGCGCCGGTGGAAAAGGGCAAGTCGGCGTGGATCGCCGACGGCAACTACATGATCAACGACCGCTGGACCCTGGGTGCCACCTACCAGTGGGACCCGAAGTACAAGCGTGAGGATCTGGCCAGCGTCCGTGCCCGCTACCTGATGCCCAACGATGGCGTGATCAACCTGAGCTACCGCTACCGCATCAACTCGGGCGCCCCGGCCAACGCCAACAAGCACGACCGTACCCTGCTGGAACAGGCCGACCTGTCGTTCCTGTACCCGCTGAATGCGCGCTGGAGCCTGGTCGGTCGCTACTACTACTCGCTGCAGGACAAGGAGCCGCTGGAAATCATCGGCGGTGTCCAGTGGGACAGCTGCTGCCTGGCCGTGCGTGTGGTCGGCCGCCGCTATGTCCGCAACCGCGAAGGCGAGATGAACAACTCCATCCAGGTGGAGTTCGTGCTCAAGGGCCTGAGCTCCCTGGGGCAGGACACGGACCGTACCCTGCGCCGTGCTATCCTCGGCTACAACCGCGACGACCTCTATCTCGTGCCGCCGAGCAACACCGGGGCGACCCGGGATGACTACGATCCGAACCTGATCCCATGACCAAGCGCTTCCCCGTTCTTCTCGCCTCGCTGCTGGCGGTGTCCAGCGTGTCCGCCCCCCTGCAGGTGCTTGCCCAGGAGGCGCAGCCGCTTGACCGCATCGCTGCCGTCGTCGATGAGGACGTGATCCTGCAGAGCGAGCTCCAGCGTGCGATCGCCAACATCAAGGCGCAGTATGCCGGCCGGGAAAACCAGCTGCCGCCGGAAGACGTGCTCAGCCGCCAGGTGCTCGAACGCCTGGTGCTGGTCAAGCTGCAGGTGGCCCGCGCCCAGGGCAGCGGCATCCGTGTCAGCGACCAGGAGCTGAACCAGGCGATGAACGCCATCGCCCAGCAGAACGGTTCGAACCTGGATGCCCTTCGCCAGCGCCTGGCCCATGACGGTATCGATTTCAACGATTTCCGCGCGTCGGTGCGTGACGAGATCACCGTGCAGCGCCTGCGCCAGAGCTTCGCGCAGAGCCGCATCAGCGTCAGCGAGGGTGAAGTCGACGCCGCGCTGAAGCAGCAAGCGACGGTAGGCAACCAGTATCACCTGGCGCACATCCTGATCGCCCTGCCCGACGGTGCCAACGCCGACCAGATCGCCACCGGCCAGAAGAAGGCCGATGGCGTGAAGGCCCTGCTGGACAAGGGCGAGCTGGACTTCAATGCCGCGGCCGTGCGCTATTCGGACAGCCCGAACGCGCTGGAAGGCGGCGATCTGGGCTGGCGCAGCCTGGATGAAATCCCGCAGGCCTTTGCCCAGTTGATGGAAAAGATGAAGCCGGGCGAGGTGGTCGGCCCGATCCGCGGCCCGAGCGGCTTCCAGCTGCTGAAGCTGGTGGAAGTGCGTGACAGCAGTTCCGCCGCCGGTGAGCAGACGGTCACCGAGTTCCACGGCCGCCACATCCTGGTCCGCGTGGACGACCACCAGACCGATGCCGCTGCCAAGGCCAAGATCGATACCCTGCGCGCCCGCATTGCCGGCGGCGCCGACTTCCAGACCGTTGCCAGGGAGTCCTCCGAGGACAACAACAGCAAGGGCCAGGGCGGTGATCTCGGCTGGTTCCCGGCTGACGCGTTCGGTCCGGCCTTCGGCCAGCAGGTGAGTGGCCTGCAGGATGGTGGCGTCAGCCAGCCGTTCCGCACCGACGCCGGTTGGCACATCGTGCAGCGCGTGGCGACCCGCCAGACCGACGTGACCACCGACAACCAGCGCGCCCAGGTCCGCGAGACCATCGGCCGCCGCAAGCTGGAAGACGAGTACAACCGCTTCCTGCAGGAACTGCGTGGCGAAGCCTACGTCAGCTTCCGCAGCGGCGACCGCGCGGAAAACACCGCCACGCCGCCGCAGTCCTGACCGATGCGCCCCGAGCTCGCTCTGGTACCGGGCGAGCCCGCCGGGATCGGCCCGGAGCTGTGTGTCCGCCTCGTCCAGCAGCCGCGTGAAGATTGCCGGCTGCTGGCCTTCGCCGACCCGGACACCCTGCGCGCGGCTGCGGCCGCCCTGAACCTGCCCCTGCAACTGCTACCCGAGCACGCCGAAGCACGCGTCCCCGGCGATCTGCGCCTGCGCGCCGTCCGCAACGCGGTGCCCAGCCACTTCGGCCAGGCCGATCCGGCCAATGCCAGCGCGGTCATCGGCGCCCTGCTCGGCGCCGGCCAGGCCTGCCTGTCCGGTGAGCTGCACGGTGTGGTGACCGGCCCGGTGCACAAGGCGGTCATCAACGAGGGCGGCATCGCCTACAGCGGCACCACTGAACTGCTGGCCGACCAGGCCGGAGTGAAGGTGGTGATGATGCTGGCCAATCACATTGTCCGCGTGGCCCTGGCCACCACCCACCTGCCGCTGCGCGAGGTGGCCGATGCGATCACCGCGCCCAGCCTGGAACACACCCTGCGCACGGTGCATGCCGCGCTGCGCCGCGAGTTCGGCCTGCCTGCGCCGCGCATCGCGGTGCTCGGGCTGAACCCGCATGCCGGCGAAGACGGTCATCTGGGACGCGAGGAACTGGACCTGGTCATCCCCCTGCTGCAGCGCCTGCGCGCGGAGGGCATGGACCTGGTCGGGCCTCTGCCGGCCGACACCGCCTTCCTGCCGGCCAAGCTGGCCGGTTTCGACACCGTGCTGGCGATGTACCACGACCAGGGCCTGCCGGTGCTGAAGTATTCCGGCTTCGAACAGGCGGTGAACCTGACCCTCGGCCTGCCCTACCCGCGCGTGGCGGTCGACCATGGCACCGCGCTGGACCTGGCCGGCCGCGGCATCGCCGATCCTTCCAGCCTGCAGGCGGCAACGACGCTGTGTGCGCAGCTGGCGCGGCAACGTACACTGAGCGCATGAATTCCCCGCATTCCCCCTCCGGCCCGGTGTTCACCGCACCGGCCAAGAAGCAGCTTGGCCAGCATTTCCTGGCCGATCGCCACTACATCGACAAGATCGTGATGGCGGTCAACCCGAAAGATGGCGACCGCCTGGTTGAAATTGGTCCAGGCCAGGGCGCCATCACCCTGCCGCTGCTGCGCGTGCACCCGAAGCTGACGGTGATCGAGTTCGACCGCGACCTGATCGCGCCGCTGACCGCCGCCGCCGAGCCGCTGGGCGAGCTGACCATTGTCCATCGCGACGTGCTGCGCGTGGACTTCACCGAACTGGCCAATGGCCAGCCGATCCGCCTGGTCGGCAACCTGCCCTACAACATCTCCTCGCCGATCCTGTTCCATGCGCTGGAGCATGCCGCAGTGATCCGCGACATGCACTTCATGCTGCAGAAGGAGGTGGTCGACCGCATGGCCGCCGGCCCCGGCAGCAAGGTGTATGGCCGCCTCAGCGTGATGCTGCAGGCCTACTGCCAGGTGACCTCCCTGTTCGTGGTGCCGCCGGGCGCGTTCCGGCCGCCGCCGAAGGTCGATTCGGCCGTGGTGCGGCTGGTGCCGCGTGACCCGGCCTCGATCAGCATCAACGACCACACGCGCTTCGCCGAGGTGGTCAAGGCCGCCTTCGGGCAGCGCCGCAAGACCCTGCGCAATGCCCTGAACAACGTGGTGTCCGCCGAGCAGTTCATCGCTGCCGGCGTGCGTCCCGATGCCCGCGCCGAACAGCTGGACGTGGCCGAATTCATCGCTTTGGCCAATGCCTCCTGATTACACTGCCGGTATGGAAGACGCTGACGTATATGCCATCTCCGTCGAAGTCGCGCCGCGCTTCCTCGACGATCAATCCGCGCCGGAAGACGGTCGCTTTGCGTTCGCCTACACGATCCGCATCCACAACCAGGGGCGGGTCGCCGCACGCCTGGTCGCACGCCACTGGCGCATCACCGATGCCAATGGCCGTGTCGAGCATGTCGATGGCGACGGGGTGATCGGCGAGCAGCCGCGGCTGCGCCCCGGTGAAGACTTCCGTTACACGTCCGGTGTCATGCTGGGGACCGATCACGGGACCATGCAGGGGCACTACGACATGGTCGCCGACGATGGCACCGAATTTGCCGCGCCGGTCGCACCGTTCGTGCTGGCCGTCCCGCGTACCCTGCACTGACACGGAGGCCGAACGATGAGTGTGTGGGCGATCGGCGACCTGCAGGGCTGCTACGACGTTACCCAGCGGTTGCTGGAGAAGATCCGCTTCGACCCGGCCCAGGACACCCTGTGGTTCTGCGGCGACCTGGTCAACCGTGGCGGCCAGTCGCTGGAAACGCTGCGGCTGGTGCATTCGCTGCGCGAGCACAGCGTGGTGGTGCTGGGCAACCATGATCTTTCGCTGCTGGCCGTCGGTGCACGCACCGAAGAGGAGCAGCGCAAGGTCAACCCGGACCTGCTGCGCATCGTGCAGGCCGAGGACCGCGACGAACTGCTGGACTGGCTGCGCCTGCAGAAGCTGGTGCATGTGGATCGCGAGCTGGGCTGGATGATGGTGCACGCCGGCCTGGCGCCGAAGTGGACCACGCAGATGGCAGAGAAGCACGCCGCCGAAGTCGAGGTGCAGCTGCACGGCGCCGGCTACCGCAAGCTGTTCCGCAACATGTACGGCGACAAGCCAAGCTGGGCGCCGAACCTGTCCGGCTACGACCGTTCGCGTGCGATCATCAACGTGCTCACCCGCATGCGCTACTGCACCCCGCGCGGGCGCATCGGCATCGAGGACAAGGGCACCCCTGGCACGCAGGAACAGGGACTCTACCCCTGGTTCGAAGTACCGGGACGGGTCGAGCGCGACCTCAAGATCGTCTGCGGCCACTGGTCGGCGCTGGGCCTGACCATCACCCAGGGCGTGCACGCCATCGACACCGGCGCAGTCTGGGGCGGCAAGCTGACCGCGATCCAGCTCGATACCGACGAGCTGCGCGTGGTGCAGGTGCCGGGCCGTGATGTACCGGCACCCGTACCCCACGCCCGCCCGCCGGCGCGACCGGCGCACGAGCGCCCCGCCGCTGCGGTGCAGGGCAAGGAACAGGGCGGCGGCAACGCCGCTGCTGCCAACCCGGGCAACCGTGGTCCGCGCCGTCGTCGCCGTCGAGGTGGTGGCGGTGGAGGCTCCGGTGGACCCCACAACAACGGCGCCGCGCCGCAGGCATGACGCGGCGCGGCTGGGCACCATGGAGGGTGCTGCTGCTGACGCTGGCCCTGGCCAGCGGCTGCCAGCCTGCTTCGCCCCCGGCTCCCACCGGCGGCGGAAATGCCGCCCCCACGCCATCGCAGCCGCAGGCCCCTTCACCGCCACTGGTGGCCGCAGCGCGCGCACAGATCGGCGTCACCACCCGTTACGATTCCGCCTACCAGGTCCTGTCCTATCCCGGCGGCGACGTCCCGCTTGATCGCGGCGTGTGCACCGACGTGGTGGTGCGCGCCCTGCGCAGCCAGGGCCTGGACCTGCAGGCGCGCGTGCATGAAGACATGCGCGGCAACTTCAGCGCGTATCCCGCGATCTGGGGCCTGTCACGGCCGGACCGCAACATTGATCATCGACGTGTGCCGAACCTGATGCGCTGGTTCGAACGGCAGGGCTGGCAGCAACCGATCACCGCCCTCGCCACCGACTATGCGGCCGGTGACATCGTGGCCTGGAAGCTCAACGGCAACGGTCTGCTGCATGTCGGCATCGTCTCCGACCGGAGGCTGGCCAATGGCACACCGCTGGTGCTGCACAACATCGCGCGCGGCACGCGTGAAGAGAACCTGCTGTTCCAGCACGCGATCATCGGGCATTACCGGATGCCGTAGGCACCTGCAGAGCCGGGCCATGCTCAGCTACGGGAGGTATCAGGCAACAGCAGCCGAGCATGGCTCGGCTCTACAGAAAACCATCCTCAGCGGCGCACGTAATGCACGAAGCGGAACGCATAGGCGTGGCGGTCATCGGCCGGATGCGGCTCGCTGCTCACTTCCCGCCAGTCCTGCACGGCCACCTCGGGGAAATGGGTGTCGGCGGGGACTTCGGCATCGACCCAGGTCAGGTACAGGTCGCTGGCCTGGTCCAGCAGCTGGTGGAAGATCTCGCCGCCGCCGATGATGCACAGCTCGCTGGCGCCCTCGCCTTCGGCAATCGCCTTCGCCTCGTCCAGCGACGCCACCGCGCGCATGCCCGCGAACGGCACCTGGCCGCTGCGGGTCAGCACCAGGTTGGTGCGCCCCGGCAGTACGCGGCCGATCGACTCGGCCGTCTTGCGCCCCATCAGGATCGGCTTGCCCAGGGTGAGCGCCTTGAAGTGCTTGAAATCATCCGGCAGGTGCCAGGGCATGGCATTGCCCTGGCCGATGCCACGGTTGCGGTCCAGCGCCACGATCATCGAGAGCTTCATGGCACTCACACCGCCACCGGCGCCTTGATCGCCGGGTGCGGGTCATAGCCGTCGATGCGGATGTCGTCGAACCGGAAGCCGAACAGGTCGCTCACCTCCGGGTTCAACCACAGCTTCGGCAGCGCGCGCGGTTCACGCGAAAGCTGCTCGCGCGCCTGCTCGAAGTGGTTCGAATACAGGTGCGCGTCGCCCAGCGTATGCACGAAGTCGCCCACGCCCAGGCCCGTGGCCTGCGCCACCATGTGGGTCAGCAGCGCATAGCTGGCGATGTTGAACGGCACGCCGAGGAAGATGTCGCCGCTGCGCTGGTACAGCTGGCAGCTGAGCTTGCCGTCCACCACGTAGAACTGGAACAGGTTGTGGCACGGCATCAGCGCCATCTGCGAAAGCTCGCCCACGTTCCAGGCGCTGATCACCAGCCGGCGCGAATCGGGGTTGCGCTTGATCTCGTCCACCAGCCACTGCATCTGGTCGATCTCGCGGCCATCGGCGGTGGCCCAGCTGCGCCACTGCTTGCCGTAGACCGGGCCGAGATCGCCGTTCTCGTCGGCCCACTCGTCCCAGATGCGTACCTGGTTGTCCTTCAGGTAGCCGATGTTGGTATCGCCCTTCAGGAACCACAGCAGCTCGTGGATGATCGAGCGCAGGTGCAGCTTCTTGGTGGTGACCAGCGGGAAACCTTCATTGAGGTCGAAGCGCATCTGCCAGCCGAACACGCTGCGGGTGCCGGTGCCGGTGCGGTCGCTCTTCTCCGCGCCATGTTCCAGCACATGCGCGAGCAGATCCAGGTAGGCCTTCATGCCTTGCCCTCCGCAGCCATCACCGGTTGCGGCTGCAGCACCGGCGCACGGCGCGACATCGCCAGCAGCACCAAGCCGAAGGCGATGAGCGGCAGGCTGAGGATCTGGCCACGGGTCAGCCAGTCGAAGGCCACATAGACGCCGTTGTCGGGCATGCGTACGAATTCGACGGCGAAGCGGAACAGGCCGTACATCAGCGCGAACAGGCCGCCGACCAGGTAACGGTGGCGCGGCTTGGCCGACACCGTCCACAGCACCACGAACATCACCAGGCCTTCCAGGAACGCTTCATACAGCTGCGAGGGATGGCGGGCGAACTGGTTCAGCGCGCCGGTGGCGAACTGCGCCTGCAGGGTCGCGTGGTCCAACTGGTTCAGCGGCGCCGGCAGGCCCGACGGGAACACCACGCCCCACGTGCCGTCGGTGTACTTGCCCCACAGCTCGGCGCCGATGAAGTTGCCGATGCGACCAAACCCCAGGCCCAGCGGTACCAGCGGCGCCATGAAATCCATGGTGTCGAAGAAGTGCAGCGCGTGCTTGCGCGACCACCACCAGCAGGCACCCAGCACGCCCAGCAGGCCGCCATGGAAACTCATGCCGCCGTCCCACACCTTGAACAGCAGCAGCGGGTTGTGCAGAAAATCGCCCAGCGCGTAGAACAGCATGTAGCCGATGCGGCCGCCCAGCACCACGCCGAGCATGGCGTAGAACAACAGGTCGGAGAAGCCGTTGGCATCGACGCCCGGCAGGCGCCCGGCGGCGATGCGCGTGCGGCCCAGCAGCCAGGCCGCAGTGAAGCCGAGCAGGTACATGATGCCGTACCAGTGCACCTTGATCGGCCCCAGCGAGAGGGCGATGGGGTCGATGTCGTGGAAGTAGATCATGGAAGGTGCCTTGCGGTTGAACGTCTATTCTCGGGCCAGTGCCGCCCCGGCTCAACCAAGGATCTGCGGCGAGTTCGGCAACGCGTCATCGTTCGACCGCGTCGAGGCCGGAAAGTGCCCTTCGATCAGGCTGGAGACCTCGTCGATGGCATCCTGCAGCGCTTCCACCGGGTTGGAACCACGCAGGCCCTCGCGCAGGTGAGTGCAGACCCGCTGCCACTGCGCCGGGCTGACCCGGCCATGCAGGCCGCGGTCGGCGACGATCTCGATGGCATGGTCGGCCAACAGCAGGTAGATCAGCACGCCGTTGTTGTGGGCGGTGTCCCAGGTGCGCAGGCGTGCGAAGGCATGCTCGGCGGCCTGCCTCGGGGTGACCTTGTGCCACAACGCGGCCAGCGGCAGATCGGCCTCCACCGCGAACATCACCTGACCGCCGTGGCGCTGCTCACCGGAAGCGATGGCCTCGGTGATCGCCTGCAGCGTGGCTGGCGGGAACGCGCGCCGTACCGACGGCGAACATACATGGCGGAACAGACGTTGGATCATCACCAGCCTCCCGAAGCGCCACCGCCACCGGAACGGCCACCGCCGCCGCCCCAGCCGCCTCCGCCGCCGAATCCACCACCACCGCCGAAGCCGCCTCCCCCGCCCCAGCTGCCACCGCCCCAGCCACCACCGCCGGCAAAGCGCCCCGGATGGCCGGACAGCATCGCCACGATCAGGCCAACCACGCCGGCCAGGCCACTGGCCAGCAGGGTGGAGGTGAACAGGAACGCCGCCACGGCTGCGCCAGCGCCGCCGAGCAGGCCACGCAGCGGGCGCGGCACGCGCGCGAACACGCCGCGCAGGATGCTGCCGGCGAACACACCGATGAACAGCGCCAGAAACCAAGCATCGCCGCCGCCACCCGGCTCGCGCCCACGATGGCCACTGACCGGTGCCGGCAGCGTTTCACCATCGATCAGCTTGACCAGCACGGCGGTGGCATCGGTGATGCCCCCGGCGTAGTCGCCGGCGCGGAAACGCGGCACCAGGTATTCCTGGATGACCCGGTTGGCGATGGCATCGGGAATCGCGCCTTCCAGGCCGTAACCCGGCTCGATCCGCACGCGCCGGTCGTCCTTGGCCACCACCAGCAGCACGCCGTCATCGACGCCCTTGCGGCCGATCTGCCACTGGTCGAAGACCCGCGTGGTGTACTGCGCGATGTCCTCCGGCTGGGTGGTGGGTACCACCAGCACCTGCAGCTGGCTGCCCTTGCGCTGCTGCAGGTCCAGCGCCTGCTGCACCAGCGCCTGCTTCTGCGCGGCATCCAGCGTGCCGGTGGTGTCGACCACCGGCGAATCCAGCGCCGGAATCGGCGCCAGCTGCTGGGCCTGCGCCGCCAGCGGCAGCCACAGCAGCAGGGCCAGCAGCGCAGTGGCCAGGCGCATCGGTCAGTGGCCCGGCTGCGGTGCCGGCTGCTGCTGCGGCGCGTTGCCGAAATCCACCGCCGGTGCGTTGGAGATCTGCGCCTCGTTCTCCACGGTGAAGTTCGGCTTGGTCTTGTAGCCGAAGATCTTGGCGGTGATCACCTGCGGGAACGAACGGATGTAGGTGTTGTAGTCCTGCACCTGCTGGATGTAACGACCACGCGCAACCGTGATCCGGTTTTCGGTGCCTTCCAGCTGGGCCTGCAGGTCGCGGAAGTTCTGGTCGGACTTCAGCACCGGATAGTTCTCGGTCACCACCAGCAGCCGCGACAGCGCGCTGCCGAGTTCACCCTGGGCCTGCTGGAACTGCTTGAGCGAGGCTTCGTCATCGGCGTTGACGTTGATCTGGCCGACACGCGAGCGGGCGTTGGTGACTTCGGTCAGCACGCGCTCTTCCTGGCTGGCGAAACCTTTGACGGTCTGCACCAGGTTGGGCACCAGGTCGGCGCGGCGCTTGTACTGGTTGAGCACTTCGGACCAGCTGGCCTTGACCGCCTCATCCTTCTGCTGGATGGCGTTGTAGCCGCAGCCGGACAACAGGGAGGCCAGCAGCATCAGGGGCAGGACACGGGTGAACAGGCGCATGGCGGAGGTTCCGGGTGGGCTTGGCGCCGAGCATGCCATGGTTCGGGTGAAAGACCGGCCATCGGGCGCCGCCCCCTCCGCGGTGTGGTCCAGCCAGCTCGGGGATGGGCCGGGAGGGTGGGTCGGCTGGGGGCCGCTGCAAGTACGTCCATGTAAGCTCGGTCGCCGCATCCATGCGGCTCACGCCCCCAGCCGACCCACCCTCCCGGCCATGGACAGTTTTCTGCGCACCGCGGGAAGATCAAAAGAAAAATCAAAAGCAAAAGCCGGTTCTTCAGGCATTCGTGTCGACCAAGGTCGACACCTACCAAAGCAGAACGCCGTTCCGACCGATCGCGGCAATCTGTCGGAGGTGGGGCGGTGTGGGTTGGCAGGACCGTTGGCGCCATGGATGGCGCCATCGAGCCCCCATGGATGGGTTCACGGCGTGTCCTGCCAACCCACACCGCCCCGCCCAACCCTCAGAAAACCAGCGCCGGCTGTTGCGGTTGCTGTTGCTTCGGCGGTTGCCTTCGCCTTTAGCGGGTGCAGGGCGCAGCCCTGCCGGAACCCCACATCACTCAGCAGGCCTCAGCCACCGCAGTGCGCGGACGCCCCAGCCATGCCAGCAGCAGGCCCGACGCGGCCAGCAGGCCACCGGCCACCGGAATCGCGGCGTAGCCCAGTCCCGAGCTGATCACCGCCCCCCCCAGCGCAGCACCTACCGCATTGCCCAGGTTGAATGCACCCACGTTGATCGACGACGCCAGGCCCGGCGCCTCGCTGGCCACCTGCATCACCCGGATCTGCAGCGGCGGCACGAGGGCGAAGGTCGCCGCACCGAACAGCAGTACCCCCAGCGCCGCGGTGGCGTGGCTCATGAAGGCCAGCGGCAGCACGAACATCAGCACCGCCAGGACGGCCAGCAGGATCCGTGTGGCGCCATCGAGCGACCAGTCAGCCATCCGTCCACCGATGCCGTTGCCGAAGGTGAAGCCGATGCCGATCAGGGCCAGCGACATCGCGATGAAGGCATTGGAGGCGCCGGTCAATTCGGTCAGCACCGGTGCGACGTAGGTATAGAGGGTGAACATCGCACCCGCACCAAGCACGGTGGTGGCCATCGCCAGCAGCACCTGCGGCTGCAGGATCGCCTTCAGTTCGCGGCGCACGTCCGGGCGCGGCCCCGGTGCAGATGCCGGCAGCGCGAAGCCCAGCGCAGTGATCGCGATCAGGCCCAGCGCCGCAGTACCGGCGAAGGACAGGCGCCAGCCCAGCTGCTGGCCGACCCAGGTCGCCAGCGGCACACCGCCGATGTTGGCGATGGTCAGGCCCATGAACATGGTGGCCACGGCTGCGGCCTGCTTTTCCTTCGGCACCAGGCTGGCGGCGACCACCGCACCGATGCCGAAGAAGGCACCATGGTTGAGGCTGGTGACCAGGCGCGACAACAACAGCAGCCCGTAGTTCGGCGCCAGCGCAGACAACAGATTGCCGGCGACGAAGATCGACATCAGCAGCATCAGCGCGGTGCGCTTGCCGAAACGCCCCATCAGCAGGGTCATCACCGGCGCGCCCAGCATCACGCCCACGGCATAGGCGGTGATCAGCATGCCCGCAGTGGGGATGCCAACGCCGACGCCGTCGGCGATGACCGGCAACAGGCCCATCGGGGCAAACTCGGTGGTTCCGATGGCGAAGGCGCCAACGGCAAGCGCCAGCAAGGCGGCTCTGGAATTCATGGGGGGTCCTGGGGGCGGGAATCGGGAGTGCGTAGCCTGCGCGCTTTGCTGCGCCGGATTAAGCCTCGCCCCGGGAAAACACTGTTGATCCTGGTTCACAAGTGGAAGCCGGAACGCAGCCACAAGTGCAAAAACCGCGGTTCCGGTGTAGAGCCGAGCCCATGCTCGGCTGCTTCCGGCCGGTCAGCCGAGCACGGGCTCGGCTCTACAAGGCAGAACGCAGAACCCCCGGAATGCCGGGGGTTCTGAGGGACTCACACGCCAGTGGCGCACTTACCAGTTGCCGGCGCCCGGCACGTTGTGCTCGCGGGCGCGGCGGCGCATCAGCAGGTTCAGCCACTCCACCAGCACCGAGAAGCCCATCGCGGCGTAGATGTAGGGCTTGGGCACGTGCACGTCCAGGCCGTCCAGGATCAGCACCGCGCCGATCATCAGGATGAAGGCGAGCGCCAGCATCTTCACGGTCGGGTTGGCATCGATGAAGCGGCCCAGCGGGTTGGCGGCCAGCAGCATCACCATCACCGACAGCAGGATCGCGGCGACCATCACCGGAATGTGGTCGGCGATGCCGACGGCGGTGATCACCGAGTCCAGCGAAAACACGATGTCGATCACCGCGATCTGCGCGATCACGTAGCCGAACACGGCCGAGGCCTTGGTGGTGCTGGGATCTTCATCCTCGCCACCGCTGATCAGTTCCTTGATCTCCATGCAGCCCTTGATGATCAGGAACAGGCCGCCAACGATCAGCACCAGGTCGCGGATGGAGATGCCCATGCCGGCCACGGTGAACAGGTTTGCCGCCATGTGCGCCAGGTAGGCCAGCGATACCAGCAGGCCGATGCGGGTAATGCAGGCCACCGCGATGCCGAGCTTGCGGGCGAACGGGCGGCGCTCTTCCGGCAGCTTGCTGACAGCAATGGAAATGAACACCAGGTTGTCGATGCCGAGCACGATTTCCAGCGCGCTGAGCGTGAACAGGGTCACCCAGGCATTGGGGTCGGCGAGGAACTCAAAGGACATGGAAACTCTTCAAGGCAGTGGGGGAATGGGGTTTCAGCCGTAGCTGCCGGCCAGCGCGTGCGGAACCACGACCAGCGCCCAGCACAGCAACACGTTCATCATCAGCACGAACACCGCCGCCGAGCCCATGTCCTTGGCGCGGCCGGCCAGCTCGTGAATCTCACTGCCGTAGCGTTCGATCACCGCTTCGATGGCCGAGTTGGCCAGCTCCATCGCCAGCACCAGCAGCATCGAGCCGATCAGCAGCGCGCGTTCGACCGGCGTCTGGCCCAGCCAGATCGCAATCGGCGTCAGCAGGATCAGCAGGTAGACCTCAAGCCGGAACGAGGACTCGTGCAGCCAGGCAGCGCGCAGGCCCTGCCAGGACCAGCGGGCGGCCTGGAAGATGCGGCGCGGGCCGCGCGGCAGGTGGCCGAACTGATCAGCCACGGGTGGAACATCCAGCAACGGGGGCGCGGCGCAGCGACCGCTCAGACGCACGGCAGGGAATCATGGGTGCACAGGAATAGGCAGATGGCGGCCATTTTGCCACAAGGCCGCCAACCGCAGCCCGCGCCGGCCCGCTGAACGGCCTGCCAGGGGCAAGCAACGGCCCGGGCATGCTCCTATGATGGATGCCCCTTGCCTGCTGGAGCGCCTGATGTCCCGTCGCCGTACCTGCCTGTTGATGCTGGGCCTGCTGACTGCCGCACCGCTGGCCCAGGCGCTGAGCCCGGCCGAGTCGCCCCGGGTGCCAGAACAGGTCTCCAACGTGGCCTGGGCCGGCGACATGGCCCGCTTCGCCAGCGCCGACCAGTCCACCCCGCCGCCGCGCGGTGGCATCGAGTTCATCGGCAGCTCCTCGATCCGCTTCTGGGAGAGCCTGGCCACCGACTTCCCTGGCCAGCCAGTGTTCAACCGCGGCTTCGGCGGCTCGGAAGTGCGCGACAGCACCTGGTACGCCGACCGCATCGTGGTGCCGTATGCGCCATGCAAAGTGTTCTTCTACGCGGGCGACAACGACCTCAACAGTGGCCGCAGCGCCGTGCAGGTGCGCGACGACGTGGTTGCCTTCGTGCAGCGCGTGCACCGCGACCTGCCGAAGACCAAGGTGGAGTTCCTGTCGATCAAGCCGAGCCCGTCGCGCGCGCACCTGCTGCCGGCGATCAACGAGGCCAACACGCTGATCAAGGCCGCGCTGGCCAAGCTGCCCAACACCGGTTTCACCGACATCTACACGCCGATGCTCGGCGCAGACGGCCAGCCGGATGCGACGCTGTTCCGCGAGGACATGCTGCATATGACCCCGGCCGGCTATGCGATCTGGACCAGGGCGCTGGCGCCGAAGGTCAACTGCAACTGAGGGACTGCGGACGCCGGGCATCGCCCGGCGCTACCGCAACCCCATCCACGCATGGCGTGGATCTACTGAATCACGGGCAATGGGGTCGGAGGATCAGCGGAAGATCACCGTGGCCTCGGTGCCCTGCCCCGGCTCGCTGGCCAGGCTGACCTTCCAGCCGAAGCGGTCGCACAGCCGGCGCACGATCGACAGGCCCAGGCCGGTGCCCTGCGGACGGCTCGGCTCGGCGCGGTAGAACGGTTCAAACGCGCGCGACAGCGCCTCGGCGGACATGCCGATGCCGGTATCGCGCACCACCACCCGGTCATTGAGCACGTGCACGTCGATACGCCCTTCGTCGGTGTAGCTGCAGGCATTGCGCACCAGGTTGCTGACCACCACCTGCAGCACCCGCGGCGGTGCGTGCAGCTGTACCGGGCCGTCGCCGTGCAGGTGCACCGATACGGGCCGGTTGCCCAGCAGCTCGTTGGCGTTGTCCACCTCGTAGCGGACGATGTCGTTGACGTCGAACAGCTCGATCTGCGGTTCGACATCGGCCTCGCGGGCCAGGATCAGGAACGCATCGATCACCGCCTCCATGTCACGGCCTGCACGCTGGATGCGCTGCAGGCTGCGGCGCAGGCGCGGTTGCAGGGTTTCATCGCCAAGCGCCATGTCGCTGGCCACGCGGATGACGGTCAACGGCGTGCGCAGCTCATGGCTGGCATCACGGGTGAAGTTGCGCTCGCGCGCCACGTGCGCGCTGACCCGGTTGGCCAGCGAATGCAGTGCGGCCGCCAGCTGGCGGGTCTCGCCCTGCATGTCCGCCGGCAGCTTGTTCGGCTCCAGATCGGCCGCTTCGGGGTGGCCCGGGTCCCAGCGCGAGACCCGCCGCGCCAGCCAGTTCACCGGCGACACCAGTCGCTTGGAGGCACGGTAGGTGACCCAGCTGGCACCATACACCGCCAACAGGGTCAGCAGCACCGGCACGATGCCGAACCAGAACGCCAGCATCTCCGCGCGCGAGCGCAGGAACACCAGGTACAGGCGACCGGCAGGGCGCACGTCGACCAGCACCAGCTGGTCGTCCTGGGGCAGCTCGTGGAAGCCAGGCTCCAGGGTGCGCAGGTTGGCCGGCAATGACAGTGCCGACTGCCCGCTTTCCAGCAGGTAGCCGCGGATGTTGTGGGTGTTGGGCGGCGGCTGCACCGGCGACGCCTCGTGCAGCGTCCAGTAATAGGCCGCTTCCTCGCGCAGGGCGGCGCCGACCAGGCTGTGCTTGATCACCAGCGAGACCAGCCAGGCACCGAGCAGGATGCCCAGGCTGGCCAGGACTGCCTGCAGGATGAAGGCGATACGGATCTTGCGCGGCAGGCCGTGCGGCATTGCGGGGTCCCGGTCAGAGCGCTGCGATTATAGGCAGCGCGCTGCGCCGTAGTCGTGCACGGACGCTGACCGGCGGCAGCGCCGGCCGGTCATCCGTGCCCGGTGCGGGGTCGTTGCCCGGCCGGGCCTGATGCTGCACAGGCCGGGCCCCGATCAGGCCATCGGCTGGGCAATATCGGCAATGCGATAGCCGGCGCTCTGCACGGTGTGCAGCAGCGGACGGTCGAACGGCTTGTCGATGATCTTGCGCAGGTTGTACAGATGGCTGCGCAGGGTGTCCGAATCCGGCAGGCCATTGCCCCAGATCTCGCGTTCGATCTCCTGGCGGGTGACCACGCGCGGCGATTCGCGCATCAGGATGGTCAGCAGGCGCAGGCCGATCGGCGACAGCTGCAGCTCGGTACCGGCACGGGTAGCCCGCATGCTGACCGGATCGAGCACCAGGTCGGCGACCTTCAGCACCTCCGAACCGACCTGGCGACGTTCGCGACGGATCAGCGCGCGCAGGCGGGCTTCCAGCTCCTGGATCGCGAACGGCTTGGTCAGGTAGTCATCGGCACCGAACCCGAGGCCGGTGAGCTTGTCGTCCAGCGTGTCGCGTGCCGTGAGCATCAGCACCGGCGTGGACTTGCGCGCATCGTTGCGCAGGCGACGGCACACTTCGATGCCATCCAGGCGCGGCAACATGAGATCGAGCACCACGACGTCATAGCTGTTCTCCGCCGCGAGGCGGTAGCCATCCAGGCCGTCCTGTGCATAGTCGACTTCGAAGCCGCGACCTTCCAGGTATTCCCCGATCATCTCGGAGATGTTGCGGTTGTCTTCGACCACCAGCACCAAGCCGGAGGTCTCCTTCGTCTGACGCATGTGATTCCCTCTAACTTCAGCTTTGTGAAACATGCCGGATCGACGGTGGACGCGATGTGAAGTTCCGTCAAGAGGTACACAAACGGTTCAGAGCAGCGGCCTGAGCAGCGGCCAGACGTTGTCCAGCACCTTCGGCTGCGCCTGCGCCGTGGGGTGCAGGCCGTCGCCCTGCATCATGCCCGGCTGCAGGGCCACGCCCTCCAGCAGGAACGGCAGCAGCGGCACCTTGTACTGCGTGGCCAGCGCCTTGTAGGCCGCGGCCAGGCGCTGGCGGTAGGCCGGTCCGTAGTTGGGCGGCACGTCGATGCCCAGCAGCAGCACCTTGGCACCGGCCTTCTGGCTGGCCTGCACCATTTTTTCCAGGTTGCCCTGCACCTGCGCCGGGGTCAGCCCGCGCAGCGCGTCATTGCCGCCCAGCGCAATCACCACCACGGTCGGCTTCTCCCTGGCCAGCAGGCCCGGCAGGCGGGTCAGCGCGCCGGCGGTGGTTTCCCCGCTCATGCTGGCGTTGACGATGCGCGCCGGGGTTTTCGACTGCTGCCTGACCCGCTGTTGAAGCAAGCTGACCCAGCCGGCGTCGGCAGGGATATTGTGGGCGGCACTGAGGCTGTCGCCGAGCACCAGCACGGTGCCAGCCGGACCTTTGGCACAGGCCAGCCCCGGCAACAGCAGGAACCCTAGCAGCAGCACCATCATCGCGCCGGCTCGCCGGCTCCATCCCGTCTTGCGCATTGGAGTCTCCTCATCGACAGCCTGTCCCCCCGCAGCGCGCCCGTCGCCATCGCCGTCGACCAGGTCGGCAAATCCGTGCAGGGCCCGGAGGGTGAAGTCCACATACTGGACAACATCACCCTGACCGTCCATGAAGGCACCAGCGCGGCCATCGTCGGCGCCTCCGGTTCGGGCAAGACCACCCTGCTCGGCCTGCTGGCCGGGCTGGACCTGCCCAGTCGGGGCCGCATTGCGCTGTCGGGCCAGGACCTGGGCGACCTCGATGAAGAAGCGCGGGCCCAGCTGCGCGCGCGCGAGGTTGGCTTCGTGTTCCAGAGCTTCCACCTGCTGCCGGCGCTGACCGCCGCCGAGAACGTCGCGTTGCCACTGGAACTCGCCGGGCGCGAGGATCGCACGCGGGTCGATGAAGTGCTGGCGCAGGTCGGCCTGGCCCATCGCGCCCGCCACTACCCGCGCCAGCTGTCCGGTGGCGAGCAGCAGCGCGTGGCACTGGCGCGTGCCTTCGTCACCCGGCCGCGCATCCTGTTCGCCGACGAACCGACGGGATCGCTGGACCATGCCACCGGCCAGCACGTCAGCGACCTGCTGTTCGAACTCAACGCCGGCAGCGGCACTACCCTGGTACTGGTCACCCACGACATGCGCCTGGCGCAGCGTTGCCAGTACATCCATCGTATCGACGACGGCCGCCTGCTGCCGGTTGAGCGCGGAGCCCAGGCATGAACCTGCTGCGGCACGCGTGGCGCGCGCTGCGTCGCGAGGCGCTGGCCGGCGACCTGCTCACCGTGTTCGCCGCACTGGTGCTGGGCGTGGCGGTGATGACCGCGGTGGGCACGCTGGTGAACCGGGTCAACCTGGCGCTGACCGGCAGCGCGGCGGAAATGCTCGGTGGCGATCTCGGCATCGCCGGGCGCGATGATCCGCCGCAGGCATTCGCCGACGAGGCACAACGGCGTGGACTGGCCTACACCCGCATCGCCAGCTTCGGCAGCGTGCTGTTCCATGGCGAGGCCAGCCAGATGGCGAGCATCAAGGCGGTGCAGGCGGGCTATCCACTGCGCGGCACGCTGCGGGTACGGGCCACGCCCGGCGGTACGTTGATCACCGATGCCGGCATGCCGCCCAAGGGCCAGGCCTATGCCGACCCACGCCTGCTGCAGGGGCTCGGGCTGAAGGCCGGCGATGATCTCGAGTTCGGCGCCGGCACGCTGCGCATCGCCGGCATCATCGAGGCCGAGCCGGACACCGGCGGCGACCTGCTGACGCTGTCCCCCACCCTGCTGGTCAACCGCGCCGATGTGGAAGGCACGGGACTGCTTGGCCCCGGCAGCCGCATCAACTACCGGCTGATGTTTGCAGGACCGCCCGGGCAGGTCGCGTCCCTGCGTGAGTGGCTGCTGCCACAGGTGAAGGGCCTGCGCCTGCTGAGCGTGGATGACACCCAGCGCGGCGTGCGCCAGGCCTTCGATCTGGCCGGGCGCTTCCTCGGCCTGAGCGCGCTGCTGGCGGTGCTGCTGGCCGGTGTGGCCACGGCGCTGGCGGCCAACCGCTTCGCGCTGCGCCGCATCGACCAGGTGGCGATCCTGCGCTGCCTGGGTGCGCGCCAGCGCGACATCCTGCTTGGCCTGGCACTGCAGTTGCTGATGCTGGCGGTGCCGGCCTGTGCGCTCGGCATCGGCCTGGGCATGGCCGCGCAGGAAGGCCTGGTGCAGGTACTGGGCAGCCTGGTGCCGCAGCGCCTGCCGTTGCCCGAGGCGATGCCTGCGCTGACCGGCGCCGGCATCGGCCTGTTGCTGCTGTTCGGCTTCGGCCTGCCACCGCTGCTGCGCCTGCGCGGGGTGCCGCCGATGCGGGTGCTCAACCGTTCCTTCGCTGCCCTGCCGCCGGCGTCACTGCTGGCCTATGTGGCAGCGCTGGCGGCCAGCCTGCTGCTGGCGGTGCAGGTCACCGGCGACCTGAAGCTGGCGTTGTGGGTGCTGGGCGGCCTGGCCACGCTGGCACTGGCCGCCGGGGTGGTCGGCTTCGTGCTGCTGCAGCTGCTGCGCGGCCTGCAGCACCGCCTGCACGGCCACTGGCGGCTGGGCCTGGCCGCGCTGACCCGGCGCCGGATGCTGGCGGTAATGCAGCTGGTCGGGCTGTCGCTGTCGCTGTGTGCGCTGTTGCTGCTGGCGGTCACTGGACCGGGCCTGCTGCAGCAATGGCGCGAGCGCCTCCCCGCTGATACGCCCAACTACTTCCTGATCAACATCCAGCCCGAGCAGCGCGACAGCGTGCTGGCCACGCTGCGTGGACTGGGCGCCGGTGACGCCAGCATCGAACCGATGGCCACCGGCCGCCTGATCGCGATCAATGGCAAGCCACCGCTGCGCGTGGACCGCGAGCCCGGTCAGGACGGACAAGCGGCACAAGGCGAAGGTCAGCGCGATGACGACGACGAGAACCGGCCGTTGAACTTCAGCTGGCGCAGCACCTTCCCCCCCGCCAACACGCTGGTCAACGGCACCTTCTGGAAGAACGACAGCACGGCGCCGGAGGCATCAGTGGAGATCGGCTGGGCCAAGCGTTACGGCGTGTACCCGGGCGACCGCATCACCATTGCAGTGGGCGAGCAGGAACGCGAGTTCACCGTCACCAGCGTGCGCAAGGCGGACTGGAACACCTTCCGGCCGAACTTCTTCGTGTTGCTGAACCCGAATGCGGTGGGCGAAACCCCGCACAACCTGCTGTCGGCCTTCCATCTGCCGGCCGGCAAGGCGGCGGGCCTGGGCGAACTGGTGCGCGCGCAGCCGAACCTGTCGCTGCTGGACGTGGATGCGGTGATTTCGCAGGTGCGCGATGTGATGGAGCGCGTGGCGCAGGCGGTGCAGCTGGTGATGGTGTTCAGCCTGCTGGCCGGCGTGCTGGTGCTGCTGGCCGCGCTGCAGGCCACCGCCGGCGAGCGCCGCTATGACAGCGCGGTACTACGCACCCTGGGTGCGACCCGGCGCCAGTTGCGTGGCGCGGTACTGGTGGAGTTCGGCGCGCTGGGCACGCTGGCGGCGATGCTGGCGGTGGGCGCGGCCGCTGCGATCGGCGTGGCGGTCTCGCAGAAGGTGTTCGAGCTGCCATTGCTGCCGCCGTGGCCGGGGCTGCTGATTGGCGGCGTAGTCGGCATCGGCTTGAGCCTGCTGGCGGGCTGGTGGGGCACGCGGGCGATCCTGCATACGCCGCCGGCATTGGCGTTGCGCGAGGCCTGACGCCGTTGTGAAAGCAAAGGCATCCACGCATGGCGTGGATCTACCAGCGATAGCCCCAGTAGATCCACGCCGTGCATGCCAGTAGATCCACGCCATGCGTGGATGCAGTGCCGAGCAAGCTCGGCACCCACCGGTACAATGCACGTCCGGCACCCTACCGCGCCGATCAGCCTTCCTTCGGCGCCTTTTCCACGTACTTGGCGAAGACCTCGTCGATCTGCGCGTCCTTCACCTGTTTACCGGACTGGATCTCTTCGGCCTGGGTGAACAGCGGGATGATCATCGCCATGCCATCGAGCTTGGTCTTCAGGTGCACGCCCGGGGCCTGGCCGAGGAAGCCGTCCCAGCGCTGGCGCACTTTGGCCCAGTAGCCGGCGGTGGCCTTCCAGTAGGCGCGGGCCGGGGTGAAGTCGACCTCGGTTGTCTTGACGTAGTCGTTGAAGCCGAACTCGCGGGCGATCTCCACCTGGCTGCCGTCGGCGTTGCGCTGCACCTTGGTATTGAACTGCTCGTGGGTCCAGCCATTGGGCGTGAGCGTGTGGCGGTTGACCACGGCCAGCGCGTTGTAGTCGCTGCGCTTCGTGTATTCACGACGCGGCAGCGGGCGCCAGCTCAGGTCGCTGGTCCAGCTCGGCACATTGTTGGTGTACGTCCATTTGCCGGTGCCACAGTAGCGCGGTGCATCGCTCACTTCATACACGCACTGGGTCCAGGCGCCCTGGTTCACCGCTGCGGGAATGCGGCGTACCTGCCAGGTCTGGTCGGCGCTGAACTCGAAACGGCTGGGCGCTTCGTAGACCCAGTCCTGGCGCCAGTGCTTGGTAATGTGGCCGCTCTTCTCATCGAGCAACAGGTGCTGCAGCACGATGCGCTGCGGGGTGTCCTCGACCACGATGACCACTTCGCTGCCGCCGCTGCGCATCGCCGGCGCACGCTCGTAGCCGGGCTTGAGCAGCACGGTCTCGTCGAACGCGAAGTCGACGGTGTACTCGCCCTGCATGGCGAGGATGCTGTCGTGGTCGCGGGCGGTGTCGGAGGGCTGCGCGCTGGCCACGCCGCTGGCAGCGAGCAACAGCATGACGCTGGCTGTCTGGAACTTCATCGGGTCTTCCTTCGGGGTTGCAGATGTAGTGAGAGGCCGTCCGTGGCCGACAGGCGTTCCATCAGGAAAGGATCACAGGCGGATCAGCGGCAGGTCGCCGGGAACCCGCGGTGTCGGACGCCGCGCGGCATCGGCACAGCAGCAATCGTCGATCGCCAGCTCGCCTTCGGCACCTTCCAACCGCGCGATGCGACGCGCGGTGGCCGCGCCCAGCGAGGACAGGGTCGACAGGCTGGCTGCCAGCGTGCGGCCCTCGTCCGCGGCATGCAGGCGCAGCGTGCACAGGCGCCAGCGCTGGCCACCGAGGTGGCCGGCCAGGCGACGCCACAGGCGTTCGCCGACACTGCCATCGCTGTCGTGCTCCGGGCCCGGCGGCAGCGCCGCGACCAGCCGGTCCCAGGCCAGGAAATCGCTGTCGGGCAGCAGGTACAGGCGCCACACGCAGCGGCCGCGGGTATCAAGGAAACACAGGCTTTCGCGTACGCCTTCGCTGTCCACGCCCTGGCAGGCGTGCACGCGCACCGCCTGGCGCCAGCCACCGAGCTCGTTGCCGTCGGCGCGGTACAGGCACAACACGGTGCCAAGCGTGGCCAGCTGTGCCGGGGTCGGCCAGGCCGCGCTGCCCTGCACGGTGATGGCGTCATTCCTGCGTGCGGACAAGGCGCGGCTCATGAGGTCACCAGGAAACGGCAAGGCTGGCGGAAAGGGTGCGGCCCGGGCTGGTGTAGCGATCCAGCACGCGGCTGGTCGCCGACAGCGTCGAACCCACGTTGGACCAATCGATGTAGCGCTTGTCGCCCAGGTTGAACACGCCGACGTTGAAGGTCGCGCCCGGGGCGAAGTTCCAGTGCGCCATCAGGTCGGCCACGCCGTAGCCGGCCGGGCGGTACACCGTCGCTGCAGTGACGCGGTCCTTGCGCTTGACGAAGGTACCGGCCAGTTCGACGCCCCAGGCGTCGGTGTCGTACATCAGGCCGACGGTGCCGCGCAGCGGGTCGACCGAATCCAGCGGAGTGTCCTCGGTCTTGTTGTCGCCGCGCGACCAGGCCACCGAGCTGCGCAGCGCCCAGCCCTGCAGCGCCGGGTTGATCTGGCCGAAGTCAACGCCAGCCTTCAGTTCGGCACCGTAGATGCGCGCATCGGCGATGTTGCGCGACTGGAACACCATCAGGCCCTGGGCGTTGGTGCCGACCAGCGACTGCGACTCGATGAAATCCTTGTACTCGTTGTAGTAGCCGCTGACGCTGACGTAGGCGGCCGGTGACAGGAAGCGCAGGCCCAGCTCCATGCCATCACTGGTTTCCGGCTTCAGGTCCGGATTGGGGATGGCGGTGTAACCGAAGGCGAAGTTGGTGAAGCCCAGGTTGACGTCGTTGTACGGCGGCGAGCGGAAACCATGCGAGTAGCCGGCGAACAGCGACCATTCGTCGGTGAAGCGATAGACCACGCCCAGCTTCGGCGAGACGCTGGTCTTGGTCAGCCTGGCCACCGCAACGCCGGGATTGTCGTCGGCGAAGATGCTGTCCACTTCCGGCTTCAGCTCGTAGCGATCCACGCGCACGCCCGGCACCAGCGACAGCTTGCCGCCGGCCATGCGCATTTCATCCTGCGCGTACAGGCCCAGCTCGGTGGTCTTGCTGATCGGGAAATCGCGTACCGGGAAGGCGTCGGGCAGGATGGTGGTGCTGGTCTGGCCATTGGCCAGAACCTGATAGCCGTCGCGCTTCTGGCGGATCTCGGTACGCGCACCTTCGAAGCCGTAGGTCAGCGCGTGTTCGACACTGCCGGTGCTGAACGCCTTGTTGAATTGTGCCTGCAGGCCGTACACGCGCTGGTCGAAGTTGAACTCGCGGTGGCGGCGGCTGCGGTTGGCGCGGTCTTCGTCGGTGATCTGGTGGGTCTCGCTGTGCTGGGTATACAGCTGCCAATGCAGGTTGTCGGCGAAGCCCTTGTCCAGCGCATCCATTTCATGGGCGAACGACACGCGGGTGCGGTTCTGCGTGTCGCGCGCCTTCATGCCGGTGGTGGTGGTGCGGTCGATCGAGGACAGCACGTTGGTATCGGTGTTGTCTTCGTTGCCTTCCACGGTCAGGCGGAAGCGCTGGTCCTCGCTCGGTGCATAGACCAGCTTGGCCAGGCCACTGCGACCGTCGCGGTCCTGCGGGTTGGGCGCGGTACGGGTGTTGTCGAGGCTGCGAACATCGCCCTTGTTACCGGTTTCCTGGCCCTGGCGATGGTTGATGTTGACCATGCCGCTCCAGTGTTCGCCGCCGAACGCGCTGGTCACGCCGCCGAGCAGGCCCTTCCACTCACCGTCGTAGCCGAACTTCAGGCCGACGTAGCTGTCCTTGCCATCCTTCAGGTAATCGGCCGGATCCTTGGTGACGAAGGCCACCACGCCCCCGAGCGCGTCGGAACCGTACAGCGAGCTGGCCGGGCCGCGCACGATCTCCACGCGCTTGAGCGTGTCCAGATCGGTGAAGTTGCGGTTGGCGTTGGAGAACGAGCCGATGTTGAAGCTGGTGGGCATGGCGATGCCATCGGTCTGCACGCGCACGCGGTTGCCGTCCAGGCCACGGATGCGGATGCTGCCAAGGCCGAAGCGCGCGGCGCTGCGGCTGACCGACAGGCCCGGCTCGTAGCGCAGCAGATCCTTGATGTCCTGCACCAGGTGCCGGTCCATCTGCTCGCGGCCGATGACATCCACGGTGGCCGCCACGTCACTCACTGCCCGCTCGGTGCGGGTGGCGGTGACCTGCACGCGGTCGAAGTCGCGCGCATCAGGCGCGGCGGTGGCCGCGGCAGCAGCATGGGCGGACAGCGGCAGGGCCATCCAGACGGCGAGGCAAAGGGCGGTAGGGCGGGTCATCGGGTTCGTTCGGTCAGGCAGGGGAACCCCCGGTTACCGGCACACCCGGGAGGTGCACGCGGTAGACCGAGGGGGAGAGAGCGGGCGCGGACGGGTCGCCCACCCTGCCGGCGCTGCCGGCAGGAGGGAGGGAGGCGGGCGACCAGGCCGTGATTACTTGGTCAGGATCAGCTTGTCGTTGCTGGTGTGCCGCAGGCGGTAGAAGCGGTCGCCGTGCTGGATCAGGATTTCACGACGGCCCTTGAGCAGGGCTTCGCTGTCGATGACCTCTTCCGGCGGAACGACACGGACCGGACGATCGCGGAGGGTCAGCGTTTCGGGGCGCAGCAGTACAGGTTGAGCATTCATGAGCATCTGGACTCGTGCGAGGGACGAGTCAAATGATAATGATTCTCAGTTGACAATCAACAACCATTCTCACTTTGATTGATGGGATTAATGATCGAATTCGAAAATTCGATAGTCACCATCAATCAAAAGACGGGCACAGCGCTTTTGTAGAGTCGAGCCATGCTCGACTGCTCCTGGCACCGTCGCCTGGAAACGCACGCGCTGCGCGCGGAGTCGCGCATGGCTCGACTCTACAAAGACCTGGTCAATCTGAAGTCCAGCATGGCTCGACTCCGCAAAGGGCTGTCAGGCGACGGCGGCTTCGACCTGCGCCCAGCCAGCCGCATCGACCTGCTCCAGCACCTCCAGCGCCTGCAGGTTCTGCAGCAGCTGGCTGACCCGGCTGGCGCCAAGAATCACGCTGGAGACGTTCGGGTTGCGCAGGCACCAGGCAATCGCCAGCGCGGCCGGGGCGTGGCCCAGCTCACGCGCTGCTTCGCTGAAGCGGCGCACCTGGGCCAGGCGGGCCTCGGCGTCGTCACCCAGTACCAGCGCCTGCAGCCATTCCATGCCCTCGCGGCCCAGCCGCGCATCGGCCGGAATGCCCTGGTCGTACTTGCCGGTCAGCAGGCCCGAGGCCAGCGGCGAGAAGATGGTGGTGCCCAGGCCGGCACCGGCATACAGCGGCGCATACTCGACCTCGACGCGTTCGCGGTGCAGCAGGTTGTACTGCGGCTGCTCCATCGACGGGCCCTGCAGGTTGCGTGCTTCGGCGATGTCCAGCGCCTGCTGGATCTGCACCGCCGACCACTCCGAGGTCCCCCAGTAGAGGATCTTGCCCTGCCGCACCAGGGTATCCATGGCATGCACGGTCTCGGCGATCGGCGCGTCCGGATCCGGGCGATGGCAGTAATAAAGGTCCAGGTAGTCCACCCGCAGGCGCTTGAGCGCGGCATGGCAGGCGTCGGTCACATGCTTGCGCGACAGGCCGCGCTGGGTCGGCCGTGGGTCCTTGGCGCTGCCGAAGAACACCTTGCTGGAGACGCAGATGCCATCGCGCGGCAGGCGCAGGTCGGCGATCACATCGCCCATCACCTGTTCGGCGCGGCCGTTGGCATAGCCCTCGGCGTTGTCGAAGAAGTTGACGCCGTGGTCCCAGGCGGCCGCCACCAGGTTGCGGGCCTCGTCGCGCGGGATCTGGTCACCGAAGGTCACCCAGGCGCCGAAGGACAGGGCGGAAATCGGCAGGCCGGTGGAGCCCAGGCGACGGTATTGCATGCGAATCTCCTGCTGCGGGCCCGCATCCGGGCCGGGATCGAGCCCCATTCTACCTGCCGCCGCCGGCCGCAAGCCCTTGCCGTTGCTGGCCTGATCGGTACCGATGGGCGCGCGCACGCTGCTTTTTCTTGCCCCGGCCCCTGCCCTGCACTAGGCTTCCCGTTTTTCGCGACGCCCCAGGGGAGTCACTCACATGGTCGAAGGTTTGGGCAGGATCGGCTTCGGCCTGTTCGGGTTGGCGGTGCTGATCGGCATCACCTGGCTGTTTTCCAACAACAAGCGTGCGGTTGACTGGAAGCTGGTTGCCACCGGTATCACCCTGCAGATCGCCTTCGCGGCGCTGGTGATCCTGGTGCCGGGCGGGCGCGACGTGTTCGATGCGCTGGGCAAGGGCTTCGTCAAGGTCCTGAGCTTCGTCAACGAGGGTTCGGGCTTCATCTTCGGCTCGTTGATGGACACCAAGAACTACGGCTTCATCTTCGCCTTCCAGGTGCTGCCGACCATCATCTTCTTCTCGGCGCTGATGGGGGTCATGTACCACCTCAACGTCATGCAGGCGATCGTGCGCGTGATGGCCTGGTCGATCACCAAGGTGATGCGCGTGTCCGGCGCGGAAACCACCAGCGTCTGCGCCAGCGTCTTCATCGGCCAGACCGAGGCGCCGCTGACCGTGCGCCCGTACATCGCCAGGATGACCCAGTCCGAGCTGCTGACCATGATGATCGGCGGCATGGCGCACATCGCCGGCGGCGTGCTGGCGGCCTACGTGGGCATGCTCGGCGGTGGCGACCCGGCGCAGCAGGCCTTCTACGCCAAGCACCTGCTGGCGGCGAGCATCATGGCCGCACCGGCCACCCTGGTCGTGGCCAAGCTGCTGATTCCGGAAACCGGCACCCCGCTGACCCGCGGCACGGTGAAGATGGAAGTGGAGAAGACCTCCAGCAACATCATCGACGCGGCCGCTGCCGGTGCCGGTGACGGCCTGAAGCTGGCGCTGAACATCGGCGCGATGCTGCTGGCCTTCATCGCCCTGATCGCGCTGCTGAATGCACCACTCACCTGGTTCGGCGAAGTGACCGGCCTGGCCGCTGCCATCGGCAAGCCGACCAACCTGTCGACCATCTTCGGTTACGTGCTGGCCCCGATCGCCTGGGTGATCGGTACCCCGTGGGCTGATGCCACCACCGTCGGTTCGCTGATCGGCCAGAAGGTCGTGATCAACGAGTTCGTGGCCTACACCGAGCTGTCGCAGATCGTGAACGGCCAGGTGGCGGGCGTGAGCCTGTCCGACGAAGGCCGCCTGATCGCCACCTACGCGCTGTGCGGCTTTGCCAACTTCAGCTCGATCGCGATCCAGATCGGCGGCATCGGCGGCCTGGCGCCGGAACGTCGCCACGATCTGGCCAAGTTCGGCCTGCGCGCGGTGTTGGGCGGTACCATTGCCACCTTCATGACGGCGACCATCGCCGGCGTGCTGACGCACTTCAGTTGAACCCTTGGTTGAGAAAAGATTTCCTATGAGCAGCAGTGTCGTTGTCGTCGGTTCCTTCAATGTCGATCACGTGTGGCGGTGCGAGTCGCTGCCGGCACCGGGTGCGACCATTGCCGGCCGCTACAGCACCGGCCCGGGAGGCAAGGGCTTCAACCAGGCCGTGGCCGCCTGCCGCGCCGGCGCCGAGACGCACTTCGTGTGCGCGCTGGGCGATGACGCCGGCGGCGCCACCGCACGCGAACTGGCCGCGCAGGATGGCTTCGGCCTGATTGCCGAAGCCAGCAGCGAGCCGACCGGCACTGCGGGCATCTACGTGGACGCGCGTGGCCGCAACACCATCGTGATCGGCCCGGGCGCCAACGCCGCGCTCAGCACCGACTTCCTGCAACAGCAGCAGGCATTGCTCACCAGCGCCAAGGTGGTGCTGGTGCAGCTGGAATCGCCGGTGCAGACCATTGAAGCGGCGCTGGCCACGGCCCGCGAGGCCGGTGTCACCACCGTGCTCAACACCGCACCGGCGGACGCGCCCTCGACCATCGGCCTGCTCAAGCTGGCCGATGTGATCACCCCGAACGAGACCGAGTTCGCCGCGCTGCTCGGCCGCCATGTCGGTGAGCGCGTGGATGCCAACGATGTCGCCGCGCTGGATGGCGCCAGCCTGCATGCGCTCTGCCGCAAGCTGGTCGGCAACGGTACCGTGGTGGTGACCCTGGGTTCGGTGGGCGTGTTCGTCTCGCATGCCGACGAGAACCTGCGCGGCGATACCCAGCCGTACTACCGCGTCGGCGCCGAGCAGGTGCAGGCCATCGACACCACCGGTGCCGGTGATGCCTTCAACGGTGCGCTGGCCGCGTCGCTGGCGCAGGTGGCCGACGCCCCGTTCGCCCGCCACGTGCGCTTTGCCAACCAGTTCGCCGGTCGCTCGACCGAGAAGGAAGGCGCTGCAGCGGCGATGCCGCGCTTCACCCCGGCCGAGGCCGAAGCCAAGTAATTCCACGCCACGCGTGGATGACAAGGCCCGGGTGCACAGGCACCTGGGCCTTTCTTTTGCCCATTGCCCAGCCCCTGCGACCGCCTGTCGCATTGCCCACACCCTGCCCCTCGCTCACGATCCGCGCAGCTTCCTTGCACGGGCAGGACATGGACGGATTCCCCTGGTTGCTGGTCGCGGCCGCAGGCAGTGCCGCTGCGGCGCTGCTGCATATCGGCTGCATCGCCTTCGGCGCCGCGTGGTACAGATACTTCGGTGCCGGCCAGCGCGTGGTCCGGCTCGCGCATGCGGGGCACTGGTGGCCACCGTTGATGACCGCCGGCATCACGGCCGTGCTGGTGGCCTGGACCCTGTACGCACTGGCCGCCGCGGGCTGGCATTCGCCGCTTCCGGCCAGCCGCCTGGTCCTGCCCGCCATCGCTGCCTTGCTGCTGCTGCGCGCCGCGACGGGCTTCGGCCTGGCGCTGTTCCGGCCGGGGTACAACGGCCGGCGCTTCTGGGTGGTCAGTTCGCTGGCCTGCCTGGGCCTGGGGCTGGCCTTCGCCCTGGGTACCCGCCAGGCCTGGCAGAGCCTGGGTTAGCCGCCCACCATCGCCCGCCCTTGGGGGCGACGGAAGCAACCGTCAAGCATCTGCTGATGCCGGTACGGCATGAGGTCGGTGCCGATCGGCCTGAACCGGACCGTACCCGACACGGCCGTACCGCCGCCCGCGCCCTACAATGGGCGCATGCAGATCGGCCCGTACACCATTGCCCCCAACGTCGTGCTGGCGCCCATGGCCGGCGTCACCGACAAGCCCTTCCGCCTGCTGTGCAAACGGCTGGGCGCGGGCCTGGCCGCCTCGGAAATGACCATCAGCGACCCGCGCTTCTGGAACACGCGCAAGTCGATCCACCGCATGGACCATGAGGGCGAGCCGGCGCCGATCAGCGTGCAGATCGCCGGTACCGAGCCGCAGCAGCTGGCCGAGGCGGCGCGCTACAACGTCGACCACGGCGCGCAGATCATCGACATCAACATGGGCTGCCCGGCCAAGAAGGTGTGCAACGCCTGGGCCGGCTCGGCGCTGATGCGCGACGAGCAGTTGGTGGCGCGCATCCTCGAAGCCGTGGTCAACGCGGTGGACGTGCCGGTCACGCTGAAGATCCGCACCGGTTGGGACTGTGACCACCGCAATGGCCCGCTGATCGCGCGCATCGCCGAGGACAGCGGTATCGCTGCACTGGCCGTGCACGGCCGCACCCGCGACCAGCATTACACCGGCCAGGCCGAGTACGCCACCATCGGTGAGATCAAGGCCGCCCTGCGCATTCCGGTGATCGCCAACGGCGATATCGATTCGCCGCAGAAGGCTGCCCACGTTTTGAAGGAAACCGGCGTGGACGCGGTGATGATCGGCCGTTCCGCACAGGGCCGGCCGTGGATCTTCCGCGAAGTGGCGCATTACCTGGCCACCGGGCAGGAACTGCCGCCACCGTCGCTGGCCGAAGTGCGCGACATCCTGCTGGGCCACCTGCACGCACTGCATGCCTTCTATGGCGAACCGCAGGGCGTGCGCATCGCGCGCAAGCACCTGGGCTGGTATGCCAAGGACCGGCCGGAGAACGCCGCCTTCCGTGCGGTGGTCAACCGTGCCGAAGACCCGCAGAGCCAGATCGCGCTGACCACCGAGTACTTCGACCGCTTGATTGACGGGGAACCGGCGCTGTCTTCGGCGGCCTGACCGCCCTGCCGCGTCGCAACGTCGAGCCTGCTCGACCGAATTGAACTCCGAGAGCCCGCCCCATGACCCCGCCGATTTCCTCCCCGACCTACCTGCACGGGTTTTCCGGCACCGAACAGCAGCGCCTGATGACCCAGGCGCGCCTGCTGGAATCGAGCATCTTCGGCCAGATCGACTACAGCGGTGCACGGCGCCTGCTGGAAGTCGGCAGCGGCGTGGGTGCGCAGACCGAGATCCTGCTGCGCCGCTTCCCCGAGCTGCACGTGACCGGCGTGGACCTGAGCGAGACCCAGCTGGCCACCGCGCGCGAGAACCTGGCGCGCACCCCGTGGTGCAGCGACCGTTACACCCTGCAGCAGGCCGATGCCGGCGAACTGCCGTTCGAGGCGCGCAGCTTCGATTCGGCCTTCCTGTGCTGGGTGCTGGAACACGTTCCGTCACCGGCACGCGTGTTGAGTGAAGTGCGCCGCGTGCTGGCGCCGGGTTCACCGGTCTACATCACCGAGGTGATGAATGCCTCGTTCCTGCTTGATCCGTACTCGCCGCACATCTGGCGCTACTGGATGGCCTTCAACGACTTCCAGTACGATCACGGTGGCGACCCGTTCGTCGGCGCCAAGCTGGGCAACCTGCTGCTGGCCGGCGGCTTCCGCGACGTGCATACCGAGATCAAGACCATCCACCTGGACAACCGCGAGCCTGCCCGTCGCAAGACCATGATCGCGTTCTGGGAGCAGCTGCTGCTGTCGGCGGCCGACCAGCTGCTGCAGGCCGGCTCGGTGGACGAGGAAACCGTGGAAGGCATGCGCCGCGAGTTCCGGCTGGTGCAGAACGACCCGAATGCGGTGTTCTTCTACTCGTTCGTGCAGGGCCGCGCGACGGTGTACTGAGCCGACGCGGCGCTGCTGATGTTCCCGCCATCCACGCATGGCGTGGATCTACTCAACGGCACCGGCTGCGGGCGCTGATCGACGCAGTAGAGCCACGCCATGCGTGGCTGCCACCGCCGATGTCCCTTCATCCACGCATGACGTGGATCTACTCAACGGCACCGGCTGCGGGCGCTGATCGACGCAGTTGAGCCACGCCACGCGTGGCTGCCACCGCCGATGTCCCTTCATCCACGCAGGGCGTGGATCTACTCAACGGCGCCGGCTGCGGGTGCTGATCGACGCAGTAGAGCCACGCCATGCGTGGCTGCCAACGCCGATGTCCCTTCATCCACGCATGGCGTGGATCTACTCAACGGCACCGGCTGCGGGCGCTGATCGACGCAGTGGAGCCACGCCATGCGTGGCTGCCACCGCCGATGTCCCGCCATCCACGCAGGGCGTGGATCTACTCGGGCGCATGCCAGATCCGCTGCCACATGGCCGCCAGCCGGCGACTTGCGTCGGCGCGCGCGGCCGGGCTGCTGTAGTCCGCCCGCACCTGCTCGGGCACGATCGCCCGCCATTGCCCGTCGGCCTGCTCGGCGACGACGAAGTTGAAGGTGTAGTCCGGCTCCAGCCCCATGCGCAGGTCGCTCAGTACCAACTGGCCATCCACGACCTGCGCACGCATGAAACCGCGGTTGAACCACTGAAGCTGCTGCACCGCCGGGATGGCCCGCGCTTCGCGCAAGGCCTGCACGTTGGACGCATGGCCTTCGAACCGCATCGGCCCATGGTCGGCCACCAGTGAGCGATCACCCACCACGTAGCCATTGGGCGTCATCGCCACCACCCGCCACAGCAGCGTATTGAACGGCATCGGCACCGAGAAGCGCGGCGCGTCACCCAGGCCCATCGCCGCCAGGCTCTGCTGCGCGGCCCGATCGACCTGCGCCTTGGCGATCAGCCCCCAGCCCAGGTAGCCACTGCTGAACAGCAACGCCGCGCCCAGCACCTTGCCCACCCAGGGCCGCGCACGACCAAACCAGGCCAGCACGCAGCCCAGCAGCAGCCACACCGTGTAGCCAGGGTCGATGATGAAGACGCTGGAGCCCATGGTTGGGTGTGGCCGCAGCGGCCACCACAACTGGGTACCGTAGACGGTGAACGCATCCAGCAAGGGATGGGTAACCAGCGCCAGCTGGATCGCCCAGAACCAGCGCAGCGGTGACTGCGCGACGCGACCATTGCCGAAGCGCTTGAACAACCACCAGATCAGTGCGGCCACCCAGGGCAGCACCAGCAGCGAATGGCTGAAGCTGCGGTGTTCGGTCATGTTCGCCACCGGGTCGGCCGCAGTGAAGCCAAGCCACAGGGCGTCGAGGTCCGGCAGGGTGCCGAGCGCGGCACCGGCCAGCAGGGCCGCGCGGCGATGGCCGGGCGGAGCGATGGCAGCAGCGACGGCGCCACCGAGCACGATCTGGGTCAATGAATCCATGGGCCGATGCTAGCGGCTTGCGCGCGGTGTATGTAGAGCCGAGCCCATGCTCGGCTGCCGTTACACGCAATGAAGAGCAGCCGAGCATGGGCTCGGCTCTACAAGGGGACACACGCGGGCTATGCCGCCTGCGACAACCGCGCGCCCGGCAGCTCCACCAGCGTCTGGCCGTTGTGGTCCAGCAGGCGCAGCGCGCCGTCGTGGTCTTCGACCAGCGCGGTCAGGCTTTCCACCCAGTCCCCATCGTTGGCATAGACCAGGCCATCGCGTTCGACCAGCGAGGCGCGGTGGATATGCCCGCAGACGATGCCGTCCAGGCCACGCCGGCGCACGTCGTCCAGGCCGGCCTGCACGAAGCGCTCGATGTAGCGTTCAGCCGCACCACTGCGCTTCTTCAGGAACTCCGATAGCGACCAGTAGCGCATGCCAAGCTGGCGGCGCACCGCGTTCAATGCCTGGTTGCCGGTGAGGATGCGGTAATACAGCCAGTCACCGAACTTTTCCTGCAGGCCGCCGAAGTGGGTCACGCCGTCGTAGTCGTCGCCGTGCGCGACCAGCAGCCGGCGGCCATCGGCGGTCACGTGGATGGCGCGGCGGCGCACCTGCATCGCCGGCAGCATCAGCCCGCACACCTGGCGCAGCGATGCATCGTGGTTGCCGGGGATGTAGATGATCTCGGTGCCAGCGCGACGCAATGCGTGCAGCGCTTGGATGACCTCGCTGTGCGACTGCCGCCAGTTGGCACGGCGGTGCGCCATCCACCACAGGTCGATGATGTCGCCGACCAGGTACAGCCGTTCACAGCGCAGTTGCGAGAGAAAGCGCGCCAGCTCGGTGGCATGGCAGTGACGTGATCCCAGGTGCACGTCGGAGACGAACACTGCGCGCCGGTGCGGCGACAGGTTCGCCAGCGTGCTCATGCCGGCGCCCCCGCGTCGCGCAGGTAACGTTTGCGCTTGTTCGGCCGGATCGCACACAGGTCCACCTCGATCAGGCCGTCGATCGAATCGCTGAAGTCCGGATCCACCCCGAAGGCGAGGAAGCGCGCGCCGCCCGGTTCGCACAGATCGGTGTACTGGCGATACAGCGTGGGTACGCCGGTACCGAGTGCAGCCAGGTTGGCCTTGAGCACGTCGAACGCGGCGCCTGTATCCAGCTCACCGAAACTGGGCGGTGCGGCGAAGTACTGGAACGGCCGGTTCGATTCGGCCATGCCGGCGGTGCCGCTGTAATAGCGCTGGTAGTACGCCACCAGCTGCTCGCGCGCATCGCGCGGCAGCGCCGCACTGATCGACACCGCGCCGAACAGGTAGCGGATCCCCGGCCGGCACTGCAGGTAGGCACCGATGCCCTGCCACAGGTAATCCAGGCTGCGGCTGCCCCAGTAGTCGGGCACCACGAAGCTGCGGCCCAGTTCCAGGCCTTCGGCGATGTGGCTGATGGCGTCGTCGGAATAGCGGAACAACGACGCACTGTAGAGGCCGGACAGGCCGTGCCGGGCCAACGCGTGGGCACCACGCATGATCCGGTACGCGCCAGCGATGCGCTGCGCGGCGGCGTCCCAGATCACGATGTGCTCGTACTGCGGGTCGTAGTTGTCGAGGTCACGGCTGCGGCCGGTGCCCTCACCCACCTGGCGGAAGGTCAGTTCGCGCAGGCGGCCCAGTTCCAGCAGCATTGGCGAATCGGCAGTGCAGGTGGCCAGCAGGATCTGCTTGCCGTCGGCGGTCTGGCCCAGCTGGGTGGCGGCTGCGATGCCAGCGGCGACCTGCGAAGGTGGCACCGGGGCGGCCAGCGGCTCAGGGCCTGCGCAGGCAGCGGCATTGCCGGCCGCGCCATTGCGGCCCAGGGCATAGAGTGCGCGGCGTACCGCCAGCAGTTGGGCACCCGGATCGCCGCCGTCGCCCAGCCGCATCGGCTCGCCGATGCTCAGCCGCAGTGGGCGGCCACGACGGGTGAACATCTCGCGCGCCAGCAGCGCGGTACCGGCCGGCTTGAACAGGGTCGAGGCGCCATAGAACAGTGCCGAGTTGCGCGCTTCCACCCGCACCGGCAGCACCGGCGCACCGGCCGCGCGGGCAAAGCGGACAAATCCCCGCTGCCAGCGGCCATCGCGGATGCCGCGCAGCGACAGGCGCGAGACCTCGCCAGCCGGGAACACGATCACGCACTGCTCGGCGGCCAATGCCTGCTCCACCGCATGCAGGCTGCCGCGCTGCGCCTTGCCGCCCAGGATGCGCACCGGCAACAGCAGATCCTGCAGCGGCGCGATCGCCCCCAGCAGGTCGTTGGCCACGATCCGCACATCGCGGCGGATACGGCCGACCGCGTCCAGCAAGGCCAATGCGTCCAGAGCCCCGGAAGGGTGGTTGGCGACGATCAGCAGGCGGCCGGTGGCCGGAATCTTCGCCAGCGCGGCCGGATCCACCTGGTACTGGCCGCCGATGAACTCCAGGCCGGCGGCGACGAAACCGAAGCCGCGCAGGCCTGAGCTGCGCTGCAGGAAGGCTTCGATCTGGTCCAGGCGCGACCAGCGGCCGACGCTGCGCAGCAACGGCCGCGCCAATTGGCCGCGACGGCCATGGAACCAATCGGGGAAACGTTGCTGGAGACGCTGTTCGAGTTCCTGCATGGCGGATCCACTGATGCCCGGCGGCCGGATTGGCCGACAGCCTGCGCCCGGCAGGCGGCAGCCAGATGGCGGTTTCGGGGCAGAACGATGACGGTGGGCCCGCCTTTACGGCCGGGTCGCGGACTGCGCGGTCGGGAGGGTTGGGCAGTCCCGTCTGTTGTCACGCTGGTGGAACACTGGGCCTCGAGGCTGGCCCCCAATCCCGTCATGACGGCCGCTGCCGGGCCTACGCGGGCTTAACCACCGGCAACCGGTACGGGTTCACAATGCACAGGCGGCGCGCCCCGTGTATCATGCGCGCCCATCTTTCCATCCGAATCAAGGGATATTACGCCTGATGTCCAGCTATCTCTTCACCTCCGAGTCGGTCTCCGAAGGCCATCCGGACAAGGTTGCCGACCAGATCTCCGATGCGGTGCTGGACGCGATCCTGACCCAGGACCAGCGCGCCCGCGTGGCCTGCGAGACCATGGTCAAGACCGGCGTTGCAATCGTGGCCGGTGAAATCACCACCAGCGCCTGGATCGACCTGGAAGCGCTGACCCGCAAGGTCATCACGGACATCGGCTACGACAGCTCCGACGTCGGCTTCGACGGCGCCACCTGCGGCGTGCTGAACCTGATCGGCAAGCAGTCGCCGCACATCGCCCAGGGCGTGGACCGCAAGAAGCCGGAAGAAATGGGCGCTGGCGACCAGGGCCTGATGTTCGGCTATGCCACCAACGAGACCGACAGCTACATGCCGGCCGCGATCCACCTGTCGCACCGCCTGGTCGAGCAGCAGGCCAAGATCCGCAAGAAGAAGAACTCGCCGCTTTCGTGGCTGCGCCCGGACGCCAAGAGCCAGGTCACCCTGCGCTATGAAAACGGCGTGGTCTCGGCCATCGACGCCGTGGTCCTGTCGACCCAGCACGCCCCGGGCATCAAGCAGAAGGACCTCATCGAGGCCGTCCGCGAAGAGATCATCAAGCCGGTGCTGCCGGCCAAGTGGCTGCACAAGGGCACCAAGTTCCACATCAACCCGACCGGCAAGTTCGAGATCGGCGGCCCGGTGGGCGACTGCGGCCTGACCGGCCGCAAGATCATCGTCGACACCTACGGCGGCTGGGCCCGTCACGGTGGTGGCGCGTTCTCCGGCAAGGACCCGTCCAAGGTCGACCGTTCGGCCGCCTACGCGGCCCGCTACGTCGCCAAGAACGTGGTTGCCGCCGGCCTGGCCGACCGTTGCGAAGTGCAGGTCTCCTACGCCATCGGCGTGGCTGAGCCGACCTCGATCTCGGTTACCACCTTCGGCACCGGCAAGATCAGCGACGACAAGATCGAGAAGCTGATCCGCAAGCACTTCGACCTGCGCCCGTACGGCATCATCAAGATGCTGGACCTGATCCACCCGATGTACCAGCAGACCGCGGCCTATGGCCACTTCGGCCGCAAGCCGAAGGAGTTCAGCTACCTCAACGGCGAAGGCGAGACCGTCAACGCCACGGCCTTCTCCTGGGAGAAGACCGACCGCGCCGCCGCCCTGCGCGCCGATGCGAAGCTGAAGTAAGCAACACGAAGGGCCGCGCAAGCGGCCCTTCTCTTTCTGGTAGAGCCGGCCGCTGGCCGGCTTTTTCATGACCTCCGGAAACAATCGCGTGGTTGCCGGCCGGCGGCCGGCACTACCGGTTGCCGATACAATCGCCGCATGTCGACCGAACTGAAAACCCACCAGCTGTCCATGACCGTGCTGATGTCGCCGGAAATGGCCAATTTCTCCGGCAAGGTCCATGGTGGCGCCATCCTGCGCCTGCTTGACCAGGTGGCCTACGCCTGCGCCAGCCGCTATGCCGGCAGCTACGTGGTCACCCTGTCGGTGGACCAGGTGATGTTCCGCCAGCCCATCGCGGTGGGCGAGCTGGTCACCTTCCTGGCCTCGGTGAACTACACCGGCACCTCATCGATGGAGATCGGCATCAAGGTGGTGGCTGAGGACATCCTCAAGCGCAGCGTGCGCCACGCCAACAGCTGCTTCTTCACGATGGTCGCAGTGGATGAAGAAGGCCGGCCGACGCCTGTCCCGCCCTTGCAGCCGGCAACGTCCGACGAAAAGCGCCGCCAGGCCGCAGCACAGATCCGCCGCCAGTTGCGCCAGGAAATGGAGCAGCGCCACCTGGAACTGCTGGCGTCGAACCCGCCGTCGCCGGAAGAATAAGGACGTGCGGGGCAAGCCCCGCCCCCACCGGGGCCGCAGTTGCCGGCCAGCGGCCGGCACTACCCTTTCGAATTCGCCGGGCCATGCCCGGTGGATGCGGATCAACCGGTGTTCTGCACACCCTGCGAAACGCCGTTCACGCACGCCACCAGCGCGCGCAGCAGATCGTCATCCTCGCGCCCGCTGGCCCGCCAGCGCTGCAGCAGTTCCACCTGCAGCACGCTGATCGGATCGACGTAGGGATTGCGCAGGCGGATCGACAGCGCCAGCCGCGCGTCGTGGTCCAGCAGCGTCTTCTGGTCCATCAACGCCAGCAGCCAGCGCCGGGTGAGCTCCAGTTCGCGCTGCACCTGCGGGAAGAAGCGCCCATGCAGTTCACCCGACAACAGCGAGAACTGCTCGGCGATGGTGATATCGCCCTTGGACAGCACCATCGCGATGTCATCCAGGAAGGTACGGAAGAACGGCCAGTCCCGCGCCATATCGCGCAGGGTCTGTTCGTGGCCGGCATCGACCGCGGCCTGCAGGCCACTGCCCACGCCGTACCAGCCGGGAATCACCGCACGCGCCTGGCTCCAGGCGAACACCCAGGGAATCGCACGCAGGTTGCCCAGCGCTGCGTCCTGGCCGAGCCGGCGCGACGGCCGCGAGCCCAGCGTCATCCGCTCGATCACGTCGATCGGCGTGGCGGTACGGAAATAATCCATGAAACCGGCCTGGCCAACGAACCCGCGATACACCTCGCTGCTGGCCGCAGCCACCGCATCCATCACCGGCCGCCACGCATCCTCGCGCGGTTCGGCCGCGCGCGGGCGCAGGCTGGCGCGCAGCACTGCACCGGTAGCCTGCTCCAGCGAGCGCAGGGCCAGCGCGCGGATGCCGTACTTGCGATGGATCACCTCGCCCTGCTCGGTCACCCGCAGGCGGCCATCGATGCTGCCGCGTGGCGACGCATCCACGGCGTGGGTGGTCTTGCCACCACCACGGCTGATCGAGCCGCCCCGGCCATGGAAGAAGGTCAGGCGGATGCCGGCCTCGGCCGCCACCTCCAGCAGTTCCACCTGCGCGCGCTGAAGGCCCCAACGCGAAGCAGCAATGCCACCATCCTTGCTGCTGTCCGAATAGCCCAGCATCACCATCTGAACATCATCGCGTGCACGCAGGTGCGCGCGGTACACCGGATCCTCCAGCAGGTCGCGCAGCGTGGCGGTGCCGCGCTTGAGGTCGTCCACAGTTTCAAACAGCGGCGCGATATCGAGCGGCACGCCGCCATCGGCATCGACCAGGCCACCACGCCGCGCCAGCGCCAGCACCGCCAGCACGTCGCTGCGGTCGTGCGCCATCGAAATGATGTAACTGCCCAGTGCATCGCCGCCATGCCGCGCACGGGCATCGGCCAATGCAGCGAACACGGCGTCCAGCCGCCGGTTGCCTTCGTCGTCGCCTTTCGGCAACGGCACCTCGCCACTGGCATGCGGTGCCAGCAGGCGCGCGCGGCCCAAGGCATCCAGGCCCTCCCACGCCGGGTCGCCGCCCAGCACCGCCGCCAGCGCGCGCGCATGCACGCTCGATTCCTGACGCACGTCCAACCGCGCCAGATGGAAGCCGAACGTCTTCACCCGCCACAACAGCCGCTGCACGGCGAAGCCGCCAGCGTGTTCGCCGCGATTGGCGCGCAAACTGTCGAGGATCAGCTGCAGGTCGTCGATCAGTTCATCCGGGCCGGCGTAAGCGCCCTCGCCGTCTTCCAGCGTGGCCTGCAGGCGCGCGCGCATGCGATCGTTGAGCAGGCGGTAGGGCATGTCGGCATGGCGCGGGCGCGACTGTACCTGCGGCAGCAGCTGCTGGTAGTGCGCCACGCGCGCCTGCAGCGCATCGCTCACGCCCACCCGCTCGGTGGACTGGCTGAGCAGGCTGGCCAGCTGCAGCAGTTCCTTCTGATAGCGCGCCAGTACCGCCTGCCGCTGCGCATCCAGCGTAGTGCGGATGGTGTGGGCATCCACGTTCGGGTTGCCGTCCATGTCCCCGCCCACCCACGTACCGAAGCGCAGCAGGCGCGGCAGTGGCAGCTCTTCACCATAGGTATCGCGCAGCGCCTGCTGCAGCGATTCGTACAGCACGGGAATCACGCGGTACAGCACCTGCACCAGATAGAAGCCGACGTGCTCGCGCTCGTCATCGACGGTGGGCCGCACCGGCGAGGAATCAGTGGTCTGCCACGACGCGGTCAGCGCCATGCGGAAGCGCGCAGCATCGGCGGCCGCTTCCCCGGGCGTGCGCTGGCCGTCGAGGTTGTCGACCAGGCTGGCCACCATCAGCTGCTCTTTCTCCAGCAGCGCACGGCGCACCGCTTCGGTCGGGTGCGCGGTAAACACCGGTTCGATGTCGATGCGCGGCAGCCACTGCGCCAGCTCGTCCAGGCCCACGCCCTGCGCCTTCAGGTGCTGCAGCGCATCCTGCAGGCCGTCGGGCTGCGCCCCTGCGGTACCGGCACGCTGGTAGTCACGGCGGCGGCGGATGCGATGCACGCGCTCGGCAATGTTGACCACCTGGAAGTAGGTGCTGAAGGCCCGCACCATGGTCTCGGCCTGCTGCGGCGTGCGCCCGGCCAGCCCTTCGGCCAGCTCCGACAGCGGCGCCTGGTTCTCGCGACGGGCGATGGCGCGGGTGCGCACGTCCTCGACCTCGTCGAGGAAGGCCGCCGATACCTGCTCGACCAGCAGGTCACCGACCAGTGCGCCGAGCCGGCGCACGTCATCGCGAAGCGGAAGATCGGGGGAAGCAAACTCGATGCTGCTGCGGTACTCGTTCATCGGCGACGCACAGGCCTCGGTCAACGGATCCAGACCCCAAGCCTAAACCAGAACGGGCAGCGTGCTGCGATGCAAAAATGGTTTCATCTGCACGCATCCCTGGCGGACGCAGCCGAGCATGGGCTCGGCTCTACAAGCGTCGTGGCGCGTGACACCGTGTAGCGCCCGAGCCCATGCTCGGGCGGCGGCGCAGCCGCACAGGCGGCCCCTGTTACAGGGGCCGCCCTCATGCAGGTATCAGCGCTTCTTCTTCGCCTTGCCCTGCTCGGCCGGGCCGATGGTCTGCTCCAGCCAGCGCTCGCTTTCGGCCAGCATGGTCATGATCGATTCGCGTGCCCGGTAAGCATGCGATTCGTTGGGCAGCATCACCAGCCGCGCGGTGCCACCCAGGCCCTTCACCGCGGCGAACATGCGCTCGCTCTGGATCGGGAACGTGCCGGAGTTGTTGTCGTCCACGCCGTGGATGAACAGGATCGGATCCTTGATCCTGTCGGCGTAATTGAACGGCGCCATCTTCTGGTAGACGTCCTGCGCCTGCCAGTAGTTGCGCTCCTCGGCCTGGAAACCGAACGGGGTAAGCGTGCGGTTGTAGGCACCGCTGCGCGCGATGCCGGCCTTGAACAGGCGGGTGTGTGCCAGCAGGTTGGCCGTCATGAACGCACCATAGGAGTGGCCACCGATGGCGATGTGATCGCGATCGGTCACGCCTCGGCGCACCACTTCATCCACCGCCGCCTGCGCATTGGCCACCAGCTGTTCGATGTAGGTGTCGTTCGGCTCCTTGTCACCCTCGCCGATGATCGGCATCGACGGGCTGGCCAGCACTACGTACCCCTTGGCCAGGAACGCCTGCGGGCCCCAGTAGCTGACCGCGTTGAAGCGGTACGGCGAATCGGTCACCTGGCTGGCCGCGGCCGCGCTCTTGAACTCGCCCGGGTAGGCCCACATCAGCAGCGGGCGCGGGCCGTCGCGCTTGGGATCGTAGCCCGGCGGCAGCAGCAGTGTCGCGGTCAGGTCGACGCCATCCTTGCGCTGGTAGCGGATCTGCTCCTTCTGCACGCCCTTCAGCTGCGGCAGCGGATGGGCGAAACGGGTCAGCGCGCGCGGTGCGGCACCGGCATCGGCCAGCGACTGCACGTAGAAGTTGGCCGGTTCGTCCGGGCTCTCGCGGCTCAGCAGCAGCGAATTGCCCTGGTTGTCCAGCAATGCCACCGGCAGCGAATAGCTCGGCGCCTGCGAATGGAACAGGCGCGTCGCCTTGCCCGTGGCGATGTCGAAGCGGTCCACGAACGGGCGGTCGCCTTCCGGCGAAGCGCCGGCACCGGCCAGGTACAGGCTGCTGCCTTCCGGGCTGGTCTGCAGCAGCGAGCGACCACGTTCATCGCTGGCCAGCAGCGGCCGCCCCGGATCGGCATAACGGTCCTGCGCGTCACGATCCCACAGCAGGCGCGGCTCGGCACCGGCGTTGTCCGGGGCAATCAGCCAGGTCCTGGTCCTGCGGGTCTTCCACCACGACTCGGTCAGCAGGGCCAGGTCGCCACGGCCCCAGTTGATGCCGCTCAGGCGGCTGCCAAGCTGGGCCAGGGTCACCGGCGGCTTGTCGAACGGCGCAGCCTGCATCAGCACCGCATCGCGCACCTTGGCTTCCCGGTTCGGATCACCACCGTCCTGCGCTTCGGCCCAGACCAGGGTGGCATCGGCATCACCGCGCCAGCTGATGTCGCGCACGCCGGTCACTTCGGCATCGTTGCCGGTCGGCAGGCCTTCCACCAGCGGGCGCACCGCCACGGTATGCACCAGCTTGCCGGTGGCACGCTCGATCACTTCAATGCGGCGCGGAAAACTGCTTACCGGCACCACGTAGGAGTACGGACGCTGCACCGGCTGGCGCAGCACGAAGCGGCCGTCAGGCGACACCGAGAAGCCCATGAAGATGCCGGCCGCACCGATCGCGCGGGTACTGCCATCCAGGCCGACTTCCATCGGCTGGGTCGTCGCGTAGTAATCGAACTGGCGGGCGTCGGCTTCGTTCTTCAGCAGGTCCTGATAGGTACGGATCGACACCACGCCGCCGCCCTGGCTGGTCTGCTGCACGGCAGGGCCGGTCGGGACGCCGTCGGCGGCCGGGGCCGGCCCCAGGTTGGCCGGGCGGGTGAACACCACCAGCCCGCGGCTGTCCGGCAGCCACTGGTAGCCGCTGCCGATCACCGTGTTCAAGCCGGCAACCAGGCGGCGGGCGCTGCCACCGGCCACATCCACCAGCCACAGTTCATTGGCGCCGCTGGCGGCGTCGACCTGGTTGAAGGCCAGCCACTTCTGGTCCGGCGACCACATCACACTGGCGATCGACAGCGTGGCCGGCAGGCCACTGATCTGCCGCTCCTTGCCATCGGCCACGTTCATCAGCCACAGCTTCTCACCGAAGCTGAAGCGGCTGTCGGAGAACGTGCGCGGGTTGATGCGCAGGCCGGCCAGCTTCAGTTCCGGCTGCGCCACCACCTGGATCGACGGCAGCGACGGCATCTGCATCATCGCAGCCACGTCGCGGCGCGGCGACAGGAACAGCGACGGCGCGCGCGGGGCGTCGACCACTGCCTGCAGTGCGGCCGATGGCAGTTCGTAGCCATTGACGCCCTGCGCCTGCGCCGGAGCTGGCTGCGAGGCGGCCGCCCAGGCCAGCGGGGCCACCGCCAGCAGCCCCATCGACAGGACCAGGCCGGTCCAGCGCCGTGTGCGGCGCGCGTGCATGCTCATCGTTCCACCTGTGTGATGCGTGAAAACTCCGACCTTAACAGGCCGTGCACGTGGCCCCATCTGCCGATGGTTGGGTCATGCCGATGTCACGCTGGGGCCGCGATATAATGGGGGTTCTCCCCTGCCGAGGGGCGCTGCGACCGGATCCCACGAGGCCCGGCCAGGCTCGGTAAGGTGGCTTTGTAACAACGGCGCCCGGCTAGATGCGAGCATCCGCTCGCCCACAACCGGAGCACACGAATGAACGCTGTTGCCAAGACCTTCTCCACCGAAGGTGATTACAAGATCCGCGATATCACGCTGGCCGACTGGGGCCGCAAGGAACTGGACATCGCCGAGCACGAAATGCCGGGCCTGATGTCGATCCGCCGCAAGTACCAGGCCGAGCTGCCGCTGAAGGGCGTGCGCGTGACCGGCTCGCTGCACATGACCATCCAGACCGCAGTGCTGATCGAGACCCTGAAGGACATCGGCGCCGATGTGCGCTGGGCCTCGTGCAACATCTTCTCGACCCAGGACCACGCGGCTGCCGCCATCGCCGCCACCGGCACCCCGGTGTTCGCCTGGAAGGGCGAGACCCTTGAAGAGTACTGGGACTGCACCCTGGACGCGCTGACCTTCACCCTGGCCGACGGCACCCTGACCGGCCCGGAACTGGTGGTCGACGACGGCGGTGACGTGACCCTGCTGATCCACAAGGGCTACGAGCTGGAAAACGGCAGCGACTGGGTCAACACCGCGTCCGCCTCGCACGAAGAACAGGTCATCAAGAACCTGCTCAAGCGCGTGGCCAAGGAGCGCCCGGGTTACTGGGGCCGCGTGGTCAAGGACTGGAAGGGCGTCTCCGAAGAGACCACCACCGGCGTGCACCGCCTGTACCAGCTGGCCCAGGCCGGCACCCTGCTGATCCCGGCGATCAACGTCAACGACTCGGTCACCAAGAGCAAGTTCGACAACCTGTACGGCTGCCGCGAGTCGCTGGCCGACGGCCTGAAGCGCGCGATGGACGTGATGCTGGCCGGCAAGGTGGCCGTGGTCTGCGGCTACGGCGACGTCGGCAAGGGCTGCGCGGCCTCGCTGCGTGCCTACGGCGCGCGCGTGATCGTCACCGAGATCGACCCGATCTGCGCCCTGCAGGCGGCGATGGAAGGCTATGAAGTCAACACCATCGAATCGACCCTGGGCCGTGCCGACCTGTACGTCACCACCACCGGCAACCGCGACATCATCCGCATCGAGCACCTGAGCGCGATGAAGGACCAGGCCATCGTCTGCAACATCGGCCACTTCGACAACGAGATCCAGGTCGACGCACTGGTGTCCTACCCGGGCATCAAGCACGTCAACATCAAGCCGCAGGTGGACAAGTACATCTTCCCGAACGGCAACGCGATCTTCCTGCTGGCCGAAGGCCGCCTGGTGAACCTGGGCTGCGCCACCGGCCACCCGAGCTTCGTGATGTCCAACAGCTTCGCCAACCAGACCCTGGCACAGATCGACCTGTGGGCGAACAAGGACAGCTACGAGAAGAAGGTCTACCTGCTGCCGAAGAAGCTGGACGAAGAAGTGGCCCGCCTGCACCTGGAGAAGATCGGCGTGAAGCTGACCACCCTGAGCCAGGAACAGGCCGACTACATCGGCGTGCCGGTGGAAGGCCCGTTCAAGCCGGACCACTACCGCTACTGATGCCTGTGGGGTGCCGGCCAGCGGCCGGCACTACCGGCGTACGCGGGGTCGGATCCCTTTCCGCATGAAAGGGCTCTGACCCCGGCAACGGATGCAGACAGGACGGGCGCCTTCGGGCGCCCGTTCTGCGTTGCGGCACCCGGCAACCGATCGGCGCACCCTGTCACGAAGCACTAAGAAGCTGCTTGCTAGGCTTTACGCCCGCGTGGGCTGCCAACGGCAGGCCATGCGCCGGGACGCAGACACCAAAGGACAGGACATGCCGCGCAACCGTGAACGACTGAACCGGGCCATGAAGCCCCTGATGACCCTGTGCTGGGTGGCCCTGCTGGCCGCCTGCACCCCACCTGCCGGCGACGCCGGCGCTACGGCTCCGGCTGCGGCCAGCGGACAGGCCAGCCCCGCAGGCAAGGCCGCCGACGCGCCCGCCACGGTTGCCGACACGAGCGCTGGTTGCGCCGATGCAGCGTCGCCGGCACAGACCCTGGTCTGCAAGGACCCGACCCTGACCGGCCTGGATGCGGACATGGGCAAGGCGGTCACTGCCGCACAGGCCACGCTCGATGCAGCAGGGCAGAGCAAGCTGCACGCCGAACAGCAGCGCTGGCAGGAGCACACCCGCGACCTGTGCACCGATGCACAGTGCCTGCGGCAGGTGTACGCCGATCGCCTCAAGGTGCTGTCCGCTACGCGCGACGGCCTGGTCGATCAGGATGCATGCGAAGCCCCTGACGGCCAGCAGCAGTGCGTGGACCTGCTGGTGCTGCGCGATCCCAACAGCCAGCTGGCTAACTTCAACACGCTGCTGGGTGAGAACGGCCAGGAAGGCCGCCTGCTGGGCTGCACGGCCGCCACGAACATGGGCGGCGGCGCCAACGCCCTGCTCGCAGCCAACTGCACCCAGGAAACCTCCGCCGGCAGGCGCACCGTACAGCTGTGCAGCAACCAGATGGTTGGCCAGTTCGCCCTCGAACCGGCGCCGGCTGCTTACGGCACCCAGGCTATCCGCCAGCTGCTCGGCTTCACCCAGCAGCACTGCGCCGGCTGACAATCGCCGGGCACGCCCGGCGCTTTTGTCTCATTGAAGGACGATGACCATGGCAACGGATTCCACCATTACGCGCGAACAGCTGTCCACGCTGTTCCTCAACACCGAGCTGGGCGGCGACACCCGCCACCTGGACCACTTCTCATACGCACAGAAAGGCGCAAGCACTTATTCGTTCGGGCTGGTGCAGTTCGATGTCGGCGGCAATCCGCAGGCCAGGCGCTTCCTGCGCGACAACGGCTTCACCGATGGTGACATCGCACTGTTGTCCCAGCAGGGCGGATTGAGCACCCAGCAGCTGGCGGCGCTCGACGCCAAGTTGCAGGCCATTCCGCAGGCCAGGATGGACGAGCTCACCAACGCCAAGCTGGACAGCGCCATCGAGCGTGTCGATCAGGCCATCGCCAAGGTGCGTGCAACCAATCCGGCCGCGGCCGATGCCATCGCCGCCAACCCGGAGTTGCAGTTGGCCATGGCGGACTATGACAACCAGTTCGGCAGCATGGGCCCGCAGTTCATCAGCTATCTGGCCGGCAACGCGGAAAAGCTGCAGGGCGGCACGGTCCAGGCCGGCAATCCGCCGACGCGCGGCGACGTGCAGAACTTCGTCGATGCCACCAAGTACGGCATCCAGTCGCAGGCCGCCGTAGCCAGCCGCGATGAGCGCTTCGACCGGGCCATGGTCCAGATCGGCATCACCCCCACCCATGCTCCCTCGCACGGGTCACCGGGCACGCCTGCGGGCAACGGCGTGCTGGTCAACGGCAGCAAGGGCGATGAGGTGCAGGCCATGCAGCAGAAGCTGTCCGACCTGGGCTATCTGGGCAAGGACGGCAAGCCGCTGGTGGCCGATGGCGATTTCGGCCCCGGCACCCTGGAAGCGGTCAAGCAGTTCCAGCGTGATCACCACCTCACCGTAGACGGCAAGGCTGGCGGCACTACCCTGGCCGCACTGGATGCGGCCACGCAGCAGCGCGCACCGGCTGCCGAACCGACCATGGCCACCCCGGGCCACGCCGACAACCCGCGTTACCAGCAGGTCGTGGAAAAGCTGGAAGCACTGGAAGAACAGCGGCGCCAAGGCGGCCTGTCGCCGCTGTTCAATGACCGCAGCCAGCTCGAGAACGCCGCAGGCCAGGTGGCTTACGAGTCAAAGTTGGCCGGCATGAGCCAGGTCGATACCGTGCTGGCGCGGCCGGACAACCAGGGCGTGTTCGCGGTGCAGGGCCAGCTCGGCGATCCCGCCATGCATCGCACCTACGTCGACCTGTCGCAGGCGGTGAACCACAATCTGCAGGACAGCACGCGGCAGAGCCAGGCCCTGGACAACGAACTGTCGCAGCGGCAGACCCAGGAACAGATGCAGACGCAGCAGTCGATGTCGCGCTGATGCTGGATGCAGCCGATCGCAGCCGGGACGGGCGCCTTCGGGCGCCCGTTCTGCGTTGACGCGCGAGTCTCGGTCAAGGCAACGCCCCTGCCCCGCGCTAGGATGCGTCCATGACCCCGGCCATCAACCTGCTCAAGCGCGAGAAGATCGCCCACACCGTGCGCAGCTATGTGCACGACGCCCACGCCGAATCGTATGGTGGCGAAGCCGTCGACAAGCTCGGCCTCGACCCGGCCCAGGTCTTCAAGACCCTGCTGGCCAGCACTGAAGCACATGAACTGCTGGTGGCGATCGTGCCGGTGGCCGGCCACCTGGACCTGAAGGCGCTGGCCGAAGCGGCCGGCTGCAAGAAGTGCGAGATGGCCGCCGCCGACGCCGCGCAACGTGCGACCGGCTACCTGGTCGGCGGCATCAGCCCGCTGGGGCAGAAGAAGCGCCTGCGCACGTTCCTGGATGCCAGCGCGCAGGTGTTGCCCACGCTGCACGTCAGCGCCGGCCGCCGTGGCCTGGAAGTGGAACTGGCGCCGGCCGACCTGCTGCGCCTGACCGCCGGCCACTACGCTGCCATCGGCAAGGCACGCTGATGCGCTGGCCGTGGTCTGCGGCACCGCCGCCCAGGCTGGAAGACGCGCAGGCCGATGTGCTGCTGCAGGACCTGCTGTCGCGCGACGCGACGCGCATCACCGACGCCGCCCGCATCGTCGCACGACTGTTCAGTGCACCGTCGCTGGACGCATTGGCCGCGCATGTGGACCTGATTGAACGCAGCTGCCACGGCATCACCCTCGGCGGCATGCTGATCAGCAACCAGGCTCATCTGGAGGCGGCCCTGAAACGGCTGCGTCACTGGCAGGCGCACGCAGGCTGCCTGTGCGCGCTCAATCCCGGCTACCCGTTCTTCGATCCGCGCCGCCTGATCGAACAAGGGCAGATGCAGCTGCTCGCGTTGCAGGAGGCCGAGGATGGTTGGGGCGATTGCCACAACGTTGCCTGCATGCACTGCGGCCAGCATTGGCAGGCCATCGACCGCGAGTACCACTACCCGTGGTGGGAATGGAAAACTGCCTGAAGGCCAGGCAGCCAAGCATGGCGCGGCTCTACTGCGGTCCGTACACTCACGCGATGCGTGGATGACCACTATCGCTCACGGCCGCCAGTTCGCGTTGCTCTCCCAGAACTCGACAGAACGCCGGTAGGCCTCGCGGTCCAACGGCACGCCGGAACCGCCCTCTTCCACGCCCAGCGCATTGCGCATCATCGTGATCGGCGCCATCGGCACCTCTTCCGGCTCGGCGGTATAGATACAGCCGACGATGCCCCAGTCGGCCTCGATCGGCGAGCCTTCCTTCGCCAGCTGCTCGGCGCTGTACAGGATCACCACCAGATAGTTCGCACGCGGCGACTCCACGCCCTCGAACCAGCGCACCAGCACCGGCAGTTCGTCGCGATTGCGTGCCTCGTAACCACTGCGCAGCAGATGGCGGTTGGCCTCGGTGATCGGCACGGTCAGGCAGCGCGTGCTGGTCCAGTTCTCGTAGACGAACAGTTTGCAGAACGGCGCATAGCCGTCCAGTACCTTCATCGGCGCGTGCGCGTTGAGGTGCGCTTCGAACTGTTCGGCAGTGCAGTCCTGGATCGTGTTGCCACGCGGTACGCGCGGGAACAGGCGGGGACGGGCGAAATCGGTGAGAACGATGGACATGGCGCGGCGTGATCAGGGAATCCGCTGCACAGGGTAACCGCTGGTAGCGCCTACAACGCCATCCGCTCGCGCAGCTCCCGCGCCTGCCGTCGCGACACTTCCACCTCGCTGCCATCATCCAGCGTCAGATCGTAGCCGTCGCCGATGCTGGGCGACACCCCACGGATACGGCGCAGGTTGACCAGTGTGTTGCGGTTGGCGCGGAAGAATAGATCCTGCGGCAGGCGTGCTTCCAGCGCGCTCAGGCTGCGGGTCAACAGGGCGTTCTGGTCGCGGAACCACAGGCGCGTGTAGTTGCCATCCACCACCAGCCGGCGAATCTCGGAGACCGCCACGAACCAGCAGCGTTCACCCTCGCGCACGAACACCTGGTCCTGTGCGCCCAGCGTGTTTCGCAGTTCCAACGCCCCGCTCGCCACCACGTCGCGCTCGCGCGCCCGCTCCAATGCTTCCAGCAGGCGCGGCGCCTCCACCGGCTTCACCAGATAGTCCAGCGCATTGGCCTGGAATGCGCGTACCGCGTAGGTGTCATAGGCGGTAACGAACACCACCGCCGGCACCGCCTCCAGGCCGTCCAGCACATCGAAGCCGCTGCCGGAGGGCATCTGCACATCCAACAGCACCAGGTCCGGCGCCAGTGCAGCGATCGCCTCGCGTGCGGCCGGCACATCATCGGCCTCGCCCACGCACTGCACCCAGGGCAGCGCTGACAACAGCGTACGCAGCTCCTGCCGCGCCAGCCGCGCATCATCAACGATCAACACGCGCAGCACGCCACTCATTGCGCAATCTCCAGCAGGGCATGCATGCGGTCACCGACCGGCTGCAGCACGAATCGGCCACGCGTGCCCAGCTGCGCACGCAGGTAGGCCAGGCCGACGCCATGGCCATGGGTGGGTTCGCTGCCGGTTGCACGTGGATTGTCAACCTGCAACCGCAGCACATCATTGGCCAGCGAGGCATGGATCCGCACCTCGCCACCGCCCGGGCGACTGGCAATGCCGTGCTTGATCGCGTTCTCGACCAGCAGCTGCAGCGCCATTGCCGGCAGCTGTGCCTGCGTGGCATCGGCATCGATCTGCTGCAGCACCTGCAGGCGCTGCTCGAAGTGGATCGCCTCGATGGCCAGGTAGTCGTCCACCACTGCCAGTTCCTCGGCCAACGTGACCTGCTCACTGCGGTTGTGCGCCAGCGCCTGGCGCAGCGTGCGCGACAGCCGCGTGACCATGTCGCGCGCACGTTCCGGATCCTCCAGGATCAGCGCGCGCAGATTGTTCAACGCATTGAACATGAAATGCGGGTCGAGCCGCGCACGCAGCGCATCACGTTCCAGCGCACTGCGTTCGGCTTCGGCGCGCAGGCGGGCCAATTCGGCCTGGCGCGCGCTGCGCATGCCGTGCAGGCCGGCCCACATCGCGGTCCATAGCCCCAGCATCAGCACGGTGTTGAGCCAGTAGAGCAGGCGTGCGACCGGGCGGAAATCACCCGATCGGCCGCCAAAATCCACCCACCCCAGCGCCAGCGCCGGCTGCAGCACCGCCGTCAGCAGCAGTTGCGCCAGTGCTGCACCCAGCAGCACCGCCAGCGCCAGCCGCAGCACCAGCGCGCCCAGGTCCAGCCGCCACCAGTGGCGCCGCAAGGCCAGCGCGCGCAGGCTGCCGCTGATGCCATACAGCAGCACGCCGAGGCCGACGCTGATGAGCGTACTTCCACTGCTGCTGGCGCCACCGAACGCGCCGGTCATGGCCAGGCTGATCACGCAGAACAGCGCCCAGCCGAGGGTGTTGATCAACCAGAAGCGCAGTGCGGAAGTCGAATCGGGCATGGCCATGGCCGGAACGGTCGGAAGGATCAGCGGTGGCTGTCGAGGAACGCCTGCACCTGCCCACGCAGCCACTGCGGATCATCCCACATCAGGAAGTGGTGGCCGGTCGCGCTCAGTTCGATGCGCACGCCGGGCAGCGCGGCGTACTGCGACTGGAAGATCGCACGCGCCGATGATTCGGTCGCACCGAGTGCCTGGTAGGACGCCCAGGCGCCCAGGACCAGCGTAGGCGAGTGGATGCCGGCCACCTCGCTGCGCAGGTCGGTCACCAGCATCGAGTACATCGCATCGGCGGTGGTGGCGCGATCGCTGTCATGGCCCCAGCGCCTCAGTTCGGGCAGGCGCGCGGTGCTGCTGGTCAGCGGGGCCAGCGCCGCTTCAGCCTGCGCCTGGTAGCTGGCCGGGTCTGCAGCCAGCATCGCAGTGCGCATCTTTTCGGCCATCGGCTGCACGCTCTGTGCGGTCGCCTGCGGGTTCTGCATGCCTGCATAGAACGGCAACGAATCGACGATGACCAGCGGCCCCAGTGCGTCCGGTTCCTTTACCGCCATCTGCAGCGTCAGCACGCCGCCCAGGCTGTGGCCGATCACCGCCGGATGGTCCAGCTTCTGGTCATGCACATAGGCCAGCAGCTGGTTGCGCATGGCCGAAAGGAAATCCGCCGGCTGCGGGTCTGCCGGCGCGGCGCCGGCAAACCCCGGCAACTGCACCAGGTGGCACTGCACGTCCTGCAACGCGCGGCAGGTCTCGCGCCAGACCTCCGCGCTGCTGTTGAGGCCGGGAATCATCAACAGCGGGCGCCCCTTGCCGACCACCTCGACCTGCACCTTGCCGGCGGTCGAGTCAGTGGCGGCATGCGCCGAGCCGGAACCGAACACGGCCATCGCCATGCCGATCATCGCCAGCCGGGCCAGGTCTTTCATCGCATACCAAAATGCCAGGAAGATCTTCATCGTCTGCTCCTTCATCGGCTGGGTGGTGCCGGGATGGGAACAGCGTGCTGCCGGTCCAGCGCCCCCGGTTACGATTCCGGAGCAACGGCCGGTCAGCAGGGCGAACGGTCGCGCGCCACGGATGGCCCGCCCTCACACCGCAATCGCACATCCATCTTGATGAAGCGATATACTGATCCACACCCGCCGCCGCCGCCCGTGCCATGACTGCCATCAGCTTCGAGTTCTATCCGCCCAAGACCGATGAACAGCGCAGCCAGCTGGATCGCGCCGCAGCCAAGCTGAAGGACTACGGCCCCGAGTACGTGTCCTGTACCTTCGGCGCTGGTGGCTCGACGCTGAGCTATACCTCCGAGACCGTGCGCCATCTCAACCAGCACCATGGCTTCGAGGCCGCACCGCATCTGTCGTGCGTCGGCGGCACCCGCCAGGAAATCCGCGAACTGCTCAAGCTGTACCGCGCCATCGGCTGCCATCGCCTGGTCGCGCTGCGCGGCGACCTGCCCTCCGGCATGGGCTTCCCCGGCGACATGCGCTATGCCGCCGAGCTGATCGAGTTCATCCGCGCCGAACACGGCGATGCGTTCCGCATCGAGGTAGGTGCCTACCCGGAGACCCACCCACAGGCCTCCGATGCATTGGCCGACCTGAAGCACTTCAAGGCCAAGATCGATGCCGGCGCCAACGCGGCGATCACCCAGTATTTCTACAACCCGGATGCGTACTTCCACTTCGTCGATGCCGTGCGCCGGCTCGGCGTACAGGTACCGATCACGCCCGGCATCATGCCGATCGCCAACTTCAGCCAGCTGCGCCGTTTCTCCGAGCAGTGCGGTGCGGAGATCCCGCGCTGGATCAGCCGCAAGATGCAGGCCTATGGCGATGACGCCGAATCGGTGCGGGCGTTCGGTACCGAAGTGGTCGCCAGGCTGTGCCAGCGCCTGGTCGAGGGCGGCGCGCCGGGCCTGCACTTCTACACCCTGAACCTGGCCAAGCCGACCACGTCGGTGCTGAAGCTGCTGCACGGCTGAAAGCACGCCATGCCACCGCGATCGGCGCTACCCTGCGTCGATGAACCGGCTTTCCTTCCTGCTGTTGCTGCTGTCATTGTGCTCGGCATCGAGCGTTGTCCATGCGCAGTCCACGCGCTTGAACCGCTGCACCGATGCGCAGGGCCAGAGCGTGTATACCGACCGGCCCTGCGACAGCGTCGGCGCCCGATCACGATTGCCACCGCCCGCGCCCACCGGCAGCACCCTGCGGCGAGACACCCTGGGGGCGCGCTGCCCACGGCGCCTTAGCGAGCTGGTGGACGCGCTGCGCATCGGCATCCTCAGCAACGATGTGAACCGGTTGTCGTCGCTGTACCTGTGGGGCGCGGTCTCCGATGCCGGTGCGCAGCGCATCCTCGGTCAACTGGAATCGCTGGCGCGGCGGCCGCTGGTAGACGTGGTACCGGTGTATCCCTCGCAGGCGCTGCCGCAATCGCAGGATGAGGATCAGAGCCCTGCGGCGCAGGTATCCGACCCGGAGCCGTCGGCCGTGCGGCATCCGGTCGGCCTGCGCCTGGAACAGACCCTGCCCGGCAGCGTGTCGCGCGCTTCGACGGTGCTGGGGTTGCGGCGTCAATACGGGTGTTTCTGGATCACATTGTGACCGGGAGGGCTCACGCCGGCCACAACCCGCCAATCGCAGCGATACCCTGCCCACCGTGGCGACGGGCTTCGGCGATATGGCCGGCGACCATCCCACCCAACGCGTAGATCGGCAGCGACACCTGCGCGCGCAGCGCGGCGAAGGCCTCCCAGCCCAGCGGCACTGCCCCGGGGTGGCTGGCCGTGGCCTGCACCGGGCCGAGCACCACGAAGTCGCAGCCCAGCCGCTGCGCCGCCTGCAGCTGCTCCAGGTCGTGGCAGGACGCGGCGACAAGCTGCCCTTCCGGCAAGGGCCGTTCCTGCAGGTCCTGCAGCTGCTCGCTGCCCAGGTGCACACCCACGCCCAGTGCGCGTGCCAGCGCGACATCGCGGTTGATCAGCCATTGCACGCCGCGACGATGCGCGCGCACGGCCTGTTCGATCATTGCCTGCCGTTGCGGGTGTTCCGGTGGCAGGCGCAGCTGGATGCGCTGCTGGCCCGCCGCGACCGCGCGCTGCAGGCAGTCATGCCAGTGCTGCACGCCGCTGGCATCGTCAGCCGGCGCCGGCGTGATCAGGTAGCGGTCCGGTTGGCGCAGTGCGGCCACCACCGGCAGGTCGGCCGGCGGCATCGAATAGCGGCCCAGCTTGTCCTGCGCCACCCAGGTGATCGCCTGGCCTTCGCGGCCGCGCGGGGCGCCCTTCCAGCTGCGCACATGGCGCACTTCCAGGGTCAGGTGCTTGTCCGGATAGCGCTGCGGCACGTCCATCAGCCAGGGCCCGACATCGGCCTCGATGCCCAGCTCTTCGCGCAGTTCACGCGCCAGCGCCTGTTCGGAGGTCTCGCCGGATTCGCGCTTGCCGCCGGGGAACTCCCACAGGCCGGCCATGTCGCGGTTCTCGGTACGGCGGTTGAGCAGCACGCGGCCACGGGCGTCGGTGATGACGGCGGCCACGACGTGGATCGATCGGGTGGGGGAAGGCATGGGGGAAGCATGCCCAGAACAGTGCGGCCGGCGCAATCACGGATCCTGTGCAACTCCCCCGCAACAAACGAAAAGCCCCGCTTTCGCGGGGCTCTTCGGGATCAGCTCAGCTGGCCGTGGCAGTGCTTGTACTTCTTGCCACTGCCGCACGGGCACGGATCATTGCGGCCGATCTTCGGCTCGTCGCGCTGCATCTGCGCGACGCCCTGCTGGGCAGCCTGCACCTGCGCGGCTTCCTCGTCGGCACTGTAGCCGCCCGCATCCTGGTGCTGGAACTGCGACTGGCTCAGGCGAGCCTGCGCCTGCTGCCGCTCGGCGGCCTCCAGGGCCTGCACTTCCTCGTCGCTGCGGATACGCACGCGGGCCAGCAGGGTCACCACTTCGCGCTTGACGTTCTCCAGCATGTCCGAGAACAGCTCGAAGGCTTCCTTCTTGTATTCCTGCTTGGGCTGCTTCTGCGCGTAACCACGCAGGTAGATGCCCTGGCGCAGGTAATCCATGCGCGCCAGGTGCTCCTTCCAGCTCTGGTCCAGCACGGTCAGCATCACGTGCTTCTCCAGCGCGCGCATGGTCTCTTCGCCCAGGCTGGCTTCCTTCTCGGCGAAGTGCTGGTTGACGCGCTCCTGGACCTTGCTGGCGATGGCCTCGGCGTCCAGTTCCTCATGCTGCTTGACCAGGTCGGTCAGCGACATCTGCAGGCCGAAGTCCGACTCCAGGGTCGCTTCCAGGCCACGCAGGTCCCACTGCTCGTCGATCGAGTTCGGCGGCACGAAGCGCGCAACGATGTCGAAGATCACGTCGTCACGGATGCCGTCGACGTTGTCCTTCACCGATTCGGCGTCCAGCAGCTCGTCGCGCTGGGCGTAGATCACCTTGCGCTGATCGTTGTTGACGTCGTCGAAGTCCAGCAGGTTCTTGCGGATGTCGAAGTTGTGGGCCTCGACCTTGCGCTGCGCCTTTTCGATCTGGCGGCTGACCAGGCGGTCCTCGATGACGTCGTCTTCCTTCATGCCCATCATGCGCATGGCCTTCTGCACCCAGTCGGAGGCGAAGATGCGCATCAGGTTGTCTTCCAGCGACAGGTAGAAACGGGACGAACCCGGGTCACCCTGGCGGCCCGAACGGCCGCGCAGCTGGTTGTCGATACGACGCGACTCGTGGCGCTCGGTGCCGACGATATGCAGGCCGCCAGCGGCCTTCACTGCATCGTGGCGCTTCTGCCATTCGGCCTTGACCGCCGCCTTCTGCTCGTCGGTTGCGTCCTCGCCCAGAGCGTGGATCTCGGCTTCCAGCGAGCCGCCCAGCACGATGTCGGTACCACGACCGGCCATGTTGGTGGCGATGGTCACCGCCGCCGGGCGGCCCGCGTTGGCGACGATGGTCGCTTCGCGGTCATGCTGCTTGGCGTTGAGCACTTCGTGCTTCACGCCGGCCTTGCTCAGGTGCTCGGACAGCATTTCCGAGGTTTCGATCGAGGTGGTACCCACCAGCACCGGCTGGCCGCGCTTGGCGCACTCTTCGATGTCGGCCAGTACCGCATTGAACTTGCCCTTGCGGTTGAGGAACACCTGGTCCGGGCTGTCCTTGCGGATGGTCGGGCGGTTGGTCGGGATCACCACCACTTCCAGGCCATAGATGCTCTGGAACTCGAACGCTTCGGTATCGGCCGTACCGGTCATGCCGGACAGCTTCTTGTACATGCGGAACAGGTTCTGGAAGGTGATGCTCGCCAGCGTCTGGTTCTCGCGCTGCACCGGCACGCCTTCCTTCGCTTCCACCGCCTGGTGCAGGCCATCGGACCAGCGGCGGCCGGCCAGGGTACGGCCGGTGAATTCGTCGACGATGACCACTTCGCCATCGCGCACGATGTAGTCCACGTCACGCTGGTAGATCGCGTGCGCGCGCAGGGCGGCGTTGAGGTGGTGCACCACGGTCAGGTTCTGCGCCGCGTACAGGCCTTCGGTCTCGCCATCGAGGATGCCGGCCTCGACCAGCAGCTGCTCGGCGTGCTCCATGCCCGCTTCGGACAGGTGCACCTGCTTGCCCTTCTCGTCGACCCAGAAATCGCCTTCGCCGTCTTCCGCTTCCTGCTTGACCAGGTGCGGCACGACACGGTTGACGCGGATGTACAGCTCCGGGGAATCATCGGCCGGACCGGAGATGATCAGCGGGGTGCGCGCTTCGTCGATCAGGATGGAGTCGACTTCGTCGACGATGGCGTAGTGCAGGCCGCGCTGGTAGCGGTCGGCCTTGGACAGCGCCATGTTGTCGCGCAGGTAGTCGAAACCGAATTCGTTGTTGGTGCCGTAGGTGATGTCCGCGGCGTAGGCTTCGCGCTTGTCGCTGTGCGGCATGCCCGGGTACACCACGCCCACGCTCAGGCCCAGCCAGTTGTACAGCTTGCCCATCTGCGCGGCGTCGCGGCGGGCCAGGTAGTCGTTCACGGTGACCACGTGCACGCCCTTGCCTTCCAGCGCGTTGAGGTACACCGGCAGGGTCGCCACCAGGGTCTTGCCTTCACCGGTGCGCATTTCTGCGATCTTGCCCAGGTGAAGCACCATGCCGCCGATCAGCTGCACGTCGTAGTGGCGCATGCCCAGCACGCGGCGACCGGCTTCACGGCAGACCGCGAACGCTTCCGGCAGCACCTTGTCCAGGGCTTCACCGCCAGCAATGCGCTGCTTGAACTCCGGCGTCTTGGCCTGAAGCTGCTCGTCGGACAGCTTCTCGATCTCCGGCTCCAGCGCATTGATCTTGGCGACGATGCGGTTGAGCTGGCGCAGCTGTCGTTCGTTACGACTGCCAAATACGCGGGTAAGCAGGCTGTTGATCATTGAAGGAACCGGGTTGGATGGACACGACGCCCGGCCTCCCCCTGGGGATCCGTCCGCCGCAAACGAAACAGGGCGCCTGGCGCCCTGTCGATGGCAACACCCATTGTAGCTTGGGACGGCCCCAAGGGGTTTCAACCCTTTGGCGGCAATGGCATCCGAACATTCCCGGTAGTGCCGGCCGCTGGCCGGCAATCCGCGATGCTGCCGAAATCCATGAGGTTGCCGGCCAGCGGCCGGCACTACCAGATCAACCACATCGGGTCAGAGCCCTTCCGCAGCGCGGAAGGGATCCGACCCGCGCATCAGCCGCGGCTGACGCGCCCGACCGGCGTGTTGCCGCCGTCGCCGAGGAACTTGCGCGGGTTGACCACGTTGCCGTTCTCCCACACTTCGAAGTGCACGTGGGCGCCGGTCGAACGACCGGTGGAACCGGCCTTGGCCACTTCCTGGCCGGCACGGACCAGGTCACCGGCCTTCACCACCAGACGCGAATTGTGCGCGTAGCGGGTGACATAGCCATTGCCATGGTCGACATCGACGACATTGCCGTAGCCGCCCTTCACGCCGGCGAAGCTGACCACGCCCTCGGCCACGGCCATCACCGGGTCACCGACCTTTGCGTGGAAGTCCATGCCCTTGTGGGTGGCGGCGCCGCGGCCGAACGGGTCGGCACGGGTGCCGAAACCGGAGGTCACGTAGCTGTTGCGGATCGGCATGCGCGAGGGCACGGCGTTCTGCTGCAGCTGGTGGTCGAACATCAGCGATTCCATCACCGACAGCTGGCGGCCTGAAGCAGCGAAGCGCTGCTCCAGCACCTGTAAGTCGGCGTTGACGTCCTTGACCGGGATGTCGCTGGTCGGGCCGCCTGCGTCACCGTCACCGAGGCCGGGGGTCTCGTTGAAGTCGAACTCGCCGTCCTCCAGCTTGCCCATCTGGGTCAGCCGTTCGCCGAGGGCGTTGAGGCGGGTCGCCTGGGCCTGCAGCTCGCCGAGGCGAGCGGCCAGCGCATTGACCTGGGTCTGCGCATCGCGCTTGACCTTGGCCAGCTCCGCATCCTGGCGCTCGACCTTGGCCTGCAGCCGGGAATCATTCAGCGCGCTGGCGCCAATGCCGCCAGCAAGGCCGATAATGCAGCCTACCCCGAGCACGCTGCCCAGCAAGGCGCGGGGGCGGTCCTCGAAATAGAACCGCAAACGCGTGATCGGCGACGATTTGGCCTGTCCTTCACGCGTTTTGATTACGATCTTTTTGAATGCCATCAGTGAGTTTTCATGTCTGAGCCGAAATCCAGCGTTCGCCCCGCGTCGGCACCGAAACCGGCGCTGGATGCGGTAATGGCGGACAAAAGCGGGAACCCGCTGCGGCGTGCCCTGTGGCTCGACGCGCTGGACCGTCAGTTGCGCCCCCAGTTGCCGCCACCTCTGCGCAGCCGTTGCCGGCTGGCCAATGTGGACGGGGAACACCTCGTTTTTCTCGTCGAGTCCCCGGTCTGGCATGCCAAGTTGCGGCTTGCCGAAGCCCAGCTGCTCGACGCGGCCCGTTCCATCGGGCTGAAGGCCACCAGGGTGACCATCAAGACTGCGTCTCCCACTCCCACGCGCTCCCCAGCGCTCGACAACCGGAATGGACCCCACGCAGTTTCAGCCGCCACGCACAAAGGGCTACGCGACGCCTTGGCTTGCCTGCAGGACGTTCCCTCGAAGCCGAAGAAGCGGTCCTGATGGCAACGGAGCATCCGGCTCCGCTCCCCGTCGCGCGTGTCACCACGGCGTGAAACATTTCGGGGGCCGGGTCGCATCCTAGCGGCCATCCGGGGGCCTGTCGTTAGATTGTTGTTAAAACTGCGTTAAATTCAGGCTTCTGATCCAACAGGTTCACAAAACCGTGACCTTGAACCAGCCTTGACGTCTTTCAAGCACGCTGAATGCGTCGCCAACGCCGGAAACAAGAACGCCACCCAGGAAGGCGGCGTTTTTGTCTTTAAATTCAACAACCTACGGAATCAGGCGTATGCTGGGGTGGCGTATTCCACCGGATCCGGGGTGGCCGGCGAGTCGAAGCTGACCCATTCCCAGGCACTGGCGTCGGCCATCAGGGCCCGCACCAGCTTGTTGTTGAGCGCGTGGCCGGACTTGAAGCCCTCGTAGGCGCCCAGCACCTGGCCACCGGCCAGATAGAGGTCGCCGATGGCGTCAAGGATCTTGTGGCGCACGAATTCGTCGGCGTAGCGCAAGCCGTCTTCGTTGAGCACGCGGAACTCGTCCAGCACGATGGCGTTGTCCATCGAACCGCCCAGGCCCAGGTTGCGCTCGCGCATGTACTCCAGGTCGCGCATGAAACCAAAGGTGCGCGCGCGGGAGATTTCCTTGGTGTAGGCCAGCGTCGAGAACTCGATTTCCTGGCGCGACTGCTTGGCCGGAATCATCGGGTGATTGAACTGGATGGTGAAACCCAGCTTGTAACCCTCGTACGGAGTGAAGCGGGCCACCTTGTCGCCCTCGGTCACTTCCACGGTCTTCAGCACGCGGATGAAGCGCTTGGGCGCATCCTGTTCCACGATGCCTGCCGACTGCAGCAGGAACACGAACGGGCCGGCCGAACCGTCCATGATCGGCAGCTCGGCCGAGGACAGCTCGACGATGATGTTGTCCACACCCAGGCCGGCCAGCGCCGACATCAGGTGTTCGACGGTCTGGATCTTGGCGTCGTTGCAGGTCAGGCCGGTGCACAGGGTCACTTCGGTGACCAGTTCGGCCTTGGCCGGCACTTCCACCACCGGGTCCAGGTCCACGCGGCGGAACACGATGCCATGGTTGACCGGTGCCGGGCGCAGGGTCATGTAGACCTTGTCACCACTATGCAGGCCAACGCCGGTGGCGCGGATCGTGTTCTTGAGGGTGCGTTGCTGGATCATGGGGATGGACCGGAAGTGACACATTAGATTAACACGCGCACTCCCCTACCCTGGCTGAAACGCCAGTGACAGCCACCGGCAGGACACACCGGCACGCCGCTGGGAAAGCGCGTGAAGCAGGGCAGCCGGGCCCATCCTGGCCCGGCGCCCGCATTTTCAGGACATGGTGGCGCAACCCGGGGAGGACAACCCCGGGCCGCCCCGCTTAGTCCGCCTGGCGGCGCAGGAAGGCCGGGATGTCCAGGTAGTCGTTCGGCAGTTCCGCCGCTGCCGGGGCCGAAGCCGCCGGGGCCGACGGGGCCGACGCCGCCGCGGTATCGCTGCTGGCGCGACGCAGGCCCAGGCCCATGCCGCCCACGGCCTTGGACACGGCGTCGCCGCCGTTGTCGAACTCGCCGAACTCCGGCTGGCCGGTGGTGGCGTTGCGGACCAGCTTGATCGGTGCACGCTCGCCCGGACGCTGGGTCTTGCTGGCCGAGACGCGGTTCAGGCCAGTGGCCACCACGGTCACGCGCACTTCGTCCTGCATGTCCGGGTCCAGCACGGTGCCGACCACGACGGTGGCGTCTTCCGAAGCGAAACCGTCGATGGTGCGGCCGATCTCGTCGAACTCGGCCATGGTGAAGTCGGCGCCGGCGGTGATGTTGACCAGGATGCCGTTGGCACCGGCCAGGTTCACATCGTCCAGCAGCGGGTTCTGGATCGCCGATTCGGCAGCGGCCTGGGCGCGGTCATCGCCCCGTGCGGTGCCGGTACCCATCATCGCCAGGCCCATTTCGGACATGACGGTGCGCACGTCGGCGAAGTCGACGTTGATCAGGCCCGGACGCACGATCAGGTCGGCGATGCCCTGCACGGCGCCCTGCAGCACGTCGTTGGCGGCGCGGAAGGCCTGGATCATGGTCGCGTTGCGACCCAGCACGGTGATCAGCTTCTCGTTCGGGATCGTGATCAGCGAGTCGCAGTGCTGGCTCAGTTCCTCGATGCCCTTCAGCGCCACCTGCATGCGGCGACGGCCTTCGAACGGGAACGGCTTGGTGACCACGGCCACGGTCAGGATGCCCATTTCCTTGGCCAGCTGCGCCACCACCGGCGCAGCGCCGGTGCCGGTGCCGCCGCCCATGCCGGCGGTGATGAACACCATGTCCGCGCCCTGCAGCGCGTCCATGATGCGCTCACGGTCTTCCAGCGCGGCCTGGCGGCCGACTTCCGGGTTCGCGCCTGCGCCCAGGCCCTTGGTCACGTTGGTACCCAGCTGCAGCTGCAGCTTGGCACCACAATTCTTGATGGCCTGCGAGTCGGTGTTGGCGGTGATGAACTCCACGCCGTCCACCGCCGAGTTGACCATGTGCGCCACGGCATTGCCGCCGCCGCCGCCCACGCCAACCACCTTGATCACCGCATTGGGTGCCATCTTTTCGATCAGTTCAAAATGCGCCATGTCCGTGTCCTCGTTGTATCCGCTTGTCGGTGGCATGGACGGTCGGGCCTCCTGCCTTCGCGTGTCATGTTGCCGTTGCGGCTGTGTGGGTTGTGTAGTGCGTTGTTGCGTTGTTGCGTTGTGATGCGGGTACTGCGGGTGTTGCGCCGGGCTGGGCCCGGAGTTACGGGTTCCGCGTCAGAACTCGCCGCGGAACCAGGTCTTGAGTTTCTTGAACATGCTTCCAGCGCGCCCGGTCGGCAGCGACGGCCGCCGCGGGTGCTCGATCTGGCTGCCCATCAGCAGCAGGCCCACGCCGGTGGCGTGCACCGGGTTGCCGACCACTTCGCCCAGGCCGGTGACGTGCTGCGGGATGCCCACGCGCACCGGCATCTGCAGCATTTCCTCGGCCAGTTCGACCACGCCCTCCATCTTCGACGCGCCACCGGTCAGCACCATGCCGGCGCGCACCAGTTCCTCGAAGCCGGAGCGGCGCAGTTCGGCCTGCACCATCTCGAAGATCTCCTCGTAGCGGCCCTGCACGGCCTGCGCCAGCGAGTGGCGCGGCATGCGGCGCGGCGGCCGGTCGCCGACCGACGGCACCTGGATGCTCTCCTCGGCCGTGGCCAGTTGGGCCAGGGCGCAGGCATAGCGCACCTTGATCTGCTCGGCTTCCGGGGTCGGCGTGCGCAGCATGTGCGCGATGTCGTTGGTCACGTGGTCGCCGGCGATCGGCAGCGAGGCGGTGTGGCAGATCGCGCCCTGCACGAACACCGCGATGTCGGTGGTACCGGCGCCCATGTCGACCAGCACCACGCCCAGCTCGCGCTCGTCGGCGGTCAGCACCGCCACGCTGGAGGCCAGCGAGGACAGCACCAGGTCGTCCACCTGCAGGCCGCAGCGCTGCACGCACTTGCTGATGTTGGCCGCCGCCGACTGCGCGCACACCACCAGGTGCGCATGTACCTCCAGGCGCACGCCGGTCATGCCGACCGGGTTGCGGATGCCCTCCTGCGAATCGTCCAGCACGTACTCGCGCGGAATCGCGTGCAGGATCTTCTGGTCGGCCGGGATCGCCACCGCCTTGGCTGCGTCGAGCACGCGATCCAGGTCGCCCCAGGTCACTTCACCGTCGCGGATCGGCACGATGCCCGGCGAGTTCTTGCACTGCACGTGGTTGCCGGAGATCGAGGCGTACACCGAACGGATCTCGCAGCCGGCCATCAGCTCGGCTTCTTCCACCGCACGCTGGATCGACTGCACGGTCGATTCGATGTCCACCACCACGCCACGCTTCAGCCCGCGCGATTCGTGCGAGCCGATGCCGATCACTTCGATCGGGTTGCCCGGCGAATACTCGCCCACCAGCGCCACCACCTTGGAGGTGCCGATGTCCAGGCCAACGATCAGCGATTTGTCACCCTTGCGATTCATGTCCTTTCCTGCGTGCTTCTGGCCGGGGTCGCCGGCGTTTTCGCCGGCGTGGCCGGGGTACCCCAGCTCAGCGTGAAACCATTGGTGTAACGGAGGTCGGCGCGCTCGATCGGCGCGTCCTGGCGGTTGAGCTGCGGCAGCACCTTGACGAAGCGCTGCATGCGCGAGCGCGCGTCGTCACGGCCGACCACCACTTCGGTGCCGTTGCTCAGCACCAGCGACCAGCTGCCGCGTGCATCCATCGTCACCCGGCGCACGTCGACGCCGGCCGGTGCGAACAAGGCACGCGAGTCGCTGTACAGCTTCATCACTTCCTGGGTCTGGCTGTCCGGGCCATCCAGCTCCGGCAGTTCCAGGTCGGACAGTTTCTTCGGCGTGGGGAACAGCTTGCCCTGCTCGGAGACCAGGCGGTCGTTGCCCCAGCGTGCGAACGGCTTGTGCTCGACCAGGGTCACTTCCAGCACATCCGGCCACTGCTTGCGTACCTGCGCGCTTTCCACCCACGGCAGCTTTTCCAGCGCGTCCTGCGCATCCTGCAGCTTGACCGCGAAGAACCCGGCGCGCGCGTACGGCAGCAGCACCTGCTGCAGCTGCTCGGCCGGTACCCGCTTGAACTCGCCATGCACGCGCAGCTTCGCCAGCGGCCAGCGCTCGGCGCCGACCCAGCCATTGACCACGGCCACCACCGGCAGTGCAACCACCGACAGTGCCAACAGCCAGACGAAGATGCGCAGCAGCGCGTTCATGCGTGCGTGGCCTCCAGGGTCTGTTCCAGCACGCGCCACACCAGTTCCTCGAAACCGATGCCGGCCTGGCGGGCCGCCTTGGGTACCAGCGAATGGCTGGTCATGCCCGGCGCGGTGTTCACTTCCAGCAGGAAGAAACGGCCGCTGGCGCGGTCACGCATCACGTCCACGCGGCCCCAGCCACGGCAGCCGGCGGCGCGGAATGCGGCCAGCGCGATGCGGCGGATCTCGTCTTCGTCGCTACCGTCCAGGCCCGGGCACAGGTACTGGGTGTCCTCGGCGATGTACTTGGCGTTGTAGTCGTACCACTGGCCCTTGGGCACGATGCGGATCGACGGCAGGGCAACGTCGCCAAGGATGGCCACGGTCAGCTCATCGCCCACCACCATCTGTTCCATCAGCAACTGGCCGTCGTAGCGCGCGGCCAGGGCCACGGCCTCGTCCAGGCCGGCCTCGTCGGTGACCCGGCTGATGCCCACGCTGGAGCCTTCGTTGGCCGGCTTCACCACCACCGGCAGGCCCAGCTCTGCCGCCAGTGCATGCACCGTGGACGCGTCGACCTTCCGGTACTGCGGCGTTGGCAGGCCCAGCGACAGCCACACCTGCTTGGTGCGGATCTTGTCCATGCTCAGCGCCGAACCCAGCACGTCCGAGCCGGTGTACGGCACGCCGAAGGCGTCCATCAGGCCCTGCACGATGCCGTCCTCACCGCCACCGTTGTGGCCATGCAGGATGTTGAACACGCGGTCGATGCCACCGGCGGCGAGCGCGCTGGCCAGCGCCGGAATGCCATCGACGGCGAACGCATCGACGCCGCGCGACTGCAGGGCTTCGAGCACGTTGCGGCCCGAATCCAGCGACACCTCGCGTTCGCTGGAACTGCCGCCGAGCAGCACGGCGACGCGGCCGAACACGGCCGGGTCGGTCACGCGCAGCGGCGGGAAAGTCAGCGCGCTCACGCCTGGCCCTCCCCCTGGAAGCCTTCCACCGCGATATGGGCGGCCACGGCACCGATATCGCCGGCCCCCATCATCAGCAGCAGGTCACCGTCCTGCAGCACGTCCGGCAGCACGCTGGCCAGCTCGGCGGCCTTGCCCACCACCACCGGCTCGCTGCGGCCACGCGCGCGGATGGCGCGGGCCAGCGCATGCGAGTCGGCACCGGCAATGGGTTCCTCACCGGCCGGATAGACCTCGCTCAGCACCAGCGCGTCGACGCTGGACAGCACCGCGGCAAACTTGTCGAACTGGTCACGGGTGCGGCTGTAGCGGTGCGGCTGGAAGGCCACCACCAGGCGCTTGTCAGCCCAGCCGCCGCGGGCGGCGGCGAACACCGCCTCCAGCTCGCTCGGGTGATGGCCGTAGTCGTCGATGATGCGCACCTTGGCACCGCTGGCGGTGGTCACTTCGCCCAGGTCATTGAAGCGGCGGCCGACACCGGCGAAGCCTTCCAGCGCGCGCGCGATGGCGTCCGGCGCCACGCCCAGCTGCCAGCCCACCGCGGCGGCGGCCAGCGCGTTGAGTACGTTGTGCCTGCCCGGCAGCGCCAGCACCACTTCCTGGCTGGTGCCCTGCGGCAGGCGCAGGGTGAAGCGCATGCGCGATCCTTCCTGCACCACGTTCTCGGCGCGCACGTCGGCCTGCGGGCTCATGCCGTAGCTCATCACGTGGCGCGGGGTCCTGGCAGCCAGCGCGGCCACTTCCGGATCGTCGATGCACAGCACCGCCAGGCCGTAGAACGGCAGGCGCTGCAGGAATTCGGCGAACGCCGCCTGCACGCGGGCAAAGTCGTTGCCGTAGTTCTCCAGGTGGTCCGCATCGATGTTGGTGATGATCGACATCAGCGGGTTCAGGCGCAGGAAGCTGCCATCGCTTTCGTCGGCCTCGGCCACCAGCCACTGCCCACCGCCCAGTTTGGCGTTGGCACCGGCAGCTAGCAGCTGGCCACCGATCACGAACGTCGGGTCCAGGCCACCTTCGCTCAGCACCGCTGCGGTCAGGCTGGTGGTGGTGGTCTTGCCATGGGTACCGGCCACGGCGATGCCGCGGCGGAAGCGCATCAGCTCGGCCAGCATCGCCGCGCGCGGCATGATCGGAATGCGCTGGCTGCGCGCTTCCATCAGCTCCGGGTTGTCCTCGCGGATGGCGCTGGAGACCACCACGCAGTCGGTGCCCAGCACATTGGCTGCCGAGTGGCCGCGCATGATGCGCGCTCCCAGGCTGGCCAGGCGGCGGGTTGCCACGTTGTCGGCGTTGTCCGAGCCGGACACTTCGTAGCCCAGCGTCAGCATCACTTCGGCGATGCCACTCATGCCGGTGCCACCGATGCCGACGAAATGCACGCGCGGGAACGCGCGCACCAGGTCGTTGGTGTCGTGCAGGCGACGGATCATGCGCGGCCTCGCGCAGGGCAGGCGCGGTGGCATGCCTTCTTCATACAGCTTCCTCGAGAATGATATCGGCGATGCGCTCGGCGGCATCGACCTTGGCCAGGGCACGCGCGGCTTGCGCCATCTGCATGCGGCGGGCGGGATTTTCGGACAGATCGCGCAGCAGTGCGGCAATGCCGTCGGCCAGCGTTCCGTCCTGCTTCAGCAACACCGCCGCGCCGCGCTCGACCAGGTACTCCGCATTGCGGGTCTGGTGATCGTCGACGGCAGCAGGGAATGGCACCAGCACGCTGCCGACGCCGGCCGCGCACAGCTCGGCCAGGGTCGACGCACCGGAGCGGCACACGACCAGATCGGCCCAGGCGAAGGCCTCGGCCATGTCCGCGATGAACGGGGTGATTTCAGCCTGCACGCCGGCCTTGGCATACGCCTCGACCGCCTCGGCATGCATTTTCTCGCCGCTCTGGTGGCGCACCTGGACCGGCACGCCGGCACCCAGCGCGGCAATCGCCTGCGGCACGCCGGCATTGAGTGCGCGCGCACCCTGGCTGCCGCCCACCACCAGCACGCGCAGCGGGCCGTTGCGGTCGGCGAAGCGCTGTTCCGGCGGAGCGATGGCAGCGATCTCCGCACGCACCGGGTTGCCGACGAACTCCTCGCGCTGGGCGAAGGTGCCCGGGAAGCCGGTCAGCAGCCGGCGCGCATAGCGCGACAGGATGCGGTTGGTCAGGCCCGGTGCACGGTTCTGCTCATGCACGATCAGCGGCAGGCCATGCAGGCGGGTGGCCATGCCACCCGGGCCGGAGGCGAAGCCACCGAAGGCCACCACCGCACGCGGCTGGCGCTTGCGGATGATCATGCCGGCCGCGCGCAGCGCGCGCATCAGCCGCCATGGCGCCGCCAGCAGCGCCAGCTTGCCCTTGCCGCGCAGGCCGGTGATCGCCAGCGTGTCGATGGCGATGTCGTGCTGCGGCACCAGGCGGGTTTCCATCGCGCCTTCGGCGCCCATCCAGGTGACCGGCACGCCACGCTCGCGCAGCACGCGGGCCACGGCCAGGCCGGGGAAGATGTGACCGCCGGTACCACCGGCCATGATCATCACCGGGCGCACCTTCTCGTTGGCTGCACTCATGACAGCCTCCCGAAGGTCGGTTCGATGCGCGACTGCAGGCGGCTGGTGCCGCGCGCTGCGTTCGCCGCAGCGGCAGCCGTCGGCTCGGCGCTCGCCGGCACGCTGGCGGCCACCGGCGTGGCGGCGGCGTCCATCGGCTCGGCAGCCGTTTCTTCGGCGCCACCGATGCGCACGGCCTGGCGACGCTCGGCGCGCTTGAGCTCATAGGACACGCGCAGCAGCAGGCCCATCGCCACGCAGGTCATCAGCACCGACGAGCCGCCGGAGGAGATCAGCGGCAGAGTCAGGCCCTTGGTCGGCAGGATACCCAGGTTCACGCCGATCGAAACGAAGGTCTGCATGCTGATCCACAGGCCGATGCCGAAGGCGATGTAGCCGGAGAAGTGGCGCTTCATTTCCACGCAGCGCATGCCCAGCCAGAAGGTACGGCCGACCAGCAGCGCGTACAGCGCCACGATCACGCAGGTACCCAGGAAACCGAATTCCTCAGCGGTGACCGAGAAGATGAAGTCGGTATGCGCTTCCGGCAGGTAGTAGAGCTTCTGCACCGAATTGCCCAGGCCGACGCCGGTCCACTCGCCACGGCCCACCGCCATCAGCGCGTTGGACAGCTGGTAGCCGTCGCCCTGCTGGTCGGCCCACGGGTCCAGGAACGAGGTGATGCGGCGCATGCGGTACGGCTCGATGATCGCCAGCGCGCTCATGCCGACCAGGCCGATGACCACCGGCATCGACATGCGCGGCATGTTCACCCCGCCCAGCACCAGCATGCCGGCGGTGATCGCCAGCAGCAGGGTCGAAGAACCAAAGTCCGGCTGCAGCAGCAGCAGCACCACCAGCGCACCGGCCACGCCCAGCGGCTTGAGCATCGCCGGCCAGGTCGCATTGACCTCGTCGCGGAAGCGCACCAGGTAGCTGGACAGCCAGACGATGTACAGCACCTTCACCGCCTCGACCGTCTGGAACTTGGAGATGCCCAGGTTGATCCAGCGGCGTGCGCCGTTGACCGTGCTGCCCAGGCCCGGCGCGAACACCGCCAGCAGCAGCACGAAGCAGCCCAGCAGCAGCATCTGGTTGTACTGCTCGATGGACTTCAGCTCGGTGCGGGCGGCGATGACCGCCAGCACGATACCCACCGCCAGGAAGATCAGGTGGCGGTTGAGGTAGTAGAACGGGCTGCTCATCAAGGCGATCGAGCTGGACGCCACCATCACCACGCCCACGCCGGTGAGCGCGATGATCGCGCCCAGCAGCCACTTGTCGTAGCTGCCTTCGATGGCTTCAAGGCGTGTTGCCTGGCGGGACAGGTCGTTCATCTCAGCGCACCTTCAACGTGGCCAGGCCGATCAGCACGAGCACGACGGAGATGATCCAGAAGCGCACGATCACGCGCGGCTCCGGCCAGCCCTTCAGTTCGAAATGGTGGTGGATCGGCGCCATGCGGAACACGCGCTTGCCGGTCAGCTTGAACGAGGCGACCTGGATCATCACCGACAGGGTTTCGATGACGAACACGCCGCCCATGATCACCAGCACCAGTTCCTGGCGGGTGATCACCGCGATGGTGCCCAGCACCGCACCCAGCGCCAGCGCGCCGATGTCGCCCATGAAGACCATGGCCGGATAGGTGTTGAACCACAGGAAGCCCAGGCCGGCTCCGGCGATGGCCGCGCAGATGATGACCAGCTCGCCCGCGCCCGGGATCTGCGGGATCTGCAGGTAGTTGGCGAACACCACGTTGCCCGAGGCATAGGCGAACACGCCCAGCGCGCAGGCCACCAGCACGGTCGGCATGATTGCCAGGCCGTCCAGGCCGTCGGTCAGGTTCACCGCGTTGGAGAAGCCGACGATCCAGAAGTAGGCGATGGCCACGAAGCCGATGCCGGCCAGCGGCAGCGCGACCGACTTGAACATCGGGATGTAGAAGGTCAGCGCTGCCGGCACGTCGGCCGTGTAGAACAGGAACAGGCCCGCGGCCAGGCCGAAGATCGACTGCAGCAGGTACTTCCAGCGCGACTTCAGGCCGTTCGGGTCACGGCGGACGATCTTGATCCAGTCGTCATACCAGCCGATGGCGCCGAAGCACAGCATCACCGCCAGCACCAGCCACACGTAGCGGTTGCGCAGGTCGGCCCACATCAGCACCGACAGGGTGATGGTGAGCAGGATCAGCGAACCGCCCATGGTCGGCGTGCCAGCCTTGGAGAAATGGGTCTGCGGACCGTCCTGGCGGATCGGCTGGCCGCCCTTGAACTGGGCGAGCTTGCGGATCATCGCCGGGCCAAGCCACAGCGACAGGAACAGGGCCGTCAGCGCGGCAAGGATGGCGCGGAACGTCTGGTAGTTGAACAGCCCGAACAGGCTCTCCAACTGCTGCAACCATCGAGCCAGTTCATACAACATGCGGGGATTCCTCTCCTTGCGCCAGCAGCGCTTTGACAATCGTGTCCATGGCGCTGCCACGGGAACCCTTGACCAGGCAGCGCACGCCGGCGTGCAGCTCGTCCTTCAGCGCCTGCGACAGCGCGTCGTGGGTGGCGAAATGACGGCCGCCGTCGCCGAAGGCGGTGGCGGCGGCGGCACTGAGCGGGCCCAGCGCGTACAGGCGCTTCAGGCCGGCGGCGCGTGCGCGGATGCCGGCCTGCGCATGCAGCGCCTCGGCGTCCGGGCCCAGCTCGCGCATGTCACCCAGCACCAGCCAGCCCTCTTCCGGGGCAGCGGCCAGGGCATCGATGGCCGCAGCCAGCGAGCCGGGATTGGCGTTGTAGCTGTCGTCCACCAGCACCGCGCCGTTGCGCAGCTGATGGGCAATCTGGCGGCCCGGTACCGGCTGCGCCTCGGCCAGACCGGCCGCAATCAGCGCCAGATCGACACCGGCCGCCAGCGCCAGGCTGGCGGCGGCCAGCGCATTGCTGACGTTGTGGCGACCCGGCAGGCCCAGCACCACGCGGGCTTCGCCGGTCGGGGCGACCAGGGTGAACTGGCTGCCCTGTGCACCGGCGCGGATGTCGCGCGCGGTCACGTCCGCCGAGTGTTCCAGCCCATAGCGCAGCACGCGGCAACGCTGCGGGCGACCGACAAAGTGCTGCTCGAACCAGCGGCCGTAGGCATCGTCGGCGTTGATCACCGCCACGCCATCGGCCGGCAGCGCGGCATAGATCGCGCCCTTGGTCACCGCCACGCCGAGCAGGCTGCTCATGCGTTCCAGGTGTGCCGGGGCAATGTTGTTGACCAGCGCATAGCGCGGGCGGGCGATGTCGGTCAGGTAGGCGATATCGCCAGGCTTGCCAGCGCCCATCTCGTAGACGGCGTAGTCGGCATCTTCCGGCGCGTCGATCACCGCCAGCGGCAGGCCGATCTCGTTGTTGCGGTTACCCGGGTTGGCGTAGACCACCTTGTGCGCGTGCTGGGCCACCTGCTGCAGGATCGACAGCAGCAGGCTCTTCACGCTGGTCTTGCCATTGCTGCCGGTGATCGCGAACACCTCGGTGCCACGGTCACGCTGCATGCCGGTGGCGATCTTCGCCAGTGCCAGCTCGCTGTCGGCCACCAGTACCTGCGGCAGCTCGATCGGCAGCAGCCGCTCGACCAGCAGCGCACTGGCACCGCGCGCCTGCGCGTCGGCAGCGAAGTCATGGCCGTCGAAACGCTCGCCGCGCAGCGCCACATACAGGCTGCCCGGGCCCAGGCTGCGTGTGTCATTGCTGACTGCATCGATGGCCACGTCGTCGCCATGGATCTCGCCGCCGGCCCAGTGTGCGATCAGCGAAAGCAGGGTGCGCTTCATGCGGCGCCCTCCCCGGCCTTTGCCTGCAGAACACCGGCCTTGGCCGCCAGTGCAGCCGCAGCCACTTCGGTGTCGTCGAAGTCATGGCGCACGCCATTCACTTCCTGGTACGGCTCATGGCCCTTGCCGGCAATCAGGATGATGTCTCCGGCACCGGCACGCTTCACCGCCAGGCCGATCGCACGCGCGCGGTTGCGCTGCACGGTCACGGCATCGGCGTGCTGGAAGCCGGCCAGGATGTCGGCCACGATCACGTCGCCATCCTCGCCGCGCGGGTTGTCGTCGGTGACGATGACCTGGTTGGCCAGGCGCTCGGCAATCGCCGCCATCTGCGGACGCTTGCCGGTATCGCGCTCGCCACCGCAGCCGAACACGCAGAACAGCGTGCCCTGCAGATGGCCGTGCAGGCTGTCCAGCGCCTGCTCCAGCGCGTCCGGGGTATGGGCGTAATCGACCACCACGGTCGGCAGACCGTCTTCACCACCCAGGCGGTTCATGCGGCCACGGATCGGCTGCAGCGCCGACAGCACTTCGGCGATGCGCGGGAGCGGCTGGCCCTGCGCATGCAGAGTACCGGCCACGGCCAGCAGGTTGTCCACGTTGAAGCGGCCCAGCAGCGGCGACTGCACCGCAGCACGCTGGCCGTCGATGACCAGCTCGAAGGCAATGCCGCGTCCATCCAGTTGCAGCGCCTCGGCGCGCACGCTGGCGCCAGCGGCAGCGCGCGAGCTCAGGCCGATCGGTTGCACGCCAGCAGGCAGGCCAGCGAACAGCTGGCGACCGAAGGCGTCGTCCAGGTTGACCACCGCCGCCTTCAGGCCCGGGCGATGGAACAGCCGCGCCTTGGCCGCGCCGTAGCTGGCCATGTCACCGTGGTAGTCCAGATGATCGCGGGTGAGGTTGGTGAACACCGCCACGTCGTAGTGCACGGCATCCACGCGGCCCTGGTCCAGCGCGTGCGAGCTGACTTCCATCGCCACCGCGCGCGCACCGGCGTCGCGCAGCTGTGCCAGCAGCGCATGCATCTGCAGCACCAGCGGCGTGGTGAAACCAGTCGGCTCGACCGCACCATAAAGTCCGGCGCCCAACGTGCCGATACTGCCACTGGGCGTTCCGAGCAGGTGCCAGGCCTGGGCCAGCAGCTGCACGGTGGAGGTCTTGCCGTTGGTACCGGTCACGCCGACCATCGCCATCGCCCGCGACGGCGCGCCATGGAACTGGTCGGCCATCGCCCCCATGCGCGCCCGCAGGCCCGGCACGGCGATCGCATCGGCCGGCGCCGGCAGCTCGGCCGGTGCCGGTGGCTCGAACAGGATGACGCTGGCACCGGCCGCACGGGCCTGCTCGACAAAGCCCAGCCCATGCGCGCCGAAGCCGGCGATCGCGACGAAGGCATTACCGGGGCGCACGGCGCGGCTGTCCAGCACCAGGCCGGTCAGAACGGGATCATGGCCCGCCAGGGCCACGTCCGGAAGCAACTGCGAAAGCAACATCGAAGGACTCATTGCGTGCCTCCCGTAACGGGCGGCGTCTGGGCTTGCGCGCTCGGCAGCGCAGCATCGAATTCAGCGGCGGCATCGACCGGCAGCGCGGTCTCGGCCGGCGGTGCGGGCAGGATCGAGGCCGAATGGCCGACCTTGCCCGACTGCTGTGCGGCCAGCCACGACTGCAGGTCATCCAGCGGCACGTCCATCAGGCGCAGGGTGCCTTCCATCACGTTGTGATAGACCGGCGCCGACACCAGGCCGCCGTAGAACTTGCCGGCCTGCGGATCGTTGATGACGATGACGGTGGCGAAGCGCGGGTTGGTGGCCGGCACCACGCCGGCGAACAGCGCGTTGTAATGCCCGCGCTCGTAACCGCCCGGGCCAGCCTTGCGTGCAGTGCCGGTCTTGCCGGCCACGCGGTAGCCCAGCACCGCCGCCTGCTTGGCGCCGCCCTGGGTGACCACCGTTTCCATCATCGCCACCACCTGTCTGGCGACGTTCTCGTCGATGATCTGCTGGCCTTCGTTGCGCTGGCCCTTGACGAAGGTCGGCGCGATCAGGCGCCCGCCGTTGGCCAGCGCCGAGTAGGCGGTGGCAATCTGCAGTGGCGTGACCGACAGGCCGTAGCCGTAGGACATGGTGGTCTTGGTGGTCCCCGACCAGCGCGCCGGACGCATCACCACACCAGCCGATTCACCCGGGAAACCGCTGTGCGGCGCCGAGCCATAGCCGAAGCGGCGCACGCCGTCGTAGAAGGTCTGGTCCGGCATCTTCGCCGCAACCTTGGCTGCACCCACGTTCGAACTGCGGGTGATCACGCCGGTCACGTTCAGCACGCCGTTGTTGCGTGGCACGTCGCGGATGGTGAAGCGACCCAGCGTCATGTAGCCCGGGTTGGTGTCGATGATGGTGTCCTTGGTCACCGCACCGGCCTGCAGCGCGGTGGCGATGGTCAGCGGCTTCATCGTCGAACCCGGCTCGACCAGGTCGGTCACCGCACGGTTGCGGCGCGTATCAGGGATCGCGCCGGTCAACGAATTCGGGTTGTAGGTGGGCAGGTTGACCATGGCCAGGATCTCGCCGGTGGTCACGTCCATGATCACCATCGAACCACCGGCCGCCTTGTTGGCCACCAGCGCGTTGCGCAGCTCCTTGAAGGCCAGGTACTGGATGCGGCGGTCGATGCTGAGGGTCAGGTCCTTGCCCGGCTCAGCGGCACGCAGCAGATCGCTTTCGACGGTTTCCCCCTTGCGGTTGCGGATCACCCGCTTCGCACCGGGCTTGCCGCGCAGCCATTCGTCGAAGGCCAGTTCCAGGCCTTCCTGGCCGCGATCATCGATGTTGGTGAAGCCCAGCACGTGCGCCATCGCCTCACCCTGCGGGTAGAAGCGGCGGAACTCGCGCTGAGCCGCCACGCCCGGAATCTTCAGCGCGACCACCTTCTCTGCCTCGTCCGGATTGATCCGGCGACGCAGATACATGAATTCCTTGTCCGACTTCTGCGACAGGCGGCTGCTCAGCTCATCCACCGACATGCCGACCGCCTGGGCCAGCTCGGGGATGCGCTCGGGCGAACGCAGCAGGTCCTGCGGGTTGACCCAGATCGAGGCAACCGGCGTGGACACCGCCAGCGGCTCGCCGTTGCGGTCGGTGATCATGCCGCGCGAAGTCTTGATCGGCAGCTCGCGCAGATAGCGGGCCTCGCCCTGGCGCTGGTAGAAGTCGCTGTTGATGATCTGCACGTAGGCCGCGCGGCCGACCAGCGACACCGAGCACAGGCCGAGCGCCAGCGCGACCCAGCGCAGGCGCTGGCGCAGGTTGAAGGCATTGCGTGGACGGTTGCGACCGGCCTTGCTCATGGGCGCACCACCACGATGTCGGCGGCCTCGGGGAACTTCATGCCGAGCTTTTCGCGGGCGATGCGATCGACACGGTTGGCTTCGGCCAACGTGGCCTGCTCCAGCTGCAGGCGGCCGAATTCCAGGTTGATGTCATCGCGCTTGCGCTCGGCGCGCGACAGCTCGATGAACGTCTGCCGATGACGGTGACGCACGAACACGACGCCGATCGCCGAGGCCACGGTGCAGGCCAACAGGATGATCAGCAGCAACCGGCTCATGCGTCGGCCTCCCGCTTCTGGGCCACGCGCAGCACCGCGCTGCGGGCGCGCGGGTTGGCGGCCAGCTCTTCGTCGGTGGCCTTGATGGCCCCGCCAATCAGGTCCAGCGTCGGCACGAACGCAACGGCCTCGGGCAGGCGGCGGTTGGCCGGTGGCGCCTTGGCCAGGCGGTTCATGTACTGCTTGACGATGCGGTCTTCCAGCGAGTGGAAGCTGATCACCGCCAGACGGCCACCGGGCTTGAGCCTTTCCACCGCCGCATCGAGCCCCGCTTCCAGGTCTGCCAGCTCGCGGTTGATGTGGATGCGGATGGCCTGGAAGCTGCGCGTGGCCGGGTGGATCTTGTCCTTGCCACGCGGCATCACCGAGGCGATAAGCTCGGCCAGTTCGGCGGTGCGGGAGAACGGCTGCTTCTCGCGGCGGGCCACGATGGCGCGGGCGATGCGCCGGCTCTGCCGCTCTTCGCCATAGGTCCACAGCACGTCGGCGATCTCGCGCTCTTCGACGCGGTTGATCCACTGCGCGGCGCTTTCACCGCTGTCCGGGTCCATGCGCATGTCCAGCGGGCCGTCCTTGCCGAAGCTGAAGCCTCGTTCGGCCACATCCAGCTGCGGCGACGACACGCCCAGGTCGAACAGCACGCCGTCCAGGCCTTCGGCCGTGGCATCCCACTGCAGCAGCTGGGCGAAGCTGCCACGGAAGATGGACACGCGCGGATCCGGCGCGAAATCGCGCTCGGCAACGGCGATGGCTTCCGGATCCTTGTCCATGACCAGCAGGCGCCCCTCGGGACCGAGCTGGGTAAGCACGCCACGTGCATGACCGCCACGACCGAACGTGCCATCCAGATAACGTCCGTTTTCGATCACCCTCAGGCCTTCAAGGACCTGGGTGTACAGGACCGGCAGGTGCACCGCCGGCGACTGCGACACCGGAAGGTGACCGGTCTGCGCTTCTGGGCGCATCCGGGCACCCCGGCTCACAACTTCAGGTCGAGCAACCCATCACCCAGATCCTCGTCAGACAACGTCTGCTGGATCAGGGCCCGATGCGCCTGCTCGCTCCACAATTCGAACTTGTCGCCCATGCCGAGCAATACCGCCTTCTTCTCAATGCCCACCGCACCGCGGTGGCTGGCGGGGATGCTGATGCGACCGTTGCCGTCCAGTTCCAGATGGGCGGCCGAGCCGACCAGCTTCTGCTGCAACAGGCGCACGACGCGCTGGGTGTTGGGCTTGGACATCACATCGTCGCGGACCCGTTCCCATTCCGACTCTGCGTACAGCCACAGGCAGCCGGCTTCGAACGGGTTGTAGGTCAGCACGAGACGGTTGTTGCTGGCGCGCGCGACGAGGTCGCGGTAAGCGGTGGGAACCGCCATGCGCCCCTTGTCGTCAACTGTGATGGCCGTCTCGCCCTGGAACACGACGCCTGCACCTTGTCCTTCGCCCGGTGAAACATTGAACCACGAAAACCCACAAAACACCCGGATTTCCCTCTGATGCCCACCTTAGCAGCGGGCAGAGGGTTGTCAACAACTTTTCAGCAGGGAAATCGCCAGCCGCATCAATGGCTTGCAACAACCTTTAGAGAATTGTTCAAGGCTTATCCACAAGTTGCTGATCCGTCTCAATTTTTGAGATTGAACGGAAGTTCAGGGGCGTGGACGGGGCGTGAAACATCGACCGCGCATTCATCCCGGCCTGGCCGGAAACGGCGCCGTAATGCGCAAACGGTGCACAATGAGGCCATGTGCCTGCTCGCTCTTGGCTGGATGCACCACCCGCGCTGGCGGCTGGTAATGACCGGCAACCGTGATGAGTTCCACGCCCGCCCCACCGCGGCGCTGGCCCCCTGGCAGGATGAGACCTCCGTCATCGGGGGACGCGACCTGCGCTCCGGCGGTGGCTGGGCCGGGGTCGGCGCCTCGGGCCGGATGGCGGTGGTCACCAACGTCCGCGACCCGCTGGCGGCCCAGACCGGACCGTCGCGGGGCGCGCTGGTGGCCGACTTCCTGCGCGGCCGCGACCCGGCCGCCGTGCATATCGAGCGGCTGGCAACCGTGGCGGGTGCCTACGCCCCATTCAATCTGTTGCTGGCCGATGGCGACAGCCTGGAGTACCTGGGCAACCATCCCGCCGAACGGCAGACGCTTGGCCCGGGCGTCCACGGCATGTCCAACGGCGCGCTGGACGCGCCCTGGCCGAAGACCCGACGGCTGATGGCCGCGCTGTCGGCATGGCTGGAAGCAGACGGGATCAGATCCCTTTCGCAACGCGAAAGGGATCTGACCCCGGACCTGACCCCGCTCTGGAATGCCTTGGCCGATGAACACCGCCCCGCCGACAGCGACCTGCCCGACACCGGCATCGGCCTGGAACGCGAGCGCTGGTTGAGCCCGGCCTTCATCCGCGGCGACGACTACGGCACCCGCGCCAGCACCGTGCTGCTGATCGACGCCGACGGCCACGGCGAGATCCACGAACGCCGCTTCGGCCCGCAGGGTGCACCGAGCGGACAAAGCCACGTCATTTTCTGACCCGATCAAGACGGCCCTTGGCCGGATGCTCGTGGCGGGGGTAGTGCCGGTCGCTGGCCGGCAGCCTTTGGATGCTCGGATTCGCCATGAAGCTGCCGGCCAGCGGCCGGCACTACCCGCAGCTTGATGTCGCGATCCACGTGACGGCCGTCGCCATCGCAGCGGGCCTGAAACGTCATTCAGCTTCCAGCCGCGACCACGATCCGTCCGCACCCCAGGGGTTTCAGCATCGCCGCCACCCGACTGTGCCCTTTTCGCAATCGGCACTGTGTCTATAAATGTCGGCCCTGACCTCCCAGGGTGGTCGCGCCCGGCAGCACGCCGCGCGATCGACCGCAACCACAAGGAGGCCCCATGCGCCGCATCCTCATCCTGCTCGCCACCCATCTGCTCACCCTCGGCCTGGGCTTCGGCCTGGGCGTCTATCTGCTGCCGATCCTGATCGCCCCCGATGACCCGCCGGTCGCCCAGGTACAGGCCGCAATGAAAGACGCCACCTACCGCACCACCTTCCGCCGCGACCTCAAAGGCAGCGATGCGGTGCACTGGGCCGAAGGCAAGGTCAGCGTCAGTGCCACCCAGGTCGCCTTCGACGGGAAGATGGGACCGGGCCCGGATTACAAGGTCTATCTGGTTCGCGATTTCGTCGACAACAAGGCCGACTTCCTGAAGATCAAGGCGCAGGCCCAGCGCATCGGCGAGGTAAAGACCTTCAACCGCTTCCTGGTGGACGTCCCCGCGAACGTGGACGTGGACGACTACACCACCGTGGTGGTGTGGTGCGAGCGCTTCTCGCAGTTCATCTCCGCCGGGCAGTACCGTACGCCGGGCTGATCAGGGCATGGGGTCGGATCCCTTTCCTCTGGAAAGGGATCCGACCCCGGAATCACGGTAGATCCACGCCATGCGTGGAAGAAGAAAGAGGCGGAGCCGGCCGATAAGCCGGGTTCTGTCGTGGACAGTCATTCCTCTAGGCGTTACGTCACCGCAACGCTCAAGCAACCTACCCGGATCCAACGCGGGCCGCGCCAAAGGATCCCTATTTGGTCTTGCTCCAGGTGGGGTTTGCCGTGCCGGTCTGTTGCCAGACTCGCGGTGCGCTCTTACCGCACCATTTCACCCTTACCGGCCTTCCGAAGAAGACGTAGGCGGTATCTTTCTGTTGCACTTTCCGTCGGCTTGCGCCGCCCAGGCGTTACCTGGCACCTTGCCCTATGGAGCCCGGACTTTCCTCGGCACCCCCGAAGGGATGACGCGACTGTCTGGCCGACTCCGCCAGCGCGCATTCTAGCGTACGCACGCCTTTCCTGCCGTGCCGATCGCGGCGTCCGGTTCATCCACGCGTGGCGTGGCTCTAGCGGCCCTTCGCCTTCGCCTTCGCCATCACCGCCGCCCGCGACTCCAGCACCACCCCGACGATCAATTCCCGCACCTGCGGTCGCGAACCGTCCCATTCAATGCGGCGGACGCGCACGTCCACGCGATCGCCCGGCGCGTAGGCTTTCAACGCTTGGCCGACACCGAAGACGGTCTTCACTCGGGTACCCGCCACGGCCAGCACCTCATCCCCCTTGCGCAGGCCGGCGCGATGGGCCGGACCCTCGTCAGGCTCGGATTCGATCACGGTCGCGCCCCCCATCTGAACGCCGAGGACCGGGCGCAGCGCGTCGCTACGCGAATCCCCTTCCCCGGCCTGCTCGCGCGCCAATTCGGTGGCGCCCAGCAGTGCATCGTCCAACCCCGCATCGAAATAGGGCGCGTTGTCCACGAATGCGGCGCATTGCCACGACGCGCGCTCGGGCACCGGCTCGCGCCTCGCACGCAGGGCCTGCCGCAGGTCGCGCCATTGCGCCGCGCTGACGTACCGCTGCTGGCTGTTCACCAACTGCTGGTAGGCCGCCTCGATCTGTGCGTGGTTGTCGGCCCCCACCTGCAGACATGCCTCGTAGCTCTCCAACGCGTCACGTGCCGCGCGGTAGGTCAGGTAATTGCCGTAATCGCGAACCGACTGCAGCCGATTGAACTCGACCAACCCCGGATCGAACAGCAGGTAGCCGACATAGTCCGGGCCCAGATCGGCTTCGGTAATGGCTGCGGGTGGCGGCGCTTCAGCTGCAGGAGCTGGCACATCGGCCAGTGCGAACAGCAGGAACAGTCCCTTTTCAAACATCTGTCTTTCCTCCCTGAAGGAAATTTGAGAGCTTCGCCCCTTAGCCCCCCCCGGAATTCGGCCGCTGCCGTGTTCCAGCGTCCCAGTCTGTGAACGAGCCATGCAGGTCTGCACGCCTTTCAGGACTTTTCGCCCAGCTCCCGGCGAGGATCGTCGACCAACCGCTTTCTACTGCTACGGTCATACTCGGTCGGCGAGAACGGCATCGACGCACGCGCATAGATGGTGCCTTCCTCGCAGGTGCAGGTGGGCTCCGGCACCGCGCGCACTGCAATCAGGCGACTTAGCCATTCTTCTGACACATTGCAGAATGCGGCGAACACATCCTTTGGCAGGAAATGAGCCTGAAGGTAGGCTGTCAATGCCATCTCGAACAATTGCTCCCAAGTGGGGAATGAAGAGGCGTGTGCCGGAGCGTCTTCGCCCAGGACAGGCATTTGAAGACATCCCGAGCACCGGTCCTCACGCGTCAGAGGCCTCGGAAATGGGGTCACACTACGGACACCCTTCCGCATCGGGAGTATCCGCACGGGCTCGACTGATCTCAATGCCGCTCTGCAGGACGTCCCGCAATACCCAAGGCTGCAGGCTTCGTACGATCATCAGTGGGTCGGTCATTGCTGCTCATCACGACATCGCCTGTCCCCGGATTCGTCCCTCAGCCGCGCACGTGAGCACGTTCACGCGGCAGAGGTTGGCGTCCCTCCGGCGGATCCGAACCGTTTCGCATTTCGCGCCGCGCGCTGCCCCGACATGGCCCGGAGCGAGCGATCAACTGCCGTACAGCGCCTTGCGCGGCGCACCGGTCAGTTCCGCGGCCAGCTTGGCGGCGGTCGACGGCGGCAGGTGCTCGCTCAGCTTCGCGTAGACGCGGCGACCATGCGCCAGCTGCGCTTCCTCGTCGTCACCGGCACCCTGCACCATCACCACGAACTCGCCCTTGCGCTGGTTGTCGTCGGCCTCGACTTGGGCCAGCAGCCCCGCCAGGTCGCCATCAAGCACGGTCTCGAACAGCTTGGTCAGCTCGCGGGCCAGCACCGCCGGGCGCTCGCCGCCGAAGATCGCCGCCATGTCGGCCAGCGACTCGGCGATACGGTGCGAGGATTCGTAGAACACCATCGTGCGCACTTCGCCGGCCAGCGCCTGCAGGCGGTCGCGGCGGCCGCTGGCCTTGGCCGGCAGGAAACCCTCGAAGCTGAAACGGTCGCTGGGCAGGCCGGCCACGCTCAGCGCGGCGATGGCGGCGCAGGCACCGGGCACCGGGCTGACCTTGATACCCGCCGCGCGCGCGGCACGCACCAGGCGGAAACCGGGGTCACTGACCAGCGGGGTACCGGCATCGCTGACCAGCGCCAGCGACTCGCCGGCCTGCAATCGCGAAACCAGGCGCTGCGCCAGGGCCTCTTCATTGTGTTCGTGCAGGGCCACCAGCGGTTGCTGGATGCCGAAATGGGACAGCAGCTGGCCGCTGCGGCGGGTGTCCTCGGCACAGATGGCCGCCACCGAACGCAGCACCTCCTGCGCGCGCGGGCTCAGATCGGCCAGGTTGCCGATCGGCGTGGCGACGACGTACAGGGTTGGCACACTCATTTCAGCGGTACTCACGGGGCAAGGGTAGAATCGTAGCGTGTACCCGGCCAAGGCCGCTGCCCCCATCGCATGGACCCGATCATGAACAAGCCCGCCGCACGGATCTCCGCCCTGTCGTTGTCGCTGATGCTGCTGGCCGGTTGTGCCACCACCAGCCTGACCAGCACGCCCGATTCGCCGGCCCAGAGCCAGGCGCTGGCGCTGATCGAACAGGGCAAGCCGCGCGATGCCGCGCTGCAGCTGGAAGGCCTGGCCTCCACCCTGCGCGGCGGCGCCCGCAGCAACGCACTGGCCGATGCGGCCTGGGCCTGGCACCTCGCCGGCGACAGTGCCCGCGCGCGCAGCCTGCTCGGCCAGCTCACCGCACGCCAGCTGTCCGGCGCCAGCCTGCAGCGCTACCAGCTGACCAGTGCCGAGCTGGCCCTGGCCGACAAGCAGCCGGCGCAGGCGCTGGCCCTGCTGAAGGACCACGGCGACAACGTGCTGCCGGCCCTGCGCACACGCTGGTACCTGGCCCGTGCCAGTGCCCTGCAGGGCACCGGCGATGCCTTCGGTGCCGCCACCGAACGGGCCCGCGCCCATTCCAGCCTGACCGGCAGCGCGCGCAGCGAGAACCAGGCCGCCATTGCCGGCCTGCTCGGCACCCTCGACGACGCCACCCTGCGCAGCCGTGCCGCCGCCCTGCCGGCCAACGACCCGCTCTACAACTTCGCCGGCCGTGCACTGATCGCGCGCGGCCTGCCGCTGCCGCGCCCGTTCGACCGCGATGGCGCGGCCCAGTTCGACACCAGCAAGCGCCCGCCGGCGATGAGCGACGGTTACCGCCCGCCGGCCAAGCTGGCCGTGCTGCTGCCGCTCAGCGGCCGCCTGGCCACCGCCGCACAGCCGGTGCGCGATGGCCTGTTGAGCGCCTACTACGGTGAAAGCCGGCGCCGCCCGGACATCAACTTCTTCGACACCGCCGGCACCCCGGCCGGTGCCCTGGCCGCCTATGACAAGGCCGTCGCCTCCGGTGCCGACTTCGTGGTCGGCCCGCTGGGCCGCGACGAAGTGGACGCGGTGTACGGCCGCCAGCAGCTGCAGGTGCCGGTGCTGGCCCTGAACCGCGGCAAGGACGCACCGCCGGCCGGCAGTGCCGGCTTCTCGCTGGCGCCGGAAGACGATGGCATCGTCGCCGCCGAGTACCTGCGTGGCCGCGAGCGCGTCAAGGCGCTGGTGATCAACAGCGCTGACGACACCGGCCGCCGTGCCGCCGCCGCCTTTGCCCAGCGCTTCGCGCAGCGCGGTGGCCAGGTGGTGGCCACGATCGGCGTCACCGATGCCGTCGGCGATGTCGGCGCGCAGGTGCGCAACGCCGGCCAGGTCGATGCCGTGTTCCTCGCCGTGCGTGCGCCGCAGGCGCGCCTGCTGGCGCCGCAGCTGGCGCTGGCCGGTGCAGGCGGCGCGACCCGCGTCGGCACCTCGCAGCTGACCGTTGGCAGCGGCAAGGTGGAAGAAGACGTGGCGCTGGACGGCATTGTCTACCCGAACGAAGCCTGGAACGTGCGCAGCGTGTCCGGCCTGCCGTCGGCCAGCCAGGTGGCCAGTACCCTGCCGAGCGCACGCGGTGCGGCCGGCCGCCTGTTCGCCTTCGGTGCCGACGCCTGGAAGATCACCGCCTACCTGGACAAGCTGTCCAACGAAGGCGGCCTGGACGGTGCCACCGGCACCCTGTTCCTGGACAGCAACGGCAACATCCTGCGCCAGCCGGCCTGGTCGACCTTCAATGGCGGCCGGCCGATGCCGATCGTCGGTGGTCGCTGAACGCAGCCAACGGGGCTCGGCGGTGGAAGCCGCCGCCGAGCAGCACCTGCAACAGGCCGGACTGCAGCCGCGTGCGCGCAATGTGCGCTATCGCGGCGGTGAACTGGACCTGGTGATGGACGATGCCGGCACCGTGGTGTTCGTGGAAGTGCGCTACCGCGCGCGATCCGATTTCGGTGGCGGCGCCGCGTCAGTGGATGCGCGCAAGTGCCGGCGCCTGGCCCATGCCGCGCAACTGTACCTGCAGGACAACCCGGTGCTGGCCAATGCACCCTGCCGCTTCGATGTGGTGGAAGCCAGTGGCGAACCGCCGCAGCTGCACTGGCTGCGTGATGCATTCCGGCTGGATGATTGCTGATGGGTACCGTCCGCTCTGGTAGAGGCCGACCTTGGTCGGCGCTTGTGTGCCAACCAGGGTTGGCAGCTGCCAGAGCCGGCACGACCACGGTGCGTGACTGATGCCTTCGATCATCACCCATGCCGCTGTGCCGCTGGCGCTGTGGTGCGCCGCGGATCGTGGCCGCATCCCGCCGCGCCTGCTGGCCGCCGGCGTGATCGCCGCCATGCTGCCCGATGCCGATGTACTGGCCTTTGCGCTGCATATTCCCTACGCCGATGCGTTCGGCCATCGTGGCGCCAGTCATTCACTGCTGTTTGCCGGCGTGCTGGCCGCATTGGCTGCGGTGTTGGCGTTCTTTGGTAGTCGCCGACCTTGGTCGGCGGGTGTGTGCCAACCAAGGTTGGCATCTACCGTGCAAGCGGCGGTATTCGTCTTCGTCTGCGCCGCCAGCCATCCGCTGCTGGATGCGATGACCTCCGGTGGCCTGGGCGTTGCGCTGGCCTGGCCGTGGAGCGAACACCGCTTCTTCGCGCCGTGGCGCCCCATCCGCGTGTCACCGTTCGCGCCACAGTTCTTCAGCGCACGCGGCGTGGCTACCCTGCTCTCCGAACTGCGCTGGGTGTGGCTGCCACTGGCCGGCGCCGTTGTCGCCTGGAAACTGATCCAACCCGCTCCTGCTGCCCCACGAGATCCGTCATGAGTCCTGCCCTGCCCACCGCATTGGTTACTGAACTTTCCACCCTGCTGGGCGCGGAGGGCTGGCGCATGGATGACGGCGCGCTGGAGGCCAACGCACAGGACAACTCATGGCGCCATCAGCGTCCGGCTGCAGTGGCGTTTCCGGCGGACATCGAGCAGGTGCAGGCGCTGGTGCGTGCATGCCGCGCGCATGGCGTGGTTCTGGTCGCACGTGGCGCCGGCACTGGCACCACCGGCGCGGCCGTGCCGCTGCCCGGCAGCATCGTGCTGTCGTTCACCCGCATGGACCGCATCGTCGAGATCCGCGCCGGCGATCGCTGCGCGGTGGTGCAACCGGGCGTGCTCAATGGCGCCCTGCAGCAAGCACTGGCCCCGCACGGCCTGTTCTGGGCACCGGACCCGTCCAGTGCGGAGATCTGCAGCGTCGGTGGCAACCTGGCCTGCAATGCGGGCGGCCCGCGCGCGGTGAAGTACGGCACCAGCCGCGACAACGTGCTGGGCCTGGTGGCCGTCACCGGCACCGGCGAGTTGATCCGCTGCGGTGGTGCCTACACCAAGGATGCCACCGGCTACGACCTCACCCACCTGCTGGTGGGCAGCGAAGGCACGCTGGCACTGATCGTGGAAGCCACGCTGAAACTGACCCCGCTGCCGGTCAGCCAGGCCGGTCTGCGCGTGCTGTACCGCGATGCCGATGCTGCTGCGGCCGCCGTATCGCGGTTGATGTCGCAGCCGGTGGTACCCACCCGCCTGGAATTCATGGACGCGCGCAGCCTGGAGCTGCTGCGGCTCAATGGTGCTGACGTGCCGGAGGCCGGTGCGATGCTGCTGGTCGAGGCCGATGGTGACCACGACACCCTGCCCTATCTGTTGCAGGCATTGGCCAGCGCCGCCGAAGGCGACGGCATGATCGAGCTGGACGTGGCGATGGAAGGCCGCGCGCGCGACCAGCTGTGGGCGGCGCGCAAGGCGCTGTCGCCTGCGCTGCGCAGCGTCGCGCCGGGCAAGATCAATGAAGACGTGGTGGTTCCGGTGTCGCGCATTCCGGAACTGGTGGCCGGCGTGCAGGCCCTGGCACGGGACTACGCGCTCACCATCGTCACCTTCGGCCACGCCGGCAACGGCAACCTGCACGTCAACATCCTCTATCACCCGGAGGATGCAGATGAAAACATGCGCGCGCATGCCGCGCTGCCGAAGATCTTCGAGCTGACGCTGGCACTGGGTGGCACGTTGTCGGGCGAACACGGCATCGGCCTGGCCAAGCGCGATTTCATGGCGCAGGCGTTCACACCGGCTACGCTGGCGACGATGCGCGCGATCAAAGCCGCGCTTGACCCGGACGGTATCCTCAACCCGGGCAAGGTACTGCCGCCGGCATAGACCGCGCACACTCCTTCGCACTCCTGTAGAGCCGAGCCCATGCTCGGCTGCTCTTCGACCAGATCGCGATGAAGCCCGCGCTGCGCGCGCAAGCCGAGCGTGGGCTCGGCTCTACAACCATGTGACGTTCCCCTTCGCACTTCTGTAGAGCCGAGCCCATGCTCGGCTGCGCTTCGACCAGATCGCGATCAAGCCCGCGCTGCGCGCGCAAGCCGAGCGTGGGCTCGGCTCTACACCGGCGTGTCGCCTGCAATATCGATCAGGGTCTGCCGGAAACTGGGCAACAGCACGCGGTTGCCATGCCCGCTCAGGTGGTCGTTGTCGAAGAACAGCGGTTCCCCGTCTTCCACCGCCGAACAGGTCGTTGGCCCGCACAGCAGCGGCAGCGGATCCCACACCGTGAGCGATGGATAGCGCGCTGCCAGCTCGGCCAGCAACGCCATCTGCGGCGCACGCAGCCTCTCCAGATCATCGCGCGGCATGCTCAGGCCACCGGCACACGCCGGGTTGCGGCGGTTGAACCAGTCGGAACAGCGGTACGCACCGGCCTTGAACAACGGCAGCGGTGCATCCAAAACCACTTGCACGCCCAGCTTCTGCAGACGTCCAAGAACATGATCAGCCTCATCACGCGCGGCCTGCGCATCGGTCGGGGTGCGCTCGGCGAGCAGTTGACGATAGATTTCCTGCGCATCCTGTCGCCGCCAGTCGAATCCACGCAGCTCCGGCATGCGCAAGGCCGCCAGCAGCACGATGTCACCGGGGCGTGCATCGCGCTCGATGGTCGACAGCGTGTGCTCAATGAAGTCCTGGCAATCGGCTGGACTGGCCCGCAGCAGATTGACGAAGCTGCAGCCGCCGCGATCCTGCTGGCGCAGCTCCATGCCGGTCTGGCGCACGACCATGCTGGTCATGGTGCGATACGCCGCCGCGTGCGAATCGCCGGCCACGAACAGGCGCCGCCCTTCAAGCGCCGGCGCACTCAGCGGCTCCAGTGGGCGCCACGCGGGGTAGCGACGCGCCTGCCATGCATAGCCGTCGCGGGTCACGCTCAGCGAGACCTGCTCATGGTACTCCACCGTGGCCCAGGCACCCGCGCCACACAGCGCCACCAGCGGTACCGCCATCGCCAGCACCTTGGCCGGTGCCAGGCGCAGCAGCGGCAACGCACTGCGCAGCGGACGCTCGATGAAGTGATACGACACAGCCGATAGCGCCAGCAGCAGTACCGGATACAGCCACAGCGCGGCGCCGTGCAGGCCGTAGGTCCAGCGCAGCAGCACCAGCAGCGGCCAATGCCACAGGTACAGCGAATAGGACAGGCGCCCCAGGTAGGCGAGCGGTGCGCAGCCCAGCACGCGGGCGAGGCGTGATGTCCCCGGCATCGACACGCTTGCCAACAGCAGCAGGGTACCGGCCACGGTGGCCAGCACGCCGGGAACCGGCATCGCCAGCTGCGGTGCGATCACCACGCCTGCACCCAGCAGTGCCAGACCGACCACTGCAACCGCATCACCGTTCTGGCCCGGCGTGCGCGTGCGCATCCACTGGTACAGCAGCGCGCCCGCAGCCAACTCCCAGAATCGCGCCGGCAGCAGGTAGAACGCTGCCGCCGGTGCCGTCTGCGCCTGCCAGCCTGCCCACGCCAGCGACAGCAGGGTGAGCACCGGCAACAACCAGCGCAACCACGGCCAGCGCTCACGCCCGCGCAGCCACACGAAGAACAGCAGCGGGAAGACCAGGTAGAACTGTTCCTCCACGCCCAGCGTCCACGTGTGCAGGAAAGGGTTCAGTTCCGCGCCGGGTGAGAAGTAGTCGTCCTGCTGACCAGCCAGCACGATGTTGCTGAAGCCGACCAGCGCGGCCCAGCCGGTCTGGTCGAACTGCTCATTGCGCCACGCGCGGGGAATGAACAGCGCAGACAGTATGAAGGTGGTCACCAGCATCACCAGCAACGCCGGCAACAGGCGCAGCACGCGGCGCCGGTAGAAATCGAGCAGCATCGCGCCCAGCGACCCATGGGCGCGCGAAGCCAACGACTGGCTGATCACGAAGCCGGACACCACGAAGAACAGATCCACACCGGTGAAGCCACCCGGTAACCAGGCTGCGTTGGTGTGAAACAGGATGACGGCCAGCACCGCCAATGCACGCAGGCCGTCAATGGCAGCGTTGTGGGAACGTTCGGGAGGGGACATGCAGGCATCGGGTGGAAAACGATCCGACAGCATCACGACCGCTGCCGCAGTCATTCAATGGATGATCGCGACAGGCCGGGACATGGTTCAGCTCCGGTCCCAGTTCGCCCCTGTGGGAATGTCGTAATCACCACACTGACGCCGCGCCGCACGTCTGCAACGTTTTCGAATTTTCAAATCTTTCTCATTGGCATACGTGGCACTGCATGCAGATCATCTAGCGCCACCAACAACGGGTGGCACGGGCTTGCAATCCCGTTTGGTGAATGTCGTTTACGCTTGCCTGCCGGCGTCGCCCTTTCCTTGTTGGGTGGCGTCGGCAGGCATTCTGTCCGCGCACCTATGGCGGGCGGTGCGTGGGGGCCTCGTGCCCGCCGGCGTTTGACGACATTAACCACCGGTATTGCAACCACGCACCGTCCGCCACCCTCGCTGTTAAGCAGGGTGGCCCCTTGCCGCTTGCACAAGGACGCCGCCATGACCGCTTCCCCCTACCCGCACCTTTCCGCCACCCTGGGCGAGGCCGCCACGCGCCTGCCCGATGACCTGGCCCGCACGCTGGAAGATACCTTCGTTGCGCTGCAGACCGGCAACAGTGCCGGGGCCATTACCCTGCAGGCCTGCCTGCAGCACATCCGCCAAGGCGATGCCGCCGATGGTCAACCATGGCCCGGCACCAACCGCACAGCCGGGCAGCGCCTTGCCATGGCGCGTATCGACCGCGCCAATGCGGGGCTGAGTTTCCTGCTGGAACTGCTGCACGCCACCGAACGCGTACGCGTGGATGGGGATATTGACCAGCAGATGGGCGATGGCGCGCGCGAAGGGCTGCTGCTGGCCTGCCGTGGGCTGGCCGAGTATGTGGATGTGCAGTTGCGGGCGGTGTAATGGCATCTGTAGAGCCGAGCCCATGCTCGGCTCATCACGCTCCAATCGGATTGCAGCCGAGCGTGGGCTCGGCTCTACAAATGCCACGTCAACCCAAACAGTGCGCACCTGGGGTCAGATCCCTTTGCGGCGCAAAGGGATCTGACCCCACCCCGAAGGTTGACCCAGCAGGGCAGTACCGCTGCTGCTACGCGAAGTGCTGGTAACCGCCGTCGGCGGCTTCGCCGTCCACGTGTACGCCCTGCCCTTCGGCAATTCGGCCGATGCGGGTGAGCGGCACGTCCAGCGATTCGGCCAGGTAGTGCAGCGCGTCGCGCTGGTCGGCGGCGGCAGTGAAGCACAGCTCGTAATCGTCGCCACCGCGCAGTGCGCAGTCGCGTGCGGCCTCACGACCGAGCAGCTCACGCAGCGCGTGCGAGATCGGCAGCGAATCGGCATCGACATGTGCGGCCACGTTGCTGCGCGTGGTGATATGACCGAGGTCGGCCAGCAGGCCGTCGGACACGTCCACCGCCGCGTGCGCGAAGGCCCGCAGGCGCAGGCCAAGCGTCACGCGTGGCGTTGGCCGCAGCAGGCGCAGGCGCAGGCTTTCGTAGTCGGCCAGCAGCGTGGCGGTGGCGATGCTCAGTGCACCCTGCTGCCACAGGCGCAGCGCGCCGGCGGCATCGCCCAGCGTGCCGCTCACCCAGATGTCATCACCCACCTGCGCGCGGTCGCGGCGCAGCGCCTGGCCACGCCCGACCTGGCCCATCGCGGTCACCGACAGCGACAGCGGGCCGCGCGTGGTGTCACCACCGATCAGCGCGATGTCGTGCTGGTCGGCCAGGGCAAAGAAGCCATCGGCGAAGGCCTCGATCCAGTCTTCAGACGCTTCCGGCAGCGACAACGCCAGCGTGCACCACGCCGGGCGCGCGCCCATCGCGGCCAGGTCCGACAGGTTGACCGCCAGGGTCTTCCAGCCGATGTCGAAGGCCGGGGTTTCCACCGGGAAGTGCACGCCGCTGTTGAGCGTGTCGGCGGTGACCACCAGTTGTTCGTTGGCGCGCGGCTGCAGCAGCGCGGCGTCGTCACCGATGCCAAGCAGGATGTCGTCGCGCTCGAGGGTGCGGGCGCGGATGCGGTCGATGAGGGCGAATTCGGCCAGGGACATGGGGCGTTCCCGCTGTTGTACGTGCCGCGCAAGACGCGGTGGGCGGTAGTGCCGGCCGCTGGCCGGCAACCTCAGAATCCCTGCAGCTGCCGGCCAGCGGCCGGCACTACCACAGGCGGGTCAATGACCCGATTCGACCTTGCGCCATTCCACGGCGGCACGATCCAGCACGCCGTTGACGTAGGTATGGCCATGTTCGGAACCGAAGCGCTTGGCCGATTCGATGGCCTCGTTGATCACCACGCGGTACGGCACGTCCAGGCGGTAGCGAAGCTCGTAGGCGGCCAGGCGCAGCACCGCGCGTTCGATCGCATCCACTTCCTCGATGCCACGGTCCAGGTACGGGCCGAGCGCTTCGTCGATGTCGCGACGGTTGTCGAGCACGCCGTGCACCAGCGCCTCGAAGTACGCCAGGTCGGCGATTTCGCGGGCCTGCTCGTGGGCGAACTGGGCGATCAGCGACTGCGCGTTGCCGCCGGAGATCTGCCAGGCGTAGATGGCCTGCACGGCACGACGGCGGGCGCGCGAGCGCAGCACCGGGTCGACGCCATCGCGGCGGACGGGTTTACCGGAGGGCTTGCCCTGGGTGTTCTTGTTCATGGCAGTTGCTCCAGCAGATTGACCATTTCCAGTGCGGCGAGTGCGACTTCCTCGCCCTTGTTGCCGTGGCTGCCGCCTGCGCGGGCCTCGGCGTCTTCAACGCGTTCCACCGCCAGCACGCCGTTCAGCACCGGCACGCCGAAATCCAGCTGCACGCGCATCAGGCCTTCGGCACAGCGGTCGGCCACGTGTTCGTAGTGGCGGGTGTCGCCACGGATGACGCAGCCCAGGGTGAGGATGGCGGCGTGTTCATGGGCGGCGGCCAGGCGTGCAGCCACCAGCGGCAGTTCCCAGGCACCCGGCACGCGGATCACGTCGATGTTGGCTTCGGTGATGCCGTTGCCGGCCAGGCTCAGGCGCGCGCCTGCGACCAGCGCGTCGGTGATGCGGGCGTTCCAGCGGCTGGCCAGGATGGCGAAGCGCGCCGACTCGGGAGTGCGAAGATCGCCTTCGTAGTGGCTCATATGCGGCTTGGGGGACTCGATAAGGGGGTAATTCTAGCGTGGATGGGCCCCGGCCGTGGCTGGCGGGGGCCTGCAGGGTGTGCCGACCAACGGTCGGCACCCACCGGTGGCATGGGGTCGGCACCCACCGGTAGTGCCGGCCGCTGGCCGGCTCTACCCATTACAGGGTGACCGTCTCCACCACTTCCAGGCCGTACCCGGCCAGGCCGATCTGACGGCGCGGGGTGCCGAGCACCCGCAGCTTGCCCAGGCCCAGGTCGGACAGGATCTGTGCGCCGGCACCGTTGCGGCGCCACTGGCCCACGTCCTTGTCCTTGCCCGGCACCACCGGCGCCGGCTGCTGGCGCAGGCGGGCCAGCAGGGCTTCGCCATCGCGCGGGGCCGACAGCACCACCATCACGCCGCTGCCCTCGGCATCGATCGCCCGCAGTGCGTCGGTGGCGGCCACGCCGAAGTCGTCACGGCGCCAGTGCAGCAGGTCGGCCAGCGGGTTTTCCACCTGCACGCGCACCAGGGTCGGTGTTTCCGCATCCGGCGTGCCGCGCACCAGGGCGAAATGCAGGTCGTGGGCGATGCGGTCGCGGTAGGTCACCAGCTTGAACGGGCCGAATTCGGTGTCGATGTCGCGCTCGTCCACACGTTCAACAGTCTTTTCGGTGGCCAGGCGGTAGGCGATCAGGTCGGCGATGGAGCCCATCTTCAGGCCGTGCTCGCGGGCGAACACTTCCAGCTCCGGGCGGCGCGCCATGCTGCCATCCGGGTTCAGGATCTCCACCAGCACGCCGGCCGGTTCCAGCCCGGCCAGCATGGCCAGGTCGACGCCGGCTTCGGTATGGCCGGCGCGGGTCAGCACGCCGCCCGGCTGGGCGATCAGCGGGAAGATGTGGCCCGGCTGGTGCAGGTCCGACGGTTTGGCGTTGGGCTTGACCGCGGTGCGGATGGTGTGGGCGCGGTCGTGGGCCGAGATGCCGGTGGTAACGCCCTCGGCGGCCTCGATGCTGACCGTGAAGTTGGTCTGGAACTGCGCGGTATTGGCCTGCACCATCGGCGCCAGGCCGAGGTCGGCGGCGCGGGTGCGGGTCAGCGGCAGGCATACCAGGCCGCGGCCATGGGTGACCATGAAGTTGATGTCCGACGGCTTGACCAGCTCGGCGGCCATGATCAGGTCGCCTTCGTTCTCTCGGTCTTCGTCATCGACGATGACCACCATGCGGCCCAGGCGGATGTCTTCCAGGATTTCCGGAATCGGGGCGAAATTCATGCGGCATCTCCGTGTGGGTGCTGACCGTTGGTCGGCACACTGATCAACCGCTCCACATAACGGGCGACCAGATCGATTTCCAGATTGACCGCACTGCCCACGCCGGTGGCGGAGAAGGCGGTGTTGGCCACGGTGTGCGGAATGAGGGCGACTTCAAAGCCTTCATCGTCCACTTCGTTGACGGTGAGGCTGACGCCGTCCACGCAGATCGAACCCTTCTTGGCAATGTAGCGGCGCAGCGAGGCCGGCGCGGCGAAGCGCCAGCGCTGGGCACGTGCATCTTCATGGATGGACAGCACCTGGCCGAGGCCGTCGACGTGGCCGCTGACCAGATGGCCGCCGAGGCGGTCGGTCGGGCGCATGGCCCGTTCCAGGTTGATGACCGCACCCTCGCCCAGCTGGCCCAGCGTGGTCAGGCCCAGAGTCTCGGTGGAGGCATCGGCCTGGAAGCTGCGGGCGTCGAACGCGATGACGGTGAGGCAGACGCCGTTGATGGCAATGCTCTCGCCCATCTGCACGTTGTCGAACGGCAGATTCCCGACATTGAAGGTGAAGCGGACATCGCCGCCGATGGATTCGCGTGCGGCCAGACGACCGACGCCTTCGATGATTCCAGTAAACAAGTAACGTTCTCCGCGAAAAGTGAGCGAAAAACGCCGCAAGGCAAACAGGTGCACGCAGGGCAAGAGCCCTGTGGCACCGTCTTCTTTCATCCGGACTATGACCGTCGGCTCCGGCATTGGACCGGATCTGCTGACCCCCGGCCGTGGGCCGGGGCGCTCGCGGGCTCGTGCTTGCGCACCTACCGCCGGTGGGGAATTGCACCCCGCCCTGAAGACGTTTGTGTACCGGCGAACCGGCCTCGTCAGTGTACCAGCCCGGCCTGAACGGGGTGGGATGCTCAAGGTCGGGTCCCTTTCCGCAGGAAAGGGCTCTGACCCCATGGACCGCAGCAGCACAGGGGTCAGGGCCGTTTCCCGATGGGAAACGGATCCGACCCCCAACCCCGGTCCGCCCCAGCCTGTGACGGCCGTCTCTCGCATTTTGTAAAACTTTCATTAAAATCCGCAGCGGACGACATGAGGTCGCCACGGGCAGCCGCGAGGGCAGGCCCGCCAATGGACTGAAACTCACAGGAATTCCCATGCGCAAGATCCTGATCGTGGCCGCCCTGCTGGCCGCCGCCCCGTTCTCGGCTTCGGCCGAGGCCCTGAGCTACACCTACGTTGAAGGCGGCTGGACCCAGGTCCAGGTTGACGACAACCTGCTGGACGACCCGAAGGTCGACGGTGGCTACCTGCGCGGTTCGGTCGCGCTGGCCGAGCAGGTCTACGTGTTCGGTGGCTGGTCGCGCACCAGCAAGACCCGCCACTACGGCGAAGATTCGCTGAAGCTGGAACTGAACCAGCCGGAGCTGGGTATCGGCTACCACATGCCGTGGACCGACCGCCTGGACTTCACCGCCGATGCCGCCTGGGTGCGCCAGAACGCCGAATCGACCCTGCGTTATGACGGTGTGCGTTACCACGGCAAGGACCACACCAACCTGGGCCGCGTCACCATGGGCATCCGCGGCAAGCCGTCGCGCATGACCGAAGCCTGGGCCAAGGCCGGCTACATGGATGGCGGCAACAACTACAAGGGCACCTGGGTCGGCACTGTTGGCGGCCAGATCAACTTCACCAAGACCTGGGGTCTGGTGGGCGAGATCTCCGGCTACCGCGACGTCACCCAGTACTCGGCCGGCGTCCGCGCCAGCTTCTGATCCAACGGTCGCTCCTCGTCGTGCGATCGAACGGGCCCCGCAAGGGGCCCGTTTTTTTTGCCCCGCGCGTCGGCACGTGATCACAGGGCGCCGTCGGGCCTGCGCAAAGATGCGCTAGGCTTGCGCGCCTCTGGAACAGGAAACACCGTCATGAAGACCCCCTTGCGTACCCTGCTGGCCAGCGCCCTGCTGGCTGCCCCGCTGCTGGCCAGCGCCGCCCCGGCCACGCTGACGCCCGAACAGGCCTTCGATCTGTATGCCCGCGTCCTGCTGGAAGACGACGCCGCCGCGACCCGCACCCTCAACGATGCGCTGAAGCCCGCCTTCGACGGCCAGGACGCGGTAACCCCGAACCCGGGCGCATTGGCCAAGGCGCTGGCCGAACCGTGGCAGGTCGTGCTTGCCAGCACCGGCGCCAAGGCCGACGCGGCCACCAGCGAAGCGCTGTATGCCAAGGCCCTGCGTGATTCGAAGTGCCGCGCCAGCAAGAGCGTGATTGAAGACAACGAATACGTGGACGACCAGAAGCTGGCGCGCATCACCTTCAGCTGCCAGGTGCCCGACCTGGGCAAGGTACGTCCGCTGTTCGCCGCCAGCCTTGCCGCCGACGCCCGCCCGGCCTCGCGCAAGCAGTTCACCGACGCCTACACCCAGGCGCTGCAGAGCGGCGCGCGCGTGCCGGTCAGCGGCACCTTCACCCTGTACCCGGCCAAGGACAACGGCTACTGGTACAGCGGCAACTTCGATGATCTGGTGGGCACCGTGACCGGGGCGCTGGCACCCTTCGAGGAATGGATGCAGGACGTGCAGGCGGCCAGCGCACCGAAGGTGACCGGCGTACCCGGCTGCGACCTGCTGCTGCAGCAGCACCGCAGCTGCGTGGCGAAGATCGCGCCCGACCAGATCAGCGGCGTGGATGCGATGGCCGAGGAACTGAAGGCCAAGGCACAGGTGAAGTCGGCCGATGAGATGACGCAGGAGTGCAAGGCGCTGCGCCCGATCGCCGAGATGATGTGGACCGACGAGTGCACATAAGCACGATGTAGCGCCCTTGCCTGCAGCAGGATCAATGGCACTTTCAGAACCGTTGCATGGTCTTGCGCACACTGCGTGATCAATGCTGTTGCCCTCTTCCACGAGGGCAACAGCATGAAGCACCGCATAACCTCGACCACGGCCCTGCTTGTCGCGCTGATGGCGTGCTGGCAGGCCGAAGCGTCCAGACCCAGGACCTTCTACGTGCAACCTTCGGTTGCCTTCGAGTCGACCCAGCTGCGCGACCGCGACATCGACGCGCAACTGAGCGAGAACGACGATTGCCGGGCGTTCCTGCAGTACCACGATCAGTGCGCACCGTCGGTGCTGCCGGACGAGTACGACCAGGGCATCAGCCGGCGCAGGCTGCGGTGGAAGTCAACGCAACTGACGGGAGAAGCACTCGGTGCCTACTGCCGTGACCTGCATCTGCTGTGGAAGCAGCAATGGAAAGAGCAGTGCCCCGCCCACGAGGACGAGGGCACCTGACAGCGCCGGAACGGGGCCAGTGCCCCGCCATTGCCTCACGGGCGCAACAGCAGCCGGATGTCCTCGCCGACCTGGCGCTGGTCAACCACGCGCAGGCGGCGCTGCTGGCCCATTGCCTCGATGCCCAGGCCGGCCAGCAACGGACGACCGTTGTCGCCCAGCAGCGTGGGCGCCTGGTACAGCAGCAGTTCGTCCACCCAGCCAGCGCGCAGCAGCGCACCGGCCAGTGTCGCGCCGGCTTCGGTATGCACCTCGTTGATGCCACGCTCGGCCAGCAGCGCCAGCACCGCACCCAGATCCAACCGCCCCTCTGCGCTGGGCACGCTGGCAAATTCGGCGTCGGCCGCATCCGGTGCGCTCACCGCCGCATCGTGCAGGTACAGCGTCGGCGCACCGCCCTCGCGCACACGGCTGCATTCGAGCGAACGCAGGCGCGAATCGAGCACCACGCGCAGTGGCGGCATCACTTCGGCACCGGCCAGGCGCACGGTCAACATCGGGTCGTCGGCCAGCACGGTATCGGCGCCAGTCAGGATCGCACCGGCGCGAGCACGCCAGTGCTGCACGTCCTCGCGCGCGGCCGGCCCGGTGATCCACTTGGAGCTGCCGTCGGCCATCGCGGTGCGGCCATCGAGGCTGGCGGCCAGCTTCACCCGCAGCCACGGGCGGTTGCGCTCCACGCGCGACAGGAAGCCCTTGTTGAGCTCGCGCGCCGGCGCCGCCATCAGTCCTTCGGCAACCTCGATACCCGCATTGCGCAGCAGATCGAAGCCACCGCCATCAACCTTCGGGAACGGATCGCGCATCGCCGCCACCACGCGCGTCACGCCCGCTTCAATCAGCGCCAGTGCGCACGGCGGCGTGCGCCCGTAGTGGGCGCAGGGCTCCAGGGTGACATAAGCGGTGGCACCGCGGGCCTCGCTGCCGGCTTCGCGCAGTGCGAATACTTCAGCGTGCGGCCCCCCTGCGCGCTGGTGCCAGCCCTGCCCGACCACGCGTTCGCCGTGGGCGATCACGCAGCCGACCATCGGGTTGGGCCGGGTGGTATAGGCAGCGCGCTCGGCCAGGCGCAGCGCGTTGGCCATGTGCAGGTGGTCGAGGACGGAGAACGAGGGTGTCATGCGACCATGGTAACGCTGCCGGTGTTGATCCATGCCATCGGTGCCAATCCAGGTTGGCACCCACCCAGGCAGAGGCGGTCAGCCCTTCTTCTTCTTGGTCAGGGCGATCACATCGCCCAGCAGCTGCAGCTGTTCGGTGCTGGACGGCAGGTCGCGTTCGAGCTTCTCGATCTCCTCGCGGAAATCGGCCACGTCCTCGAAGCTGCGGTAGACCGAAGCGAAGCGCACATAGCCCACGTGGTCGAGCTTGCGCAGTTCGTTCATGACGAACTCGCCCACCTTGATCGAGGGCACTTCGCGCTCGCCGCTGATGCGCAGCTGGTGCACCACCGCACGTACCGCCGCTTCGATCTTGTCTTCGGGCACCGCACGCTTCTGCAGCGCGCGGTCGAACCCCGCGCGGACCTTGCGCTGGTCGAACGCTTCGCGGGTGCCATCGCTCTTGACGATGGCCGGCAGCTTCAGCTCGACCGTTTCCAGGGTGCTGAAGCGCTCGCCGCAGGCTTCGCATTCCCGCCGACGGCGAATCGTCGCGCCGTCTTCAGAGACGCGCGAGTCGATGACCCGGGTATCGGCATGTTGGCAGAAGGGGCAATGCATGGAACGCCTGGCTCAGGGAGCAATTGCCACGATCATGGCAGCGTCGCAAAGGTACCTGAGAAAGGGCGCCGCAGCAAATGCTGCCTGCGCGGAAGCGCCTGCATTCTGGCCACCCAAGGTGTCCGGCGAGTTCGTGATGTCCGGCTCAACCCGGTGCGGGCAGCGGCGATGCCACGCGTGACCAGCGCAGCCACGCCAGGTGCCCGGCCATCACCAACAGCGGTGGGCCAAAGCCGAGGAAGCCCAATGTCGAGATCTCCCCGTGCTTGAAGGTGAAGTACAGCGTGGCGGCAACCACGGCCAACGCGGCCAGCACACCCAGCGCCAGGCCGGCCCAGGCGGCAACCGGTGATTGGCGCAGGCCGGCAACACCGCGCCACAGGAACAGCCCGCTCAGCCACAACCACGACAGCAGGCCGATGATTCCCGCCGACGACCACAGCAGCAACAGCGTGTGCTCGTCGCCCGTCAGGTACTTGCCGTCCCATACGACCATCAGCCCCAGCACGGCACCCGTACCGCCTGCTGCCACGGTGGGCAGGCCCACCAGCAGGCCGGCAATGGCCATCCCGCGTTTGTGCAGGCGCTCATCCATGCGTTCGATGTCCTTCCATGGGCCACGTCATGCGCGGCGCTTGATCCACACCAGCATCGCCGCCGGCACCAGCATCGATGGGCCCAACAGCAACAGGGCGATGCCTTCGGCGTGGACCGTGATGCTCCACCACAGCGCCAGCCCCAGCGGGGGCACAGCGGCAAGACCGCCGGCCAGCAGCATCCACCACCAGAGGCGATGCACCTGCAGCCCGGCACGCCCCTGCAGCAGATACCCGGCGCTGAGCCACAACCAAGCCAGGCAGCCGGCAATGCCGGCCAGGCCCCACAGCGGCATCACAGTCACCGCGGCCAGCGTGCCATGGCCGAACTGGCCCAGGCCCGTCAGCAGCAGCATCGTCGCCGCGACACCGCCCACTGCCAGGCTGGGCAGGCCAAATGCCACCGCCAGGACGGCGTACAGGTACTTGAGGCGGCGCTCATCCATGCGCGGGATTCCTGGTGACGGGGTCAGGGCCCTTCCCTGCGGGAAGGGATCCGACCCCGGCGGCGATCAGCCGTAGACCGGGTACTTGCGGCACTGCGCGCTGACGGCATCACGCACGCGGGCGATGACGGCATCATCGTTCGGCGCGTCCAGCACGTCGGCGATCCAGTTGGCCAGGTCCACGCAGTCCTGCTCGACGTAGCCACGGGTGGTCACGGCCGGGGTGCCCAGGCGCAGGCCCGAGGTCACGAACGGAGAACGCGGATCGTTCGGCACCGAGTTCTTGTTGACGGTGATGTGAGCCTTGCCCAGCGCAGCTTCCGCATCCTTGCCGGACACGTCCTTGCCGATCATGTCGACCAGCATCAGGTGGTTCTGAGTGCCACCGGAAACGATCTTGTAGCCGCGCGAGATCAGCGTGTTGGCCATCGCCTGGGCGTTCTTCACCACCTGCTGCTGGTAGGCCTTGAAGCCCGGTTCCAGCGCTTCCTTGAAGGCCACGGCCTTGCCGGCGATGACGTGCATCAGCGGACCGCCCTGGATGCCCGGGAACACGATCGACTGCAGCTTCTTGACCAGGTCTTCGTCGGCGCCCTTGGCGATGATGATGCCGCCACGCGGGCCGCGCAGGGTCTTGTGGGTGGTGGAGGTAACGACGTGGGCATGCTCCAGCGGGCTCGGGTAGACGCCAGCGGCGACCAGGCCGGCCACGTGGGCCATGTCCACGAACAGGTAGGCACCGACCTTGTCGGCGATGGCGCGGAAGCGCGCCCAGTCGATCACCTGCGAGTACGCCGAGAAGCCGGCGACGACCATCTTCGGCTTGTGCTCCAGGGCCAGGCGCTCGACTTCGTCGTAATCAATCAGGCCCTGGTCGTTGACGCCGTACTGCACGGCGTTGAACAGCTTGCCCGAGGCATTGACCTTGGCACCGTGGGTGAGGTGGCCGCCGTGGGCCAGGCTCATGCCGAGGATGGTGTCACCGGGCTGCAGCAGGGCGAAGTACACGGCCTGGTTGGCCTGCGAGCCGCTGTGCGGCTGCACGTTGGCGTAGTCCGCGCCGAACAGCTGCTTGAGGCGGTCGATCGCCAGCTGCTCGGCGATGTCCACGTATTCGCAGCCACCGTAGTAGCGCTTGCCCGGGTAGCCTTCGGCGTACTTGTTGGTCAGCTGGCTGCCCTGGGCTTCCATCACCGCCGGGCTGGTGTAGTTCTCGCTGGCGATCAGCTCGACGTGGTCTTCCTGGCGCTGGGTCTCAGCGGCAATGGCCTTGGCCAGTTCGGGATCGTAGGTTTCGATGCGGACGTCACGCGGGAACATCGGGTACTCCAGCAGGCAGGGAAAGGGGTACGGCTCAGCCCCTGATTGTAGCCCCGCACCGGCCTGCCGGGGCCGAAAAGGCCGGGGCCGGCACTCCCGAAGGAATCCGGCCCCGTATGGTTTCAAGGGATGTTGTGGGATCAGGGCCCTTTCCGTTGGAAAGGGATCCGACCCCGGCCGCGATCCTCAGCGACTGTTGATGATGTAGTCGGCGATGATGCCGGTCGCCACCGCCACCAGCAACATGTTGCCGCGGTCGTCGCGGATCCAGTGGTGCCCATACGGCGGGCGGCGCAGGTGGTAGCGCGGGTAGTCGTTCACCACATAGATCGGGCCGCGGTAGTAATCGCGGTAGCGGTGGCCGACCTTCCAGCCATAGCCCGGGCCGTAGACCACGCGCGGCGGCGGCGGGGCCGGGCGATAGTAGCGGTCGTGGTCGCGGTGCCAGTCGCGGCGGTCGCGCTCCCAGTCGCGGCGTGCCTCGCGGCGGTCGCGTTCCCAGTCACGGCGGTCCTGTCGCCATTCGCGGCGGTCCTCGCGCCACTCGCGGCGGTCATGGCCGCGACGGTGGTCGTTGTCGGCAAAGGCCGGGGCCACCGCGCCGAACGCCAGCACAGAGGCCACGGCGCCGGCCATTACTCGATTGATGCGCATGTCAGACCTCTGCTTGGGTGGTGGTGAGCCCATATTGCGCAACCGATCTGAACCGTTTCCGGCTGGAAACGCTTCCCGCTGCAGGACTGTGACGCAGTATTCAGCCCACGGCCAGCCCGACCGCGCCTGCCCGGCGCGGGCCGGAACCGGTTCCGGCTATAATTGGCGGTATTCCTTTCCAGTCTGTGCCCGCTGCCACAACGGGATGTTCCCGTGATGGGCCGGGCGCAGGGCCGCGCCTACGGAGACCTCATGTCCTCGCAATACATCTACACCATGAACCGCGTGTCCAAGGTGGTCCCGCCCAAGCGGCAGATCATCAAGGACATCTCGCTGTCCTTCTTCCCGGGCGCCAAGATCGGCCTGCTGGGCCTGAACGGCGCCGGCAAGTCCACCGTGCTGAAGATCATGGCCGGCGTGGACACCGATTTCGAGGGTGAAGCCCGCCCGCAGCCGGGCATCAAGGTCGGCTACCTGGCCCAGGAACCGGAACTGGACCCGAACAAGACCGTGCGCGAGTCGGTCGAGGAAGGCGTGGGCGAAGTGCTGCAGGCCCAGGCCGCGCTGGAGGCGGTGTACGCCGCCTACGCCGAAGAAGGTGCCGACTTCGACGCATTGGCCAAGGAGCAGGAGCGCCTGGAGGCGATCCTGGCCGCCGGTGATGCGCACACCCTGGAAAACCAGCTGGACGTGGCTGCCGATGCGCTGCGCCTGCCGCCGTGGGATGCCAAGATCGCCAACCTGTCCGGCGGTGAAAAGCGCCGCGTGGCACTGTGCCGCCTGCTGCTGCAGAAGCCGGACATGCTGCTGCTGGACGAACCGACCAACCACCTCGACGCCGAGTCGGTGGAATGGCTGGAACAGTTCCTGGCGCGCTACACCGGCACCGTGGTGGCGGTCACCCATGATCGCTACTTCCTGGACAACGCCGCCGAGTGGATCCTGGAACTGGACCGCGGCCGCGGCATTCCGTGGAAGGGCAACTACACCGAATGGCTGGTGCAGAAGGATGAACGCCTGAAGCAGGAAGAAAACCAGGAAAAGGCCCGCCAGAAGGCGATCCAGAAGGAACTGGAGTGGTCGCGCCAGAACGCCAAGGGCGGCCGTTCCAAGGGCAAGGCCCGCCTGGCCCGCCTGGAAGAGCTGCAGTCGCAGGACTACCAGAAGCGCAACGAGACCAACGAGATCTTCATCCCGCCGGGCGAGCGCCTGGGCAACATGGTGATGGAGTTCAAGAACGTCTCCAAGAAGTTCGGCGACCGCCTGCTGATCGACAACCTGTCGATGCTGATTCCGCCGGGCGCGATCGTCGGCATCATCGGCCCGAACGGCGCCGGCAAGTCGACCCTGTTCAAGATGATCACCGGCCAGGAAAAGCCGGATTCGGGCGAGATCGTGATCGGCCCGACCGTGCAGCTGTCCTACGTGGACCAGAGCCGCGACAAGCTGGAAGGCAACCACAACGTCTTCCAGGAAATCGCCGGCGGCCTGGACATCCTCAACATCAACGGCATCGAGATCCAGTCGCGCGCCTACATCGGCCGCTTCAACTTCAAGGGCCAGGACCAGCAGAAGATGGTCGGTTCGCTGTCCGGTGGTGAGCGTGGCCGCCTGCACATGGCCAAGACCCTGCTGCAGGGTGGCAACGTGCTGCTGCTCGACGAGCCGTCCAACGACTTGGACATCGAAACCCTGCGTGCACTGGAAGACGCGCTGCTGGAGTTCCCGGGCAACACCTTCGTGATCTCGCACGACCGCTGGTTCCTGGACCGCATCGCCACGCACATCATCGCTTTCGAAGGCGACTCGCACGTGGAGTTCTTCCAGGGCAACTACCGCGAGTACGAGGAAGACAAGAAGCGCCGGATGGGCGATGACGCTGCGCCGAAGCGCCTGCGCTTCAAGGCGCTGAAGTAAGGCAACCGGAAAGGCCGCGCTCGCGCGGCCTTTCTCCTTTCGGTAGGTCACCACCGTTGGTGGTGACGCTTTGAAGCGTACCGACCAACAGTCGGTACCCACCACCAACGGTCGGTACCCACGTTCTGCATTCGGGTAGGTCACGACCGTTGGTCGTGACACCTTATCGTCGCGAGAATCCCCATGTCCCTGTTCGAGCGCATGTTCCAGCTGCAGCAGCACGGCACCACCGTGCGTACCGAGCTGCTGGCCGGCATCACCACCTTCCTGACGATGTCCTACATCGTCTTCGTCAACCCGGAGATCCTCGGCACCACCGGCATGGATGCGGGTGCGGTGTTCGTGGCCACCTGCCTGGCCGCCGCGCTGGGTTCGGCGGTAATGGCGCTGGCGGCCAACTTCCCGGTCGGCATGGCACCGGGGATGGGCCTGAACGCGTTCTTCGCGTTCACCGTGGTCGGTGCTGCCGGCCTGCCGTGGCAGCAGGCGCTAGGGGCAGTGTTCATCTCCGGCCTGGTGTTCCTGGTGCTGTCGCTGACCGGTGTGCGGGCATGGCTGGTGTCGGGCATTCCTTCGTCGCTGCGCTCGGCGATCGTGGCCGGCATCGGCCTGTTCCTGGCGATCATCGCGCTGCAGAAATCCGGCGTGATCGTCGGCAACGAAGACACGCTGGTGGCGCTGGGCCCGTTGAACACGGCGCCGCCACTGCTGGCGCTGGCCGGTTTCCTGTTGATCGCAGTGCTGGAAGCACGCCGGATCCGCGGCGCGATCCTGATCGGCATCCTGGCGGTGACCGGTGCGGGCTGGGCATTGGGCGACGTGCAGTACCAGGGCCTGGTTTCGCTGCCGCCGAGCCTGGCCCCCACCTTCCTGCAGCTGGACCTGCCGGGCCTGCTGCACCATGACGGCGGTGCGCCGATCGCGGTGTTGCTGCAGGTAGTGCTGGTGTTCGTGCTGGTGGAAGTGTTCGATGCCACCGGCACCCTGTATGGCGTGGTCGGTCGCGCCGGACTGCTGAAGCTGCCGGGCGCGCAGAAGCGCTTCGGCCGCGCGTTGCTGGCCGACAGCACCGCCATCGTGGCCGGTTCGGTGCTCGGCACCAGCAGCACCACCGCTTTCGCTGAAAGCGCCTCGGGCGTGCAGGTGGGTGGCCGTACCGGCCTGACTGCGCTGGTCGTATCGGCGCTGTTCGTGGCCGCGCTGCTGTTCTCGCCGCTGGCGGCGATGGTGCCCAGCTATGCCACCGCACCGGCGCTGCTGTTCGTGGCCGGCCTGATGCTGCGCGAACTGGTGGAAGTGGACTGGAGCGACCTGACCGAATCGGTGCCGGCCGCACTGTGCGCGCTGGCGATGCCGTTCACCTACTCCATCGCGAATGGCCTGGCGTTTGGCTTCATCGCGTATGCGGCACTGAAGGCCGGCACCGGCCGCTGGCGCGAAGTGCATCCAGCGGTATGGCTGGTGGCGGTGCTGTTCACCCTGCGCTACGCGTTGGAGTAAGCACACGGTGGTGCCGGCCAGCGGCCGGCACCACCGGTCGCTGGGTTCACCTGCTGCGCACGGTGCTCTGGGATGATGCGGGCATGGTTGCGCCCGTTCTTCCCGCAGATCCGTCTTCGCCGTTGCGCCGCCGCCTGCTGCGCGCGGCCGTGCTGGCGCCGTTGGCCGGTACGCTCGCCACCCTGCCCGGCTGCTCGCTGCCGGTGCAGGTCGACGGCACCTTCCTGCAGCCCTGGCGCAGCCACCTGCAGTGGGGACTGGCCGACTGGCAGCGCTCGTTGAAGCTTGCACATACGCTGGGCTGCCGTCAGCTGGTGCTGCAATGGACCGGCATCGTCGGCGGCAGTGACGGCGACTGGTCACTGCCCGACGGCAGCCTGCAGCAGCTGTTCACCGCCGCCAGCGAGAACGACATCCGCATCCGCGTCGGACTGCCCTTCCAGCAACGCTGGTGGCAGGCGATCGGGGCCGACGATGCCACGCTGCAGGCGTTCCTCGCCGACAGCCTGGCGCATGCACGCCGCTGGTTGGCACAGGCGCCCTGGGCGCAGGTACCCGCCTTCGAGGGCTGGTACCTGCCCTACGAGCTGGAGCAGTACCACTGGGCCGATCCGGCCCGCCAGCAGTGGCTGGCGCAATGGCTGCACGGGCTGGCAGACGCCGCCCGCGCGCGCGGCGGTGACTGCGCGATCTCCTGCTACTTCAGCCGCCTGCAGACCGACGGCAACCTGGTCACGCTGTGGCAGGCGGTGCTGGCACAGGCCACGCTGCGGCCGATGGTGCAGGACGGCGTGGGCGTTGCCGGCGCCGGCAACGTGCAGCAGCTTCAGCCGTTGCTCGATCACTTCCACGCGCACGACATCGGCTTCGATGCGATCGTCGAGCTGTTCCGCGAACTGCCCGGCAGCGCCGCTGATGGCAGCGGGTTCAAGGGCGAGACTGCCGATGCCGCACGGATCCAGCGGCAGCTGGCGTGGGCACGCGACAGCGGCGCACAGAACGTGCTGGTCTATGCGCTGGAGCCGTGGCTGACCCAGGACACGCCGCAGGCCGCGGCGCTGCGGCAGCGGTGGGGGCTGCCTCAGTAATAGAGGATGGCGGTGGCGAACAGGCCCTTGGCGCGCTGCGTATCACCGCCACCGATCGCAAAGCGGTACTGCACGGTCAGGTCGAGGTAGGAACGCGGCGTGTTGTAGCGGTCCTCGCGGAACCAGTAGCGCACGCCCAGGCCCGGCCCCGCGCCAAGTGACCAGCTGCGCTGCGTATCGTTGAGCGCGAACGACTGCGACGGGAACAGCGGGTAACGGATGTCGCGCACGCGCGAGCGCTGGTCCAGCCAGTCCGCCCCCACCACCAGATACGGCGTGACCACCCAGTGGGTCTGCCCGGCGCCAAAGCGGAAGCTGCGTCCGGCGCGCAGTTCACCGGCCGCAAACCACTGTTCGCGATGCAGGCGCCCGCTGGCATCGCCGATCCGCCGCACTGGTATGCCGTTGGCATCGAGTGCATCCAGCGTGAAATGCGCGCTGTTGTCATCCCATGTGTAACCGCCCTGCGCGTAGCCGCTGACCATCCACCACTGGTTCACGTCGGTGCGCAGGTCGGTACCGTGGTAATAGCCGTAGGTCAGGTAGGACATCCAGCCACCGGAACCGCTGGCCAGGCGGTAGCGGGCCAGCGTGCTGGCTTCCAGTGGCGGGTTCAGGGCCAGCTGCAGGCTGCACTGCACGGCCGCGGACGCGGGATAGACATCGCCCGTGCGGGTGGCGCTACCGAGAAACTGGCGGCGCTCGATGCCGGCGCTCAGGCCGGTCTGGCCGAAGGCGTAGCGCATGCCGAACGAGGCGATGGTGGACGGCCAGCCGGTGGTGGAATGCGAACGGCTGAGACGGTCGGCGCGAGCACGTGCGTCGGGTGTCGATTCGCCGGTGCACGGGTCCACGGCGCGAATCGATTCGTAGGTGCCGCCCTCGTCGTACAGCGTGTTGAGCAGCCGGGTGTACAGCTCCAGCGTACCATGCTGGTTATTGAACGCCGGGGGCCGCCAGAACGCTTCCAGCGTGCTGAACACCGAATCGCCCGGCGTACTGATCGCCGCGCCGCCGACATTGGTCGCGGCCTGGCGCGCGCCGCGGAAGCCGGCCGAGGCGATCACGCCCCACTCGCGCGAATAGTTGGCGATGGCATTGCGCACGTTGTAGCGCTGATGCGCATCCAGAGGCAGCTCACCGGCGTCGGCGCGATCAATGGCGCTGCGCAGCAGCGACACCGCCTGCGGATGATCGCCGTTGGCCGCACTCGCGTACGCCTGGTCGATCACCACGCTCTTGGGTGCCTTGCCGGTGGCCTCGGCGGCACGGAAGTCGGCCAGTGCGCGCGCCGGTTCACGGGCCTTCTGGTTGAGGTAGCCGCGTTGCATCAGCGCCACCGCGTCATCAGGGTGTTGTGCCAGCGTCGCATCCAGGCGCAGCCGCGCTTCGTCCTGCTGGCTGCGGTTGCCTGCCGCCAGCGTGGTGGTCAGCAGGCCTTGCAGGTCTGCATCGTCCGGTGCGAGTTGCACGGCCTGCCTTGCCTCACCGATGGCCTCGGCAAAGTCCTGCCGCGCGTAGGCTGCATATGCGCGCTGTGCGGCACCACCGTCGCCCTGCAGGTCAGCCGGCATCAGCTCGCAGACATTGCCGGTGCCATCCGACTGGCAATGCTGGAACGGCGCCGGATAGGCCTGCGCACTCATGCGCGGACGCTCGCGACTGGATCCGGTCGCCCTGGCGCGCTGCTCGATGCCCTGCTGCAGCAACTGCTGCGCGCGAGCATCGCCCACATCCGTGGGCAACGCCGCCTGCAGCGGTGCCAGCAGTGCAGCCGCACGTATGCGGTCCCCAGCGGCCAAGGCCGCATCCACGGCCAGCAGGCGCACGTTGCGCTGTTGCGTTGTGGACCCCGGCATGGCAAGCGCGGTGTCGAAGTCCTCATTGGCAAGCACGGTCTTGCCCTGGCGCTGGCGCAGATAGCCGCGCATCACCCGGGCATTGAGATCGCCGCCGTCGGCCTGCAGTGCCTGGTCGGCGCTGCGCTCGGCGTCGGCCAGCTGCCCCTGCTGCAGCTGCGCGGTGATCAACAGCAACCGGTACGAAGCAACATCCGGCGCAAGCTCGACGGCGGCCCGCGCCTGCGCGACGGCCGCCGCATCGTTCTGCGTGGACAGCGACTGGTAGGCCTGCTGGGCCTGCAGCAGCGCGCGCTGGCGGGCCAGCGCCACGCGCCGCGCGTGCAGTTCCTCGACGTTCGGTGCGCCCAGCTGCAGCGCCGTGCCGATGGCCGCGTCGGCCAGTTCGGCCTGTTGCTGTGCCTCCAGCGCCGCCACCCACAGCATCGCCCAGGCGCCCTGCTTCGGCTGCTGGCGGAAGGCCTGCTCGGCCTTGCTGGCTGCTTCCCGCATGCGCCCGGCGTCATAGGCACCATAGGCCTCGGTGGCCAGCGTGTAGGCCTGCTGCCTGGCACGGTCTGCGCCGCTGCCGGCCGCGCGCGGTGGGGAGGGGGCGCGCCCGCCCCTGGCATCCGGGGGCGTGCTGCGCGCAGCGGTGGCAGCGGCCAGTGCCGGCAAGGCCGGATCCTTCAACCCGGCATCCAGTGCACGGCGCGCCTGCTGCTGCGCCTCCGCCGACCGGCCCAGTTTCTGCAACGCATAGATCTGCAGCAAGCGCAGCCGCACCACGTCCGGGCGCAACCGGACAGCTTCGCTGGACTGCTGGTAAGCCGCTTGATAGTCGCCGCGCTCGTAAGCGGCGAGGGCCTGCTCGGCGACGCGGTATGCAGCACCGGACAACGGCAGCGACGCATCGGCCTGCGCCAGCACCGGCGCGGAGGTCGTAGCCAGTGCCACGGCAATGACGGTGGACAGCAGCGTGGTCTTCATGCGGGCAAGGCTCCGGGAGGCGGCGACTGCAGCGCGGCCGCACGCCGGCGCTGCTCCTGCATGGCCTGGGCCACGGCCTCTTCGGTAGTGATGCCCTGCTTGACCAGGTAATCGCCAATGCGGCCATCGCGCTGCGGCTTGTACGCATCCAGTGCGATCTCGAAGCGCGCGTGCTCGATCAGGCGCATCTCCACCAGCAGGTCGCCCAGCAAGGGTACGTTGTCCAGCTGCCAGTGCTGGTCGCCGCCGATCAGGCGCAGGCCTGCGTTGATTTCGCTTTCGCGGGCGATGCTCTGTTCGATGTGCGCGCTGCGGGTTTCCTGCTTCAGCAACGCCAGCGCGTCTTCGGGCAATGGGCTGGCCACGGCCAGCCGCAGTGTCTGCTGCTGCCGCGGCGGTAGCGGCAGCATGCGCCACTGCACGCAGGCATCGGCGCTGACCGGGAATGAGCCCGCGCGCAGGTAGTCGACGTCGATGACCGCACGCGGCAGGTCGCCCTGGAAGGCGATGGCTTCGGCCAGGGTTTCATCATCCAGCCAGCCCTGGGTTAGCAGGATGCGGCCCAGCGGCTGCCGCCGGCCGGCATGCTGCTGCGCCAGCGCCTGCTGCAGCCGCTCCGGTTCCACCGCCTGCCAGGTGGTCAACAGCTCACCGAGCTGCTTGCGGGTCTGCACCAACTGTGCCGCATCGGGGAAGTCGTGCATGGTCTTGTCCCAGACCATGCGCTTGCCGAACAGCAGGTAGGCCAGGAACACCTTCCATGCGCGGGCGGTGGCCATGAAGTTGATCATGTTGCCGACCACCATGCGCGGGATCGACATCAGCGCATGCTCCCAGCCGTACAGGCGGTTGACGAAGTAGAAGCGCTGCACGACGCGGGTCGCCAGCGCCGCCGTGGTCAGCAGCGCGACATTCATCTGCCAGGTACCGGCCTGGAACACGCTGGGGAACTGCATCGTCCACACCCCGGTCGCCTTCAACAGCCAGAACAACAGCAACTGCAGGAAGATGAGGTAGGCGATGATGCTGACGAACGAGGTGATGATGCCCTTGCGATCGCGCGCCAACAGGTACTTGGTAGCCAGCGAACCGCGCCAGCCCAGCGACTCCCAGCTCTGCAGGCCGATGCCCAGCACCCAGCGCGCCTTCTGCCGGTACGAGGCGCGGAAGTTGTCGGGGAAGTACTCACGCACGCACAGTGCCATCTGCTGGGTGCGCTCGCGCACCGGCCCCCAGCCGAACCAAGACGGCCGGCGCACGCGGAACTGCACCGGGAAGCGGGCGAAGATCGACTGCATGCCCATGGCTGCCAGCCGCGCACCGACGTCGTAATCTTCGGTGAGGCTGTCGGTGTTGAAAGGCTGGTTGTCGGTCTGCGCGCTCAACGCCAGCAGCGCACGCCGCGAAAAGCAGGTGCCGACGCCGGCCGACGGCACCATGCCGGACACGCTCTCGCGCACCACCAGGTCCTTGGCGTGCCATTCGGCGAACTCGTCCATGTAGACACCGGCCACCAGTTCGTACCATTCGCGGTCCAGCGAGGTGACCGGCAGCTGGATCATGTCCTTGCGCGGCAGCAGGTAGTTGTAGAAGCGCAGTTCCATCGGGTGCAGCACGTCTTCGCTGTCGTGCAGGATCACCCCGGCGAACTCGATGTCGTGGCGCTTCTCGTAGTCGAAGATCGCCAGGATCAGCCAGTTCAGGCAGTCGGCCTTGCTGGTCGGTCCGTCATGCGGCACCTCCACGCGGCGCAGGCGCTTGTAGCGACGGCGCATGCGCTCGACTTCGTCGATGGTCTGCTGATCGTTGGGATAGGTGCCGACGAACACGACGTACTCGCGGTAGTCGAGCACGTTGATCATGTTCTCGACCATCTGCGCGATGACGTCGTACTCCATCCACGCCGGCACCATGATCGCCAGCGGCTGTTCCGGCCGCTGCAGCAGGTCTTCCTGGGTCAGCGGCCGGTACGCGTCGCGGCGCTTGACAGTCAGCGCGCGCCAGCTCTCGCGCACCCAGTACCAGACATCGATGAACAGATCATCGAGGCTGGAGATCAGGATCAGCACGGCCACCGCCGCCGCCGTGGTTTCGAGGGCGGCGTAGTAGTTGGCCAGCTGGATGTTCCAGAACAGACCGTCCACGGTGGATCAATGTCCTGCGTTGGCGGACTTGCGGCGGCGCACCTGGGTGACGCGGGCGGCCAGCAGCGCGAATACGATCACGCCGACCAGCAGCAGCAACCAGACCATGTGCCGTTCCCACTTCGATTGCGGATTGCCATCGTGCGCGAGGCGCGTGCCATAGGGATCCTGGCGGTCGAATTCGCGCACGACATCAGTGCCGTCAAGCACGGCAAGATCGCCGCGCAGCAACCGGAACGGCGCGCTGAACGACGGTGCCTGTGCACCGAGGTCGCTGTAGAGAATGCCCAACTGGCCGCCGGACGATCCCACCTGCACCACCGCGGCGTGATCCAGGCCGCTGACATCCAGCAGCGGTTGCGACGTGCCACCGACCCGCAGGTGGCCGTCCTTCTGGCCGGCCACATCGACACCGGCCGGTGCAACGCCGAAGGCCAGCCATGGCGCGCCCGGGCTGACCGCGGCACCGGCATCGACCACCTTCAGTTCCGACGCCTCCGGCGAGGCGCCCACTGCACTGGCCACCGCGATGACCTTGCCCAGCGAGGCCGCTGCATCCTGCAGCCAGGCGCCGGGCACGAACACCTGGTTGCCGCGTGACAGCTGGCTGCTGGCACCGACGAAATCACTGCCCAGCGAGCGCTTGGCCAGGGTCAGGTGGCTGCTGGGCAGGATCGAGACTGGATAGCCGGTCGCCGGATCGTGGCAGTAGGGGCGTGCCGGTTGGCGCAGGAAGCTGACACGGATCTCGTTGCGCGCCGACAGCGCGTAGGCCGGTACCCTGGCCACCAGCCGTTGCGGTTGGCCGTTGGCCGACAGCACCTTGCCGCCCAGCAGGTAGTCGTTGAGGTAGATCGTGGCCACCGCGCCCTGACCCGCCGCATTGGGGGCCGCCGAGACATCGATCACCACTTGCTCGGGCAGGCGGCCATCGGCCGACAGCGTGCCCAGATCGAAGCTGGCGCTGCGGTCGGCGCGGGTCACCACATCCATGGTTCCGGCGATGTTTCCGAGCCGGCTCAGCAGTACCTGGTCACCGTCCAGTTTGGGCGTTCCTGCTGCGCTGACCTGCAGGCTGCGGCCCAGCGCATAGCTGCGCCACTGTTCGGCGAACAGTCCGGCCACCTTGCCCGCTGCCGCCGGGTCGACCACCAGCGTCGGACGGCCCGCAACGGCCACCACGCTGACCGAAGCGTTGGCGGCGGGCTTCTCCAGGCCGCTCATGTCAGTACCGCGCCACGCAGCAAACGCTGCGCCCGCATCGGTGCCCGCCGCGCCGACCTGTGCGGCCAGCGCGTCCAGCGCTGCGCGTACGCCGGCGCGCAATGCCTCGCTGCCGATCATCACATCGGCGGCAAGCGGCCCGCTGTCACGCAACGACAGCAGCGCCCCCACTTCGGCCAGATCCTTGATCGCGTGCACGCGTTCGCCCGTAGCCAGCGCTGCATAGGCCGGCACGCCCTGCAGGCTGGCCGGGACGCTGATGCCGGCCAGGTCGACGCTGTCGCCGACCTTGGGCAGCGCCACCACCTGCACCTGCTTGCCGCCGGCCTGCAACGCGGTACCAATGCGCCAGGCGGCATCATAGGTTGGCGCCTGCAGCGCCTTGCCCTCCACCAGCAGGCGCACCCGCGGTGGCAGCGCGCCCCAGGCCTTGGCGACGGTATCCACGGCACGCCCATCGAAGCGGTAGCTGAAGCGCGAATCCGGCGACAACCGCAGCACATTGGCCGGCGCGCTCTGGTCGGCACATTGATAGTCGGACACGATCGACCACCAGCCGACACCGACCCGCACGAAGCCGTTCTGGCGGGGTTCGCCATCGATGGCCAGCAGCTGGCTGGCATCGCCCTGGGCATCGGTGATCGAACGCGCGGCGACCGGATCGCCATCCACCGACCACAGGCCTGAAGTGCGCCCGGCGTGGCCACGCACATAGCGCCCATCGAGCTGCAGCTGCGCATCGCGGGTGGCAACACCGGCCGGCACCGGCAGGTAGACCTCGCGCTGGCTCGCCTGCCCACTGAGTACCAGCGGTTGGCGGAAGCCGAGTTCGCGCAGGGTCATCTGCCGGCTCACCGTGCTGTCGCCGCTCCATTCTGCGAACTGGCCGGCGACGCTGTCGGCGGCGTGGGCACTGCCAACCGCGCACGACAGGACGAACGCGGCGGCGGAAACAAACAGGGGACAGCGGCCGGTCTGGCTCATGGCGTCACTTCATGGAGAGGGTGGTGGGCGGCACCGCCGCTGCGGAGACCGGGCGAGAATTCGGGAAGCGGGGCGCCACGCAGGGCGGCGACGATGCGGGCGCTGGCGCGGCCGTCGCCATAGGGACTGCCATCGGGGTCGAAACGGGTCGGCTGCGGTGGCTGTGCCAGGGCCGCATTGACCCCCTCGACGATGCGCGAGGGCGTGGTCCCGACCAGCGTCACCACACCGGCCTCGACCGCCTCCGGGCGCTCGGTGACGTCGCGCATCACCAGCACCGGCTTGGCCAAGGCCGGCGCTTCTTCCTGCACGCCACCGGAGTCAGTGAGGATGACGTCGGCGCGCTGCATCAGGCGCACGAAGCGCAGGTAGTCCTGCGGCGGCACCAGGTGCACGTTGTCGAGGTTGCCCAGGTGTGCGTTGACCGGTGCCTGCACGTTCGGATTGAGGTGCACCGGGTACAGCACCTGCAGGTCCGGCCGCTGGGCCAGTTCGGCCAGCGCACGGCAGATGTCCTCGAAGCCCTGGCCGAAGCTCTCGCGGCGATGGCCGGTGACCAGCAGCAGGCGGCGCCCGGGGTCGAGCATGTGGAAGGGTTCGTCAGCCTGGGCACGCAGTGCCGGATCGGCATCCAGGCGCTGCACGGTCTGCTGCAGGGCATCGATGACGGTGTTGCCGGTGACCAGGATCTGACCGCCCAGATGCTCACGGGCCAGGTTGGCGCGCGAGCCGGGAGTGGGTGCATACAGCTGATGACCGACCACGTCGATCACCCGCCGGTTCATCTCCTCCGGCCATGGCCGGTTGATGTCGCCGGTGCGCAGGCCGGCCTCGACATGGCCGATCGGAATGCGGTGGTGGAACGCGGCCAGGCCGGCGGTCATCGCCGTGGTGGTATCGCCGTGCACCAGCACGCGATCCGGGCGGACCTGCGTGTAGAGCGCGTCAAGCCGCTCGAACAGCCTGGAACACAGGCCATTGAGGGTCTGGTTGGGCACCATGACATCCAGGTCATGGTCGGCGGTGATCTCGAACAGCGACATCACCTGGTCGAGCATCGCCCGGTGCTGGCCGGTGATGCAGACCACCGATTCGATGTCCGCAGCCTCGGCCAGGGCGCGCACCAGCGGCCCCATCTTGATCGCTTCCGGTCGGGTGCCGAACACCGACAGGACCTTCACCGGGGTGCTCCGGAAGGACCGTGCTGGAGAATGCCAGTAGCTGTAGCCACGTCTGGATCCTTTCGGCGTTCCCGCCCAATGCCCGCAGGCAGGAGACGGTCACCTCATGAGGAAACTCCAAATTCGCGACGTCCATCACATTAGATTGATGGTACGTGCGTCGTGGCAGTGATCTTCATCGTTGGAAGATCAAGACGCAGTCAACGCCGCCCGTGGGACGGGCGACGTTGCGGCGGAACGCAGCGGGGACAGCCGCCCGGGCGGCCTTACTCGTACTGGATGGTGAAGGTGGCCTGGCCGTTCGCGACACCTGCGCCGACTGTGCCAGCCTGGGTCTGCACATAGCGCGCGCGCAGCGGCAGCGCCATGACGCTGGTCCCCGGCGCGGTGGTGCCGACGTTGATGGTCTGGCCGAAGCGCACTTCGCGCTCGGTGGTGCCAACGCGCTGGACCATCTGGATGCCGATGCGGGTGGCGCTGTTGGTGGCCGCGCTGAGCTTTAGCACGCCCGGCATGTTCGAGCTGTCCTGGTCGGCATCGAGACGGATGCCGATCTTGCTCTGGTAGGCGGCAACATTGCTGCCCTGGCAGTTCAGGCGGATCTCGAAATCACGATCGACCGCGCGCGAACCGACACCGGTGAAGGTGGTGTTGGGCACGCTGCCGAAGTCGACGGCGATGTTGCGGCTGCCGGCCTGCACTTCGCAGGTCGGGCTGACCACGGTGGTGCCCGAGCCCTTGAAGGTGGAGGTCAGCACCGGTCGGCCGGGGCCATCACCGTCGAAGTAATACGTGGTGAAGCGACCATTCGGTGCGATCACGCCCGAGCCTGTCTGTGCCGCAGTCTTGATCAGCTGGATGCGGAACGTGCCTCCGACCAGCGAGATGGTGCTGTTGCTGGCGAAGTTGATGGTGTGCGGATAGTAGGTCTGGATCGCGCCGGAGTCGCGGTACAGGCGGATGCCCACGCCCGCCACATCGGTTTCATAGACGTTCGAGAAGCCGGCTACCGGACGCTTCTGCGCGGCGTTGACGTACTCGCCGATGGAACGGCCACCGGACCAGTCGCAGCGTGCCACGCTGTTCTGCTGGTTGATCGGTTCGCTGATCTCCTTGATCACGCCACCGACCGGCGTGCTGGGCAGGATCACGATCTGGCCCATGTCCATGGTCACGTCCTGCGCGGTGAACCAGCTGGACTGGATGCGGCACGACGCGCTGGCCTGCTGTGCCAGCAGTGCGCCACCCAGCAGTACAAGGGCCGTCAGCGCCTTGCGGCCACGGGAAGAAATCATCGGCATGCTGCCTCCAGCGGAATGAAGCCGGTCTTGGACGCATCGGCGCCCGCCGGAACCTGGTAATCGATGGTGCAGCGCTGGTCGGCACCGGCGCCCCACTCCACCAGCAGGCGGCCCTGGTTCTTTTCACTGCGTACGTACAGGCGGCCGCCCTGGCTGACCATGCCGACCGGCTGGCCCTGCTCATCCTTGACCTGTGCACCGAACGGCATGCTGCGGCCATCCGGGTTGCGTACCTGGATCAGCAACGCGTTGCCCTTGCGGGTATCGAAGCGCAGGTAGCTGATGGCACCGGCGAACGGTGCGATCGACTGGCTGGTGCTTTCCAGCTCGACGTCGTGGGCCATGCCCTGCGGATCGAGGGTGACAGTGTTGAGGCGGTACGGCGACACGTACGGCACCACGGCGTAGCCGCGGCCATCGACGCGCAGGCCCGGGGCGTTGCTGACGATCGCATCGCGCGCGCCCGGTGCCTCGACCAGCACCATGGTGTCGCCACGCTGCGGGGTGAACGTGAAGCCACCCGGATGCACCACCACGCTGCCGTTGGCACCGACGGAGGCCTGGCGGAAATCACGCGAGTGGCTGTAGGTGGCATTCAACGCGGAGTAGCGGCTGCGGTATTCGGCATTGCCGACCGCCGTGGTGCCACCCTCGCGGGAATCGGACAGGGCCACGCCGTAGCTGAAGTTGTTGTCGACGCCGGCCGAACCGGTGATGCCGACGCGGCTGTTGTCGTAGCCACCGCGGTCGCGCACGCCCAGATCGGCACTGAACGACACCGGGTGGGTACCACGGCCCAGCGGCACGCTCATCGACAGCAGGTACTGGGTGTCGGAACGGCCGAGCACGCCTTCTTCGGTGCGCAGCGCCGAGAAGCCGTAGTTCACCGAACGCCAGGCGTTGTTGTAGCCCACCTGGTACTGCTTGGAGGTGCCGGAGCGGTCATAGAAGTCACGCACCGAACCGGTCACGTACAGCGCACCGCCACGACGGCCCAGCGGCTGGTTCAAGGTCACCTGGAACTGGCTGCGCTGGCGACCACGGGTGGTCGGATCGATGCCGCGCTTGTCCGAGTCACGGCCATACAGCGCGTCCTGCAGGCTGTAGAAACCTTCGGTCGAGTAACGGTAGGCGGCCAGGGTCAGGTTGGTGCCGGTCTCGCCGATCATGTTGCTGTAGCTCAAGCGCACGCTGGCGCCGGTGTGGCTGCCGTAGTGGTCGAACGAGGTGCGTGCATGGGTGACGTCTGCCGCGAAGGCACCGACCCGCGTGGACAGGCCGACACCGTACAGCAGCGACAGGTAGCCATCGCTCAGCGCGCTGCCGCCGTACAGGGTCAGCTGGTTGCCGATGCCGCGCTGGTAGGTGCCCTGCACCAGCCAGGGTTCGTCGGCCAGCAGCTTGTTGCGCACCTGGCCGGCGGTCAGCGAGTAACGCGACACGCCTTCGCGCAGCATCTGCGGCACCGAGCCGAACGGCACCTTGAATTCGCGGCGGCGGCCATCGGCCTCGATCACGCTCACTTCCAGGTCGCCGCCGTAGCCGGTCGGGTACAGGTCATCGATGACGAAGTTGCCCGGCGAAACGGTGGAGGAGTAGATCAGCTGCTGGTTCTGGCGCACTTCGATGCGTGCGTTGGTCTCGGCGATGCCGCGCACCACCGGCGCGTAACCGCGCAGCGAATCGGGCAGCATGCGATCGTCGCTGGCCAGGCTGGCACCGCGGTAGCCGATCGAGTCGAACAGCTCGCCGGTGGTGTAGGCCTCACCGATGGTGAGCATGCCGCGCACCTGCGGGATGCCGCGCTGTGCGTAGGTGGCGATGCTCTGCCAATGGCGGCCGTCACCCTCGGACCAGGTCAGGTTGGAGTCGTGGCGGAACTGCCAGCCACCCAGGTTCAGGCCGGCATTGAGGCCGAGATAGGCACTGCGGTTGCGCTGGCCACCTTCGACACGGCTGTTGCTGTCGATGGCATTGAAGCTGTAGCCGACGAAACCGGCATTGATGCCGCGGTCCCACAGCGCCGGGTTGACGTAGCCGCGTGCCTCACGGCGCAGGAACACCTGCGGGATGCTGAGGTCGTAGCGCAGGTTGCCGCTGTCGTAGACACCATAGGCGTTGGCCATGCGCTGCTGCACCGGCACGCAGCTGGTCGTGTCGGTCGGCAGCGTCGGGTCCTGCTGCAGCAGCACGGCCTCGCTGTCCACGCCCATTTCTTCCAGCATCGGCAGCGGCAGGCAGGCGTCGACACGGCCCTGTGCATCGGCCTTGAACTGCAGGTCACGACGGCCCTGCCAGGCACCGTTGACGTAGACATCGACACGGTAACTGCCGGCCACCATCGGGTTGCCGTTGCTGAAGGCAGCCAGGTCGACCTGCTTGGCCTGGCCGGACAGGAAGCTCGAATTGAACTGGGCCGATTCCGGTGCACGCGCGTTGGCCGCACCACTCTGCGCCATCAGCGCCTGTTCGCCGAGATTGGCCGGTGCAGCCAGCGCCCATCCTGGGCAGGCCGCGCCAACAACCAGCAGGCAAAGCGCCTGATGGATCGACAATGTCAATCTGTTTCCGATCACACTGACATTCCTTCAATTCGCCGCACGGCGGCGGTGGCGGGATGCGCAGGCCCATGGCCGGCGCGGCGCGTTCAGCTCCCGGTGCTGTCGAGGCGGACGGTGTGCTCGACCCGGCCGCCGTAATCGTTGATGGTGATGAAGCGCACCTGGTTGGTGCCCGCCGGCGCGGCGAACTCCAGGCTCTGCTTCGGCGCGACCATCGCGCCCTTGTCCTCGACGGCTTTTTCGCTGCTGCCGGTCACGGCATGCACTTCGGCCAGAGTGACGTGGAAGGGGCTCGGGTTTTCCACCCGCAGGCGGTCGCCATTGCGGGTCCAGCGCAGCGCTGCCGGTGCGTCGTTGGCGACGCCCTTCAGGCCCTGCGGCCGGTAGAAAAGCTTCAGGCGCGAACGGAACGCAACCTGCAGGTAATTCTGGTCACCACTGTCGGCGTTGTCCGGCGACGGCGGTACGTCCAGCACATTGAGCCAGAACACCGTCTCGCGATCGGTCGGCAGCTGCGCGCCGGAGAAGATCAGGCGCAGCGCCTGGCTGCGGCCCGGCTCGACGCGCGCGATCGGCGGCGTCAGCACGAACGGAGCATCGCTGGTATCGGCGGTCTGGTTGGCGTCGCCACTGTCGATCCAGGCCTGGACCAGTGCGGGCGAGTCGCCCACGTTGTCGACCTGCACGGTGACTTCGCGTGCCTGTGCCGGGTAGATCACCCGCGTGCCATTGACCACCACGCCGGCCAGTGCGTTCTGGCAGAGGGGCAGCGTGAACGCTGCCAGCAGCAGCGCCCGGGGAAAGAGTGCTTTCATCGGAAGTACTACGCTCGAGGGGTGTGGCCAAGGGCCGCGGAGCACTGGCCGGCGCGTACGCCGGCCAATGCGGGTACGGCTACGATCAGTTGTAGATGATCGTGTACTTGACGCTGCTGGTGACGTCGCCCGGGGTGGCGGCGGCAGTGGCGTAGTACTCAGCGTAGTAGTTCAGGTCGGCCGAGCCGTCGGTGCCGACGGTGACCCACTGCGAGTTGGTCTGGGCCAGGCCAGCGCCAGCCGCCTTGATCGGCAGGAACTGGTTGTTCGAGCCCAGCAGCTGCAGCTGCACGTTGGTGGCAGCGTTGGCCGAGGCCTGGTTGACCAGGCGGCCGCTGTTGAAGTCGACGGTCGAACCCGGCTCGAAGTAGGTGGCGACGTTGCCGGCGCTGCACTTGGTCAGGTTGATGGCGAACGGGGTACGGCCCGCAACGGCACCGGCGGTAGCCAGGGTGTTCTTCGACACGGTCGGCAGGGTCACGGCGAAGTCCTTGCCGCCCGGGGTCGAGATGGTGCAGGTCTTGTCGGTCACCTTGCCATTGAAGGTGATGGTGCCGTCGGCGGCGTTGGCGGCCAGCGGAGCGGCGGCCAGCATCAGAGCGGCAATGAGGTTGATCTTGTGCATTCGCTTTTACCTAACCCTACTGAAGAGATGAGAAGTAGAGGAGGAAGCAAGGAGCACTGCCGGGCTAACAAGACCCATCCTTGCGTCTCACCTGTGGCCGGACTCGGACATACCTTCCCCTGAATCCGTGACGCAAGTATATGCACAAATGTGATGAAAGTCTCATTATTTTTCTGAACGCCAATTCATTGACGCTCTAAATGTGACGTGATAGGCGGAATCTGCGCCAGGGAGGCGTGAAAGATTTGACGACGGGGCCTCCAGATCGCGGCCGACCGTGGATGACGCGTTGAGAGGCGCGTTCGGCAGGCGCGGAAACAGGCTTTTTTCAAGCGGAAATCGCCTTATTTGATGCGCATCACTCTTTCTTGGTGATGGCCCTAGCAGATTCGGATTTGTCCTATTAAAGGCGGATCGAACCTGTCGCTAACTAGGACACACCGAACCAGAGAACGTGTCATGAGGAATTCCATTCTGCTGTGTGTGGCCCTGATGTCCGTCAGTGCGCTGGCCCAGGCCAGCAGCGGCAGCATCCATTTCAGCGGCCGCATCGCCGAGCCGGGCTGCACGACGAACCTGTCCCAGGGTGAGCTGAGCCTGGCGGCCTGCCCGCCGTCGGCCAAGGGCTCGACGGTGGAAGTGACGGCACTGGCCGATGGCCAGGCCGCGACGCTGCGCGATGGCAAGCGCCAGGGCCAGAAGCTGTCGGTGTCGGCCAGCGCGATGCGCGCCGGCGATATCGCCTTCTCCGAGCGTTACAGCGTGCAGGCTTCGAAGCAGCAGCCGCTGCAGGGCGCCTACCTGGTGGTGGTCGACTACCTGTAAGCCGACGTATTTACGCCGGCGGCAGCTCGAAGACCTGGCGCAGGTAGGCCAAGTAACCCGGGTCGTCGCACATGCTCTTGCCCGGCGAATCGCTGAGCTTGGCCACCGGCTGGCCGTTGCAGCGGACCATCTTGATGACGATGTTGAGCGGTGTCGGGCCCAGGTCATTGGTCAGGTGGGTGCCGACACCGAACGCGACCTGGCAGCGACCGCGGAAGTAGTCGTACAGGCGCATGACCTTGGCGATGTCGAGCCCATCGCTGAACACCAGCACCTTGCTGCGCGGATCGACCCGGCGCTGCTGGAAGTGCGCCAGCATGCGGTCACCCCAGTCGAACGGATCGCCTGAGTCATGGCGCACACCGTCGAACAGCTTGCAGAAATACATGTCGAAGTCGCGCAGGAACGCGTCCAGGCCGACCACATCGGACAACGCGATGCCGAGGTCGCCGCGGTACTCGCGCGCCCAGGATTCCAGTGCCGCCACCTGCGAATCACGCAGGCGCGGGCCGAGCGCCTGGAACGCCTGCAGGTACTCGTGGGCCATGGTGCCGTGCGGGGTCATGCCGTACAGGCGCGCGAAGTGGACGTTGCTGGTGCCGACCAGCTGCGGGCCGAGCGCGTCGCGCAGCAGCGGCAGCAGCCGGGCATGCCAGTCACGCGAGTAGCGGCGACGGCTGCCATAGTCGGCGATGCGGCATTGTTCGAAGCCGGGGGTATCGCGCAGCAGCGCGGCCTTGGCCTGCAGGCGGCGCTCGCCTTCGGCGAAGTCGGCCGTGGTGGTGTTGCGGAACCAGACTTCGTTGATGATCGCCAGCAGCGGCACTTCAAACAGGATGGTGTGCAGCCACGGGCCGGTGATGTCCAGTTCGATCTCGCCGGGCACGGCCGTCGACGCACGCAGTTGGATGTACTTGCGGTCGAGGTGGAACAGGCCGAGGAAATCGGCGAAATCCGGCTTCACGAAGCGCAGGCCACGCATGTAGTCCAGCTCCGCGTCGCTGAAGCGCAGGCTGCACAGGTGGTCGATTTCTTCGTCGATCTGGTCGATGTAGCGGGCCAGGTCAATGCCGGGCGTACGGCACTTGAACCGGTACTGCACCTGGGCGCCGGGGTGCTGGTGCAGCACCGCCTGCATCATGGTGAACTTGTACAGGTCGGTGTCGAGCAGGGACTGGATGATAGGCATGAGGCGGATTATGCGCCCGGCAGGGTGAACCGGGGTGCCTGCGGCCACACTCGGCTCACGGGGAACAGCATTGGTAGATCCACGCCATGCGTGGATGCTCCTGCGGCGCTACAACGACCTGCGCAGCAGGCGCGGCACCAGCATCGCCGCATGCGCCCAGATCGCGGCCCACACCGCAACGCGTACCGGCAGCGAGCGCTGCCTGGCCTCGAACTTCTGGAAGTAACGCCACAGCCCCCTGTGCTTGTGCCATTCCACGAAGAATGGCCGCGAGCGGCTGGAGACGCCGCGCACATGGGTAACCTGCAGGTCGTTGGCGATCGCCACCACCGCGCCGGCCTCGCGTGCGCGGCGGCACAGATCCAGGTCCTCGGCATGCAGGCGGTAACCCGCATCCCAGCCACCGATGCGCTCGAACAGGGTACGCGGCATCATCAGCAGCGCACCGGACAACGCCGGCACCGGCTGCACGGCCTGATGCGGATCGCGCGGAACCGCCAGCTTCGAACCCTTGCCCGGCGAGCGCAGCATCAGCAGGAAATCCGGATCGCGACGGCGCACCGCTTCATCGGCGTGGCCGTGCTCGTCCACCTGCTCCACGCCCAGCAGGCAATCGCCCAGCACCTCACCACGGCTGCGCAGTTCGGTCAGGGTGTCCGGCTCAATCATCAGGTCCGGGTTGATGAAGGCCAGCCAGGGGCTGTGCGAGTCGGTCACGCCCTGGTTGTTGGCGGCGGCAAAGCCGGGATTGTCCGGATTGCCGACGAAGCGCACGCGCGGGTCATGGCTGGCGTGCCGCTGCACGATGTCCAGCGTGCCATCCAGCGAACCATTGTCGATCACCCGGATCTCGGCGATGTCCTGCGCCTGGCGCAGGCGCGACAGGCAGGCATCGATGGTGCTGCCACTCTGGTAGGTGACGACGATGGCGGCAATGGCTGCATTCAAACGGGAGGCTCCGGCGCGGGCGGGACAAACAGGTCGCCCTGTTCCTTCGGCATTATCGCCTGCCGCATGCGCTGCTGCAGGTCGGCACGCAGACCGTGCAGTGGATCGTGCATCAGGAAATCGGCCAGCCGCGGCACCCAGGCCGGCCAGCGCGCGGCCAGGGCCTCCAGATCGCCATCGCGGCTGACCGCCTCTCCTGCCCGGCCGACGAACGCGGTCTCGCACAACACGTTGCGCCACCCCAGGCCCGCCATGCGCAGGCTCAGGTCGACCAGCGCGGCATTCCAGCCGGCATAGCTGTCCACGTCCAGGCCACCGGCACGGCGGCGAGCGTTGCCACGTACCAGCACCGCGTGGGTGACCGCCGATGGCAGCTCCGGGTGAAGCGTCGGCAACGTGGCGCAGGTATGCGCCAGCAAGGCCGGGTCATGGGGTTCGGGATTGATCTCGCCCAGCCGTGGCCACGCCGCGGTCTCGCCGGCATTGCACCAGGGGGTCGCGGTGGCGATGGCGGCATCGCGGGCGAAGGCATCCTGCAACTGCTGCAACCAACCGGGCGACGGCACGCTGTCCGGCGCCAGCACGGCCACGTCCAGGCCATCGCAGGCGCGCAGCATCTCGTCCAGATGGGCAACCTCGCCCAGTGGGCGCGCGCGCCGGGTGTACTCGGCCTGCAGCGGCGTATGCGCCAACCAGTGCTCGACCACGGCCTGCGCACGCGGCCCTGCCTGCGCATCATCGGCCAGCCAGACCGCGGTGCCCGGCGCGGTGCCGGCATCCAGTGCGGCCAGGCAGCGGTCGAGCGCGGCATCGTCCACGCACAGCGGCAACAACACGATCGCCCCCATCCCGCCTCCGTGGTTGTCGGTGGCCACAGCGTAGCACCGGGAGGGTATCGGCCGGGTTGCACCCGGCACCCGCCTCAGGCCAGAGCCGAAGCCGAAGCAACAGCAGAAGCCGGCTATCCGTGGGATGGCGGGGTGGGTCCGGTTGCGGGGGACGCTGCAAGTACGTCCATGTAAGCTCGGTCGCCGCATCCATGCGGCTCACGCCCCCGCAACCGGACCCACCCCGCCTGCGACAGTTTTCCGCGATCTGCCTGCTCTTCTGTAGAGCCGAGCCATGCTCGGCTCAGATCTCACAGATTTCGAAATATTCGATTTCGATGGAGAGTCATCCACGCATGGCGTGGATCGTGTCGACCAAGGTCGACACCTACCAACAGCCGCGGGGATCTGTCAGACGGTGGGGCGGTGTGGGTTGGCAGGACCGTTGGCGCCATGGATGGCGCCATCGAGCCCCCAGGGACGGGTTTACGGCGTGTCCTGCCAACCCACACCGCCCCGCCACCCCTCAGTAAACCCGCTGTTGCCGTTGCTCCGGCTCTGGCTCTGGCTCCGGCCTCTGCGGGTGCCGGGCGCAGCCCGGCCGCAAACCCCTTACTTCTTTGCGCGCGGCTGGTTCAGCGGCTCCATCGCGCGGAAGCGCTTGCTGTACTCATCGGTCAGGTTGCGCGATTCCTGGCTGTTGCGGACGATGGTCGGGGTCAGCAGCACGATCACTTCCGAACGACGGCTGGTGCGGGTCTTCTGCCCGAACAACGCACCGACCACCGGGATCCTGCTCAGGCCCGGAATGCCGCTGCTGCCATCGGTGGCCGAGTCGGTGATCAGGCCCGCCAGCATGATGGTGTCGCCGCTCTGTACCGCCGCTTCGGTGGACAGCTTCTTGGTCGAGATGCGCGGGTTGCAGTTGCGCTCGTTCGGGTTGCAGGCGTCCGGCACGTCGGAGGCGCTGCTGACCTCCTGCACGATATCCAGGAACACAGTGCCATCGCGGGTCACGCGCGGGCGTACCTTGAGGATCACGCCCGTGTCGATGTACTGCACCGAGCTGTAGGTGCTGGTGCCCACGCCGGTGTTCACCGTGGTGGTGTTGATCGGCACCTTGTCGCCAACGTTGAGCGTGGCCTCGGCGTTGTTGCGCACGAACACCGACGGTGTCTGCAGCAGGCGCAGGTCGGTGACCTTGTCCAGCGCGCTGACCACGGCGGCCGCGTTGTGGCCGGTGAACGCCCAGCCCACGCCGTCGTTGCCGGTGACACCGCCGGCGAAGGTATTCCACGAACCGCCCGCTGCCGGCGGCAGGGTCAGGCCTGCCAGTGCGCCGGTCAGCGCGCGACCAGCCACGGCGTTGTCGAAGAACCAGTTCACGCCATACTTCAGGTCACCGGTCAGCGCGACTTCGGCCACCTGTGCCTCGATGTGCACCTGCAGCGGCATCACGTCCAGCTTTTCGATCACCTCGCGGATCGAGCGCCAGGCCTGCGGCGTCGAGCGAACCAGCAGGGTGTTGGTCTCCTCCACCGCCGACACGCCGACGCGGTCGCCCTCCACTTCCAGGCTGACACTGACGTTGCCGGGCTGGCGCTGCGGCAGGTTCAGGCTGCCGTTGCTGCTGCCACTGCCACTGCTCCCGCCCAGCGTCGAGCCGAGGGTGCTGCTGTTGTTGTCCATGCCACGATCGCCGTCACCGCCCAGCTGCGACGGGATGGCGCCCGGCGCCAGTGAGGCCGGGCCGGAGCCGCCGCGGTTGCCACTGCTGGCGAAGGCCTCGCTGAGGCGTTCGGCCAGGTCGCGTGCCTTGATGTAGCGCAGCTCGTAGGAGAACAGGCGGGCGCTGCCACCTGCGGTGTCGATGCGATCCAGCCACTGCTGGATCTGGTCCAGGTAGCGTACCTGCGGCGTGATCACCAGCACGGCGTTGGCGTTCTCCAGCGGCAGGAAACGGAACATGCCGGCACTGGGCGTCTTGCTCTCTTCGCCGAACACCTTTTCCAGGTCGGCCGCGACCTGCTCAGCCTTGCCCGACTGGATCGGGAACACGCCCACCGACATGCCCGACAACCAGTCGACGTCGAAGATCTCGACGGTGCGCAGGTAATTTTCCAGTTCTGCGCGCGTACCACCGAGGGTGATCACGTTGCGGCCGCTGTCCACGTTGACGATGGCGTTGGGGCGCGCGTACGGCTCCAGCACCTTCTTCATCTCGGTGGCGGAGATGAACTGCAGGGGGACCACGCGGACCTCGAAGCCGCGTGCGCTGGCCGCCGGCGCGGTGCTCGGCGCGACCGTGCCGGCCAGCGCCTGGTCGGCGGCGACGATGTTGTAGCGGCCGCCGCTGTAGACCATGCGCGCGTTGTTCCAGCCCAGCACCATCTCCAGCAGGTTCAGCGCCTGCGCCGGCGAGACCGGCTTGGGCGTGGCCAGGGTGACCGTGCCCTGCACGCCCGGTGCGATCACGTAGTTCTGGCCAAGCATGTCACCAAGGATGGCCTTGACTACCGCATGCAGCGATTCGCCTTCGAAGTTGAAGGTGGCCTCGCCGGTGCTGGCGCCATGCAGCGCCGGTGCCGGTGCGCGCGCGGCCTCACGGTTGATCATGGTGCCGGTGCCGCGGCGGATCACCGCCTGCGGTGCGCCCTGGCTCTCGCGGGCGGCATCAGCGGCGACGTCGGCCGCTTGGCCGGCATCGGCGCTGGGCGACAGGTTGCCGTTGCGCTGCACGTGCGGCGCGGACACCGTACTGCAGCCGACCAGCAGCGCGAGGGCAAAGGACCAGGGAAGAAAACGCAGGTTCATGCATTCACTCTATCGGTTGGTGCCATCGCCCGGGGGCGGCGACGGTTGTTGCTGCTGTTGCTGCAGCTGGCGGCGACGGGCCTGGATGCGTTCGCGGATGGCCTGCATCTGCGCTTCGCTGGGACCATTGTTGTTGGCCGGTGGTGTTTTTGCAGCTGACGCCGCAGGCGTGGGGGCATTGCCGGCGGGCGGCGTCGATGGGGTTGCCGCGGCCGGGGGCGGCGCCGGCGGAGCACCCGCCGAAGGCGGCACAACGATCGCGCCTGCAGGCGGTACACCGTTGGCACCGCGCAGCACCGTCGGCGGCTCGCCGCCCTGGCCGTTGAACACCGCCAGTTCCAGGACCTGGTTGCCACCGGGGCCGATCACCGTGGCCTGGCGCGGCTGCAGCGCCACCAGCTGCCAGCCATCCACGGCTTCGCCGTTCAGGCGCAGGCGCAGCGAGCGGTTCTGTTCGGTGGTGAACGTGGCCATGCCGAAATCGCCGGTCAGCAGCACGCCGGTCAGGCGCAACGCGGCACTGGCCGCCGGTTCGCTGCCGCCCAGCAGATAGGGCCGCGGTCTGCGGTCTTCGGCGAACAGCGGGCGCTCACCGATCGCGCTGTAGCTGTCGGCGCTGGCCATGCGCTCGGCCGCCAGCGGCGGCAACGATGGCAGCGATGGCGCGGCGTCGGCATCACCGTCGGCGCCCGGCAGCTGGCTGCCCAGCCCGAAGACGGTTGACAGCCAGACCGCCGCCGCCCAGCCGGCCAGTGCCAGCAGGAAGCCGGTACGCAGGCTGATCTGCTCAAGCTTCATCGGCCACCTCCGGCCCTTCGGACGGGGGCGCCGGCTGGGGCGCAGGCGTGGCCTCGGCCGGCGACGTGGACGGTGCCGGTGCCGCAGCGGGTGCCGGTACCGTGCCATCGGCGGCGGCGGCGCCTGGCAGCAGATAGCCGGCCAGCTCGAAGGACACATCCAGGCCCAGCCCGGATTCGTTCGGCGATTGCTGGAAGCGCTGCGCGATCAGGTTGAGGTTGTCGACGAACAGGCGGGGGCTGCCGGTTTCGAGGCTGTGCAGCACGGTGGCCAGTTCAGCCACGCCGCAGCGCAGGCGCACCTGCATGGCGACGCGCACGAACTCGGCATCGCGCCGGTTGTCGGTCAGCGGCGTGCGGTTGCTGATGGTGCAGCTGCGGTTGCCCGGGCTGGCCATCGCCACCGCATCCTGCAGCCGGGCGCCCAATGCAGCGGCGGCAGCTTCGGCAGTGGCTTCGCGCAGGAAGCCTGGCCGCTGCTGCAGGGCCTCGCGGGTTGCACGCAGGCGCTGTTCGATCTGTGGCTGCTGCTGCAGCTGCGCCTGCACGCGCGACTCGCGTTCGCGCAGGGCGGCGACATCGGCATCGATCGCACGCAGCGGCTGGGTGAACCAGGGGTGCACCAGCAGCAGATAAGCCAGGCCCAGCACTGCCAGCAGCAGTGCCAGCGCCAACCAGCGATCACGGCGTGCGCTTGGCATCGGCATCGGCCGCCTCCGGGGTCGGTGCTGCGGCCGGCAACGGCTGCAGTTCGGCGGTCATGGTGAAGCGGTCGCGGCCACTGGCTGCGCCATCGGCCTGCAGCACCCCGGTCAAGTTGACCTTGCGCCACTGCGGTGCGTCCTGCAGCAGCTGCACCAGCTGCGATGCTTCGCGGCTCAGGCCGATCAGCTGCAGGTTGTTGTTCTCGATCGCCAGCTTTTCCAGATAGGTGCCTTCCGGCAGGCGCCGGGTCAGTTCGTTCCAGATCTCCACCGTACCGGCGCGCTGGCTGCGCTGCTTCTCAAGGAATGCAGCACCATCGATCAGCGCCTGCAGCTGCGCGCGTTCGCTGGCCACGCCACGCGCGCTGCGCGCGCTGCGCTCGACCTGCGCACGCAGTTCGTCGGCGGCGGCCTGGCGGTTGTCCAGCAACTGCACCGCGGCCAGTACCAGCATCACGATGGATGCCGCTGCCAGCAGCAGGTTCCAGCGCCGCATCGGGTCTGGCCGCAATTGGCGCTGCGCGGGCGGCAGCAGGTTCACCTGCAACACGTTGCCCTGCGCATCGATGGCATCGACGCCGGCCAGCGCATCGGCCCATTGGCTCACCCGCGCGCGCCATGCTTCCAGCTGCCGCAGTGGCCACGCCACCAGTTCGACCTGCAACTGCCCTTCGCCGCCCGCGCCGAGTTCACGCACGTCATAGCTGACCTGGGACGCTTCGAACGGGGTCTGCCGGTCGATTTCGAAGCCGACCACGGCACGCCGGCGGTCGGCCGCCGCGGCGGGCAGGCGCAGCGTGCGCCGCAGCACATCCGCCGCGGGCAGCAGCCACACCCGGGGCAGGCTGCGCAGGCGCGGCTCGAGTACCCGGTCCAGTTCCACCGGCGACAGCGGCCACGGCAGGCGCGCCACCACTTCGCGGCGTTCACCGGCCTCACGCCAGACCTGCAGCTGGTCGCTCTCAGGCTGCAGCAACAGGCGGGCCTGGCCCCAGCCCAACGCCCATTGCCAGCGCACCGGTACCCAGGCCAGCAGCGACTGCCGCCACCAGCGCAGGAAGCGGCCAGCACCCGGGCCGATCCGGCCCTGCACTTGCCGCAGACTGTCCTGCCACGCCGTCATCTTGCTGTCATTCCCTGCTCCCAGCGAAGCACTGTGTAGGTCCGCCCGGGAACCCCGCCCGAGCCACTGCGTACCACTGCCTGCAACACCGACCTGCGTCCACTGCTGTCGATGGCAGCGGACTCGATACTATAGGTGCCGCTGCTGCTGGCAAGCGTTGTCGTACCACCAGCGGAATCTGCATCACGCTCCTGCTGTGCGCGCTGCGCCATCACCCTGTCCGCATCCAGCCCCAGCGCGGTCAGCACCGGCGCACTGGCGAACTGCGGATCCGGCCGGGCCTGGCGGCTGTACAGGGTCAGGTGCGGCAACATCGCCCGGTACAGCGTGCCGCGCATGCCCAGCACGCGCTGCAGCTCGCCCAGGGTCTCGAAGCGCTTGTTGCGTGGGCCATAGGGCAACCCGGCTGCGGCGTAGTCCTGCGCTTCAGCACCACCGCCCGGCTGCAGCAGGCTGTCCTCGTCACGCCAGTCGATGATGGCCGCGGCCAGCTGCCGGGCCTGGGCATCGTCTTCACCCAGCGCCTTGAGGAAGGCGGCCAGCAGCGCGGCATCGGCCAGGTTCAGGTTGATCTTGCCGTTCTCGTCCAGCACCTTGATCTCGATGCTGGCGTCGTCGAACTGCCAGCGATAGGTCCGGCCATCGGCACGCCAGGGCGCGCGCTGCGGATCGGCCGACAGGCGCAGCAGGGCATATTCGAGGCCGGCACGCGCACGTTCCTGCCCGCGTGCATCGTCATCCAGCACGCGCTGCTGCAGGTGTTCGACCCGTGCGCTCAGCGCGAATGCGCCGACCAGCGCGGTCATCAACGCGATCAGCCACAGCACCAGCACCAATGCCGCCCCAACCTGACGCCTCATCGCGCGCCTCCGCTGCCACCTGCGCGCAGCGCCACCACCAGCGGTGGCCACGGCGCTCCACGGGCCGGCACGATCTGGATCTCCACCAGCATCGGCAGGCGGCGGGTGTCGTCCCAGCGCGGCATCCAGTCGGTCACCTGCCCAGTGCTGGCATCGATACCCCGATAGCGCAGCTGCACCGACTTCAGGTTCTCCACCAGCACCTCGGGCAGGCGCGGCGGATTCTCGGCGATGCGCTCGCCTTCCTGCAGCAGCACCAGCTCCAGCAGCAGGCGCTGTTGGCCATCGCGTCCGTCGACCTGCAGCGCGTGCAGGTAGGGGCCGCCACGGCCGAGGTATCCGGGCAGGTCGGCGGCGAACAACATGCGTTGCTCCTCCCCTTGGAAGAAGATCGGTTCGCGGGTGGGGTCCGGAACCTCCAGCGGGGTGCGCAACGCGCCCGCCAGCTGCCTGCGAAGCAAGGACTCGACCGCGCGCATGCGTTCGCTCTCGGCGGCGATCTGCTCGCCACGCTGGCTGACCGCCATCGCCGAGCGCACGCTGGCAAAGGCCAACGCCAGGCCGCCGGCCAGCAGCACGGTGGCCAGCATCACTTCGACCAGGGTGAAACCTGCGGCGCGGCGCCTCACCGGGCATTCTCCAGATCGGGCGGCAACAGGCGCAGGCTGCGCCAGCGCAGCTGCTCGCGCTCGCTGTCACCCCAACGCACCTGCAATTGCAGCTCTGCCAGCCATGGGGTCCCCGGTGACGTGGCCTGCACGACATTGCCAGCGCGTGGTTCCACCCACGGCTGAACCTGCAGTTCCCAGTGATAGCGCCCCTGTTCCCAGTCACCCTGCTGGCTGCCCACCTGCAGCGGTGCGTCGACGCCGGCCTCGGCCAGCAACGACTGTGCATGCAGCACCGCGCGCGTGCGCAGCTCGGCATCGCGCACCTGTTTTGCGCCGCCGGACAGGCTGCCCAGCAGCAGGGTCAACGCCAGGCCCAGCAGGGCGAAGGCGATGATCACTTCCAGCAGGGTGAAGCCACGCGCGCGCCGCTTCATTGCGCCCGCCAGGGGCCGGAGCGGACCTCACCGGTGAGCCAGCCGACGTCGACGCGCCATTCGGCGCCGTCGCGCTGCAACCGGATGCGGCCGCCGCTGGAGCCACCATCGGGATGAAATTCGATCACGCCCTGCCCCGGCGCGGTGGCCAGCTGCGCGGCGCCTTCGAACTGCACCTGCAGCTGTGCGGGCACCTCACCGTGGCGCTGGTTGGCGCCCTCCCAGCGCCGCCGCGCCGGCTCGATGACGAAGCGCTGCGGTTCGCCGCGGGCGATTGCCTGCGCGCGCACCATGCGCAGCTGGTTGGCGATGTCCTTGCCGGCGCTGCGCAGCTGCATGCCGGCGAAACCGCGCGACAGGCCAGCGGCGGTGATCAGGCCGATCGCAGCGATCAGTGCGATCACCAGCAGCATTTCCAGCAGCGACAGTCCCGCCGCGCGCCTGCCGTGCAGGCGCGGGTGGGGCAACCGGCGCGGCAGGAAATACGTCATGCGCGGTTACGGCTGGTAGCGGATGTCAGCGTCGACGCTGCTACCGCCGGCCTTGCCATCCTTGCCCAGGCTGACCAGCTCATACGGCTGGCCTTCGCCCGGTGCGCGGTATTCCAGGGCGTGGCCCCACGGGTCGTTCAGGTCGGCCGGCTTGGCGTACGGGCCGAGCCAGCCGCCAACACCGGCCGGTGCGGTCACCAGGTCATTGAGCGAGCCGGGCAGCTTGCCGGTGTCGATCTGGTAGTTGTCGATCTTGGACGCCACGGTCTGCACCTGCGCCTTGGCGATGTTGGCCTTGCCACGGTCGGCACCGCCCAGTACGCGGCTGGCGACCAGGGTCAGCACCGCGCCGATCAGCACGATGACGATGATGATTTCCAGCAGGCTCATGCCCGACTGGTTGCGCGCGGCGGTGAAGGAAAGGCGGATCGGTCGGCGACGGGCAATCATGGACGGTCCTTTCAGTTGCGGAGTGTCGGGGTTGCAGGGAGTGCCATCGTCAACCGATGGCATTGGTCAGGTCGTACAGCGGCACCAGCACGGCCACGATCACCGCGCCCACCACCGAGGCCAGCACCAGGGTGATCGCCGGCACCATCGCCGCCAGCAGGCGGTCGATGCGCCGGGCACTATCCTGTTCGAAGGTGTCGGCGGCCTTCAGCAGCATGGTATCGAGGGCGCCGGATTCCTCGCCGACCTGGATCATCTGCAGGGCCAGGCGCGGGAAGCGCTTGCCGCGCGACAGTGCCAGCGACAGGCCGGCACCATTTTTCACTTCATCGGCGGCCGCTTCCACATCGGCGGCCAGCGCGCGGTTGCCCAGTACGTTGCGCGCGATGCCCAGTGCGCCCAGCAGGGGCACGCCGTTGCGCAGCAAGGTGCCCAGCGTGCGCGCCAGGCGCGCGGTCTCCAGTTCACCGACGAGACGGCCGATGCCACGGCGTTGCAGCAACCAGCCATCCAGCGCCAGCCGGAACGCCGGTTGCCGCGCCTTGCGCTCGAAGAACAGCGCCAGCAGCGCCGGCACCACCAGCAGCAGCACCCACCAGTCGCGCACGAACAGGCCCAGCTGCAGGACCGCATTGGTGAACCACGGCAGCGCCACGTCCAGGCTCTCGTACATCTGCGCGAACTGCGGCACCACGTAGCCAAGCAGGAACAGCAGCGCACCGCCCACCACCACCAGCAGGATCGCCGGGTAGACCAGCGCGTTGATGACCTTGCCCTGCAGCGCGCGGCTGCGCTCCAGGTAGTCGGCCAGGCGTTGCAGGGTTTCATGCAGGCTGCCGCCGGCTTCGCCGGCGCGCACCATGTTCACGTAAAGGCGCGAGAACAGCCCATGCTGGCGTTCCAGCGCGGTGGACAGCGGTGCACCGCCGCGCACCACGTCGCGGATGTCGGTGATCGCGCGGCGCGATCGTTCGTCCTCGGGCAACCCCAGCAGGATCGACAGCGCGCGGTCCAGCGGCTGGCCGGCACCGAGCAGGGTCGCCAGCTGCTGGGTGAACTGCAGCAGGGCGGCGCCCTGCAGGGGGCGCTGCTGCAGCAGGTTGCGCCAGCTGCGGCCGCCGATCGCGCCGGCGTCGGCCAGCTGCGTCTCCATCGGCAGGTGGCCCTGGTCCTGCAGGCGCGCGATCAGCTCGGCCTCGCTGGCCGCTTCCATCTGCCCGTCGAAGACCTCACCGTGCGGATTGAGCGCCTTGTAGCGGTAGTTCGGCATGTCAGCCCCGGCGTCCTGCGCGCATCAGCTTTCCTCGGTCACGCGCAGCACTTCCTCGATGGTGGTCTGTCCGCTCAGCGCCTTGGACAGGCCATCCTCGTACATGGTGCGCATGCCGGCTTCGCGGGCGATGCGCTCGATCTCGCCCATGCCATCGCGACGCATCACCGCACGCCGCAGCGCATCGTTCATCACCAGGAATTCCATGATGGTGGTACGCCCGAGATAGCCGGTCGGCGCCAGCGCCGAGGGCTTCGGGCGGTAAAGGTGGATCGGTCCCTCCGGCTGCAGGCGGCGCAGCTCGAAGCGTTCGATCTCCTCTGGCGAGGCTGCGTAGCGTTCGGCATGGGTGGGCTCCAGCCGGCGCACCAGGCGCTGGGCCAGGATGCCGTTGATGGTCGAGGTGAGCAGGTAATCCTCCACGCCCATGTCGAGCAGGCGGGTGATGCCACCGGCCGCATTGTTGGTGTGCAGGGTGGACAGCACCAGGTGGCCGGTCAGTGCCGACTGGATGGCGATGCGCGCGGTTTCCAGGTCGCGCATTTCACCGATCATGATGATGTCCGGATCCTGGCGGACGATGCTGCGCAGCGCGTTGGCGAAATCCAGGCCGATCTGCGGCTTGGCCTGGATCTGGTTGATGCCCTCGATCTGGTATTCGACCGGATCTTCCACCGTGATGATCTTGACGTCGGCGGTGTTGAGCTGGCTCAGCGCGGTGTACAGCGTGGTGGTCTTGCCCGAGCCGGTCGGGCCGGTCACCAGCAGGATGCCGTGCGGCTGTTCCAGCACCTTGCGGAACTGCGGCAGGAAGGCGTCGGTGAAGCCGAGCCGGTGGAAATCGAAGACCACCGTTTCGCGGTCCAGCAGGCGCATCACCACGCTTTCGCCATGCGCGGTGGGCACGGTACTCACGCGCAGGTCCAGCTCCTTGCCCTGCACGCGCAGCATGATGCGGCCGTCCTGCGGCAGGCGGCGCTCGGCGATGTTGAGCCGCGCCATGATCTTGATGCGGCTGATCACCGCGGCGGTGAGATTGGCCGGCGGGCTCTCGCCCTCCACCAGCACGCCATCGACCCGGTAGCGGACTTTCAACCGGCTCTCGAACGGTTCGACATGGATATCCGAAGCGCGCAGTTCCACCGCACGCTGGATCACCAGGTTGACCAGACGGATCACCGGCGCTTCCGAAGCGAGGTCGCGCAGGTGCTCGATATCGTCGACCGCGCCGCCCTCGCCATCGGCGGTTTCCACGATCGCGCCCATCGCGCTGCGGCCCTGGCCGAACCAGCGCTCGACCAGGTCATCGATCTCCGCGCGCATGCCCAGCACCGGTGTCACCGGAACCCCCAGCGCCAACTGTACGGCCTGCTGCGGATAGGCATCGTGGGCATCGGCCAGCCACAGACGCACCCCGTGTTCATTCAACTCCAGCGGGCACACATGGAACTGCTTCAGGAAACGCAGCGACAGCGGTAGTCCTTCGGCCAGCGCCTGCGGCGGGGCCTCCGGCACCTGCTTGCCCTCCAGCAGCGGCAGGCCCAGCACCTCGGCGCTGGCCTGTGCCTGGTCGCGTTCAGACACCAGGCCCAGGCGCACCAGCAGGCCCAGCAGGCTGCCGCCGGCCTCGGCGTGCAGCGGCCGCGCGCGCGCCAGGTCTCCTTCCTTGAGCCGGCCGCGTGCCAGCAGCGCATCCAGGATGCGGCCTTCGGCATCGTCGGTAACGGTTGCAGCGAGCGCGTTCACGTGACTCTCCTGTCAATCGGACCGACTTTAGCAGTTAAGCCATGATTTCCGCCGCCCTGCCGCCAGCTTTCGTAAAAAGACGAAGCCCGTCACACAGGATGACGGGCCTCGGCCGTTCAACTACGACACGACAGGTTTACTGCGTGGCGAGGATGCTGACGCCGTTGTAGGCCGCTTCGCCCACCACCTTGATGTAGTAGGTGCCTGCCACCGGCTTGTTCACCCGTACCGTTTCGGACGTGCCGGGACGGGTCGACTTGCCATCGTTGTCGCTGGCGCTCGGCTCGCGTCCCTGGGCAATGTAGACCGACACGTTGCCGGTGCCACCGTAGGTGATCACGCTGAACTGCTTGCCAGCGGCTGCCTCGAAGCTGTACAGGCGGCTGCTGCCAGCCGTACCGTTCAGTCCCCCCACCGCGGCCTTGTTGGTCAGCGGCGTCGCCACCGGCCCGCAGTTCTCGGTGCACGGCTCTTCCAGTGCCTTGGCCAGCGCCGCCTTGGCATCGACGATGCCGGTGCCGATCGGGGTGGCGGCCGGAATGCTGACCGGGAACGGGCGCGCGGTTTCCTTCAGCAGCGTGCGCATCGCGGCGGGGGCCAGCGGATCCTTGCCCTTGGCGATCAGCGCGCTCTGCACCAGTGCAGCAACGGCAGCCACGTGCGGCGAGGCCATCGACGTGCCGCCCATGCCCATGTAGCTGTAGCTGCCCGACTGCGGGGTGGTGGCCGCATCGGAACCGGACTGCCAGACGTAGCCACCCGGGTTGCCGTCCACGCTGCCACCGCCGCCGGGGCCGGACAGGTCCACGCGGGTGCCGTAGTTGGAGTAGTAGGTGATGCCGCCGGTGATGCGGGTGGCGCCGACGGTCACCACGCCGTCGCAACTGGCCGGACGGTACTTGGATGCGTTGTCGGTCTCGTTGCCGGCCGCCACGACCACGGTGGTGCCACGCGAGATCGCGCCGTTGATCGCATCCTGGTAGGTTCCGTCACAGCTGCCGCTTCCACCCAGGCTCATGTTGATGATCTCGGCCGGGTTGGCATTGGCGGGCACGCCCGCCACGGTGCCGCCGGAGGCCCAGGTGATGGCGTCGGCGATATCGGAAAGGTAGCCACCGCACTTGCCGAGCACGCGGACCGGCAGCACCTTGGCCTTGTGCGCGACACCGGCCATGCCGACGCCGTTGTTGGTCTGCTCGGCCACGGTGCCGGCCACATGGGTACCGTGCCAGGAGCTGTCCTCCGCGACGGAGCCGGTGTAGCACTCGTTGTCGTTCTCGACCCAGTCGCCATAGTCCTGCGCGCCCGGCACGCGATCGTTGGTGGCACGGCGCGACGTCTCGGCATCGCTGATGAAGTCGTAGCCTTCCAGCAGGTTGCCGACCAGGTCCGGGTGCTGCGGCAGGATGCCGGTGTCGAGCACGGCTACCACCACGCCCTCGCCCTGCGATACATCCCACGCCGACGGTGCGTTGATGCCACCGGTGGCGTTGTGCAGGTGCCACTGGTACTGCTGGTAGTACGGGTCGTTCGGCGCCAGCGCCGGCTGCACGTCACCGGCGCGCAGCTCGGTGCGGCGCAGCTTCACGTCGGCTTCGGCGTACTGCACGGCCGGGTCGGCCTTCAGTTCCTTCAGCACGCGCTGCAGTTCCGCAGGCGCCAGGCGCCCCTGCAGGCGGATCAGGTCGGCACCGACGCCGAGCCTGCGCACGACCTGCGGGCCCAGCGTGCTGGCGCGGGCGGTGCCACCGGACAGGCTGGCGCGGGTCAGCGCGGACTGCACGGTGGACAGCTTGGCCGAACGGTCGCCCGCCGCAGCGGTGCCGGCACGATACTTGACGATGATGCGCTCGGCGCCCGGCTCGGCGGTGCTGGCCTGGCGCACCGGTTCACGGGTCGGCAACCCGGCGGCGTGGACGGCACCCACCGCGGCAATCGACAGCACGGCGGCGGCAAGCACATTGATGCGAAGGTTCTGCTTCTTGATCACGTCGAAATTCCTCTTCTGGGTCATGGATCGAACCAACACTGCGGCCATCATTCCTTGACGACTCCCGGCCGGCCCAGCCGGGATTGCCGTGACCTCCCCCCAGGCCCTCGTTGCAGGTGATGCGCCGGCGTGGGTGGCCGCCGGCGCAGTGGTTTGGCTTACCAGCCGAAGCCGGCACCAACGCCGACCGAGCTGTCGTCACTGCTGAAGGCGCCGCCGAAGGTGACCGTGGCGCGATCGCTGATCGCACGCTGGTAGCCCAGCGACAACGCCGACTCGCCGCCCTGGAAACCGATGCCGACGCCGACCCGGTTCTGGGTGCGGATGCCGGCGGCACTGGTGGCCATGTTGAGCATCGCCGCACTCATCGCGCCCTGGCGGTCGATGCGACGATCCATGTGGCGCAGGCGCCCGTCGATCTCGCCCTTGAACACATCGAAGCTATCGGCGACGGCCTGCACGCGGCTGTCGGTGTAGCTGTTGGCGGTGGCCATGCCACGATCCAGCTGGCCCTTGTTGACAGCGTCGGTGGCGGTGGTGCCGGCGGCGACGTTGGTGACCTGGCGTTCGTTGCCTTCGCTGCCCACCGACACCGTATTGGCACGATCGGCAACCGAGCCCTGGCCCAAAGCCACCGCGTTGGCAGCAGTGGCACTGGCGCCCTGGCCGATGGCGGTGGACGAGGCGCCACTGGCCACTGCGCCTTCACCCATGGCGACGGCATTGAAGCCGGTGGCCGGGGTGCCAACCGGAATCCCGGCACCGGCACCGGCGGCGGCGGCAGTCGGCGCGCCCTGCACGCGTGCGGTGCTGGCCGGTGCCGCATCGGCGGTGGCCGGTGCGTCGGCCATGCTGGCCAGCGGGCTCTCATCCAGCGACGCACTCATTGCGCGCAGGCTGGAAGCACCTGCACGCGTGCCACCGGCAGTACGACGGTCAATCTCACTGACCTTGCGGTCCAGCGCACCGAGCGCATCGCCGACGTTGCTGTACGTCGCGCCCTGGATCACATAGTTCGGCGCCACGAACACACCCTGCATGCCGACGCTGGCGCCACCGCCGAGGAAGCTGGCGGCATCACTGAGCGACTGGAACAACTGCCCGCCATTGATCGCCTGGCGACTGCCGGCGGCGATGCTGCCGGCACCGACGTTGTCGATGGTGGTGCCCTGGAAGCCGGACAGGGTCAGGCGATCACGGCTGGCGTCGTCATAGCCGACTGCGCTGGCCGCCGTGGTCTCGACCGTCGCGATGCGCGAATCGAAATCACCCACGCGGGTTTCCACTGCGCCCACGCGCTGGTTGGTGACGTTGAGCTGCGAACCGGTGACCGCATCGCTGCTGCCGGCAGCGATGCGGCCGTCGGCCACATTGACGATCCGCCGCGTGGCCGGGCCATCGGTGCCATTGCCACCGCCGACCGACACCACGTTGGCATCGAGCGCACGCGAGCCCGCACCCAGAGCCACCGAGTTCGCACCGGACGCGCCGGCGCTGTTGCCCAGTGCAAGCGCACCATTGCCAATGGCCATCGCGTTGGCACCCAGCGCATTGCTGCGTGCACCACTGGCACTGGCGGCCGAACCGACCGCAGCGGCATCGCTGCCGCTGGCACTGGCGGTACCCGCACCAGTGGCCTTGACGTAGCGTGCGGTGCCATCGGCGGTCGCCGCGACCGCATCGAGCTGGCCACGATTGACTGCATCGGTGCGCTCGGTACCAGCGGCGACACGGGTGATCTGACGATCACTGGTGCTGCTGCCCACTGACACGGTATTGGCACGATCAGCCACCGAACCGGCACCCAGTGCGATGCTGCCGGCCGCCGACGCATTGGCGCTGACACCCACTGCGGTGGCATTCGCACCGGTGGCCTTGCTGCCGTAGCCGACCGCCGTACCAAGCCGGCCACTGGCTTCGGCATAGCTGCCCAGCGCGGAAGCGCCATCGGCCGAGGCAGTGGCGCGGAAACCACTGGCCTGCGACTGCGTGCCACTGGCCGTGGCCTGCGCACCGCTGGCAGTGCTGTAGGCGCCCTTGGCTTGGGCGCCAGCACCACTGGCGCTGGAACCGAGTTCGCTGGCGCTGGCGCCGCTGCCCACGGCCACACTGTCGACACCACTGGCCTGCGCGTTGCTGCCCAGTGCCGCCGCGTTGTTGCCGGTGGCCAGGGCATCGACGCCGACGGCGGTGGCGTTGACGGCCATGGCGTTGGCTCCGCTGCCCAGCGCGGTGGCGCCGTTGCCGACGGCGTTGGCCGCGTTGCCGGCGGCCAGTGCGTTGTCACCGTCGACCAGGGCACCGGCTTCGCCATCGGCGTTGCCGCTGGCCTGGAACTGCCGGCCAGTCCTGTCGGCAACGCTGGCAACCGCGTCCAGCTGGCCTTTGTTCACCGCGTCGGTGGCCTCGGTGCCGGCTGCCACATGCGTCACCTGGCGCTCACCGCCCGCGGTGCCCACGGCCACGGTATTGTCGCGCTCGGCCTTGGAGCCGGCGCCCAGCGCCACGCTGTTCAACCCACTGGCCGTGGCACTGGCGCCCAGTGCCGTGCCATCTGCGGCATCCGCCCACGAATTCCAGCCGATCGCGGTGGCGTAATCTTCGGTCGCCCAGGCACCCGCACCGAATGCCGCTGCACCGGTGCCGCTGGCGCGCGACGGGATCAGGCCGAAGAAGGTGCTGCCACCGATGGCCACGCTCTCAGCGCCACTGGCTTCGCTGGACTGGCCGACCGCAACGGCACCGCTACCGGCCGCGGCGGCGCCGAAGCCCACTGCCGTGGTGTTGGCCCCGCTGGCGGCCGAGCCGTAGCCCAACGCGGTGCCGAGGCGTCCGCTCGCTTCGGCATAGCCACCGACGGCGGTGGTGCCATCGGCAGAGGCGGCACTGCGGAAGCCACTGGCCAGTGCCTGCGTGCCACTGGCGTTGGATTCGGTGCCGGTCGCGGTGCTGTACGCACCACTGGCCTGCGCACGCGCCCCTACCGCGCTGGCGCCGAGCTCGCTGGCGCTGGCGCCGGTACCGAGCGCAAGGCTGTCTTCGCCGGTGGCCTGTGCGGTACTGCCCAGTGCTGCGGCGTTGTTGCCGGTGGCCAGCGCATCGACGCCGACCGCCGTGGCGTTGGCCGCCAGTGCATTGGCGCCGCTGCCGAGTGCGGTGGCACCGTTGCCGATGGCGTTGGCCGCATCACCGCCCGCCAGCGCGTTGTCGCCCTCGACCAAGGCGCCGGTTTCACCATCGGCGCTGCCACTGGCCTGGAACTGCCTGCTGGTCTTGTCCGCTGCAGCCGCTACGGCGTCGAGCTGGTTCTTGTTGACCGCATCATTGCCCTGCGTGCCAGCGGCCACGTTGGTGATCTGGCGGGTATTGCCACCACCGCCCACCGACACGGTGTTGTCGCGGTCCGCGATCGAATCGGCGCCCAGCGCCACGCTGTTGGCCGCGCGCGATTCAGCGGCGTTGCCCAGTGCGGTGCTGTTGATGCCACCGGACCAGGCGCCACCACCGACGGCGGTGGAGTAATTGCCCGATGCTTCGGTGGCCAGCACGCCAAACAGCGAACCACCGACGGCGACGCTGTTGGTGCCGGTGGCCAGGCTACCCTGGCCGGTGGCGGTGCTGTAGGCACCCGACGCCTCGGAGTCGCCGCCCAACGCCACGCTGTTGGAACCGGTGGCACTGGCGAAGTTGCCGAAGGCGGTGGCGTTGAACGCCGATGCCTGGGAGTAGCCACCGATGGCGGTGCTGTAGCCACCGGTCGCTTCGGCGCCGATGCCGAACGCTGCCGACGCGGTGCCGCTGGCGACGCTCTCGCTGCCGACCGCCGTGGCGCCGCTGCCGCTGGCGTTGCTGAAGTAGCCCACCGCCACGGCTTCCTCGCCGGAGGCTTCGGACAACACACCGTTGGCGGTACTGCCGGCACCACTGGCGATGCTGGCGGCACCGAACGCCGCGCTCTGCTCGCCGCTGGCTTCGCTTTCCGCACCCTGCGCGGTGGCGTACTCACCGGTCGCCTGTGCGTTGGCACCGACGGCGCTGGCGTTGGCGGCGCTGGCCAGCGCGTTGAAACCGATCGCCTGCGCGTTGTTGGCCAGCGCATTGGCACCACTGCCGAGTGCGGTGGCACCGTTGCCGATGGCGTTGGCCGCATCACCGGCGGCCAGCGCGTTGTCACCGTCCACCAGCGCACCGGCCACGTCACCGCCGCTGCCACTGGCCTGGAAGAAGCGGCTGGTGGTGGTGGCGGTACTCGCCACCGCATCCAGCTGCGCCTTATTCACCGCATCGGTGGCCTGGGTGCCAGCGGCGACGTTGGTGATCTGCCGCTCGTTGCCGGTGCTGCCGACCGACACGCTGCGGGCGCGGTTGGCAACCGAGCCGGCGCCGAGCGCGACAGCGTTGCTGGCGCTGGCGTTGCTACCGGCCCCGAGCGCGATCGCGCTTTCACCACCGGCCACCGTGTTGGTGCCGATGGCAATGCTGTTGAGGCTGTTACCCAGCGCCTGGAAGCCCAGCGCCACGCTGTTGTCGCCATAGCCGAAGGCACCACGGCCGACTGCGGTTGAGCTGGCACCATTGGCCCAGCTGTTGTAGCCGATGGAGGTTGCGCCACTGCCGCTGGCCCATGCCGCGTTGCCGAACGCCGAGGCGTTGGTGGCGGTGGCCCATGCACCTGAACCGAAGGCGCTCGCACCACTGGCCGTGGCCCAGCTGTAGCCACCGACAGCGGTGCTGTCATCGCTGCTGGCGAAGGCGCTGTCACCGACCGCAACGGCATAGCTGCCGGTCGCACGCGACTTGCCGCCGGCCGCGAAGCTGTTGTCGCCACTGGCCTTGGCGGCATTGCCGAACGCGCTGCTCACGGCACCAGTGGCCTGCGCACCGCTGCCGACCGCCGTAGCGTCGGCAACGGCGGTGGTACCGACCTGCTGTGCCGTGCCGTCAGCACCGATGATCGGCTGGTTGTATTCGTCGTAGGCCTGGCCGAGGCCACCGATGGCAACCCCGCCATTGCCGGTGGCGTTGCTGTTGCGACCTACCGCCACGGCGTCGTCACCGATGGCCGAGGCTGCTGCACCGTGCGCGACCGCGCCGGCGCCGATCGCATTGCTCGACGAACCCGCCGCAACCGCACCTTCGCCGTCGGCCAATGCACCGGTATCGCTGCCCGCTTCGGGCTGTGCCTGGAAGAAGCGCGCGGTGCTGTCGGCGGTGCTGGCCACGGCATCCAGCTGCGCCTTGTTCACTGCATCCGTCGCCTGCGTTCCCGCGGCCACGCTGACGATCTGGCGTTCATTGCCATTGGTACCCACGGCCACCGTATTGGCCCGGTTGGAGCCCGAATAGGCGCCCAGCGCGACGCTGTTTTCGGCGCCAGCGGTGGCGTAGTAACCGATGGCCGTGCTGTCCTTGCCGATGGCCCAGGTCTGCGCACCCAATGCACTGGCGTTGTCGCCGGCGGCATAGGCAAAGTAGCCCAGCGCGGTGGACTCGGCACCCACCGCTTCGGTGAAGCTGCCATTGGCCAAGGAGCGGTCACCACTGGCGACGGCGCCACCACCGACCGCGGTGGAGGACACACCGCTGGCCCGCGTCTGCACATACAGTCCCATGCCCGGCACGATGTCGGCCGGGCCACCGATGGCGACGCTGCCAGCGCCGGTGGCGCTGCTCTGCGTTCCCAGGGCGGTGGCGTTGCTGCCACTGGCGGTGGCCGCCGCGCCGAAGGCCGCGCTGCCCTGCCCCGAGGCCAGCGCGTTGCTGCCGACGGCAGTGGCGCTCTGCGCGATGGCGACGGCGCCCGCACCCAGTGCACTGGTGCCATTGCCGATCGCATTGGCCGCCTCGCCAGCGGCCAGCGCATCTTCGCCTTCGGCCAGCGCACCGGCATCGCTGTTGCTGCTGCCGGTGGCCTGGAAGTGCTTGGCGGTGGCATCAGCCACGGCAGCGACCCCCTTCAACTGGGCCAGATTGACCGCATCGGTGGCTTCACTGCCCGCGGCAACGCTGGTGATCTGCCGCTCGTTGCCGGCACTGCCCACGGCCACGCTGTTGGCGCGCACCGCTTCGGAATTCGCGCCGAGCGCGACGCTGTTGGCGCCACGTGCAGTGGCGTAGTAGCCCACCGCGGTGCTCTGCGCACCGCTGGCCCAGGTCTGCGCACCGAGCGCGCTGGCATTCTCACCCGGGGCATAGGCGAAGTAGCCGACGGCGGTGGATTCCGCACCGGAAGCTTCGGTCAGGCTGCCGTTGGCCACCGCACGATCACCGCTGGCGATAGCGCCGGCGCCGACCGCGGTGGCGGCTTCGCCGCTGGCCTGGGTCTGCACGAAGAAGCCCAGGCCCGGAATCAGGTCGGCCGGGCCGCCGATGGCGACGCTGCTGGTACCGGTGGCGGTGCTCTGCGTACCCAGTGCGGTGGAGTAGTCACCGATGGCATTGGCGACCGCACCGAATGCGGACGACTGCGCACCGGCGGCATACGCGCCAACGCCGTAGGACGACGCCGCAAATCCACTGGCTTCGGCACTGGCACCGACTGCGGTGCCACCGACACCTGCGCTGGTGGCGCCGGTTTCCACTGGCACGCCACCACTGGTGATCAGCGGATTGCCATCGGCATCCACCGCAGCACCACCGACGGCGACACTGCCCGGGCCGTTGGCCTGTGCGTTGTTGCCGAACGCCGCGCTGTTCTGGCCCGACGCCAGCGCGTTGTTGCCGACGGCGGTGGCGTTCTGCGCAACGGCCGTGGCGCCGGCACCCACGGCGGTGGTGCCGTTGCCGATGGCGTTGGCCGCCTCGCCGGCCGCCAGTGCCTCGTCACCTTCGGCCAGCGCGCCGGCATCGCTGTTGCTGCTGCCAGTGGCCTGGAAACGCTTGGCCGTGGCATCGGCCACGGCGGCCACGTTCTTCAACTGGCCGACATTGACCGCGTCGGTATCTTCAGTACCCGCAGCGACGCTGGTGATCTGCCGGGTCAGGCCATATTCGGCGGCGCCGACAGAGACGGTATCGACGCGATCGGCCAGCGAGCCGGCGCCCAGCGCCACGCTGCCGGTGGCAACCGCCGCCGAGTTGGACCCCAGCGCGGTACTGTACTCACCGACGGCGGTGCTGAACGCACCCACCGCGATTGATGCTTCATTGGCGGCAGTGGCGCCGCGGCCCAGTGCGGTACTGCCCGGGCCCATCGCCACCGCACCGCCACCCACGGCAGTGGCGCCATCGGCGGTGGCTTCGGACAGCGCACCCAGGGCGGTGGCCGCGCCATTCTCGCTTGCAGCATAGGCACTGGCGCCGACAGCGGTGTCACCAAGACCGAACGCGGCAGCACTCTGCCCAACCACCACGCTGGCGTCACCGATTGCCAATGCGCCCTGGCCGAACGCGCTGGCGCCCAGGCCGGCGGCAATCGCCTGGGTACCGATGGCGGTGGTGGCATTGGCCAACGACTGCGCACCGGCGCCCGCTGCAACCGCGCCCTGCCCGTCGATCTTCGCCGCGTCGCTGTCATCACCTGCGCCATCGGCCTTGAAGTAGCGGTTTCCATCTGCGGCGACATCCGCCAGCGCGGCCTGCGTGGCGCGCGCCTGCGCATCCAGCTGTGACTTGTTCACCGCATCGGTGGCCTGGGTACCAGCGGCCACGTTGGTGATCTGCCGTTCCTTGCCGGCGTCGCCGACGGACACGGTATTGGCCCGCGCTGCTTTGGAGCCAGCGCCCAGCGCCACGCTGTTGGCGGCGCTGGCATTGCTGTTGCTGCCGATCGCCACCGCGTTGCTGCCCTTGGCCGTGGCCGAGCCTTCGATCAGGCACTTTTCCAGCAGCTTGCCGCTGAATGCGACGCAGGTAGCGCTGCCGCCGATCTGCACTGACTGTGCAATGGCGGAACCGCTCATGCCCAATCCCAATACCAGGCCCAGTGCCACCGCCAACAGCGCGGGCGTGGCCTGTGTCGTATCGCGGCGCTGGTCGACAACACCACCGCTGCTGTCGGAGGAGGCCAGTTCCGAGGCCACCACCAACTGACCCAATGCTTTGTTCCAGACCTTGCGATAAATCCGATTCATCGGTACGGCTCCTGATTGGACTGGTTTTGGGCAAAGCAACGCCACCGCCGGGCCTTGTGGCCCAACGTCCCCTGGGGGCGTTTATTCGCGTGATTTACTGCGGGGTATTGCCGAACGGCGCGCAGCGACAGAAAACCGAGCGCGTGCGCCGAGCGGTTACTGCGGAATGAATGGTTCTGAAACGGGGTTCAAGTGTTAACGGCAACTTTGCAGATCGTCAAGACTTTGACACGACAAATGCTATTGCCGTGAAGCAGTTCACCATTTCACGTGTTTATAAAAGTATTTTGTTAGGTACGCGTGACGGACCGCTGGCGCATGAAAACCGATGTAACTAGCGGGCGCGACAAGGGTTTCACGCGTGCAAAGAAAAACCCGCCGACGAAGCGGCGGGTTTTTCATACGCGGTGGCATTGCGGCCTGCGCGGAACGATGCGATCAGCCGCACCACACCCGCGCGTTGCGGAACATGCGCATCCACGGCGAATCACCCTGCCATTCCGCCGGTGCCCAGCTCAGGTTGAGCGCGCGCGGGGTACGTTCCGGGTGCGGCATCATGATGGTGACGCGGCCGTCGCTGCTGGTCAGGCCGGTGATGCCGTCCGGCGAACCGTTCGGGTTCAGCGGGTACTGGCTGGCCACCTTGCCATTGCCATCGATGTAGCGCAGCGAGACACGTGCAGCAGCCTGGTCGACGGCATTGTCGAACACGGCCTGGCCTTCACCATGCGCCACCGCCACCTGCAGGCGCGAGCCGGCCATGCCACGCAGCAGGATCGACGGCGATTCCACCACTTCCAGCAGCGCGGTGCGGGCTTCGAACTGCTCGCTGGCGTTGCGACGGAACTGCGGCCAGTGCTCGGCACCCGGAATGATGTTCTTCAGCTGGCTCATCATCTGGCAGCCGTTGCATACGCCCAGCGCGAAGCTGTCTTCGCGCGCGAAGAACGCGGCGAAGGCATCACGCAGTGCGCTGCGCTCCAGGATCGAGGTGGCCCAGCCACGGCCGGCACCGAGCACGTCGCCATAGCTGAAGCCACCACAGGCCACCAGGCCGGTGAAATCCTGCAGGGCCACGCGGCCTTCAATCAGGTCGCTCATGTGCACGTCGAAGGCACGGAAGCCGGCACGCTCGAAGGCGTTGGCCATTTCGATCTGGCCGTTGACGCCCTGCTCGCGCAGCACCGCCACGCGCGGACGCGCACCGCTGCTGATGAACGGTGCCGCCACATCCTCGTTGAGGTCGAAGCTGAGCTTCGGCTTCAGGCCCGGTGCGTTGAAGGCACGCGCGACCTCGCGCTCGGCATCGGCATTGGCCGGGTTGTCGCGGCGCTTCTGCATCGCGTGGGTGACCGACCACCAGGCATCGAACAAGGCCTCCCAGCGCCACTCGGCCAGGTTCTCGCCGCCCAGCGACACGCGCACCACCGGTGCGGTGGTTGGCTTGGCGATGCGCTGCGCGCATTCGGTCAATGCATGGCGTTCAACCAGGTCGGCAAACGCTGCACGGTCTTCGCGCGCGATCTGCACCACCGCGCCCAGTTCTTCGTTGAACAGGCTGCGGAACGGATCGTCACCCCAGGCATCGAGGGCGATGTCCAGGCCCAGGCGCGAGGTGAAGGCCATTTCGCACAGCGCGGCGAAAGCACCGCCGTCGCTGCGGTCGTGATAGGCCAGCAGCAGGCCGGACTGGCGTGCATCGCGGATCAGCTCGAAGAAACCCCGCAGGCGCTGCGGATCGTCCAGGTCCGGGGCGGCACCGGCGAAGGCCGGCAGGTCGCCGTGGTCGGCATGCACCTGGGCCAGGATCGAACCCCCCAGGCGCTGCTTGCCGGCACCGAGGCCGATCAGCCACAGCTCGCTGTCCACCTCCCGGTCGAGCAGCGGGGTCAACTGCTGGCGCGCGTCGGCGACCGGCGCGAACGCCGAGATCACCAGCGACACCGGCGACACACTCTTGTGCGCTTCACCCTGGTCGTGCCACTGCGCCTGCATTGACAGCGAGTCCTTGCCCACCGGGATGCTGATGTCCAGCTGCGGGCAGAGTTCCATGCCCACCGCCTTCACCGCGTCGTACAGCAGCGCGTCTTCGCCCGGGTGACCGGCCGCGGCCATCCAGTTCGCCGACAGCTTGATCTCATCCAGCGCATCGACCGGGGCCGCGCACAGGTTGGTCAGCGCTTCGCCCACCGCCATGCGTGCCGAAGCAGCGGCATCGAGCAGGGCCAGCGGGGTGCGCTCGCCGATCGACATCGCCTCACCGGCTACGCCGTCGAAGTCGGCCAGGGTGATTGCCACGTCGGCCACCGGCAGCTGCCACGGGCCGACCATCTGCTCGCGCGCGGTCAGGCCGCCGACGCTGCGATCACCGATGGTGACCAGGAAGTTCTTCGAGGCCACGGTCGGGTGCGCGAGCACGCGCAGGCCGGCTTCCTGCAGGTCCAGGCCACCGGTCTTCAGCGCCGGCCAGCGCGGTGCCGGCGGGTGCGCGGTATCGCGGTGCATCTTCGGCGGCTTGCCGAACAGCACGTCCATCGGCAGGTCGATCGGTGCATCGGCCGGGGTGTGGCCCGGCACGGCACCGTAGGCCACCACCAGATGTTCCTCGGCGGTGGCCACACCAACCGCAGCGAACGGGCAGCGCTCGCGGGCGCACAGCGCGGCGAACTCGGCCAGGCGTTCCTGGGCCACGCCCAGCACGTAGCGTTCCTGCGACTCGTTGCACCACAGCTGCATCGGCGACAGCGACGGATCATCGGTGGGCACCTTGCCCAGGTCGATGACACCACCGACGTTCGAGTCGTGCAGCAGTTCGGGGATGGCGTTGGACAGGCCACCGGCGCCGACGTCGTGGAAGAACTTGATCGGGTTGTTGGCGCCCATCGCCACGCAGCGGTCGATGACCTCCTGGCAGCGGCGCTCCATTTCCGGGTTGTCGCGCTGCACGCTGGCGAAGTCCAGGTCCTCGGCGCTTTCACCGGAGGCCACCGAACTGGCCGCACCGCCGCCCAGGCCGATCAGCATCGCCGGGCCACCCAGCACGATCACCGCATCACCGGCCTGCAGCGGGATCTTGTCGACCTGGACGCGGTCGATCGCGCCGAGGCCACCGGCCAGCATGATCGGCTTGTCGTACGCGCGCACCAGGTCGGCGCCTTCCGGCAGCTCGAAGCTGCGGAAGTAGCCGAGCAGGTTCGGGCGGCCGAACTCGTTGTTGAACGCGGCGCCGCCGAGCGGGCCGTCGGTCATGATTTCCAGCGCCGGTGCCATGCGCGGGTTCAGCGCGCGCGGCGCCTCCCACGGCTGCGGCAATTCCGGAATGCGCAGGTGCGAGACCGAAAAGCCGGTCAGGCCCGCCTTCGGCTTGCCACCGCGGCCGGTCGCGCCTTCGTCGCGGATCTCGCCGCCCGCGCCGGTCGAGGCGCCCGGGAACGGTGCGATCGCGGTTGGGTGGTTGTGGGTTTCCACCTTGATCTGGAAGGCACTGGGCACCTGCGCTTCGCGGCGGTATTCGCCACTGGCCGGATCGGGGCGATAGCGCGACGCCGGATGGCCTTCGATCACCGCGGCGTTGTCGCTGTACGCGCTGAGCGTGTGCTGCGGGGTCTGCTGGTGGGTGTTCTTGATCATCCGGAACAGCGAGCGGTCCTGCTCCTGGCCGTCGATGGTCCAGCTGGCGTTGAAGATCTTGTGGCGGCAGTGCTCGGAATTGGCCTGCGCGAACATCATCAGTTCCACGTCCGACGGCGAGCGGCCCAGCGCGGTGAAGCGTTCACGCAGGTAGTCGATCTCGTCCTGGGCCATGGCCAGGCCGAGGCGCTGGTTGGCGGCCTCCAGCTGGTCCACCGGCACGCGTTCCAGCTCGCCACGCGCCGGCGCCGAGAACAGCGCCTGGCCCTGCTCCACGGTCTCCAGCACCGACTGCGTCATCGGGTCGTGCAGCGCCTTGACCAGCGCCTGCTGAGCGTCGGCATCGGCCGGCCAGCCCTGCACGTCGATGCGCAGGCCACGTTCGACCCGGCTGACCGGCTGGCCGGCACCGCGGACCAGTTCGGTGGCCTTGCTCGACCAGGGCGACAGCGTGCCCAGGCGCGGCACCACGATGCGGCTGACTGCGCCTTCGGCCACGGCTTCGGCCTGCGGCGCCGCTTCGAGGATGCGGCACAGCGTGGTCAGGTCGGGGGCGGCGCTGCCTTCGGGCTGCACGAAGTAGACGTGCCAAGCGCCGCTGATGCGCAGGGAGGGAGCGATGGACTGCAGGCGGGATTCAAGACGTTCGCGGCGGAACGGCGACAGGGCGGGCGCGCCCTCGAGGACCATCATGTCCGGGGAACCGTAGTTGGGAAACGGGCCCGACATTGTACCGGAAGCAGGGGGTGGGCTTTGGCCGGGCGGCGCCCGGCACCCGCCGAGGCCAGGGCCGAAGCAACGGCAACGGCCAAAGCAACAGCAAGAGCTGGCTTCTGTGAGCTGGCAGGGCGGTGGGAGCCAGCAGGACACGCCGTAAACCCATCCATGGGGGCTCGATGGCGCCATCCATGGCGCCAACGGTCCTGCTGGCTCCCACCACCCCGCCCCGACAGTTTCCCGCGATCTGCGGCCATGCGTGGACGCTTCCCGGTAGGGCCGGCCGCTGGCCGGCAACCAGGAAATGTCAGAAATCAGGCATTGAAGAGCGCAGCGACCGGCTTTTGCCTTTGTTTTTTCTTCTGTCTTTCGTGGCTGGCCGCGCAGGAACCTGTCCGTGGCCGGGCGGGTGGGCTGCGCAGGGGCGTGAGCCGCATGGATGCGGCGACCGAGCTTACATGGACGTACTTGCAGCGCCCCCTGCGCAGCCCACCCGCCCGGCCAACCCCCAGAAATCCGCTGTTCGCGGCAAGCCCCAGCCACGAGGGGGCTCCGCCGATGGCCGCCGACCGCGCGCAGCGCCGCTTTCCGCCCAAATCGCCGAACCATGCGCTTGCTCACGGATTGACCACGCAATTGATGACAACGTTGTCCCCACCTGGCGCCGGACTCTCTCCCCGGCCTCCCAGGTGCCTCCGTCCGGCCCCTCCGTCGCCTTCCCGGGCGATGCCCGGACCTGCGTCACGCGCGGCGCCATCGGGGCCCGCGCGCCCTTTGATCGGAGACTCACCCATGTACGACCCGATTGTGCGCAGTGCCGAACGTTCGACCCGAAGCTGTCGTCCCCGCCATCTGGCCTGGCTGCTTGCCCTGGCCGCCGGCAGCGCCGCCCTGCCCGGCCTGGCGCAGGCTGCCAGCTGTGCTGGCGTGGCCCAGTGGGACCAGGCCAAGATCTACCGGGCCGGCGATACCCTGCAGAAAGGAGGCGTCCTCTATCGGGCGAACCAGGACATCTGGAACGCGCCACCGGACCATCCGGCCGGCGCGCCCTACTACACCAACCTCGGTGCCTGCGATGGCAGCGCCACCAACCAGCCGCCGGTGGTCAGCCTGACCTCGCCGGCCAACGGCGCCACCTTCAGTGCCGGCAGCACGGTCAACGTGACCGCCACCGCCAGCGATCCGGACGGCAGCGTCGCCAAGGTCGAATTCTTCCGCGACGGCAGCACGCTCGGCGTGGCCACCAGTGCGCCGTACGCGGCCAACTGGACCAATGCCAGCGCCGGCAGCCACACCCTGCGCGCGGTCGCTACCGACAACAACAACGCCACCAGCAGCACCGCGACCATCACCATCACCGTCAACGCTGCCGGTGGCGATACCACCGCGCCGAGCGTGCCCGGCGGGCTGGCGGCCGGAACGCGCACTGCCAACAGCATCGCGCTCAGCTGGAGCCCATCCACCGACAACACCGGTGGCAGTGGCCTGGCCGGCTATGACGTGTACCGTAACGGAAGCCTGGTCGGTTCGCCGTCCAGTGCCAGCTATGTGGATGGGGGGCTGACCGCATCGACCACCTACCGTTACCGCGTGCGGGCGCGCGACAACGCCGGCAACGCGTCGGCGCAGGGCACCGAGATCAGCGCCACCACGCTGGCCGGTGACGGCGGCACCACCGGCAAGCGGGTCATCGGTTACTTCACCCAGTGGGGCATCTACGGCCGCAACTACCGGGTCAAGAACATCGACAGCAGCGGTTCGGCGGCGCGCCTGACCCACATCAACTACGCGTTCGGCAACGTGCGCAACAATCGCTGCGAAGTCGGCATCACCCAGCCGTCGGATCCGAACAGCGGTGCCGGTGGCGATGCCTTCGCCGACTACACCAAGGCCTTCAGTGCCGCCGAGAGTGTCAGCGGCAGCGCCGATACCTGGGACCAGCCGCTGCGCGGCAACTGGAACCAGCTCAAGCAGCTCAAGGCCAAGTACCCGAACCTGAAGGTACTGATCTCGCTGGGTGGCTGGACCTGGTCGCGCGGCTTCTCCAGCGCGGCGCGCCCGGAAAACCGCCAGGCCTTCGTTGCCTCGTGCATCGACGCCTACATCAAGGGCAACCTGCCGGTGACCGACGGTGCCGGCGGCGCCGGTGCGGCGCTGGGCGTGTTCGACGGCATCGACATCGACTGGGAATACCCGGTGGCCTGCGGCATCGAATGCGGCAAGCCGGAAGACAACGCCAACTTCACCGCGCTGATGGCCGAGTTCCGCCGCCAGCTCGATGCGGTGCGTCCGGGCCTGTTGCTGACGGTGGCGGTGGGTGCCGGCATCGACAAGATCCGCGTCACAGATCCGGCGGCGTACCACCCGTACCTGGACTACATCAACGTGATGACCTACGACTTCCACGGCGCGTGGGATGCGAAGACCAATCACCAGTCGGCGCTGTTCGATTCGCCGAATGATCCGTCCACCGGCGACCAGAAGCTGTACAACAGCAACGACGCCATCGAGGCCTTCATCAGCCGTGGCGTGCCCGCCGCCAAGCTCAACCTGGGCATCGGCTACTACGGGCGCGGCTGGACCGGCGTGGCCAATGCCAACAACGGCCTGTACCAGGCCGCCAGCGGTGCTGCCCCGGGCACGTATGAAGCCGGCATCGAGGACTGGAAGGTGCTGAAGAACCTGGCGTGGCCGGGCTACACCGACAACACCGCCGGTGCCACCTGGATCTACAACGGCAGCACGCTGTGGAGCTTCGACACCCCGGCCAACATCACCCGCAAGATGGGTTACGTGAAGACCCAGGGCCTGGGCGGCGCGTTCGTCTGGGAGTTCAGCGGTGACGATGCGCAGGGCACGCTGACCAAGGCAGTCAGTGATGGCCTGAAATAAGGGAAAAGCCGGGGGTGCTGCGCGCCCCCGGCTTCCTACCTGTAGAGCCGAGCCCATGCTCGGCTGCGGAAACATCAGCCGAGCATGGGCTCGGCTCTACAGAAACAAGGTCGGCGGCGATCAGCGCTTGGCCGACAGCTTCTCCAACGCCGCACGCAGCTGTGCCGGCGGCAGGTAGCCCCCCAGCTGGGTGCCGTCCGGCGCGAAGATCGCCGGCGTACCATTCACGCCCAGCTGCTGGCCCAGCGCGTACTGCATCGCCACCGGATTGGTGCAGTTCCTGGCGGGAACGTTGCCGCCGCGCTTGGCGTTGGTCAGCGCCTGGCGACGATCCGCTGCACACCAGACCGAAATCATGTCGGTGTAGTCCTTGCTGCCCAGGCCCATGCGCGGGAACGCCAGGTACTCGACGGTGATGCCGTTGCGGTTGAGCTCGGCGATGTCCTGGTGCAGCTTGCGGCAGTAACCACACTCGATGTCGGTGAACACGCTGATGGTGTACTTGGCGTTCGGCGCGGCGAACACGATGCGATCGCCGTGGTTGGCCTTGGCCAGCAGGCCGCGGCGATAGCCGAGCAGGCCTTCGCTGTTGGCCGGGCCCTTGGCGCGGGTGTCGTAGGGCTGAGACTGGAACAGATAGCGGCCGTCATCGGACACATACAGAAGCTGGCCTGAAACGACGACCTCGCGGAAGCCGGGGAACGGTGCGGCGCCAATGTAGTCCACCTGGAAACCGGGGTTCAACGCGGTCAATGCGGCGCGTACCGCCTGGTCGGCCGGCGCATTCGCGGCCGGATTGGCCTTGGCCGCAGCGGCGGCGGGTGCCTTGGCGGCCGGCGGAGCCGGCTGGGCGCAGGCGGTCAGGCTGAGCGCACCGAACACGGCGGCGATGGCAAATCGGAGCATGGAGCGGTCCGCGACAGAAGAAGACCCCGGATTCTGACACAGCCGCCGGTACCGGGCGGCCACGCCCGGCAGCGCCCCGGGCAGCGATTCAGCCCGGCACTCAGCCACGCGGATGGTGGCGGGCGTGCAGCTTCTGCAGGTGCTCGCGCGCTACCAGGGTGTAGATCTGGGTGGTCGACAATGAACTGTGGCCGAGCAGCATCTGCAGCGCGCGCAGGTCGGCACCGCGGTTGAGCAGATGGGTGGCGAAGCTGTGCCGCAGCCCATGCGGGCTGATCCGCGCCGGGTCGATGCCGGCCACCTGTGCGTGGCGCTTGACCAGATGCCAGAACGCCTGCCGGGTCAGCGCATGCAGCGTCGGTTCGATGAACAACGGGGCCTGCCCATCCGCCAGGGCATGCACCTTGCCCTTGCCGACCAGCTGCGGGCGCGACTGCTGCAGGTAACGCTCCAGCCAGTGCTGGGATTCCTCTCCCAGCGGCACCAGCCGTTCCTTGCTGCCCTTGCCGGTGACCCTCAGCACGCCCTGGCGCAGGTTGACCGCCGTCGCGGGCAGCAGCACCAGTTCACTCACGCGCAGGCCGGCGGCATACATCAGTTCCAGCATGGCGCGATCGCGCAGGCCCAATGGGCTGTCGACGTCCGGGGCCGCCAGCAGCCCATCGATCTGGCTCTCGGCCAGCGCCTTGGGCAGCAGCCGTGGCAACTTCGGCGGGTCCAGCAGCGCGCTGGGATCCTCGCTGCGTTCGCCGCGGCGCACGCCATCGGCGAAGAACGCCCGCAACGCCGACAGCAGGCGCGCGTTGCTGCGCGGTGACCAGCCATGCCGGGTGCGCCAGGCCAGATAATCGAACAGCCCAGGACGCTCGATGCCGGCCAGGCCACCGTCGCGCCCATCCATCCAGCGCGCCAGCCCTTCCAGGTCACGCCGGTAACTGTCGAGGGTGGCACGGGCCAGGCCGTTCTCGGCCCAGATCGCATCGAGGAAGCGTTGGATGCGCACGCCGTCGTCGGCGCGAAGCTCGGGCAGTTGCTGGACCAGCTGGCGGCGTTCTGCGGGGGTGGAGACAAGGGCCATGCGTGCAGGATACGAGGGCCACTGCGGGCACGGCCAGCTTTGCGTATGCTCGGCGCATGTCCCGCCCTGCCACCGACACGGCCCCTGCGGCCGCTACCGAAATGCCCCGCCCACGTGCCTTGTTGGCCTGGCGCGTGCTGGCGATGGTCTACGACGCACTGCCGGTGCTGGCGCTGTGGATGCTGGCCGGCACGCTGTTCACCCTCGCCTATACCTTCAGCGGCCACGCGCAACGCGAGAACATCGCGCCGTTCAGTGCCTGGCAGTGGCTGCTGTGGGCGGTGTGCTGGGCGATCACGGGCTGGTACGCGACCGCCAGTTGGCGCCGCGGTGGACAGACCCTGGGCATGCGCCCGTGGCGGCTGAAAGTGCAATCAATCGATGGCACGCCGTTGCGGCGCGGCCAGTTGTGGCTGCGCTTTGCGGTGGGCACGCTGTCCCTGCTGCTGGGCGGGCTGGGATTCTGGTGGGCGTGGGTCGACCGCCGACGCCTGACCTGGCATGACCGCGCCAGCGGCACCCGCGTGGTGCGCATGCCGAAACGGTAAGGCACTGTCTGTAGAGCCGAGCCCGTGCTCGGCTGCTTTCCGCACTGTACGTGACAGCCGAGCACAGGCTCGGCTCTACAACAACCAGGATCAGCCCGACTTGCGCCGGAACAGCAGTCCGGACACCGCCAGCATCACGATCGGCGGCAACGCGTAGGCAATGCGGTAATCGAACTTCAGCGCGCCGGCCATGCGGCCGAAGAACAGCTGCAGCAGCCAGAAGCCCAATGCGAACAGGATGCCCAGGAACAGGCGCTTGCCCATGCCGCCGCTGCGCAGCGACCCGAACGCGAACGGCACCGCCGCCAGGCACAGTGCCAGCACATTCACCGGGTAGAACCAGCGGCTCCAGTACACATCCTCGAAGTCGCGCGCATCCAGCCCGTTACGCTGGCGGTAGGCAATGCTGGTGCTCAGCTCGGACACGCTGAGGTTGCGCGGCTTGGCGATGCCGGTGGCCAGCGCCGCCGCATCCAGCTTCGAGTTCCACGGCTCACGCGCCACTTCCTGGCGGGTGGCCGAGCGCTCGCCGAAGGTATCGCGGCGCACACCGGTCAGCACCCAGCCGTCCTTGTCATGCTCGGCCGTGGCCGCATGGGTCAGCGAGGCGATGTTGCCGTCTTCGGCGATCCGGTACAGGCGCACGTCGCGCAGGATCAGCCGCGTGCCCTTGTCGCCCACCAGCTGCTCCTCGCCGCTCTGGGCGTTGAGGAAGGTGTCGCCTTCGCGCGCCCACAGCCCCGAGTACCGGGTGGTGGAGATGTCACGGCCCCACTTGGCGCTGGACTTCAGTGCGTCGGCGCGGTCCTGGCCCCACGGGCCCAGCGTCTCGGCGCTGAGCACCATCACCGCGGTCAGCAGCGACAGCGCGATCGCCACCGACACGCTCAGGCGCTTGCGCGACAGGCCCAGCGCACGCAGGGCGGTCAGCTCCGAGGTCGCCGCCAGCTGGCCCAGGCCCATCAGTGCACCGATCACCGCGGCGGTCGGGAACATCGTGTAGGCGCGGCGCGGCACCGTGTACAGCACCCAGGCGGCGGCATGGCCCAGCGTATAGCCGTTCTTGCCGATGTCCTTGAACTCGCCGGAGAAGGCCATCACCACGTCCAGGCCGACCAGCACCGCCCAGGTCAGCAGCACCGTGGTGAACACCGAGCGACCCAGGTACAGGTCGAAACGCATCGGGCGCAGCCTCATGCGCGGGCTCCCTTCGGGCGGCCCAGGCGGCCATCACGTGCATACATCCAGATCGCCAGCGCCAGCAGCGGCAGGGTCAGCCACCACAGGCCGAGCGCGGCCGGGATCTTGCCGTTGGCGATCCAGCCACTGCCGATGAACATCAGGTTGGTACCCACCATGTAGGCCATCAGGGCCAGCATCATGCGTCCATAGCGCTGCTGGCGCGGCGAACTGCGGCCCAGCGGCACGGTCAGCAGGGCGAAGGCCAGCGCGATCAGCGGCGGTGCCAGGCGGCGGTGCAGCTGCGCCTGCGCCTGCGGGCGCGCATCGCCGATCAGCTGCAGGGTCGGCATCAGTTCCGGGTCGTCCTCGGTGCGGGTCTGCGCGCCGTCGGGCAGGGCCACGTCGTTGCGGGCAAAGGTCGCCAGCCGATAATCGAGTGCGCCGGCCACCGGCCCCTCCACCTGGTGGCCGTCATCCAGCTCCAGGAAACGCTGGCGGGTGCCCTCGAAGTACATGCGGCCGCTGTTGGCCGACACCACTTCCAGGCGGTCGTCCTTCTGCCGCTGCAGGAACACCTTGCCCAGCTGGGTGCCGTCGGGCGAGATCGAGGACAGGTAGACCACGCCGCCGTTGGGCAGCGGCGTGAAACGGCCCGGCTCCAGGCCGGCCATCAGCACGCTGCGGTTGGCCTCGATGATCATCTGCTCGGCCACCCGGCCTGCCCACGGGCCAAGCCACAGCGAGCAGGCGCCGACCAGCAGCACCACCGGCACCACCAGCGTCAGCAGCGGCCGCAGCAGTCGCTTGGGGCCGACACCAATGGCGGTGATGACCGCCATTTCCGAGTCGCGGTACAGCCGCGCCACGGCCAGCAGCAGGCCCAGCATCAGTGCCAGCGGCAGGATCAGCGGCAGGTAGGCGATGAACTGCAGGCCCAGCTGGGAGAACAGCAGCTTGGCTGGCAGGCGTCCGTCGGCGATGTTGCCGAGGATGTCCACCAGCACGCCGCCCACGCTGACCACCAGCAGGACGATCAGGGTAGCCAGGAAACTCTGGACGAAATCGCCCAGCAGGTATCGGTCGAGCTTCAGCATGGGGCGGTGGTTTAAACTCTGGGGTTCGTTCGCGGTGCCGCCCAGTCTACTGTCTGGGCGTAAACGGCCTGCGATTGTACGGACTCGCCAATGGAATCTGCTCAATGGCCCTCGAATTCACCCTGAACCACGTTGCTCCGGCCGCCGCCACCGTTGATTGCCTGGTGGTCGGCGCGTATGCCGACCATACCCTGACCCCGGCCGCGCAGGCCCTGGATGCCGCCAGCGGTGGCCGCCTGGCGGCCCTGGCCGAGCGTGGCGACCTGTCCGGCAAGACCGGCGCAACCACCCTGCTGCACGACCTGCCGGGCGTGACGGCCCCGCGCGTGCTGGTGGTCGGCCTCGGTGAAGCCGCCCGTTTCGGCGTGCCGCAGTACCTGAAGGCCGTGGGCGACGCCGTGCGCGCGCTGAAGGCCGGTGCTGCCCGCAGCGCACTGTTCACCCTGTCCGAAGTGGCGGTGAAGGACCGCGACGCGGCCTGGGCGATCCGTCAGGCGGTGATCGCCGCCGATCACGCCGCCTACCGCTATACCGCCACCCTGGGCAAGAAGAAGGCCGACGACGCCGGTCTGACCCAGCTGGCCATCGCCGGTGACGACAGCCAGGCCCTGACACAGGGCCAGGCCATCGCCGCCGGTGTCGAGTTCGCCCGTGAGCTGGGCAACCTGCCGCCGAACTACTGCACCCCGGCCTATCTGGCCGACGTGGGCGTAAAGTTCGCCGGCGAGCACGACGGTGCCGAAGCCGAGATCCTCGACGAGCACCAGATGGAAGCGCTGGGCATGGGTTCGCTGCTGGCCGTGGCCCGTGGCTCGGCCAACCGCCCGCGCCTGGTCGTGCTGAAGTGGACCGGCGCTGGCGACGCCAAGCCGTACGTACTGGTCGGCAAGGGCATCACCTTCGATACCGGTGGCGTCAACCTGAAGACCCAAGGCGGCATCGAAGAGATGAAGTACGACATGTGCGGTGGCGCCAACGTCATCGGCACCTTCGTCGCTGCGGTCAAGGCCAAGCTGCCGCTGAACCTCGTCGTGGTGGTCCCGGCGGTGGAAAACGCCATTGATGGCAACGCCTATCGTCCGTCGGACGTGATCACCTCGATGTCGGGCAAGACCATCGAAGTGGGCAACACTGACGCCGAAGGCCGCCTGATCCTGTGCGACGCGCTGACCTACGCGCAGCGCTTCGAGCCGGCCGCGCTGGTCGACGTCGCCACCCTGACCGGTGCCTGCATGGTCGCCCTCGGCCACCAGACCGCCGGCCTGATGAGCAAGCACGATGACCTGGCCAACGAGCTGCTGGCCGCCGGCGAGCACGTGTTCGACCGCGCCTGGCGCCTGCCGCTGTGGGACGAGTACCAGCCGATGCTGGATTCGAGCTTCGCCGACGTCTACAACATCGGTGGCCGCTGGGCCGGCGCGATCACCGCCGGCTGCTTCCTGTCGCGCTTCGCCGAAGGCCAGCGCTGGGCCCATCTGGACATCGCCGGCGTGGCCAGCGATGAAGGCAAGCGTGGCATGGCCACCGGCCGCCCGGTCGGCCTGCTGAGCCAGTGGCTGCTGGACCAGGCCGCCCGCGCCTGATGCCGTACCCGACCCTGGCCGGCAGACGCCGGCCGGGGCCTCGCCCGGCACTGCCGGGCCCCTGCCTGACCCGGACCCTGCCATGCCCCGCGCCGACTTCTACCTGATCGCCAAGCCCCGCTTCCTGACCGAGCCGCTGCGCCTGGTCTGTGAGCTGGCGCGCAAGGCCAACGACGCCGGGTTGTTCACCCTGGTGCTGGCCCGTGACCAGGCCCAGGCCGAGGAGCTGGACGAGCTGCTGTGGGCGTTCGACAACGACGCCTACATCCCGCACCAGATCGCCGGCGAAGACATGGACGAGGAAGAGGCCCTGGTACTGATCGCGGTACCCGGCACCGAGGCACCGGCGCGTCCGCTGGTGATCAACCTGCGCGACGAGCCCTGGCTGGGCCAGTGCGAGCGCGTGCTGGAAGTGGTGCCGGCCGATCCGGAAGCGCGCGAACCGCTGCGCGAGCGCTGGCGCCAGTACAAGGCCGCCGGTTACGACCTGAACAAGCACGACATGTGAGCGCGCCCCGGCCCCCTTGATGGGCCGCCGCCGCGCCCTGATCCTTCAACGATTACCTCCTGGTTCCCCCGCATGACCCAACTCGCCTCCAGCTACGACCCGAAGTCCTTCGAGACCGACCTCTACGAGGCCTGGGAGAAGGCCGGCCACTTCAAGCCGTCCGGCACGGGCGAGCCGTACACCATCCTGCTGCCGCCGCCGAACGTGACCGGCACCCTGCACATGGGCCACGCCTTCCAGCAGACCCTGATGGACGCGCTGGTGCGCTACCACCGCATGCGCGGCTACGACACGCTGTGGCAGGTCGGTACCGACCACGCCGGCATCGCCACCGAAATGGTGGTCAGCCGCAACCTGGCGCTGGAAGGCAAGGGCGAGACCCGCGATTCGCTGGGCCGCGAGGGCTTCATCGGCAAGGTCTGGGAGTGGAAGCAGCAGTCCGGCGACACCATCGAACGCCAGATGCGTCGCCTTGGCACCTCCGCCGACTGGTCGCGCAGCACCTTCACCATGGACCCGCAGCCGTCGGCGGCAGTCAATGAAGCCTTCGTGCGCTGGTACGAGCAGGGCCTGATCTACCGCGGCCAGCGCCTGGTGAACTGGGACCCGGTGCTGAAGACCGCCATTTCCGACCTGGAAGTGGAGAGCGCCGAGGAAGACGGCTTCCTGTGGTCGATCGCCTACACGCTGGACGAAGGCCTGAGCTACGAGCACGTCGAGCGCGATGCCGACGGCGTGGAAACGCTGCGCGAAACCCGCGACTATCTGGTCGTCGCCACCACCCGCCCGGAAACGCTGCTGGGCGATACCGCGGTGATGGTGCACCCGGAAGACGAGCGCTATGCGCACCTGATCGGCAAGAGCGTGGTGCTGCCGCTGACTGGCCGCCGCGTGCCGGTGATCGCCGACGACTACGTGGACCGCGCGTTCGGCACCGGCGTGGTCAAGGTCACCCCGGCGCATGATTTCAACGACTACGAAGTGGGCGTGCGCCACAGCCTGCCGATGATCAACCTGTTCACCCCGGTGGCGGCGCTGAACGAAAACGCGCCGGAACGCTTCCAGGGCCTGGACCGCTATGAAGCGCGCAAGGCCGTGCTGGCCGAACTGGAAGACCTGGGCATCCTGGTCGAGACCAAGGCACACAAGCTGCAGGTGCCGCGCGGCGACCGTACCGGCCAGGTGATCGAGCCGTACCTGACCGACCAGTGGTTCGTGAAGATGGACGACCTGGCCAAGCGTGGCCTGGAACTGGTCGAGGACGGAAGCATTTCCTTCGTGCCGCCGAACTGGATCAACACCTACCGCCACTGGATGAACAACATCCAGGACTGGTGCATCAGCCGCCAGCTGTGGTGGGGCCACCGTATCCCGGCGTGGTTCGATGCCGCCACCGGCAACTGCTACGTCGGTCGCAGCGAAGAGGAAGTGCGCGCGAAGCACAACCTGGGCAGCGACGTGGTGCTGAACCAGGAAAGCGACGTGCTGGAGACCTGGTTCTCCTCGCAGCTGTGGCCGTTCTCCACCCTGGGCTGGCCGAATGAGCAGGCCATGGCCGAGCGCGGCTTCGACCGCTACCTGCCATCGTCGGTGCTGATCACCGGCTTCGACATCATCTTCTTCTGGGTGGCGCGCATGATCATGGCCACCGACAACCTGGTCGGGAAGATCCCGTTCAAGGACGTCTACTTCACCGGCCTGATCCGCGACGGCCAGGGCCAGAAGATGTCCAAGAGCAAGGGCAACGTGCTCGACCCGCTGGACATCATTGACGGCATCACCATCGACGACCTGGTCGCCAAGCGCACCGGCGGCCTGATGCAGCCGAAGATGGTCGAGAAGATCGAGAAGGCCACCCGCAAGGAATTCCCGGACGGCATCGCCGCCCACGGTGCCGACGCGCTGCGCTTCACCATCGCCGCGCTGGCCACCCACGGCCGCGACATCAAGTTCGACATGAACCGCGCCGAGGGCTACAAGAACTTCTGCAACAAGCTGTGGAACGCCAGCCGCTTCGCCCTGATGAACACCGAAGGCGCTGCGTTCACCGGCGTGCCCAAGCCGCGCACCGATGCCGAGCGCTGGATCCTCGCGCGCCTGGCCGCCACCACCGCCGAAGCTCAGGGCCATTTCGCCGCGTATCGCTTCGACCTCCTGGCGCAGTGCCTGTACGAGTTCGCCTGGAACGCGTTCTGCGACTGGTTCCTGGAGCTGAGCAAGCCGGCCTTGAACGGTGCCGACGCGGCTGATGCCGAAAGCACCCGCCACACCCTGCTGTACGTGCTGGAAGCACTGCTGCGCCTGCTGCACCCGCTCACGCCGTTCATCACCGAACAGCTGTGGCAGCAGCTGGCCCCGCGCCTGGGCCTGGCCGAAACCACGCTGTCGCTGCGCCCGTACCCGACCGCCGCCGAATTCGCCGGTGATTTCGCCCAGGCCGAGGCCGACGTGGAATGGCTGAAGGCGGTGATCAGTGCCGTGCGCCGCGTGCGCAGTGAGCTGAACGTCGCACCGTCCAAGCTGGTGCCGCTGCGCCTGCAGGCCGGCCTGGCACAGGACCGCGTGCGTATTGAACGCTTCAGCGCTTCGCTGTCGTTCCTGCTGAAGCTGGACAGCATCCAGTGGCTGGCCGAAGGCGAAAGCGCACCGCCGGCGGCCGCCGCGATCGTGGGCGAGCTGAAGCTGCTGGTGCCGCTGGAAGGCCTGGTCGATCTCGATGCCGAGCGCGTGCGCCTGGACAAGGAAATCGCTCGCGTCGAAGCCGAAAAGGAGAAGAGCGAGACCAAGCTGGCCAAGTTCACCGACAAGGTGCCGCCGGCCGTGGTCGAGCAGGAACGCGTGCGCCTGGCCGACTGGAACACCCAGCTGGCCGGCCTGCGCGAACAGCGCGCGAAGCTGTAACGCCGCGCTCTGGTGCGTGCCAACCAAGGTTGGCACCTACCACGCCGGGAGAGGTTGGCACCCACCCAAGCGGAATCGGAAACGCCGGGCGATGCCCGGCGTTTCCATTTCCGCCGCATGGCATCATCGCCGGATGCCTCTTTCGATCTTCCTGCTGGTTCTCGCCGCTGCGGCACTGCATGCCAGCTGGAATGCGATCGTCAAGCGCGGGCCGGACAAGTTCCTCGGCACCGTGCTGGTCACCGGCAGCGCCGCGCTGCTGTCGGCCGCCGCCCTGCCCTTCCTGCCTTTTCCCGCCGCGCACAGCTGGCCCTGGCTGGGCGCATCGGTGCTGTTGCAGGTGACCTATTACGGGCTGGTCGCACGCTGTTACCAGCAGGTCGACATGAGCCTGGCCTACCCGCTGATGCGTGGCAGCGCGCCGATCCTGGTCGCACTGGCGGGCACCCTGCTCGGTGAACCATTGCCCGCTGCAGCGTGGCTGGGTGTGGTGCTGGTGAGCACCGGCATCCTGTGCATGGCAGTGGGTGCGCGTGGCGGCCAACTGCGCCTGCCGCTGCTGACCGCAGCGATGATCGCCACCTACACGCTGGTCGATGCGCAGGGTGCACGGCAGTCCGGCAGCGCGCTCAGCTACACGCTGTGGTTGTTCCTGCTGTCGGGCATTCCGCTGCCGCTGTGGGCGTTGTACACGCGCGGCGGCGCGGTACTGGACTATGCGCGGCAGCATTGGCCGCTGGGACTGGCCGGTGGCGTCGGCACCACCGCCTCCTATGCGATGGCGTTGTGGGCCATGACCCAGGCGCCGGTGGCGATGATCTCGGCGCTGCGCGAATCCTCGATCCTGTTCGCGCTGCTGATCTCGGTGTTCCTGCTGCGCGAACGGATACCACGCGCGCGCTGGCTGGCAGCGTCGCTCATCGTCGGTGGCGTGCTGGCGTTGCGGCTGGCGTGAGCAGAGCGTGCCAACCAAGGTTGGCACCTACCGGATATGCCATTGCACGCCTTGGTAGTAGCCGACCTTGGTCGGCGCATTGCTGCCAACCAAGGTTGGCGGCAACCGGTAGTGCCGGCCGCTGGCCGGCAACCCGTCTGCGTTAAAGCGGCGGCATCACCTGCAGGTCGCCGTCGACCAGCTCGATCGCCATCACCACCGCGTCCTCGCGGCCCTGTGCGGCCGGATAGTAACGCGGGCGGCGGCCGATCTCGTTGAAGCCTTCGCTGTGGTACAGCGCCAGCGCCGGCGTGTTGGACGGACGCACCTCCAGGAAGACGCGCTGGGCACCACGGTCGGCGGCCAGTTGCACCATCGCGCGCAGCAGCTGGCGGCCCAGCCCGCGCGACTGTGCCAGCGGGTCGATGCAGATGTTGAGCACGTGCGCTTCATCCGCGGCGATGCTGAGCACGCCATAGCCGACCAGCAGGCCATCGCGCTCCATCGCCAGGCCGGGATAGCCGGCGCGCAGGCAGTCGATGAAGATGCCGCGGGTCCAGGGAAAAGGATAGCCCCTCAGCTCGATCGCCATCACGGCATTGAGGTCGCTCTCGCGCAGCGCACGCAGGCTGACCGGGCCGGGCCGGGTCACCGCGCTCACCGCGCACCCCGCTTGCGCAGGGCACGCAGCTGCGGCCACAGCGCACGCTTGGCGGCCGGGTCACGGCGCAGCTGGTCCAGCGGCCAGCTGTCCATCAGCACCTGCGTCGCCGGGTCGTTCGGGTTGCAGCCGGACGCGCGCAGCAGCGCGATCTGCAGGCGATCGGGCAGGCGTACCACCGGCTGTCGTGCGTTGCCGCTGGGCAGCGGGCGCTCAGCCGCCGGCACGGTATCCGGGGCACTGACCGGCGTTTCGCGGCGCGGCGGAGCCGGGCGTTCCGCGCGTACTGCGGTCGCGGTCGCGGCGTGGGCGTCGCGCGGCGGCACAGCGGCCCGCACCGGCTCCGGTTCCGGCGGGGCAACACTGGCCTCGGCTTCGGCCACGCTCAACTGCAATGCGGCATCCAGCTCGGCGGCCAGCTGGCCGTCGTGATAGACGGTATAGCCCATGGCCTGCAGCCAGGCCTGCTGGGCCGGCGACCACAGCACGGGCAGGTCCTGGCTCACGCGGCCTCGGGCTTCTTGCGCAGGCGCTGCACGGCCCACATCACCGGGCCGGACAGGGCGTACAGGATGCCGACCGCGAACAGCACGCGCGGCAGGTCGATCACCGCGATGGCAATGGCGACCGGCACCAGCGCCAGCACCAGGAACGGCACGCGATCCGAACGGGTGCCCTTGGCCGCGCCGCCCTTGAAGCTCCAGAAGCGGATACGGCTGACCATCAGCAGCGCAGCGATGATCGTCACCGCCAGCGCCACGTAGCGCAGCTGGTTGCCATCCCAGCCCAGGTTGCCGTCGGCGAACGCCCAGACGAAGGACATCATCAGGCCCGCTGCGGCCGGGCTGGCCAGGCCAACGAACCAGCGCTTGTCGACCACCGCCACCTGCGTGTTGAAGCGGGCCAGGCGCAGTGCCGCGCAGGCCGCATACAGGAAGGCCACGGCCCAGCCGACGCGGCCGAGCAGCGGATCATCGAACTTTAGCCACGACAGCGACCAGTGGTACATCACCAGCGCCGGGGCCATGCCGAAGCTGACCAGGTCAGCCAGCGAGTCGTACTGCACGCCGAATTCGCTGCTGGTACCGGTCAGGCGCGCCACGCGCCCGTCCAGGCCATCCATCACCGCCGCCACGAACACGGCGATGCTGGCGTTGACGAAATCCCCGTTGGCCGCGGCGATGATCGCGTAGAAACCGGAGAACAGGCCGGCGGTGGTGAACAGGTTGGGCAACAGGTAAATCGTGCGCGAGCGCGGCGGCGGTGTGATCGGGTCCATGGAATCCAGTTTAATCGACTTGCCAGTGCTCGGCGCCAATGCTGCAATCGGCGTTCTACGCCCATTCCGTGGAGTTTGCCATGCGTGCCCTGTCCTGCCTTGGATGCCTGCTGCTGTTGGCCAGTGCCAACGCCGTGGCCGGTCCCGTCTACAAATGGAAGGACGCCCATGGCGTGACCCAGTACTCGGAGACCCCACCGGCGGGCAAGAAGTACGAGACCCGCGAGCAGGCCCGAACCCCGCAGGCCGCGGCCAGCACAGAGACCCCGGCCGCCCCGGTTCCCGAGCAGTGCAGCACGGCCCGGGCCAACCTGGCCCTGCTGGACGGCGGTGGCCAGGTGATGCAGGACACCGATGGTGATGGCAAGGCCGATACCCCGTTGACCCCGGAGCAGCACACCGCGCAGAAGGGATTGGCGCAGGCCGCCATCAAGGCGTACTGCCCACCGGCCGGTTAAGGGTATCGGCAGGGCTGCGCCCTGCACCTGCAGAGGCTGCAAGCAACGGCAACGTCAAAAGCGGGCATTCCGTGGAATGGCGGGGCGGTGTCGGATTGCGGGGACGCCGCAAGTACGTCCATGTAGGCTTGGCAGCCGCTTGCTCGTGTGCGCTGTCCTGCGCACACGGCAAGACCGGGGTTGGGCGTCCTGCCCAACCCGCCCGAGGCATGCCTCGGGTCCATGCGGCTGACACCCCGCAATCCGACACCACCCCACCCCCGACAGATCCCCGGTGGTCAGTAGATCCACGCCATGCGTGGATGAAATCTGTCGGATCTCGAGTTGAATCCGGGTCAGATCCGTTTTCCTGCGGAAAACGGATCTGACCCCAGGAGCCATTCCGACAGCTCGCAGGAAACTGTCGAAGGCGGGGTGGGTCCGGTTGCGGGAGTGTCCGCGGCATGGATGCCGCGGCCAAGCCCCCAAGGGTGAGGGCGCTTTGCTTGCGAAGCACTGCTTCGCAAGCGTCCGAACGCACAGCCGCCAGCGGCTGGGCCGGACCGCGGAGCGGGGTTTACGGCGTCCCCCGCAACCGGCCCCACCCCGCCATCCCACGGGAAACCCGCTGTTGCTTCGGCTGTTGCTTCTGAGGTTGCCGGCCAGCGGCCGGCACTACGGCGGGTGCAGGGCGCAGCCCTGCCGATACCCCTCCCCCCGGCCGGGCTGGCAGAATAGACGTCTCTGCCGTTATCCGAAGCCGACGATGCGCCTCTCCCAGTTCCACCTGCACACCACCAAGGAAACCCCCAGCGACGCCGAGCTGACCAGCCACCGGCTGATGCTGCGCGCGGGCATGATCCGCAAGCTGGCATCGGGCCTGTACACCTGGTCGCCGCTGGGCCTGCGCGTGCTGCGCAAGGTCGAGCGCATCGTTCGCGAGGAAATGAACCGGGCCGGCGCGGTGGAATTCCAGATCCCGACCATCCAGCCGAAGGAACTGTGGGAGCAGACCGGCCGGTGGCAGAAGTTCGGCCCGCAGCTGCTGAAGATCAAGGACCGCAAGGACCAGGTGTTCTGCTACAGCCCGACCGCCGAAGAAGCCGCCTGCGACTTCGCGCGCAGCGAGCTGTCCAGCTACAAGCAGCTGCCGGTGAACTTCTACCAGATTCAGACCAAGTTCCGCGACGAGATCCGCCCGCGCTTCGGCGTGATGCGCGCGCGCGAATTCCTGATGAAGGACGCCTATTCGTTCCACCTGCACGATGAGTGCCTGGTGCGCGAGTACGAGAACATGAAGTCGGCCTACAGCCGCATCTTCACCCGCCTCGGCCTGGATTTCCGCATGGTGCAGGCAGACTCCGGCGCGATCGGCGGCGATGCCTCGCAGGAATTCCACGTGATCGCCGATTCCGGCGAAGACGCGCTGGTGTTCTCCACCGGTTCGGACTACGCGGCGAACATGGAGGCGGCGATCGCCGCCGATCCGGCACCGCGTGCGGCCGCCACCGAAACAATGCGCAAGGTGGATACCCCCACCCAGAAGACCTGCGAGGACGTCGCGGCCCTGCTCGGCATCGACCTGCAGCGCACGGTGAAGTCGGTGGCACTGATCGCCGGCGAAGGCGAGGCACAGCAGTTCGTGCTGGTGCTGGTGCGTGGCGACCATGAGGTCAATGAGATCAAGCTGGCCAAGGTGGCCGGGCTGGACGAGCAACGCTTCGCCAGCGAGGCGGAAATCGCCGAGCACCTGGGCAGCGTGCCAGGCTTCCTCGGCCCGGTCGCGCCGGCCAAGGCCATCCGCGTGGTCGCCGATCGCGAAGTGGCGGCAATGGCCGACTTCGTCGTCGGCGCCAACGAGGCCGGTTTCCACCTGGCCGGCGTCAACTGGGGCCGCGACCTGCCGGAACCGGAAGTGGCCGACATCCGCAACGTGCGTGCCGGCGATCGTGCCGTGGACGGCGGTGAACTGAAGATCGCCCGTGGCATCGAAGTCGGCCACGTGTTCCAGCTCGGCCGCAAGTACGCCGAAGCGCTGGATGCCACCGTGCTGGATGAAAACGGCAAGGCGGCGGTGATGGCGATGGGCTGCTACGGTATCGGTATCTCGCGCGTGGTGGCTGCCGCGATCGAACAGAACCATGACGATGCCGGCATCATCTGGCCGGACGCGATGGCGCCGTGGCAGGTCGTGGTGTGCGTGATCAACCCGAAGGGCGATTCCGCCGTGGCCGACGCTGCAGCCAATCTGCTGCAGGAGCTGCGCGACGCCGGCCTGGACGCCGCGCTCGACGATCGCGGCCTGCGCCCGGGCGCGATGTTCGCCGACATGGAACTGATCGGCATCCCGCACCGCGTGGTGGTCAGCGAACGCGGCCTGGCCGCCGGCACCTACGAGTACCGCGCGCGCCGCGCCAGCGAGGCGGAGAGCCTGGACAAGGCCACCCTGCTGCAGCGACTGCAGGGCTGACGTGGAAAGACCGGGCCTGCCCCGGTCTTTTTTTTCTGCCCGCGGCCTTCGCCGATATTGCAGCGGACATAATCCGGTCAAAATCGCCGCCACGGCGCTGGTATGCCGCCACGGCATGTCCTGCCTGCATTTGTGCTGTGATTAATTCATCTCTATTCTGTCCGCCGACGCCATGGACTGGCTTGTCCCGTCCACACATTAGTTTCCGGAGTAACCGTAAATGAGCATTGACCTGACCGGCCTGTCAGCACGCGAGCTGGGCGCCCTGATCCGTACCGCCAAGAAGCAGCAGACCATCGTCGCCAAGCGCCGGCCGATCACCAAGGTGCGCGCCCAGCTGACCAAGCTGGCCAAGACCGAGGGCTACACCATCGAGGAACTGTTCGGCGACGCCCCGGCCCCGCGCGCGCGCAAGGTGGCCAAGGTCGCCAAGGCACCGTCGAAGACCGCCGGCCGCAAGCTGGGCAAGGTTGCCCCGAAGTACCGCAACCCGGCCAACCCCAAGGAAACCTGGACCGGCCGTGGCAAGCAGCCGCGCTGGATGGCTGAACTGACCGCCAAGGGCAACAAGAAGCCGGAAGATTTCCTGATCAAGAAGGCCTGAGGCCGGATCGGGGAGCAATGAAAAACGCCGGCGAAAGCCGGCGTTTCCTGTTTGTAGAGCCGAGCCCACGCTCGGCCATCCATATGCAAAGCCGAACATGGGCTCGGCTCTACAGGGTCTTGCGCGCCGGCATCAGCAGGTTGCCGAACAGCAGGCCCGCCACCAGCGCCATCACCACGTTCAGAACGGTGAGAAACACGCTCTGGCCGGCGCCCACGTCCTGCTGCTGGACCAGGGTCAGCACGCCACGCAGGCTGGTGCTGCCGGGCACCATCATGATGATGCCCGGCAGGCGGATGATCGCGCCCGGACGCCCGACCAGGCGTCCGAACAGGTTGCCACCGGCGGTCAGCAGCATTGCCGACAGGAAGATACCGGCCGGTGCGCCCCAGGCGTGGCCGCCGAACTTGGAGATCGCATAACCGGCCACCGAGGCGGCAATCACCCACGGATAATCGCGGCGATTGGCCTTGAACAGCATCGCGAAGGCAAATGCGGCGGTCAGCAGCGAGCCCCATTCCACCCACGGCCCCTGCGGCCGCGCGGCCCGGATCACCGGATCCAGGCCGAGCACATCGGCCAGGGTCACCGCGATCATCGCGCCGACGCTGAGCTTCATGATGGTGGTCAGCGCGCCGGCAAAGCGCGCGGTACCCGATACCCAGTGCTGGCTGGCCAGCTCATTGACCGCATTGGTCAGCGACATGCCGGGCAGCAGCACCACCAGCGAGGCGATGATCACCGTATTGAGGTTGAGCGCACCAATGAACGACGCGACCAGGGTGGCGACCATGCCGGCCAGCAGCGCGGCCAGCGCCTCGGCGGCTTCGCGGGTGGCCGGGCGGCGATCGGTGACCATGCCGAGCAGGCCGATCATCAGGCCGATGACACCGGCGGTGGCGATGTCCAGCCACGGCAGCTTCCACATGCCCGCCACGCCCGCCGCGCCGAGGCTGAACGACAGGATGGTGCGCAGCTTGCCGCGCCGGCCCGGATCCTTGTCCAGCTGGCGCAGCGCAGTGTGGCCCTGGGCGATGCTCATCCGCCCGTTGGACACTTCTTCGGCGATGTGGTCGGCAACGCTGAGCTTGTGCAGGTCGTTCTCACCCGGTGCCAGGCGGATCACGCGGGTGATGTCGCTGGAGCCGATCGCCTGGGCCGGATCGCTGAAGCTGAGGATGATGCCGGTGGGATTCGACCACGGTTCACAATCCAGATCGAGCTGGCGGGCCAGTGCAACCACCGCCGTTTCCAGGCGCTGGGCCGTGGTGCCATAGCTGTGCAGGCGTCCGGCGATCTCGGAAACGAAGGCCACGCGCTGTGCGTAGGTGGCCTGGGGCGTGGGGATCGTGTGAGCATCTGCGGACATGCGCCGTAGTATTACCTACGCTGGGGCCCACCGGAGAAATTCATCCAAGTTCGACGCGAAGCCCGATACAGAACGGTTATGCTGCGACCCGAATGGCCCACGTCACCCCGAATCTCGCCCCCCAGCTCGAACAGGATGCCCACGACCCGGGCCTGATCCGCCTGTCCGGCACCTGGACCTTGAAGACCGCGCTGGCCGCGGCCGAAGTCCTGCGCGGCGTTCCCGACGCGCTGACCGGCATCGATGCCACCGGCATCGAGCAGCTCGATTCGGCCGGCGTGCTGCAGGTGCTGCGCGTGGCCCATCGCGCCGATCTCCACGAAGACGCGCTGCAGTTCCGGCCGGACCACCAGGCGCTGGTGTGCACCATCGAGGAAGTGGCCGATGACCGGCCCAAGGCCAAGCGCGATTTCGGCGTGCTGGCCGCGCTTGAGCGGCTGGGTGTCAGCGTCCACGCCACCGGCCACAACATCAAGGCCCTGTGCAGTTTCCTCGGCGAGAACCTGGTCAAGGCGGCGCGGCTGGTCAAGGAACCCCGCCGCTTCCGGCTGACCGCCACCGTGCATCAGATGGAGCAGGTCGGGCTGGATGCGGTGCCGCTGGTGGCGCTGTTGTCCTACCTGGTGGGCGCGGTGATCGCGTTCCTCGGCTCGACCATCCTGCGCGACTTCGGCGCCGAGATCTACGTGGTCGAGCTGGTCAACATCGCTTTCCTGCGCGAGTTCGCCGTGCTGCTGACCGCGATCGTGCTGGCCGGCCGTACCGCCAGCGCCTTCACCGCGCAGATCGGTGCGATGAAGGCACGCGAGGAGATCGATGCGATGCGTACGCTGGGCCTGGACCCGGTCGACCTGCTGGTGCTGCCACGCTTGCTGGCGCTGCTGGTCACCCTGCCCTTGCTGACCTTCATCGCGATGATCGCCGGCCTGGCCGGCGGCATCACCGTCGGTGCGTTCGACCTCGACATCCCGCCGCAGATGTACATCGCGCGCATGCACGAGACGATGGAAGTGCGGCACCTGCTGGTAGGCCTGTCGAAGGCGCCGGTATTCGCCCTGGTGATCGGCCTGATCGGCTGCCTGGAGGGCCTGAAGGTCGAGGGCACCGCGCAGTCGGTCGGCGAGCGCACCACCTCCAGCGTGGTGCAGACGATCTCGCTGGTGATCATCATCGACGCCTTCGCGGCGTTGTGGTTCATGCACATGGACTGGTGACATGAGCACATCCGCCCTCCCCGAATCCATCGACATGCGCGACGACCAGGGCCACGAACTGGCCATCCGCGTGCGTGGCCTGGTCAACCGGTTCGGCAGCCAGACCGTGCACGAAGACCTGGATCTGGACGTACGCCGCGGCGAAATCCTGGGCGTGGTCGGCGGCTCCGGCACCGGCAAGTCGGTGCTGATGCGCTCGATCCTCGGCCTGCGTGTGCCGGATGCTGGGCAGATCGAAGTCCTCGGCCGCGATGCGCGCGCCGACGACGCCGAGAGCCGCCTGCACATCGAACGCAATACCGGCGTGCTGTTCCAGGACGGTGCCCTGTTCTCGTCGCTGACCGTGGGTGAGAACGTCCAGGTTCCATTGAAGGAACACCACCGCGAACTGCCCGAGCGCTGGCACTACGAACTGGCGCTGCTGAAAGTGAAACTGGCCGGCCTGCCCGCCGACGCGATCAACAAGCTGCCTTCGCAGCTGTCCGGCGGCATGCGCAAGCGCGCCGGCCTGGCCCGGGCGCTGGCGCTGGATCCGCCGTTGCTGTTCCTGGACGAACCCACCGCCGGCCTCGACCCGATCGGCGCGGCGGCGTTCGACCGCCTGATCAAGACGCTGCAGGAAGCGCTGGGGCTGACCGTGTTCCTGATCACCCACGACCTGGACACGCTGTATGCGATCTGCGACCGGGTAGCGGTGATCGCCGACCGCAAGGTGGTGGCCAACGCCGCCTTGCCCGACATCGAGAAACTGGATCATCCGTGGATCCAGGAATACTTCCACGGACCCCGCGCGCGCGCCGCGCGTGGCGAACAGATCGAGAGTGCCTGAGCCATGGAAACCAAAGCCAACTACGTGCTGATCGGCGCGTTCACCCTGATCACCGGCCTGGCCCTGCTGGCCTTCGGCCTGTGGGCGGCCAAGTACTCCTCCGACCGCACCTGGCAGGAGTACCGCGTGGTGTTCCGCGAAGCGGTGACCGGCCTGTCGGTGGGCAGCCCGGTGCAGTACAACGGCATCGCGGTGGGCTCGATCACCGAACTGAACCTGGTGCCGGACGACCCGCGCCAGGTGGTCGCGCGCATCCGCCTGAACTCCAACACGCCGGTCAAGACCGATACCCGCGCCAAGCTGGCGATCACCAGCCTGACCGGCCCGTCGATCATCCAGCTCAGCGGCGGCACGCCGCAGTCGCCGGCGCTGACCACGGTCAACAAGGACCCGGCACCGATCATCCCGACCACGCCCTCGGCGCTGCAGAACATCACCGACGTGGCCAACCGCATTGTCGAGCGCATGGACCAGATCCTCAGCGACCGCAACGTGGCCTCGATCAACGCGACGCTGGCCAACCTGGAGACGATCAGCGGTGGCCTGGCCGACCGTGACCAGGGCACGCAGGCGCTGTTGCTCAGCGCGCGCGATGCCGCCCGCAGCCTGGACACCACGCTGAAGACCACCAACGGCACCATCGAGCGCCTGGACAGGAACCTGGTGCAGCAGCTGCCCGGCATCATCGACAAGCTCGACACGACCCTGGCCAAGCTCGATTCGGCCGCCGGCAACGCCGATTCGATCCTTGGCGAGAACCGCGCCGCGATCAACAGCTTTGCCAACGATGGCCTTGGCCAGCTGGGCCCGACGCTGACCGAACTGCGCGGCCTGATCCGCGACCTGCGCCGGGTCAGCGACCGCCTCGAGAACAACCCCGCGCGCTACCTGCTGGGCCGCGACGCACCGAAGGAGTTCGAACCCAAATGAGCCCGACCACCCTTCCGCGCCTGCTGCTGGCCGCTTCGATGGTCACCCTGCTGGGCGGCTGCTCCATCCTCGGCAGCAGCGAGAAAACCGCGGTGACGCTGTACTCGCCGTCCGTGCAGGTCAAGGCGGACCCGGCATGGCCGCAGGCCAGCTGGCAGCTGGTGCTGGCCAAGCCCAGCGCCGCGCGCATGGTCGACAGCCCGCGCATCAATGTGCGGCCGACACCCTCCCAGCTTGAGATCTACAAGGGGGCCAGCTGGGCGCAGCCGGCCACCGACATGATCGAGGACACCCTGCTGCGTGGCTTCGAGGATTCCGGCCGCATCCGCGGCGTGGCCCGCAGCACTGCCGGCATCCGCGCCGACTACAAGCTGTCCACCGACGTGCGTCGCTTCGAATCGGATTACCAGGGCCAGGCCACGCCGACCGTGGTGATCGAGGTCAACGCCAAGCTGATCCATGTCGCCGACCAGCGCGTGGTGGCCGACCGCACCTTCCGCCAGGCGCAGCCGGTCGGCAGCACCGACGTGCCGGCGGTGACCGCGGCGTTCGAGCGCGGCCTGCAGCAGCTGGCACAGGACGTCGTCGGCTGGACGCTGGTGAGCGGGCAGGCCGACCAACCTAACGTCGCGCGCTGATCGATCAGCGCGGCGCAATCCAGCGGAACGTCAGGTTGATGCGCTCGCCCTGCACCCGCGTCATCTTCGGCAACGCGTGCTGGTAGAAGCGCTGGGTCTGCCCGGCCATCAGCAGCAGGTCACCATGGCGAAGCACGAATTCAGCCTTGCGCGCCGGATCGTCGCGTCGGCGCAGCAGGAAACGGCGCGCCGCACCCAGGCTCAGCGACGCGATCACCGGGGCCGGCCCCAGCTCCGGCTCGTCATCGCTGTGCCAGCCCATGTAGTCGCCGCCGCCGCGATAGCGGTTCAGCAGCACGCTGTTGAAGCGGCCGTAGCCTTCGGCCCGCAGGCGCCCGCGCACGGCCTGCAACACAGGCGGCCACGGATGCGGCACGAACTCGGCACCGGAGTAGCGGTAGCGCGCCTGCGGGTCGCCGATCCAGCAGCTCAGCCGTGGCGAGTCCACCCAGTTGCCGAACATGCGGATGCGGTGGACCTCCCACCGCACGTCGGCCTGCAGCGCCCCCCTGAGCCGGTCGGCGTCGGCAGCAGCCAGCCATCCCGGCAGGTGCAGGACATCGGCATCGGGCAGGTCATGGGGGAACAGCATGGTCACACGCTAGCACGCCGCCGTTTGCCGTCATGGCCGCCAACACCGAAAATGGCGCCATGACCGTTGCCCAGATGCTGATCCCGTCCTACCGCCCGCTGTCGCGAGGCCTCACCCGATGAGCCTGCGCCAGTCGCTGTTCCCGTTGCTGCGCGCCGTGTTCCGGGCCTTGCCGTTGCCGCAGGCGCAGCGCGACCGGTTGCGCACCCGGCTGTTGGCACGGCATGGCGACTGGGTGCCGCCGCCCCCCAAGGGGCAGCAGGATGAGTGGGGCGCGCGCGCCAGTGCCCAGCTGCGCTGGCGTGCCGATGAACCGGCGATCGGCCACGTGCCATGGCGTGAGGGAGCATTGCCGTCACCCATGCCAGCGACGCTGGTCGCTTTCTACCTGCCGCAGTTCCACACCTTCCCGGAGAACGACGCCTGGTGGGGCAAGGGCTTTACCGAGTGGCGCAACGTGACCCGCGCCCTGCCGCAGTTCGAGGGTCACATCCAACCCCGCCTGCCGGCCGACCTCGGCTTCTATGACCTGCGCAACCCGCAGGTGATGCGTGACCAGGCACGCTTGGCTGCGGAGTACGGCATCGGCGCATTCTGCTTCTACTACTATTGGTTCAGCGGCCGCACCCTGATGGAGGACCCGCTGCGTCAATGGCTGGCCGATGACAGCATCGACCTGCCGTTCTGCCTGTGCTGGGCCAACGAGAACTGGGCACGACGCTGGGACGGCCGCGACGACGACATCCTGATCGGCCAGCAGCACAGCGCAGAGGACGATCTGGCCTTCATCGCACATGTCGCGCCCTACCTGCGCGACCGCCGTGCATTGAAAGTCGAGGGTCGGCCGATGCTGCTGGTCTATCGCCCGAACCTGCTGCCCGACGCCCGGGCGACTGCCGAGCGCTGGCGCCGCTGGTGCCGCGACAACGGCGTGGGAGAGATCCACCTGGCCTACGTCCAGGGCTTCGAGCGACCGGATCCGCGCGATATCGGCTTTGATGCGGCGGTCGAGTTCCCGCCCAACATGAGTAATCCGCGCTCACTTTCGGCGCAGCAGTGGCTGCTCAATCCCGACTTCAATGGCGACGTGCGCGACTGGCGCGAACTGGCCAGCGGAATCGCCGCCCGTCCCCTGCCCGATTACCCGCTCTATCCCGGGGTCAACCCCGGTTGGGACAACGAGGCCCGACGTTCCGGTCGCGGCCGCGTGTACCTGCACGCTTCACCACGTGGTTACCGTGACTGGTTGCGCACCACGATCCATGAACGCCTCTCCGCAGCACCGCAGGCGCAGCGACTGGTGTTCATAAACGCCTGGAACGAGTGGGCTGAAGGTGCCGTGCTGGAACCGGATGCCCGCCTCGGCCATGCCTGGCTGCAGGCCACCCGTGAGGCGCTGTTGCCGGCGCCGGCGCCGGCACCGCGTCCGGCACCGGCAGTACATCTCCATGCCTGGTACCTGGAAACGCTGCCGGAGGTGCTGTCCGCGCTGCGCGAGGCAGCACTGGACTGGACAATCGTAGTGACCACGCCGGCTACGCAGATCGATCAGGTTCGGCAGGCCCTGGTGGCACACGGACTTGAGGGTGAGGTGGTGGCCGTGGACAATCACGGTCGCGACATCCTGCCGTTCCTGGAGGTCGCCGAACGGCTCCTCCAGGCAGGGCACGAAGTGGTGCTCAAACTGCACACGAAACGCTCAACCCATCGCGCAGATGGCGACCAATGGCGGCAGGAACTACTGCAACGGCTGGTACAGGGCGGACGCGCCGCACGCATCCTTGCCGCCTTCCAGGCCGACCCCGGACTGGGCATGGTGGTGGCCGAAGGGCATCTGCTTCCCGTTGCCGAATTCGTCGGTGGCAATGGCCCCCTACTGGCACGGCTGCAGGCGCGGCTTGGACTGCCCCCCCCCGTGGACACCAGTCGATTCGGCGCCGGCAGTATGGGCTGGTGGCGGCTTCAGGCCCTGCGCCCAGTATTGGACGCGCACCTGTATCGCAGCGCATTCGACATCGAGCAGGGCCAGATCGATGGAACGCTGGCCCATGCCGTTGAACGTGTATTGGGTGCGTGCTGTGAACACGCTGGACTGCGCATCACGACAGCCGCAGCCTGCCTCGGCGAGGCCGATGCCAGCAGCGACGAGTACGCCTACGCCCGACGCAGCTGACATGGAGGGGGCACAACGCGCCCCCTCGCCCGTATCGATCAGTCGCGCTGGAACGCGACGCCGGTCTTTTCCTTCAGCTCTTGATCGCTGACACCCGGCGCGGCTTCCACCAGCTGCAGACCAGTATCGGTCACGTCGAACACCGCCAGGTCGGTGATGATGCGGTCGACCACGCCAACACCCGTCAACGGCAGCGTGCATTCGGCCAGGATCTTGTGCTCACCGTTCTTGGCGGTGTGCTCCATCAACACCACCACGCGCTGCACGCCGGCCACCAGGTCCATCGCGCCGCCCATGCCCTTGACCATCTTGCCGGGCACCATCCAGTTGGCCAGGTCGCCCTTGTCGGTGACCTGCATGGCACCGAGGATGGCCAGATTGACGTGTCCACCGCGGATCATCGCGAAGCTGTCGTGGCTGCCGAAGTAGCTGGCGCCCGCACGTGCGGTGACGGTCTGCTTGCCGGCATTGATCAGATCGGCGTCGACTTCAGCGTCGGTCGGGAACGGGCCGATGCCGAGCAGGCCGTTCTCCGACTGCAGCCACACGTCCACGCCTTCGGGAATGTGGTTGGCGACCAGGGTCGGCAGGCCGATGCCCAGGTTCACGTAGGCGCCATCGGTCAGTTCCTGGGCGGCACGGGCCGCCATTTCATCGCGGCTCCACGCCATGTCAGTTGCCCTCCGCGCGAATGGTGCGCTGTTCGATTCGCTTCTCGGGATGCGGGTTGTGCACGATGCGGTGCACGTAGATGCCCGGCAGGTGCACCTGGTCCGGGTCGATGGCGCCGACCGGCACGACCTCTTCAACCTCCACGATGCAGACCTTGCCGGCCATCGCGCAGGCAGGGTTGAAGTTGCGCGCGGTCTTGCGGAACACCAGGTTGCCAGCCTCGTCGGCCTTCCAGGCCTTGACCAGTGCCACGTCGGCGCGCAACGCGGTCTCCATCACGTAGTGCTTGCCATCGAACGCGCGGGTTTCCTTGCCCTCGGCCACCACCGTGCCATAGCCGGTGGCAGTGAAGAACGCAGGGATGCCCGCGCCGCCGGCACGCAGGCGCTCGGCCAGGGTGCCCTGCGGGTTGAATTCCAGCTCCAGCTCGCCGGCCAGGAACTGCCGCTCGAATTCCTTGTTCTCGCCCACGTAGGACGAAATCATCTTCTTGATCTGCCGCGTTTCCAGCAGCTGGCCCAGGCCGAAGCCATCGACGCCGGCATTGTTGGAGATCACGGTCAGGCCCTTGACGCCGCTGTCGCGCAGCGCAGCGATCAGCGCCTCGGGAATGCCGCACAGGCCAAAGCCGCCCACGGCCAGGGTCTGCCCATCGGCGACCACCCCCTGCAGGGCCTCCGCCGCACTGGCGAAGCGCTTGCTGCGCTTTCCGCCGGAAGTCGATTGCTGCATTGCTGTACTACCCTGCACGTTGAGGATGACGGCATTCTAGCTGGAGGGCGGCGAAGGGCCTGGATGCGCCGCAGCATTGACGGAGCACCGGGCGGGCATTGCGTAGAAGGGCTGATTCCACCCAGAAGGGTGCCTCATCGCCTGCGCCCCTCCATCTACGATGACGCTGACCTTCACCGACGAAGACCTGTTCCGCTGGATCGACGAATGGACACTGCAGAAAAGCGAGCAGTGTCTGGGTGGCGTGCGCAACCGGCAACTTCGCGAGGGCCTGCTGACGGCCGAGGTGCAGGGTTCGGCCAGGCATCCCTACCAGGTGGAGATCGATCTGGCCGCCAGTATGCGCACCGCGCGCAGCCGCCTGCAGAGTGCCTGCTCCTGCCCCGTCGGCCGCGCCTGCAAGCATGTGGCGGCGGTGCTGGTCTCCCACATGCTGGAACCGCTGGCCATGGATGAGAGCCCCCTGACCGAACAGGACCTGGCGCAACCGCCGCGTGCTGAACTGCTGGCGGATCTCTCGCGTTGGCAGAGCACCCGGATCCGGCCGGCCCAGCCACGCCGGAACGGTGTCATCTTCGAACTGTCCACCTACAACCATCGCCCCGCCGTGCTGGTCCGGCGCGTCAAGTACGGTGCCGATGGTGCGATCAGCCCGGGCAAGTGGATGGATATCACCGCAGACCTGCTGCTGCAGCCTCCCGCATACCTCACCCCGACTGATCTGGCGGTGATGATCCAGCTACGCACCCAGCGGCAGCCCGCGACGAAAGACGAATGGATCGACTTCGCGGCCACCCTGCAGCTGCTCGTCTCCAGCGGCCATGGCTGGGTCTCATGTGGTACGCAGGACGTGCTGGCCCGGTCGGGCGCTCCACGCCGCGGCGAACTGGGCTGGGTCGTTGACATGGCGCAGGGCGCGACGCTGCTGGAACCCACGTTGAGCGTGGAGGGCGGCGCCAGAGGCGTGGTCCTGGGCCGGAGTGCGTGCTATCTGGACCCGGTCACCGGCGAGGTCGGTCCACTGCAGCTGGATGTCAGGCCCGAAGACGCCGACGCGTTCCTGAGCCTGCCCAGTTTGTTACCCAATGAAGCGTCGGTGGTCGCACAGATACTGCAGCAGATCGACCCTGCGCTGCCGCGCCCCGGTGCAAGCGACACGCTGCCCACCCTGCAGATCACTTCGATGATTCCCGTGCTGCGCCTGCATACGATCGAGTTCCGTCCGGCATGGCTTGGCCGCGGCGACGCTTCGCAATGGGCCGATATCGCGACCGTGGCCTTCGAATACGACGAGCACATCCGGTTCCTGGACGATCCGAGCCTGTTCGCACACGATCCGGAGGGCCAGCTTGCCCTGCTGCCCCGCGACCTGGCTGAGGAATCACGGCGTGAGGCCGAGCTGCGCACGGTGGGACTGCATCGCGACACGGCTCCGCGGGCGCCATTGGAGGGCGCAGGACCTCAGTTCCAGCTGCGCACCCATGACTGGACACGGTTTCTGCTGGACGACGTGCCGCGCCTGGAAGCCTTGGGCTGGAAGGTGGAGACGGACGACGATTTCCGCCATCGCATCACCCGGGTGGATGTGATCGACCTGGACATCCAGGCGGACCCGGCGGATGCGGGCTGGTTCAACCTGGGCCTGGACATCCAGGTGGAAGGCCGCAACGTGTCGATGGTTCCGCTGCTGCAGCAGGTGCTGCAGTCCGATCCCCGCTGGATGCGTGGCCAGCTGGACGCCATCGGCGACGATGAGAACATCCTGTTGACGACGGGCGACAACACGTGTCTGGCACTGCGGGCCGCACGGCTGAAGCCGATCATGGCCCTGTTGGCGGACCTGTTCGCCCAGCGCGGGGCGCCGCTGCGCCTGTCTGCGCTTGACCGTGGCCGCCTGCAGGCGCTGCAGGACACGGCGCACCTGCAGTTCCGGGGGCGCAAGGACACCCAGGCGATGGTGCAGCGGCTGATGCAGGCACCCGCATTGGGTGAAGTGCCGCCGCCGGCAGGGCTGGTGGCAACGCTGCGTCCCTATCAGCGCGAAGGCCTGTCGTGGCTGCAGTACCTGCGCCAGCAGGGCTTGGGGGGCGTGCTGGCCGATGACATGGGGCTGGGCAAGACCGTACAGACGCTGGCGTATGTGCTGGTCGAGAAGGAAGCCGGCCGCCTGGACCGTCCAGCGCTGCTGGTGGTGCCCACTTCGCTGCTGCACAACTGGCAGAGCGAAGCGGCACGCTTCACCCCGGGCCTGCGCGTGCTGACCCTGCATGGACCGGCACGTGAAACGCTGTTCGAGGCGATTCCCGGGCACGACCTTGTACTCACTACCTACCCTCTGCTGTGGCGCGACGAGCAGGCGCTGCAGGCACATGCCTACCATCTGCTGATTCTGGATGAAGCCCAGCAGGTGAAGAATCCGAAGTCTCGCGCGGCCATCACCCTGCGCACGCTGCAGGCGCGTCACCGGCTGTGCCTGACCGGCACGCCGCTGGAAAACCACCTGGGCGAACTGTGGACGCAGTTCGACTTCCTGCTGCCCGGCCTGCTCGGCAGCGAGAAGCAGTTCAACCAGCATTGGCGCCATCCGATCGAACGTGGCAGCGACCACCGTCGCGCCACGTTGCTGGCGCAGCGTCTGCGTCCCTTCATCCTGCGCCGGCGCAAGGACCAGGTCGCGTCAGAGCTTCCGCCCAAGACCCTCATTACCCGCGCGGTGGACATGGAGGGCGGCCAGCGTGATCTCTATGAAACCGTGCGTGCGGCAATGGAAAAGCAGGTACGCGAGGCCATCAGCGGCAGCGGGCTGGCGCGCAGCCATATCGTGGTGCTGGATGCCCTGCTGAAGCTGCGCCAGGTCTGCTGCGATCCGCGCCTGCTGCCGGGCGACGCCCCGGCACGCAATGCCGGCTCGGCCAAGCTGGAGCTGCTGCGCGACATGCTGCCGTCGATGGTCGAGGAAGGCCGGCGGGTTCTGGTGTTCTCGCAGTTCACTGGCATGCTGGCACTGATCGCGCAGGCGCTGGAGGAGCTCGGGCTGGCCTATGTGACCCTGACCGGCGACACCCAGGATCGGGCCTCGCCCGTGCAGCGCTTCATGCAGGGCGAGGTGCCGGTGTTCCTGATCAGCCTGAAAGCAGGTGGCGTCGGGTTGAACCTGACCGCCGCCGATACCGTCATCCACTTCGATCCGTGGTGGAACCCGGCGGCCGAAAACCAGGCCAGCGATCGCGCCCATCGCATTGGCCAGCAGCAGCCGGTGTTCGTTTACCGGCTGATCGCCGCAGGCAGCATCGAAGAACGGATTGCCGAGCTGCAGGAGCGCAAGGCCACGCTGGCCGACTCCATTCTCGAAGGCGGCGGCGCTACGGGGCCGCGCTTCAGCGAAGAAGACGTGCAGGCGCTACTGGCGCCGTTGCCGGGCCTGCCCGGCAAGCGTCTGCGTAAAGCGGGCAAGCGGTCGACGCGAACCTGACCCTCGGACGCCAGTCACGTGGCGTTGCGGCATGGAAACGATTCCCATACAGGACTGGGACTACAATCGTGGGCTGAGTTCCCCAAGGATCCCGATCAATGCCCCTGCCCGCCTTCAAGGCCTATGACATCCGCGGCCGCGTGCCGGAAGAACTGAACGAAGATCTGGCCCGCCGCATCGGCGTGGCGCTGGCGGCGCAGCTTGCGCCGGGCCCGGTGGTACTGGGCCACGACGTGCGCCTGACCAGCCCCGCGCTGCAGGATGCATTGGCCGCAGGCCTGCGCGGTACCGGGCGCGAGGTGATCGACATCGGACTGTGCGGCACGGAAGAAGTCTATTTCCAGACCGACCATCTGGGCGCGGCCGGCGGCGTGATGGTCACCGCCAGCCACAACCCGATGGACTACAACGGCATGAAGCTGGTCAAGGAGAACGCGCGGCCGATCAGCTCCGATACCGGCCTGTTCGCGATTTCCGATGCGGTCGCCGCCGACACGTCCGAGGCGCAACCGCCGCGTGCCGCGCAGAGCGCCCGGCACGACAAGAGCGCGTATATCCAGCATCTGCTGAGCTATGTCGATGCTGGCAAGCTGCGCCCACTGAAGCTGGTGGTCAACGCCGGCAACGGCGGCGCCGGTGCCATCGTCGACCTGCTGGCACCGCACCTGCCGTTCGAATTCATCCGCATCTGCCATGAACCGGACGGCAGCTTCCCCAACGGCATTCCCAACCCGCTGCTGCCGGAGAACCGCGCCGCCACTGCCGACGCGGTGCGCGAACACGGCGCCGATTTCGGCATTGCCTGGGATGGTGACTTCGACCGTTGCTTCTTCTTCGACCACACCGGCCGCTTCATCGAGGGCTACTACCTGGTCGGCCTGCTGGCCAAGGCAATCCTGGCGCGCAACCCCGGCGGCAAGGTCGTGCACGACCCGCGCCTGGTCTGGAACACCGTGGACATGGTCGAACAGGCCGGCGGCGTACCGGTGCAGTGCAAGAGCGGCCACGCCTTCATCAAGGAAAAGATGCGCGCCGAAGACGCGGTGTACGGCGGCGAGATGAGCGCCCACCACTATTTCCGCGAGTTCGCCTATGCCGACTCGGGCATGATCCCGTGGCTGTTGATCGCCCAGCTGGTTTCCGAAAGCGGGCGCTCGCTGGCCGATTGGGTCGAAGACCGCATGTCCGCCTATCCGTGCAGTGGCGAGATCAACTTCAAGGTGGCCGATGCCAAGGCCGCCGTCGCGCGCGTGATGGAGCATTTCGCGGCGCAGTCGCCCACGCTGGACCACACCGATGGCATCAGTGCCGACTTCGGCGACTGGCGCTTCAACCTGCGCAGCTCCAACACCGAGCCGCTGCTGCGCCTGAATGTTGAAGCCCGGGGCGATGCCGCGCTGATGCAGGCGCGCACCGACGACATCTCCCGCCTCATCCAGCAGTAACCGAGGAACGCATGAGCAGCATCCAGCCCGTCATCCTGTCCGGTGGATCCGGTACCCGCCTGTGGCCACTGTCGCGCGAGGCGTATCCGAAGCAGTTCCTGCCCTTGGCGGGTGAACTGACGATGCTGCAGGCCACCTGGAAGCGTGTCGCGCCGATCGCCGCGCGCGGGCCGCTGGTGATCGCCAACGAAGAGCACCGTTTCGTCGCCGCAGAGCAGCTGCAGCAGGTTGGCGCCGAGCCGGCCGCGATCATCCTCGAGCCGATCGGTCGCAACACGGCCCCGGCGATCGCGGTGGCCGCGCTGGAAGCCACCCGCGACGGCGCCGATGCGCTGCTGCTGGTGCTGCCCTCCGACCACGTGATCACCGACGAGGCGGCGTTCCGCGCAGCGGTTCAGGCCGCCGCCGGTGCCGCCGAAGCCGGCAAGCTGGTCACCTTCGGCATCGTGCCGACCGGCCCGGAAACCGGCTACGGCTACATCAAGGCCGCCGATGGCCAGGGCCTGCGTGCGGTCGAGCGCTTCGTCGAGAAGCCCGACCTGGATACCGCGACCGGCTATGTGAGCAGCGGCCAGTATTACTGGAACAGTGGCATGTTCCTGTTCAAGGCCTCGCGCTACCTGCAGGAACTGGAACGCTTCCAGCCCGCGATGCTGGCTGGCAGCCGCCAGGCCTGGCAGCAGGCGCGCCGCGATGCCGACTTCACCCGCCTGGACAAGGACGCCTTCACCGCCGTTCCGTCCGATTCGATCGACTACGCGGTGATGGAGAAGACCGCCGATGCGGTGGTGATTCCACTGGATGCGGGCTGGAACGATGTCGGTTCGTGGACTGCGCTGCGCGATGTCTCGCAGCAGGACGGCGACGGCAACGCGCACCAGGGCGACGTGATCGCCATCGACTGCCGCAATACCTATGCCTACGGCCAGCGCCTGGTGGCCATGGTCGGCCTCGATGACGTGATCGTGGTCGAGACCGACGATGCCGTACTGGTCGGCAAAGCCGACCGCATGCAGGAGGTCAAGACCGTGGTGGCACAGCTGAAGGCCGAGGGCCGCAGCGAGGCCACCTGGCATCGCAAGGTCTATCGCCCGTGGGGCGCCTACGATTCGATCGACAACGGCGAGCGCTTCCAGGTCAAGCGCATCACGGTCAAGCCCGGTGGCACGCTGAGCCTGCAGATGCACCACCATCGCGCCGAGCACTGGATCGTGGTCAGCGGCACCGCCGAGGTGACCCGTGGCGATGAAGTGATCCTGCTCAGCGAGAACCAGAGCACCTACATTCCGCTGGGCGTGACCCACCGCCTGCGCAACCCGGGCAAGCTGCCGCTGGAACTGATCGAAGTGCAGTCCGGCAGCTACCTCGGCGAGGATGACATCGTGCGCTTCGAGGATACCTACGGGCGCAGTTGAGGTTTGCCCGGGGTCGGATCCCGTTGCTGCGCAGCGGGCTCTGACCCGTTCCTGATCGGCCCGGCCGCGCGGCATCGCCGGGCACGGCCCGGCGCTACGGCCATCAGGCCAGCTCCGCCATCACCCGCTTCAGGCCGTCCTGCCAGGTTGGCAGCACGATGCCGAAATCCTGCTGCAGCTTGCGGTTGTCCAGCACCGACCAGGCTGGACGCTTGGCCGGGGTCGGATACTCGGAGCTGGGAATCGCCTCGACCGTCGGCACCTTGGCCAACACGCCGCTGGCCAATGCCTCGGCGAAGATCGCTTCGGCGAACCCATGCCAGCTGGTCTGGCCGCTGGCGGTCAGGTGCCAGGTCCCGGACAGCTGCTCCGGATGCTGCAGCGCCTGCAAGGTGACATCAGCGATCAGCGCGGCCGGCGTTGGCGTGCCGATCTGGTCGGCCACCACCCGCAACGCATCGCGTTCGGCCCCGACGCGCAGCATGGTGCGCAGGAAATTCGCGCCGTGCGAGGCATACACCCACGCCGTGCGGAAAATCAGATGGCGGCCACCGGCCGCACGCACCGCGTCCTCGCCATCGCGCTTGCTGGTGCCATACACGCCCAGCGGTGCGGTCGGCTCGTCCTCGCGATAGGGCGCGCTGCCCTGGCCATCGAACACGTAGTCGGTCGAATAGTGTACGAACGGCACGCCGTGGGCCGCGCACCAGCGCGCGATTGCGCCCGGCGCCTGCGCGTTGGCAGCAAAGGCCGCATCAGCGTCCTGCTCTGCGCGGTCAACGGCGGTGTAGGCGGCCGCATTGACCACCAGCGACGGCTGCACGCGATCCAGCAGTGCCGGCAGGCTGTCGGGCTGGCCGAAGTCGGCCGTTTCGCATGCACTGCCGTCCGGCAGCTGGCCGCTGCGGGTAGTCGCGACCACCTTGCCCAGCGGCACCAGCGCGCGCAGCAGCTCCTGGCCGACCTGGCCATTGCCACCGAACACCAGCACGGTCATGGCACGTAGACCGGCAGGCGGTCTTCAGCAATGTCCTTCAGGAATGGCGCGTTCTCGTCCTTGGCCGACAAGGTCGGGGCACTGACCGGCCAGTCCACGGCGATGTCCGCATCGTTCCAGCGCACGCCGGCATCGAAGTCCTTGAGGTAAACCTCGGTGCACAGGTAGCTGAACACCGCACGCTCGGACAGCACAGCGAATCCGTGGGCGAAGCCTTCGGGAATCCAGAACTGCTTCTTGTTCTCCGCGCTCAGCACCACCGCTTCCCACTGGCCGAAGGTCGGCGAGCCGCGACGGATGTCGACGGCCACATCGTAGACCTCGCCTTCGAGCACGCTGACCAGCTTGCCCTGGGGGCGCGGCCACTGGTAATGCAGTCCGCGCAGTACGCCCTGCGCGGACGTCGACACGTTGCTCTGCACGAAGCGATCGGGCAGGCCCAGCGCGGCGAAGCGCTCGGCATTCCAGGTTTCGAAGAAATAGCCGCGGGCATCGCCAAACACCGCCGGCTCGATCACCACGCAACCGGGCAACTTGGTTTCAATCACTTTCACGGAACGACTCCACGCAGGGCAAGCTTGTGCAGGTATTGGCCGTAGCCATTCTTGATCAGCGGCGCAGCCAGTGCTTCCAGCTGCTCGGCGTTGATCCAGCCCTTGCCGAACGCGATTTCTTCCGGGCAGCAGACCTGCAGGCCCTGGCGGGTCTGGATGGTCTCGATGAAGTTGGAGGCCTCCAGCAGCGACTGGTGCGTGCCGGTATCGAGCCAGGCATAGCCACGGCCGAGGGCCTCCAGGTGCAGGTGGGCCTCGCGCAGGTAGCGCTGGTTCAGATCGGTGATCTCCAGCTCGCCACGCGGCGACGGCTTGAGCTCGGCCGCATAGTCGCTGGCATTGCCATCGTAGAAGTACAGGCCGGTGACCGCGTAGTTCGAACGCGGATTCTCCGGCTTCTCGACCAGATCGATGACCTTGCCGTCCTTATCGAACTCGGCTACTCCATAACGTTCCGGGTCGTTGACCCAGTAACCGAATACGGTCGCGCCCTGCTCTCGCTGGTCGGCGTTGCGCAGCACTTCGCGCAGGCCGTGGCCGTGGAAGATGTTGTCGCCCAGCACCAGGCAGCTCGGCTTGCCGGCGACGAAGTCGCGGCCGATCAGGTAGGCCTGGGCCAGGCCGTCCGGACTCGGCTGCACCGCGTACTGGATGTCCATACCCCACTGCGAGCCGTCGCCCAGCAGCTGCTGGAACAGCGCCTGCTCGTGCGGGGTGTTGATGATCAGAACTTCGCGGATGCCCGCCAGCATCAGCACGCTGAGCGGGTAGTAGATCATCGGCTTGTCGTACACCGGCAGCAGCTGCTTGCTGACGCCCTTGGTGATCGGATACAGCCGGGTGCCGGAGCCGCCGGCGAGGATGATGCCTTTACGCTGCGTCATGTCGTCTCCAGGGTTCAGGCCGCAGTGCCGATGCGCTGCAGACGGTAGCTGCCGTCCAGCACGCCGTTGACCCAGTCCTGATTGTCCAGGTACCAGTCGACGGTAAAGGCGATGCCCTGCTCGAAGGTGTAGGCCGGTTCCCAGCCCAGATCGTTCTTCAGCTTGGACGCATCGATCGCATAGCGGCGATCATGGCCGGGGCGGTCGGTGACATAGGTGATCTGGCTGCTGCGCGGCTGGCCATCCGCGCGCGGGCGGCGCTGGTCCAGCAGGGCGCAGATCGCCTGCACCACTTCGATGTTCTGCTTTTCCGAATTGCCGCCGACGTTGTAGGTCTCGCCGACCTTGCCCTTGGCCAGCACGGTGCGGATCGCCTCGCAGTGGTCGGACACGAACAGCCAGTCGCGCACCTGCTTGCCATCGCCGTACACCGGCAGCGGCTCGCCGGCCAGCGCCTTGGCGATCACCAGCGGGATCAGCTTCTCCGGGAAGTGATACGGGCCGTAGTTGTTGGAGCAGTTGGTGGTCAGCACCGGCAGCCCGTAGGTGTGGTGGAAGGCACGCACAAGGTGGTCCGAAGCGGCCTTCGACGCCGAGTACGGCGAATTCGGGGCATACGGGGTGGTTTCGCTGAACTTGCCGGTCTCGCCCAAGGTGCCGTAAACCTCGTCGGTGGACACGTGCAGGAAGCGGAAGGCCGCTCCCTGTTCGGCCGGCAGCGCCTTCCAGTAGTCACGGACCGCTTCCAGCAGGCCCAGGGTGCCCACCACGTTGGTCTGGATGAAAGCGCCCGGGCCGTCGATGGAACGGTCCACGTGGCTCTCAGCGGCGAAATTCAGTACGGCGTCGGGCTGGTGTTCGGCCAGCAGGCGGGTGACCAGGGCGCTGTCGCCGATGTCACCCTGCACGAACACGTGGTTCGGGTTGCCGTCCAGGCTGGACAGGGTCTTCAGATTGCCGGCATAGGTCAGGGCGTCGAGATTGACGACCTTGATGCCACGGGCGACCGCTTCGAGAACAAAGTTACCGCCAATGAATCCGGCACCGCCGGTGACAAGCCATGTGGGCACTACCTGTTCTCCTGATCGAAATTCATCCAAGGGGTGCCATGAAGCACCCCAGCACAGCAGCACAGGATACATGTGGTTCGTCTTCACGACTGCCTGCGTGACGTGAACGACGCACTGGATTCACGCGAGCCATGCCGCAGCGCAGCATAACCATACGCATTCGCATGGTCGTCCCAAGCCAGCTAGAATCGGGATCCCACCCCCGAACCGGTTGCTTTACGAGGACCGGACGTTCTCCCCGTTATTGAAGGACCCCGTACCAGATGAAAATCCTCGTCGCGTACAAGCGCGTGGTGGACTACAACGTCCGCATTCAGGTCAAGCCGGACGGTTCCGGCGTGGTCACCGACGGCGTCAAGCTGTCCCCCAATCCCTTCGATGAAATCGCCCTGGAAGAAGCCCTGCGCCTGCGCGACAAGGGCATCGCCAGCGAGGTCGTGGTCGCCACCATTGCTCCGGCCGACGCCCAGGCGCACCTGCGCAATGGCCTGGCCATGGGCGCCAACCGTGCCGTCCATGTGGTCACCGACCAGGCCATCCAGCCGCTGACCGCCGCCCGCACCCTGCTCAAGCTGATCGAGAAGGAACAGCCGGACCTGGTGATCCTGGGCAAGCAGGCCATCGACGACGACGCGAACCAGACCGGCCAGATGCTGGCCACGCTGTGGGGCCGTCCGCAGGCGACCTTCGCCAGCAAGCTCGAGATCGCAGACGGCAAGGCCACGGTGACCCGTGAAGTCGACGCTGGCCTGGAAACGCTGGAAGTCGATCTGCCGGCGGTGGTCACCACCGACCTGCGCCTGAACGAGCCGCGCTTCATCAAGCTGCCGGACATCATGAAGGCCAAGGCCAAGCCGCTGGAGACCCTGCAGCTGGCCGACCTCGGCGTTGAAGCCGCCGACACCTTCAAGACCACCCAGTACGCCGCACCGTCCAAGCGCAGCAAGGGTGTGATGGTCAAGGACGCGGCCGAACTGGTGGCCGCACTCAAGCAGAAGGGGCTGCTGTAATGAGCAAGATTCTCGTCATCGCCGAACACCACGACGGCAAGCTCAACGCCGCCACCGCCAAGACTGTCAGCGCCGCCGCCGCCATCAGCGGTGCCAGCATCGACGTGCTGGTGCTGGCCGCCGATCCGGCCGCCGTCGCCGCCGAGGCCGCGAAGATCAGTGGCGTCGCCAAGGTCCTGACCGTGGCCAACGCTGCCAACGCGCAGGCCATCGCGCAGGTGCTGGCGCCGCAGATCGCGCAGCTGGCCAAGGGCTACACCCACGTGTTCGGCCCGTCGACCACCTTCGGCAAGGACCTGATGCCGTGCGTGGCTGCCCTGCTGGGCGTCAACCAGGTCTCCGACCTGATGACCGTCGAAGGCAGCCACACCTTCAAGCGCCCGATCTATGCCGGCAACGCGATCATCACCGTGGAAGCCCCGGCCGACCAGATCGTGGTCGCCACCGTGCGTGCCGCGTCGTGGCCGGAAGCCGCCGAGGGCGGCAGCGCCGTCGTCGAAGCGGCCAGCGTCGATGCTGCCCTGCCGACCCACACCCGCTTCGTCGGCCTCGCCGCTGGTGCCAGCGACCGCCCGGACCTGCAGAGCGCCAAGCGCGTGGTCTCCGGTGGCCGTGGCGTCGGTTCGGAAGAGAACTTCAAGGTGATCTTCCAGCTGGCCGACAAGCTCGGTGCCGCCGTTGGTGCCTCGCGTGCCGCGGTCGATGCCGGCTACGTGCCCAGCGACCTGCAGGTCGGCCAGACCGGCAAGATCATCGCCCCGGAGCTGTACGTGGCCGTGGGTATCAGCGGTGCGATCCAGCACCTGACCGGCATCAAGGATGCCGGCACGATCGTGGCGATCAACAAGGATCCGGATTCGCCGATCTTTGAGATTGCCGATATTGGGTTGGTGGGGGATCTGTTTGCGATCCTGCCGGAGCTGGAAGCTGCGCTCTGACATCGGATTGGCTGTTGGTCAGGGCGTCCTTGGGCGCCCTGGTCCACGCTGGAAAGTGCATGACACCAAGATTCCTACGCTTTCTGATTTCTGGCGGCTCCGCCGCCGCTGTGGAGTACGCCGCGTTCTTCGTGCTGCAATCCACTCTGGGCCCTTCCTGGCTGCTGGTCAGTCAGTCGCTCAGCTTCGCGTGTGGTTTTGTGGTCAGCTTCCTGCTGAACCGTCACTGGGTGTTCCATAGCGAAGGGAAGGCCGGACATGAGCTGCTCAAGTACGGAATCGTCGCAGGTATCAATCTTGCCGCCGGCAATCTGGCGATGCTGTTGATGGTGGGAACCGCGGGGATGCATCCGCTCATCGCCAAGTTCATTGTGATGGGAATGATCGCCGCTTGGAATTACCTGATATTTTCCCGACTGGTTTTCAGCACGAGCGCTGCGCAGCGGTGATCGCCCAAGCAAGCCAAGGTTCGCGGGCGACACCAAGAATCCAATAGCGAACCAGAAGAACAGTATGTTCCGTAGGCATGAACCGGCATCAATCGATGTCGGTTTTTTTTTGCGAACAAGGCAGCCGGTCTCATGATCCGGCACCAATCGCCACGATCAGCAAACTTCCGCCTCCACAGGCCGAACGTATTTCGCAACGTATCAGTCCAGTACGCAGCGCAATCTTTCGATACTCAATCACAAATGTGACAGTGCAATGAAGAAGCCCTATGATCCAGCACGCCAAGGAGTGCCGACCATTCAAGTCAGGCACCTCGCGCATTCCCATTCACGAGAGGCACGCAGGAAGAATTCCTTGGAGATTCTTCCATCTGGCTGATGAGCATTAGTATCTTGAACATGTGGCGGCGCCTCCCGGCCTGGGGAACCTGCGTTGCTGGATTACTGACCGGCGTATTGTTGTTGCGGATGGACCGCTATTACACGCATGCCGATCTTCTGTACCTGGGCATCAGTTTCCTGCTGGAACTGGTACTGCTCGATCTGGTTACTCGCTTCGCGCTTGGCGTCGGCAACCGGTGGCTGCGGATCGTTGCCCTGGTGATTCCCGCAGCAGCGGGTTTCGTCTACGTGGCCCAACTCTATTCGGCATGGCTGTCCGGGGGACTGATTCCACCCATTGCCTTCGCCAATCAGGAAGTGGTTGGACTGATCGCATTCAACGGCGTGTACGCGATGCTGGGTGCCTATCTGCTCGCCTTCATCGCATTCGCCGTTGTCCATCGCGCGGACGAGCCACGCTTCAGCCCACGCACTTCATTGGCATTGCTGGCCATGGCTGCGGCTGTCTATGCCGGCATGATCCACGCTCAGCCCCTGGCTCGCGGGATAGTCATTGCGCGTGGCGAGGCACCGATCTCGTCGTTCCTGCGTGCCTATTCCACCTTCGCCAGCATGAGCGGCCGCGCCCAGCTCACTGCAGCGGAGCTGCTTGAAGCTCGTGCCGAGTTCTCGCGGAAGAAGGTCTATCAGCAGGGATTCCCGGCCGAGATGACCGCCAGCCTGCCGGCCAAGCCGAACGTCATTGTGATCTTCACCGAAGGCATGTCTGCCCGCTGGATGGATACCTATGACAGCGCCCATGTCGGCGTGACTCCCAACCTGGACCGTCTGGCCGGGGGCTCGCTGGTAGTCACCAACTACTACAACCATACGGCTGCTACATTCCGTGGCCTGCGCGGGCAGTTGACCTCCGGCCACCAGGAAGTCGATGGCTACAACGAAGAAGGCACGGGCATCGGCCAGCGCGACGTTTCAGCCGACATCACCGCCGTCTCCCGGGCGAGCATCGCAGACATACTTCGTGCGCAGGGCTACAGCAGCATGTTCTTCCTGTCGCAGCAGGAGTACATCAACAAGATGATCGACACTCTGGGCTTCGACCGCGTACTGGGCCGCGACTACCTGTATGACCGCCACGTCCGCGGGAACACGCACGGTGCCCGTCCGAAGTATCTTTCCGACGTCCAGTTGTTCGACAGCATGCTCTCCGAGCTGGAAGCGCAGCCAGCTGACAAGCCATTCTTTGCGGCCGCCTACAACTTCCAGACCCATGCATTCCTGGATGGCAGCAACACATACGGCAAGGGCGACAACATCGTCCTGAACAGGTTCCACACCTACGACCACGACATCGGCCACTTCATCGATCGATTCATGGCCAGTCGACTGCATGAGAACACCCTGCTGGTGATCACCGCGGATCATTCCACTTTCCCCGGGCCGAATGCCGTTGCTGCGGACCCCCGTGTCCAGGGCTACTTCGTCGACAAGATTCCCCTGCTGATCTACTGGAAGGGGGTGGAGCACCACACGATCGACGCTGGTGGCAAGAACTCGCTGGATCTGGCGCCTTCGTTGCTCAGCCTGCTGAACGTGAAAAGCGCTCACAACCTGTTTCTGGGTTGCACGCTCTTCGAGCAATGCGCGCTGGACAGGGTGTCCAATATTGGCGTCGAGTACATCCTGACCGACGCCAACAGCTCGTACTCCGAGTACTACGTTCCTCCGGAACAGAAGGCGTATTACGAGCAGTCAAAAGAAACGATCGAACGCTACAAAGCGATGGATCTGATCATCGATACCCGATGATCGGCAATCTGGAGCACCTGAGGGTGCTCCAGATGCAAAGATCAGTTGTTCGGGGCGAACATTGGCCGTTCCAGCTGGAGCATTGAGCGCCCCGCCGTCATCGGCACCTTGCGGATCTCCTTGGGCGCGAAGGGCACGGCACCGAAATACTCCTCAATGCCATACATGGTTTCCTGCTCCGGCGCGCAGTGGAACACCATGCTCTTGCGCGTCCTGCCCGGCGAACGGATAGGCGTACCGCCATGCGGCAGCTCCGGGTGCCAGATGAAGCAGTCCCCTTTCTTGATCAGAGCGATGTGCTGCGGGATGCCGCGACGGTTGACTTCTTCCGCCACCCGCCCGATGTAGCGATTGAACGCATCGCCCAGTTCCGGCGGGGTAGCTCCAGTCGCCTGGATCGGCTCGATCTCGATCTTGTGCCCGCCGGGGAAGTACTGCAGCGGACCGGCATCTGCATGCACATCCTCAAGAGCGAACCAGATCCCCGCAAACATGTTGTTCGGCCGAGTGTGGAAGAACGGTGTATCGCGATGGATCGCCTGCTCGCTGGACTGCTCGAAGAAGAGCGACGTCGCCACGAATGCGCGATCAGAGAAGAACGTATCAAGTGTCTCCATCACCAGCGGCTTGCTGATGGCCAGCTGAGCCGCTTCGCTGACAAGATGCATGTTGGTAAGGCGCGAATGCCTACCGGTCTGCATGACGAACTGATCAGCCTCTTCCTTGTGCTCGTCAACGTACGCATTGAATGCATCGCAGATTCGGTCGCACTCCTCCGCGGTCAGTACACCGGTCAGGTGCACGAACCCCTGCTCATGCAGATTGGCGGCCGCCGAAGCCGCCGTGTGCAGCACCGGTTTACTGCCCTTGCTGCGCGAACCCAAGACGAAATCCAACAGGCCCATTGCTTTTTCCTTGAATGACACGGCCCCCTTTCCGGGAAGCCCGCTCGGGATTCCGAAGCCGCCGCCAAGCGTGCAGGCACCTAACCCCCCCCCTGTCCGGCAATCACCATGCACTGGCATGGGACCTAGACCGCCGGCCGCGCGGGGAGGGTACCACGGGAACCGCTAAGGCACCGAGACGCCTTGCTGATTAAGGCATGAAGAAGTTAAAAGCAACAAACAATATCGCTAGAATGCTGGCTCGAACCCCAACCAGCCTGGGCGGAGCCCCTCCAACGTGCGCCTGCCCCACCCAAAAAAGGGCCTTCTGCCGCCCGGCCCTCCCAGATGGCGAGGCGTCCTGGCGCTTTCCATCGTGACAGCGGGCTACCTGGCCGTGCTGGCCTACGTGGACCGTGACACCCGCGCGCTCGAACGACTGACCGCTCTTGCCGGCCCTTTGCTGGTGTGTTCGGCATTGGTGCTGGCCAGCTTTGCACTGCGCTATCAGCGATGGCATGGCGCACTTCAACGACAGGGGCACCCTGTCGGTCAATGGCACGGGCTGCGTGCCTACCTGGCCGGTTTCGCGTTCACGGCATCCCCCGGCAAAGCCGGCGAGCTGCTGCGCATCCGCTACTTCGCGGGTATGGGCGTACCGTCGCGCACCGTACTTGCGACCTTCATCCATGAGCGAGGCCAGGATCTGCTGATCCTCACGCTACTGGGCATGAGCGCAGCCGCCCTGGTGCCAGCACTGGGCGCAGTGCTGGGCCTGGTTCTGACGCTGTTGATCCTGCTCCTGCTGACCAGCTGCAGCGCCTGGTTGCAGACACGTCTGTTGCGGCTGATCTGCTTGGTACCCGTCACACCCTTCAGACGCCTTGCCTCCTTCCTGCTCGATGGTTTGATCGCAGCCGGACCATTGTGGAGGCCGGCTGTCGCGCTGCCCGGCATGGCCTGGGGAACGATCGCCTGGCTGCTGAGTGCCCTGGCATTCGCCACACTCTGCTCTGCCGTCGGCCTCCAGCTGGCCTGGCACCAAGCGCTGGGGATCTACCCGATTGCAATGCTGGCAGGCGCGGTGTCATTTGTTCCTGGTGGCGTCGGCACAACCGAAGCAGCCATCGCCCTGATGCTCGCTGCCACCGGCGCTTCGCTGGACGCGGCCCTGGCGGTAGCTGTCGGCATTCGGTTGACCAGCCTCTGGCTGGCGGTGGCCGTGGGCATGCTGGCCATGACGAATCTCGAACTGCAAACGACCCGCACCCCTTCCCTACCCTCCCGTCTCCATTGACCCGCCATGCACCTACTGCACACCGGAGCGCAGAATTTTGGCTATTGAACACCGTGCCCTGTGCGTCGATCTGGATGGCACCCTGCTCCGTTCGGACGTCCTCTACGAATCGTTGCTGGCCCTGCTGGCCCACAACCCGCTGTACCTGTTCCTGGTGCCGTTCTGGCTGCTGCGGGGCAAGGCCTACGTAAAGCGCCAGCTGGCCTCGCGCGTGCAACTGCCCGCCGAGACCCTGCCCTATGACGAGCGGGTCTTGGAGATCCTGCGCACGACCTCCCAACGCCCCCGGGTGCTGTGCACGGCCTCTGACCGGCTGCTGGTGCAGCCCATTGCCGACCACCTCGGGCTGTTTGAAGAGGTGATGGCCAGCGATGGCCAGACCAACCTGTCGGGCAGCAACAAGGGACAAGCGCTGGCAGCGCGCTTCGGCGAGCGCGGCTTCGACTACATGGGCAACGGCACGGTGGACCTGAAGGTCTGGGCTCATGCCGCTGGCGCGATCGTGGTCAACAACGGTGCCGGGCTGGCCAACGCTGCGGCGAAGCAGACTGAAGTGCTCGGCCACCTGCCTTCGCAGAACGGCGGTCTGATCACGTGGATCAAGGCGCTGCGCGTCTACCAGTGGCTGAAGAACCTGTTGGTGCTGGTACCACTGCTGACTGCGCACCGCTTTCTCGATCTCACCTCGATCATCGATGCGGGCGTGGCCTTCCTGGCCTTCGGTCTATGCGCATCCGGCGTGTACCTACTCAATGACCTGCTCGACCTGACCCCGGATCGCATGCATCCGCGCAAGCGCAAGCGCCCATTTGCTGCGGGCACATTGCCGCTGCTGCATGGTCTGATGGTGGCGCCGCTGATCACCCTCGCCGGCTTCGCCCTGGCGCTGGCCTGCAGCCCGGCTTTTGCAGGCGTGCTGCTGTGCTACTACGTGATGACCCTGAGCTACTCGCTCAAGCTCAAGCGCATTGTAATGATCGACGTGGTGATGCTGGCGGCGCTGTACACCGTGCGCATCATCGGCGGCGCGGTGGCGATCAGCTCCGAGCTGTCGTTCTGGTTGCTGGCGTTCTCGATGTTCGTGTTTCTCAGCCTGGCCATGCTCAAGCGCTACACCGAACTGGCCTCGGCACTGGCCAACGGCAAGGAAATGGCGATCGGCCGCGGCTACTCGGTGGCCGACCTGCCCTTGGTGCAGTCGCTGGGTGCTGCCGCCGGCTACATCGGCGTCGCGGTCTTCGCGCTGTACATCAACAGCCCGGAAAGCCTGGAGTTGTATACCAGCCCCAAGCTGCTGTGGCTGTTGTGTCCGATCCTGCTGTACTGGATCAGCCGCATGTGGATCGTCTCGCACCGTGGTGACATGCACGACGACCCGATCGTATTCGCGGCCATGGATCGCGGCAGCCAGATCGTCATCGGCCTATGCGTACTGATCGTGCTGATCGCCATATGAGTGGAACGCTCGGCCAATCCTGGGGGCGTTACCCACGGGTCGAACAGCGGATCGCTCCGATGCTCGACCGTCGGTCCCTCCTGCCGCTGCCGCCGGAGGGCGGTACGGTGCTGCCCCATGGCAATGGCCGCAGCTACGGCGACAGTTGCCTGAATCCTGGCGCCACGCTGCTGACAAGCCGCGCCCTGGACCGCTTCATCGACTTCGACCCTGCCACGGGCATCGTGCGCTGCGAAGCCGGGGTAACCCTGGCCGATATCCTGGATATCGCGCTGCCGCGTGGCTGGTTCCTGCCGGTCACGCCGGGTACCCGCTATGCAACCGTGGGCGGTGCGATCGGCAACGATGTGCACGGCAAGAACCACCACCGTGCTGGCACCTTCGGCCACCATGTGCGCTGCCTGGAACTGCTGCGCAGTGATGGTCTTCGCCAGCAACTCAGTCCGGCTGACGACAGCGGCCTGTTCGCGGCCACCGTGGGGGGGCTGGGCCTGACCGGCTTCATCACCTGGGCCGAACTGCAGCTGCGGCGGGTTCCTGGCCCCTGGATCGAAACCGAATCGATCCGCTTCGACAACCTGGCAGAGTTCTTCGCGTTGTCGCGTGATTCGGCCAGTGATTTCGAGTACACGGTTGCCTGGATCGATTGCCTGGCCAGGGGCCGCGCGCTCGGACGCGGCCACTTCCTGCGCGGCGACCACGCACCCGGCGAGGCGCACGCGGCCACGCCCAGCTCCGCACCCCGGCGCAGCATGCCGCTGGTACCACCGGTATCGTTGGTCAACAAGCTCACACTGCGCCCGTTCAATACGCTTTACTACTGGCGGCAACTGGCACGCCGCGCACGCCACCTGTCGCACTATCAGAACTATTTCTATCCGCTGGATGGCATCAACCACTGGAATCGCATGTATGGCCCACGCGGCTTCCTGCAGCACCAGTGTGTATTGCCGCCGCAAACCGCTCAGGACGCCACCGCCGCACTGCTGGGCGAAATCGCCCGCAGCGGGCGCGGCTCGTTCCTCGCGGTGCTGAAGGAGTTTGGCGACCGGCCTTCGTCGGGCCTGCTCTCTTTTCCGCGCCCCGGCACCACGTTGGCACTCGATTTCCCCAATGAAGGCACTGGCCTGTTGAGGATGCTCGACCGGCTGGACCGCATCGTCAGTGAGGCGGGGGGTGCCGTGTATCCTGCCAAGGACGCGCGCATGTCTGGCGCTCTGTTCCGCCAAGGCTACCCGGCCTGGGAAGCATTTTCCCGCTTCATCGACCCTCGATTCTCATCCGGCTTCTGGCGCCGGGTGATGGAGTAAGCATGCAGAAGATCCTGATCATCGGCGCAACCTCGGCCATCGCTGAATCGGTTGCACGCCTGTACGCCGCACGCGGCGCTGCGCTCTATCTGGCCGGGCGCAGCGCGAGCAGGCTGGACGCCATTGCCGCTGACCTGCGCGTACGCGGCGCTCCGCATGTGCACAGCGGCGTGCTGGACGTGAATGACGTGGCCGGCCATGACGCTCTGCTGGACAGCGCCTGGGCCTCCCTGGGCGGTGTGGACACCGTCCTGATCGCCCACGGCACGCTGCCCGACCAGGCCGCCTGCGATGCCTCGATCGACCTCTCCCTGCAGGAATTCGCGACCAATGGCACCTCCACCATCGCCCTGTCCGCCGCGCTAGCGCAGCGCCTGCAGTCCGGGGCCAGCCTGGCCGTCATTTCTTCAGTGGCGGGTGACCGTGGCCGCGCGAGCAACTACCTGTACGGAAGCGCCAAGGCCGCCGTCACCGCCTACCTGAGCGGCCTGGGCCAGCGCCTGCGTCCGCTCGGCATCAACGTACTGGTGATCAAGCCTGGCTTCGTCGATACACCGATGACCGCTGCGTTCAAGAAGGGCGCCCTGTGGGCCACCCCGGAGAAGGTAGCCACCGGCATCCTCAAGGCCATCGGCAAGCGCAAGGCCGTGGCTTACCTGCCGGGGTTCTGGTGGGCGATCATGATGATCATCAAGAACATCCCTGAAGCTGTGTTCCGTCGAATTTCCCTCTGACAACATCACGAACCAGGACGACCGCATGCCAGATATCGATCGCGATCTTGATGTGTTGTATCAGCACCGTTTCCCTGCAGAAGAACTCGCCAACAAGAACCGCATCTGGCAGGTGCTTTGCAGCGAGTACTTCAGCAAGTTCGTCAGCGCGAGCGACACCGTCGTCGACATCGGCGCCGGATACTGCGAGTTCATCAATAACATTCCCGCAGCCGGCAAAATTGCGGTCGATCTGAATCCCGATGTGCGGCGCTTCGCGGCAGACGGCGTGCGCATCATCAACGAGTCCTGCATGGCGGTAGCCTCGATACCCGATGCCAGCGTCGATGCAGTGTTCATGAGCAACTTTCTGGAACATCTTCCCAGCAAGGATCTGGTGCTGCAGACGCTGCGTGAGAGCGCGCGCATGCTGAAGCCGGGCGGTCGCGCGATCATCCTGCAGCCGAACATCCGGTTCCTGTATGACGAGTACTGGGATTACTTCGACCACCACACAGCTTTGAGCGACCGCAGCCTGGTGGAGGGCGTTCTGATGGCGGGACTTGAGCCCCGCGTTGTCATTCCCAGATTCCTGCCCTACACCACCAAGAGCCGCCTGCCGCAGGCGCCATGGCTGGTGTCGCTGTATCTGAAAATCCCTCTGGCGTGGTACATCCTGGGCAAACAGGCGCTGGTTGTGGCTTACAAGCCGCGCTGACCTTATTCCATTAGCAGTCGAGCTGGTCCATGGCAAACAAGAACGACAAGATCGTCATCACCGGCGCAGCCGGCCTGGTGGGGCAGAACCTCATCGTGGAGATGAAGCAGCAGGGCTACACCCGGCTGGTGGCGATCGACAAGCATGCGCACAATCTGGACATCCTGCGCAAGCTGCACCCGGAGGTCGAAACGGTGCTGGCCGATCTGGCCGAACCTGGCGCCTGGGCCGAACGGTTTTCCGGTGCACGCCTGGTTGTGCAGTTGCACGCACAGATCACGGGAAAGACCACCGACCTGTTCGTACGCAACAATCTGACCGCGACGGGCCATGTACTGGCCGCGTGCAAGGCGGCCTCTGTACCCTACATGGTGCACATCAGTTCTTCAGTGGTGAATTCGGTGGCCAAGGATGACTACACCGACACCAAGCGCGAGCAGGAACATATGGTCGTGGCCAGCGGCCAGCGCCACTGCGTGCTGCGCCCCACCTTGATGTTCGGTTGGTTCGATCCCAAACACCTGGGCTGGCTGTCGCGCTTCATGGCGCGCACCCCCGTGTTCCCCATTCCGGGCGACGGCAGGTTCATGCGCCAGCCGCTGTACGAACGCGACTTCTGCCGCTGCATCGCCAAGTGCATCGAGACCGAACCCGACGGTGCGGTGTTCGACATTGTGGGCGATACCCGCGTGGATTACGTGGACATCATCCGCACTATCAAGCGGGTCAAGAAGCTGCGCACGGTGATCGTGCACATCCCGATCGGCTTCTTCGGTTTCCTTCTGCAGGTCTACAGTCTGTTCAGCAGCAAGCCGCCCTTCACCGCCGACCAGTTGAAGGCACTCAGTGCCGGCGACGACTTCAAGGGCGTCGATACCGAAGCAGTCTTTGGGGTAAAGCAGACGCCGTTTGAGGAAGCAATCCGCGAAAGCTATACCGACCCGCGCTACAGCCACATCGTGCTGCAGCGCTGAATAAACAGAACAGACGGAACCCAATTCGAATGAGCACTTTCGCCATCATTGGTAGTGGCCCGATGGGCTTGATGGCAGCCCTTGAGCTGCTGAAGAAAGGTCACCAGGTTGATGTGTACGAGCGTGATGACCGTATCGGCGGCATGTCGGCCGACTTCGATTTCGACGGCCTGCGCATCGAACGCTACTACCACTTCATCTGCAAGACCGACTATCCGCTGTTCAAGCTGTTGGACGAGATGCAGCTGTCCGATCACCTGCACTGGACGGATACGAAGATGGGCTACTACTACCAGGGCAAGCTGCACAAGTGGGGAACCCCCTTCGCCCTGCTGGGCTTCCCGCATCTGGGCCTGGTCGACAAGGTGCGCTATGCCCTGCATGTCATGCACACCAAGGGTATCCAGGATTGGACCGCCCTGGACAAGAAGAATGCGCGCGACTGGATTACCCGCTGGATCGGCCCCAAGGCCTACAAGGTGATGTGGGAGAAAGCGTTCGCACTGAAGTTCTTCGAGTACCAGAACGACCTTTCGGCCTCCTGGATCGGCACGCGCATCAAGCGCGTTGCGCTGTCGCGTCGCAATCTGTTCAACGAGAGCATGGGTTACCTGCAAGGTGGCTCGGCCGTGCTGCTCGACAGGATGGCCAAGGAAGTCGTTCGTCTCGGCGGGCGCATCCTGCTTTCCCAGCCAATCCAGGAAGTCACCTCTGTCGAGGGCAAGGTTACCGGCATCCGCACGCCCGACGGTCATCAGCCCTATGAAACCGTGGTTTCCACCGCGCCCATCCAATACGTGCCCGGCATGGTTCCGGGCCTGCCGAAGGCGTTTGCCGACCAGGTCGGCGCCATCGAGAACATTCCGGTAGCCTGCGTGATCCTGAAACTGTCGCAGCCGGTCAGCGAGAATTTCTGGATGAACATCAGTGACGATCGCATCGCCATTCCCGGTCTGATCGAGTACAGCAACCTCAATCCAGGCAGTGGTGCGGGTGAGCACATCGTGTATGCGCCGTACTACATGCCCAAGACCCACCCCAAGTGGCAGTGGAGCAACCAGCAGCTCATCGATGAGGTCATCAGCTACCTGCCGATGATCAATCCTGCATTCAAGCCGGAATGGATCAAAGCGACTCATTGCCACCGCTACGAGTACGCGCAGACCATCTGCCCGCCGGGTTTCCAGGACATGTTGCCGCCGATGAAGACGCCCATGGAGGGGTTCTACATGGCCGATACGGCGTACTACTACCCCGAGGACCGTTCCATCAACGAGAGCATCGCGGTAGGGGCGACGCTGGCAGATCTCGCCAGCCGCTGAACCACTACCCATTGTCCTCCAGGCGGCCCTCCACGATGCCAAGCTTTTCCATCCTCAGTCGCCTGCACCCTGGGAGCAGTACGTTACTGCGCCTGTTCCTGCTACTGGGTGCGGTGGTCGTGGCGATACTGGGCCTCAGCGACCGCGGGTATCAAGGCCGCATCAGCGGTGGATGCTCGCAGGCGCTGTCGCCGTTCCTGAAGCAGGCAACGTCGTCCAGCCCACGAGCGATTTCCTTCTGCGACCTGCAGAACGCTGATACGGCAGAACTGGTCGTCGAACCCATCCCCGCCGGCACCCCATCAGTGTCGATCGAGATCGCCGGCTACGGTGATACCCCGGGTATCAGCGCGGTCCTGGCCGGGTCCGACGGAGCGGAGGTACCGGTTCCGCTACCGCGGGCGGGGGACCGCTGGGTCCGCTGGGTCATCGATGTGCCGCCTGCGTTGCAGACGCAACAGAGCCGCCTGATCGTGCGCGACCAGGCCCAGGAAGGCTTCGGCTGGATCGGCGTGGGCATTGTCTCCGGCTACGGTGGATGGCTGCCGGTCAGCATCGGGCTGCTGCTGGTCGCGGTGCTGTATCCCTGGCTGGGCCGCATCGGTCAGCGCAACGCGCTCTCCGACGCCCCGCGCCACCGACGTCAACGCCTCTGGGTCGGTGCATCCGTTGCAGCGGCAACATTGCTGGCACTCGTGCTGCGCCGTCCATCGCAATGGCGGCATCCCTACGTCTGGGTGGAAGATGGCAAGGACCTGCTGCCGGATTTCCTGCACTACGGATGGGGCACGCTGGTCCAGCCGGTGGCCGGCTACATCCTGCTGCCCAACAAGCTGATCAACGCCATCTCGGTCACGTTGTCGTTCCGCTGGTTGCCGGAAATCAGCCTGGCACTGGCGGCGGCGATGACGATGGCGGTCATGGTCACGCTGGCCCTTGCCCCGACGCGCCTGCGCGCTCCCTGGGCATGCGCGCTGGCGGTCCTTGCGGTTCCCACCGATGCGGAGGTCTTCTCCACATCGGCCTATGCATTGTGGTGGGGCGGTTTCCTGGTGCTGATTCCGCTGTTCTGGGATGAGCAGCGCTCTCCCGGGCTTCGCTGGCGGCTGCCCATGCTGCTGCTCGGTGCGCTGTCTTCGCCGCTCATCGTGATGATGGTGCCGCTTTACGGCGTGCGCGCACTTCTGCTGCGTCGGCGCGATGAGTGGTACCTGCTGGCCGTCGCCGGCCTGTTCGGCGCGATGCAGGCACTGCTCGTGGTGCTGAACCCGGTCGCTTCCCAGGAGCACCGCTCGCTCCCCGGCATCCCGGCGCTGCTGGAGCGCTTCGTCGGTCATTTCCTGTTCTGGCGCCCCGACCTGGCCCAGCCCGCACTCGTTGCGGGCATCGGCGTGGCGCTTTCGATCGTCATCCTGGCTGCTGCGTGGGCCCAGCGACGTGAACGCAACTGGGTGCTGCCTGCGCTCATCGCCTGCTTCCTGCTGTCGGTCGCCGCTGCCGCAGCTCGGGTGCCGGTCGATCCGCTGGACCCCTTCAGTGGCGGACCCCGCTACTTCTTCTATCCTTACGTGTTCCTTGCCTGGATCCTGATCCATCTGATTGGCGGGGCCCGCGGCCCGGCACGGGTGATGCTGGTGGTGCTGTTGCTGGCCCCCCTGCATCAGACGCTACAGTACGGATTCCGCACGCACACCACGCTGGACTGGCGGGTAGAGGTTCAGCGCTGTACGTCCGGTCACTCGCTTGCCGGCCCAGCCGTGCATTGGACTGGACGGCTGGAGAACCTATGGCACGCCCCGCTCACGGCAGAGCAATGCCGTCAGCTGGTCAGCCGCAGTCTGTTCGACAACCGCCTCGGCCCGCAGGATCTGCCGTCGTCCCCAGCCTCCTCCACACAGTACCCAGAAGTCTCCAGATGATCGTTTTCAACCTCCGCCGCCGACAGTCATGATCGAGCGCCGCTTCATTCTCTTCATTGTCGCCAGTGGTCTGGCCGCAATCGCGAACTTCGGCTCGCGCATCGCCTTGAGCCATGTCATGGCATATGTGCCTGCGATCGTCCTGGCATATCTCATTGGCATGGCCACCGCCTTCCTGCTCAATCGGGCCTATGTCTTCAAGGACGCGAACAAGCCCTTGGCCTCGCAGGTGATGTGGTTCGTCGCAGTGAACGCACTGGCCCTGCTGCAGACCCTGGTTGTCAGCCTGCTGTTCAGTCATTACGTCTTCCCATGGATGGGCCTGACCTTCCACCCTGAAACGCTCGCACACGCGTTGGGCGTCATTGCGCCGGCGGTGGTGAGCTACTTCGGGCACAAGCATTTCACCTTCAGGAAATCCTAGGCATGTCGACCCTTCCTCCTGCCTCGCCTGCTTCTCCGGGACCTGCAGGCCTGCGTTCACTGCTGCGACAGCCGGCCATGCTCCTGGGCTTGGCCCTCGCACTGTTGTATGCCGTGCTGGCGGTCCTTGCCGGCAAGCACGGTTACAGCCCGGTCCCGTTCTGGGACATGTGGGACGGCACGCTCGGCTTCTATCTGCGCCAGCAGAGCGACCTTTCGGCCTGGTGGGCCCAGCACAACGAACATCGCATCATTCTGGCCAGGCTTCTGTTCTTCATCGACCTGAAGTACTTCGGCGGTCATGCAGTGTTCCTGCTGATCGTCAACTATGCCCTGGCGCTCATCACCTTCGGGCTGCTGGCCTGGTGCGCCCTGCGCATCCTTCCCACGGCCACCTCCGCAATGCGCATCGTCGCCGCGGTGATCCTGAGCCTGGCCTTGCTGTGGACCCAGGAGAACAACTTGACCTGGGGCTTCCAGAGCCAGTTCTTCCTGGCTCAGCTGTTGCCGCTTGCCAGCCTGTTGCTGCTATGGCGCTCCAGCGTGGCCCCACGCTGCCGCAATGCCTGGTTCGGTGCCGCCCTGCTGCTGGCAGTAGTGGCCGCCGGCAGCATGGCCAACGGCGTCCTGGCCACCTGGCTGCTGCTGGCCGGCTGTATTCTCGGCCGACAGGGCACCAAACGCATTGCCCTGGTGGCGGTGGTCGCCCTGGGGGTCACGGCCCTTTACTTCCATGGTTACGTGTCCCCGGGCACCCATGGTTCGCTGTCCAACACCCTTCGCGATTCGCCGCGCGGCGTGATGTGGTTCCTCTTTGCCTATCTGGGGAGCCCTTTTGCGCACCTCGCCGGTGACGACAAGCCCAACCTCTACGTCGCCGTCGGCTGCGGCGCGATTGTCACCGTCCTGGCTCTCTACCTGGCAGGCGCCACGCTGCTTCGCAAGCACCGCGGCGTCGATCTGGAACTGGCACTTTCATTGTTCGTGGGCTACCTGGGCACATCGGCATTTGCGGTAGCCGGCAGCCGCATTGTGTTCGGCCTGGACAGTGCCGTGGCCAGCCGCTACACCACGCCAGCACTGTTGGTGATTGCCTGCGTGATGATCTTGGGGGTCGCCCGCCTGTGCCGTCGTTTTTCCTGGGCCCGCGGCCAGGCGGCCGCCGTACTGCTGGTCATCCCGCTGGTGTTCCTGCCGCTGCAGTGGAACGCGGTCAAGCACAATCCCCTGGCCGATTTCGAGAAGACCACGGCAGCCATGGCGCTGGAAATGGGCGCACGCGATGACGAGCAGATTCTCTGGACCTATCCGGACAGTCCGCGTGCGCTGGAAATCGCACGTGATGCGTCCACCCAGGACTTGTCGATTTTTGCCAGTACGTGGTTGAAGGGTGCGCGCGAGAGCATGGGCCAACGCTACGGCCAGGCACCTGCCCAAGGTTGTGGCGTGGTGCCGCCTGTTACCCGGGCATTGCCCGGATCGGGAGGCTGGTCACGCCTGCAGGGCGGGCTGGTCGATACCTATCTCGGCGAGGGTCTGGGTGCGCTCTACCTGCTGGATGCACAGGGCACGATCATCGGCCGCGGTATTCTCGCCGCCCCCGAGCGCCAGCAGGGCTCGGACAAGGTCGGCTCGCCGTTCAAGCTGTATGTGCGCGATGACACCCTGCATGCGGGCCCGATGAAGGTGGTCGTCCCCGGCATCTGCAGCGGCGACTTCAACTACAGCCCCTGAGCTGACGCGTCCCGCCTGGCTGCGTGCCAGGCGGGACGCGCCCATCAACGGCGCAGGCGTGCCAGCGCGCGGTGCAGCGGCGTATTGGGCTGGTTGGCGATGTCATAGCTGAGGAATGCCAGCAGGAACTGCAGGCCGCTGACGATGGCAATCGAGGGCAGCACCACCGTGCCCACCGGCGCGGAGACACCCTCATTGGCGGCAACAATCCAGTTCCAGCCGCCGTACAGTACGCCACCTCCGAGCAGCGCCAGCGCCGCGATCAATTCCAGTGAAGCGATGCTGAGGTCACGCAGGTAGTACCGGTAGGCGATGCGCTTGCAGAAGTTGCGGGCATGCTTGAGCGCGAACTCGCCGAGTACCTGACTGATCTTCAGGTTGCTCACTTCGTCGCCATAGCGCGCATCCATCGGGACATCCTGCACCACAGCCTGCATGGCATTGAGCCTGAACAGGAGATCCGTTTCAAAGAAGTAACGCGTGCTGATCGCCTCCATCGGCAACCGTTGTGCAACAGCGGCGTGGATGGCGGTGTAGCCGTTGGTTGGATCGAACAACCGCCAGTATCCACTGGACGCTTTGGCCAGGAAGGAAAGCCCCAGGTTGCCGGCGCGCCTCAGCATCGGCATCCGGCTGATGTGTGAAAGATCCCAGAAGCGGTTTCCCTTGGTGTAGTCGGCCTCGCCGCTGAGGATCGGTGCCACGAACAGGGGCAGCAGTGCCGGATCCATCTGGCCATCGCCATCGATCTTCACAATCACGTCCATGCCATCGGCGACGGCCTGACGGTAGCCGGTCATGGTGGCCCCCCCCACCCCCTGGTTGACTTCGTGGTAGAGCACGCGCACCCGCGGGTCGGTATTGTTTGCTTCGATGTAACGCCCGGACTGTTCCGGGCACGCATCATCCACGCAATAGATGGCAGTGACTTCCGGGCCGATGGTGGCGATCACGTCCAGGATATGCCGGATGACCTTGTAGCTGGGAACCACGACTGCGATCGCCTGTGACCGAGCGTGCTGTGTGATGTCCATCTGTCCGAGCATTGCCCTCTCCAATTCATTGTTGTCCATCACCGCCTCACGGATCCAACCGGTAGAACACCAGCCCGTCCGGGCCCACGGCTACCGGCTCTTCGCTGGCGCCCAGTTGCCGGTAACCGGTCAGACAGTACTGCCCATCCATGACCCGCGCATCACTCTGTCCCGGCAAGCGGTGTGCCAGCAGGTGGGTGACTCCGGCTCGACGGAGCATCGCACGGGTCTGCTCCGCCTGCGAACGGCAGAACATTGAACGCAGGTCCCTGGCGAAGTAGCCGTAGCCCGAACCCAGCCTGACGTTGAACAGGTAATCACGCTGGGCGAACGGCAGATAGGGAGTGACATACATCGACGGCAGCACCCAGTCCTCGCGTCCGTTAAGCACGATCGCATAGGCAGGCGCCAACACGACCGCGTCATCTGGCAGTTGGCTCTCCGCGCGCCGGAACGCACGCACATCCGCCTCGGTGATCGGGAACGTCCAGCCCTGATCAGACGGGGTTACTCCCTTGATATCCACCAGGACGAAGGCGGCGACCAGCGCCACCGCCACGCCACCCACAAGCACGTTTACCGGCACGCGAACCCAGCGCCGCGCTGGCAACGCCGGGTAGCGCCACTGCAGCAGCGCATCTGCAGTCATCACCAGCGTCGCCAGCAGCAGGGACCAGTGCAGGAGCACCGCGTACATGCTCAGCAGGCCGATGTAGCGCTGCGTGTACGTGCTCAGCAGGCTGGCTTCAAGCGTTTCGTGCCCCAATGCAAGCGTGGTGATGTTCGACACGCGAAGCGCCACGGCCACGGCAATGATCAACGCGATCTGGGCAGCCAGCAGCATCGAGAACGCGCGGCGGCGCCGGATCGCTTCGGGCGCGATGGTCAGCATGGCCACCGCAAGCACGGAGGTGATCGCAATCAGCAGACGCGTCACCGGCAACAGCCGCTGCCCCATCAACTGCTGCGACTCGGGCAGATACTGCATGCCGAAGCCGGGTTGGGGCCCATACCACAGCTCCCAGCGCAGTACCTCCATGATGTGCTCGAGGAACGCATCAGAGGTGCGGCTGAGTTCGGCCGGGGTGGCCAGCATGTGCAGCCCCAGTGTCTGTTCCACGAACTGGCGTACCGGTGGCAGCGCTTCTGCCATCAGTTGCAGGTAGTAGGGATCGGTGACCAGCAACAGGCCGCCGAGCAGGCCGCCGCCGACCATGCCCAGCAACGGAACGGCAACCTTGCCGCGCATCGCCCGGGCACGCCACCACAACGGGGCCATCAGCAGCAGCCAGGCCGGCACACTGAAACTGACAAAGCCAATCGCCAGCGATGGGTTGAGCTTGGCCGCCATGGCCCCGGCCAGCGGCAGGCTCAGCCAGGCCAGCAACCACGAACGAAGCGAACGTGCAGGCTCGAGCCAGGCGAACATCGCGCACAGGACCGGCAACAACAGAGTCGAGAAGGCCGCCAGCCGCCCGGTGCTGTTGAGATCGTCCACCGGGTACAGGAACATCGTGCCGCGCAGGATGGCGTAGCCCAGAACCACCGCAAGCAGGGCCGACCACATGCCCTGCGCAGGGTGGGACAGCGCCCGCGCCCGCATCCACAGGAAGATCACTTCCACGAACGCGAACACGGCCAGTGTCGCCTGCAGCACCGGCTGGATCTTCAGGAACGGGCCAATGTGCGCACCCAGCCCCGGCCAGGCCCACAGTGCTGCGAACAGGTGCAGCATTTTCGGGTACTTTTCCAGCCAGTCTGTATGGCCTGCAGTCAGCTTCGGATAGCCCGCATTGAACAGATCCAGGGCGAATGCAATGTGCTGATGCGTATCCAGGCCCAGGGCACCGGCGCGCAGGGAGTAGTGCGTCGCCGCCTTGAGCAGCACCAGCGCAGCCAACAGAGCGAGCAGCAGCCATGCCGGGCCGCCGAGGCGGTGCGCCTGGCGTGCCTCCGGCGCGCACGGCTTCCGCCACATGACGGTGACGGAAGCTGCGACCACGGCCAGGCACATCAGGGAAAGACCAAGAGGCAGGCCCAATGCCCGCCCCCAAACCCAGGTCAACGGTGCCAGCAGCAGCCAGAGCACCACCAAGCCTGTCTGGCCCAGCAACACGCGCACGAAGATCGCCGGCGACTGCAGCACCGCATCCAGCCGGAACATCCGGGCGACCAGCTCGCCCAGCCCCGCCATGCCGGCAAAACCGACGGCAAGCAGCAGCAGGAACTGCGCCTGCTCACCACTGTGCACAAACGGCACGGCGAGCAGGGCCAGGATCACGACCGGCAACAGGTAGGCGCGCAGAGTCTGGCCGCGCACCGGCCACACAGGGGCATCATTCACAATCAAGATTCCATCTTCAACCTCACGCCTCAAGGCGCAAGGCGTCCATTACATCTTCGGCGATCCTGTCGAAACTCCCCGCGCGCAGCAGCGGATGTTCCAGGCACGCAATCGAACCCGGCATCATCTGCCTCCGTTCGCATGCATCGACCTGGGCCATCAATGCCGCACAGATCGCCTCCGGAGTCATCGATTCCAGCGAGACGATGTTCTCTGTCGTCTCGTCCAGGCGCTTGTTGTCATAGCGATTGGTGACCACGCCCATTCCGAACGCGGCCATCTCCAGCGGTGGATAGCTGGGATGTGGCGACACCATCAAGGACAGTCCCAAGGCCGAAGTGGACAAGAGCTCAGCGTAGGCATCGATGTTCAACTTGCCCAGTGCCTTCAGACTGAACGGTCCCAGGTCCAGGTCGGACTGCAGCTCGCCGGGCGCGGCGACCTCCCACTGTGCTGCACGTGCGTCCTTCCATCCCCACAGGCGCAATCCTTCACAGATCAACTCGAACGCATTTCGCGGCGTACCAGGGCGCGCATAGACCACGATGCGGCGATCACGCGCCGCCGGCGCATTGCGGACCTGTTGCAGGGCCGGCCGAAGGCCGTCATGCAGCACCGGCTCGAACACCGAGCGCTGCGCGTAGCGCAGATCGTGCTGTTCAAAGAAGTCGGCAAGCAGGCCCGTATTGAAAATTCCGATGTCACGATCGCAGCGGTAGGTACTCAAAGCCAATGCGTACTGGCTGGACCATGGATAGAATCCTGGCTCGAAATCCTGGATCAGGTAGACCATCGGGCGGTCAACGCCGCCATTGCTGCCCTGCCATTGCAACATCCGCTGGGCCGCGTATGCGGTCCACCAGGCGGTTGCCACCCAGATGTCCTCGCCGGCAACCGGCAGGGTCTTCTGATAGCGATCGCTGAACGGTACGATCTGGCGCATCGCACTGGAGGTCTGGTCTGCCGGGACCAGCGTATGGTCGGAGAAGCGCGAAAGTGCTTCTTCATCCGGTGAACTGTCGACCAGCACGATCCGCGATGCGGGGAAATGCCGGCACAGCTCACGATAGATCAGCACGGCCGTGTGGATGCCGCCGAAGTAATGTTGCTTATTGATCGACGGCAGCACCAGATTCAGCCGCTTGCCTTCCCAGGCATCATGCCTGGGCGTGCACGGGGTGATCTCAGCGACGTTGGTACTGGGCGTGGGCGCGCCGGGAGCGCTTGCATCCAGCCGCGCGGCGACGCGCCGCAACAGGTTACCCAGGCGACTCATTGCACGCTCCCGCGCAGACGGGGCGACGAAGCCATGTAGTCCAGGTTCGGGCTGAAGAACGGATCACCTTCTTCGCGATACGGCGAATACGCTTCGGCCGAGCGCACGAAGTCGCTCTCGGGGATCGCACGCGGATCACGCGTCTTGGACTCGTGATGGATCATCACCGCGCGTGCGACGTAAACGGTGGCAAGGCCGCGTGCATGCGCACGCAGGCACAGCTCCACATCGCTGCCGCAGACAATGAAGGATTCATCGAACCCGCCCAGCGACTCGAACGTGTCACGCGCCACCACCATGCAGGCCCCCGTCACGGCCAGCACCTGGCGCTGCAATACCGGCGACACAAACAGATTCTGGTTGTGCACGGGCGCCTCGCCCTTGAAGACGTGGTCGGCCCAGCCACCCATGCCGATCACAACACCGGCATGCTGGATGGTGCGGTCGCCGTACAACAGCAACGGACCGCACACGCCCACGTCCGGTCGCAGCGCATTTTCGGCAAGCCGCTGCAGCCACTGTCCGTCGATGATCTCGGTATCGTTGTTGAGGAAGACCAGAACCTCGCCACGCGCCTCGCGGGCAGCCAGATTGTTCAGTGCCGACCAATTGAACGGTACGTCTGCGCGGATCACCCGGAAGCTGTCACGGCGGGACATCGCTTCCAGCCACTGCAGGGTCTCATCCTGGGTTGAACCATTGTCGACAACGATGATCTCGAAGGCGCGGTAGTTCGTCTTCGCGTACAGCGATTCCACACAGGTACGCAACAGGTCCAAGCCATCGCGGGTCGGGATGACGATGCTGGCCAAGGGCCCCTTGTCCGCATACGGATAGCGAACGTCATAGCAGAACAGCTGTTCGCCATCGTCCACCTGCGCCCCGGGATGGATTGCCTGCACATGCTGCAGCAGCGCGCGGCGACCGGCGTGGTGCGCATAGGGCTTGGAGCCGGCATTGGCCGCGGTGGAACCGGCGTGCGCGCGCCAGTGGTAGAGCACCTTGGGAACATGCGCGATGGTGGCGCCAGCTGCCGCACAGCGAAGCACCAGATCGTAGTCCTGCGAGCCGTCACAGTCACTTCGCAGCCCACCCAGCTGATGGACCAGCGCGGTGTCGAAACTGACCAGGTGTCCCAGATACATCTGCGACAGGAACAGGTCCAGATTCCAGTCGGGCTTGAAGTACGGATGGCGAAGGCGGCCGTCTTCGCCCAGCACATCATGGTCGGTATAGACGACACTTGCCGATGTGGCCACATGGCACGCGACCACCGCAGCCAGTGCATCCGGCTCCAGCAGGTCATCATGGTCGAGGAAGGTGATCCAGCGCCCCTTGGCCAGTGCTACCGCAGCGTTGGTCGTGGCCGCAATGCCCTGCCGTTCGCTTGAGCGTGAAACACGCAGGTTCGGCAACCGCCGCGCCAGTTCTTCCAGCACGCGTGCCACGTGCGGTTGATCGGACGCGTCATCGTGGATGCACAGCTCCCAGTTCGAGTAGGTCTGTGCTTCGACGCTGGCCACGGCCTCGCGCAGGAACACCTCCGGCGTGTTGCAGACCGGCATCACAATGCTGATCAGGCCGGCGTCGGCCGGAACCGTGGCCGGCGCCTGCTGGCGCAGCCATTCGGTGTAAACGTCCGGAGGCGTGGTCGCTGCTTGTGTGTGCGATCCATTGGCATACGCGAGAATCGCCCGGGCCAGATGCTTGGGGCCCCTGCTGGCAGCACGGGCCAGAGCAGAGAGGATGGTGCCGACAGAAACACCCTGTCCCTGCGCGCGACGAATGCTCCAATAGATTCCGCGAAGCAGATTACCCATCTTGGACATCAGGCATTACCTCGTTGATTCAGTACGATCACTTTTCGGTTGCCCCATCGCATCAAGACACGCCCCAACCCACCAGCGCGCCAATGACGAGGCACCCCAGCGCCAACCCCACCATTGCGGCCTTCCACTTGCGGCGCGAGCGCTGGTAGTCCGCCGTGCGCTGCTGCAGGCGCTGCTGGAGCTCACGTTCCACATCCAGTGCCCGCAGACGGGCGATCTCTGCGGCCTCCACCAGTTCGCCAATGCGCGCCTGGGCGCGCTGCGCCTGCTGCTGCTCATTGGCAATATGCGCCTTGAGCTCCTGCTCCCGTTGCTGCCATTCCGCATGCTGCGCGATCCAGTTGGCGCTCGCCTCATCCTTGCTCTGCTGCAGCTGCTGCGCATAGGCGGCGGTGGCACCCCACTCGCGCTTGGCCACAGCAAGATCGGTGACGTAGGCATCCAGCAGCCGCGCCGTGGACTCCCATTCCCTCTCGGAATTGGCAGTACGCACAGCGAGGTCACGCAACCCGCCCGCAAGCCCGGTCAGCAGCGCAGTCGCTTCCACGTCGAGTTCGGAACGGAACGGCGGATTGGCCTGGAGGCGCGTGGCATCGCTCTGCAGTCGCACCGCCACGCAGTACTCGCGATAAGGTTGGTCACTGTGGTCGCCGGCGAACACCCGACTGTTGTAGAGACGGTCGGCGGCGCTAACCAATGGTTCCAGCTCGGGGAACTTCACCTTGATGAAATGAGCGCCCATCAGGCTGGACCACAATGCGGCATTGCCCTGGCCGAAGCGCAGCACCGTCATGCCAGCGCTTTCAAATGCGGCAACGATTTCGGCGGTGTCGACCAGGCCGAACTCCTTGTGCTCCTGCAGCCAGACGTAGTCCTCGCCGAACAGCTCATGCCAGCGGCCATTCGCATCCAGTTCCGCATCGCGCACCCAAGGCTGGTCCGGCGGGAAGCCGACAATGACCGCACGGCCGGCGACACGCGCCATTTCGGTAGCGGCCTTGGCACGCAGAGGAGCGGGAATATGCTCAAGCACGTCCAGCGAAACCACCGCGTCGAAGCCCTGCTCCGGGAAAGGCAGCGCAGTGGCGTCTGCCACAACGAAGTCCTTCTCGTCCCCTTCGGCATGCAGATCGGTGTACAGGAACGTCGCCTGTGGCAGGAACTGCCCGAGCAGGCGCTGACGGTTGGCCCCTACTTCCAGCACCCGCGGCGCAGGCAGATCCAGCGCTTGCAACAGGTGCGTCGCCGCACCGTAGCGCTGGTAATGGTCAAAGGGAATTTCAAGAAGCGTCGGGGTCATGGACCTTCCACTCATGCGGGATATAGACCACGCCCTCACTGAAGTAGGGTGCGGCCACGGTGAAGACGCTGGCTTCGGACAGATAGTCCAGGCAGACCAGGCCCTTGTCAGTGAACAGTCCCACGTCAACGCGGTAGCTGCCGGTCAGCAGGGTCATCGATGGAATGCAATAGCTGACGCGATGAGACCCCCGCGAGGTGGGAATCACCACCCGCTCAAGATAGGTATTGGGACCAAAGATGTGCAGGCCATCCATGCCCTTGATCGCGACCCCCAGCAACAAGCCATCGACCACTTCATCGCCAACGGTATAGCTGATGTCCACCGTCAACGGCTCGAAGGGCGCGAGCATGTCGGTACTCAGTGCAACCGTTTCAAGGTGGGCCGGGATGCTGCCCGGGGCTGGTGCCTGGCGGACTTCCGCGCCCTCTGCCACAGCAAGGTCCTTGCCCAGTTCATAGTCGCGGAAGCGGTCGGCGACGAAGCTGGCTTCGCCATGCAGCTTGACCTTGCCGCCTTCCAGCCACAACGCGGTCTGGCAAAAACGTTTGACCTGTTCGAGCGAATGCGACACAAACAGGATGGTGGCGCCCCGTGCACGGATCTGTTCGATGCGTGCAAGGCATTTCATCTGGAAGCGGATGTCACCCACCGACAACGCTTCATCGATGATCAGCACATCCGGTTCGGTGTGGATGGCCACCGAGAACGCCAGGCGCACATACATGCCGCTGGAATAGGTCTTGACCGGCCGGTCGAAGAAATCGCCGATATCCGCGAAGTCGATGATCGACTGAAGCTTGTCGTCCACCTCTTTGCGGCTCAGTCCCAGCAGCGACGCACTCAGGTACACGTTGTCGCGGCCGGAGAAATCCGGATTGAAACCCGCCCCCAGCTCGAGCAGCGCGGCGAAGCGCCCGCGGATACTGACCGAGCCCGACGTCGGACGCACCGTGCCGCACAGGATCTGCAGCAAAGTCGACTTGCCGGCGCCGTTGCGACCGATGATGCCGACCGTTTCTCCCTTGGGCACGACCAAGGTGATCCCATCCAGCGCTCGGAAAGTACGGCTGGCCCGATCACCGGATGGCTTCAGCAGCGACAACAAGCGGTCGCGCGGGTTGGCATAGACCGGATAGTCCTTGGTCACGTCCAGCACTTCGATGGCCGCGTCAGGCGTGGCCTGCAACGTGGTGGTCTGCGGGTTGTTCATAGGACGTCCGAGAAGCCGCGCGAGAGGCGACGGAAGAGCGCGTAGGCCAGCATCGCCGCCACCACGGAAAGCAGGAAGTGCGGCAGCAGTGTCGCCATATCAGGCGCCGAGTTCTGGACAGTCACCGCACGCAGTTGTTCGATGGGCGTGACCAGCGGGTTGAAATATACCAACCCCCTGGCCGCCTCTGGCATCGCATGCGCCGGGAAGAAGATAGGACTGAGGAACAACAGCACGCTGCTGAGGATGCCGACAAACTGTCCGATGTCGCGCAGATAGACCCCGAGCGCCGACAGCGACCAGGCTATCGCAAGCAGCATGGGCGTCATTTCAAGCAGGATCAGTGGCGAGGCGAGCGCCCACGCCGACGGCAGCCCCGACTGCCAGGTCTGCGCGACCAGCAGGATAGTCAGGCCGATGCCGGCGGTCGTCAGCGCTGCGGCCACCTTCACCATCGACAGCACCGGCAGGGGAAAGACCACCTTCTTCACGAAGTTGGGTTGCCCTGCGATGATCCCAGGGGCCGTGATCAGCACTTCCGACAGCAGCGTGAACGGTACCAGGCCCGCAAACAGCATCAGCGCGAAGTCGCCGGTGGATTCGGCACCCGCCCATCGCGCCTTGAATACGCCACTGAACACCAGCGTATAGACACACAACATCAGCAACGGTTGCAGAACCAGCCAGAGAACACCCAATGTGGTGGTGCGGTACCGCGCTGCCAACTCACGCCCCAGCAGCTGGCGGAACAGGAACAGGAGATTGGCGTGCTTCTGCATGGATCAGCTATTCCCTGCCGACAGCGCATTTTCCAGATCCACCTGCAAATCACCCAGCTCTTCCACCCCCACGCTCAGCCGCACCAGTGCATCACTGATCCCCAGCTGCTCCCGACGCGCCACCGGGATCGAGGCATGCGTCATTACCGCCGGATGGTTGACCAGGCTTTCCACGCCGCCCAGCGACTCGGCCAGGGTGAACAGCTCGGTCTTCTCGCAGAAGCGCTTGGCCGCCTCGAACCCGCCCTTGAGCACGATCGAGACGATGCCGCCGTAGCCGGCCATCTGCTTGCCGGCCAGTTCATGCTGCGGGTGCGAGGCCAGGCCCGGGTAGATCACCTTCTCCACCGCCGGATGCTTTTCCAGCCATTGGGCCAGCGCCAGCGCGTTGGCGCAGTGTGCCTTCATGCGCAGCGGCAGGGTCTTCAGGCCACGCAGGGCGAGGAAGCTGTCGAACGGGCCCTGCACGCCACCCACCGAGTTCTGCAGGAACGCCATCTGTTCGGCCAGTTCGGCGTTGTCACCGACCACGACCATGCCACCGACCATGTCCGAATGGCCGTTGAGGTACTTGGTGGCCGAATGCAGGACCAGGTCCGCGCCCAGTTCCAGCGGGCGCTGCAGCATCGGCGAGGCGAAGGTGTTGTCCACCACCACGATCAGGCCATGGCGCTTGGCGATGGCAGCGACCGCGGCGATGTCCACGATCTTCAGCATCGGGTTGGTCGGGGTTTCAATCCAGACCATCTTCGTCTTCGGCGTGATCGAGGCTTCAAAGGCCGCCAGATCGGTCAGGTCGACGAAGCTGAAGTCCAGCCCGGCGGTACGGCGGCGCACGCGCTCGAACAGGCGGAAGCTGCCGCCGTAGATGTCGTCCATCGCCACCACGTGGCTGCCGGCGTCCAGCAGCTCGATCACCGTCGAGCTGGCCGCCATGCCCGAGGCGAAGGCGAAGCCACGGGTGCCGCCTTCCAGCGAGGCCACGCAGCGCTCATAGGCAAAGCGCGTCGGGTTGTGGGTACGCGAGTACTCAAAGCCCTGATGCTCGCCCGGGCTGGACTGGGCATAGGTCGAGGTGGCGTAGATCGGCGGCATCACCGCGCCGGTGCTGGGATCGGGCGACTGGCCGCCGTGGATGGCCAGCGTGGCCAGGGCCAGCGCGCGGTCGGGCGAAGAGGAGTTGGACATGTCGTTTCCTGAATGGCGCCGACGTGCGGCGCCGTCAAAGGATCGGGAGTCTATCAGCGCAGCCTTAACGAGCTTTGACGCGAATAAACCGGAATTCAGCGGTGAACGGCAGCGATCAGCGGTTTACTGCACGCGACGGCGCAGATAGTTCAGCAGGTCGATGCGGGTGATCAAGCCGAGGAAGGCGTCACCGTCCATCACGATCGCCACCTGCCCGCGGTCGAACACCGGCAGCAGGGCCTCGATCGGCGACTTCACGTCCAGCCGGTCCAGCTTGCTGACCATCGCGGTGGACACGGTGTCGCGGAAGCGCGCTTCGTCACCATAGACATGCAGCAGCACGTCGCTTTCATCGACGATGCCGACCAGCTGCTCACCGTCCATCACCGGCAGCTGCGACACGTCATACAGCTTCATGCGCTGGTAGGCGGTGGTCAACAGGTCGTTCGGACCGATCACCACCGTGTCGCGCTGGCCGTACGGACGCAGGATCAGGTCGCGCAGGTCACCGTGCTGCGGGCGCTCCAGGAAGCCGTTGTCCAGCATCCAGTAGTCGTTGTACATCTTCGACAGGTACTTGTTGCCGGTATCGCAGACCAGCACCAGCACCTTCTTCGGCGTGGTCTGCTCCTTGCAATACTTCAGTGCCGCGGCCAGCAGGGTGCCGGTGGACGAACCGCCGAGGATGCCTTCCTTGCCCAGCAGCTCGCGCGCGGTGTGGAAGCTCTCGGCGTCGCTGATGGCATAGGCCTTCTTGACGCGGCTGAAGTCGGAGATCGAGGGCAGGAAGTCCTCGCCGATGCCCTCCACCAGCCAGCTGCCCGACTTGTCGTTGAGCACGCCGTCGTTGATGTACTCGGCCAGGATCGAGCCGACCGGATCGGCCAGCACCAGCTCGGTCTTGGGCGACAGCCTGGCGAACGCACGCGACAGGCCGGTCATGGTGCCGGAGCTGCCGCAGCCGAACACGATGGCGTCGAGGTCACCGCCCATCTGCTCGAGGATCTCCGGGCCGGTGCCGAACTCATGCGCGGCCGGGTTGTCCGGGTTGCCGAACTGGTTGATGAAGTAGGCGCCCGGGGTCTGCTCGGCGATGGTCTTGGCCAGGTCCTGGTAGTACTCCGGGTGGCCCTTGGCGACGTCCGAACGGGTCAGGCGCACTTCGGCGCCCATCGCCTTCAGGTTGAAGATCTTTTCGCGGCTCATCTTGTCGGGAACGACCAGGATCAGCTTGTAGCCCTTCTGCTGGGCCACCAGTGCCAGGCCCAGGCCGGTATTGCCAGCGGTACCCTCGACCAGGGTCGCCCCCGGCTTCAGGTCACCCCGCTGCTCCGCTGCCTCGATCATCGACAGGCCGATGCGATCCTTGATCGAACCGCCCGGGTTGGCGCTCTCGAGCTTCAGGTAAAGCTCGCAGACGCCGGTGTCCAGGCGCTGGGCCTTGACGATCGGGGTCTGGCCGATGAGTTCGAGGACGGAAGAATGGATGGGCATTCGGAGGACTTTCGATTCGCGCCACGCAGGGCCGGACCGATGATTATCCGACGGATGGCGCTGAATGTCAGGTCGGCGCGGGCATGCCGCCCGCCGTCCCGTAGAGGGATGCGGACGGCCCCGGGTCGACGAGGAGACCGGTACCGCCCGCATCGGTGAGTTGTGCCTGCAGGCCAAGGCACCACCGCCTGTGGTGCCTTGGCGCGGCCGCCTCATCGGCGGTGCCGCGATGCCGGGGCAGGAGCGCCCGGCCGGGCCATCGATGGCCGGGTCACGCCGTTCCGGGCGTGACGGGGTGCGTCAAAGCGTGGGGGACGTCGTTGGGAGCGGTGTTTCGTACATTCGCAGAAGTCGTTGCTTGGCCAGCAGCTTCTCGCGCTTCATGCGACCCAGGGTGACATCATCGATCGGGAGTACACCCAGCTCCGCGTCCATGCACTTCTTGTTCAACTTGCGGTGCTGGTCATGGAGTGCCCTGAACTCCGGATCACGCGCGCGACGTGCGTCGATCTCGCTCTGGGGCTGATCTTCAAACATGATGGACCTCCTTCGACAGATACACGAACGCCCCGGCCGCAAAGCACGGGGCGTTGTTCATGGAGGAGTGCCGGCCGATGGCCACCTGGACGCCTGCAACGACCTGCGGCACTGGCCTGCGCACGTCGATCTGCTGCGGTTCGCGCCCTGCTTGCATCGGCCCGGCCCTCCCATCGTCCGGTCCGCGGCATTGCGTCCCGGACGATTGACCCTACGCCTGCTCAAGGCGGGGTACAAGGCCCCTGCGTCAAAAAGACCGAACCCCGCCGGGGCGGGGTTCAGGCTGAATGCTCATCGCAACGAAAAACAAACAATATCAATGCATTACGGCGCGATGATGACCTCGGCCGAGCGCGCCCGGGTGGACGCAGCCTTCTTGCCGCTGACCTGGATCCGGTTGCTGGCGACACCACCCGCGACCAGGGCGTCGCGCAGCGCTTCGGCACGCTTCTGGCCCACGCCGTTGGCGCTGTCGTAGGCCTCGATGCGCAGGCGCCCCTTCTTGCCGATGTTCAGGTACTCGGCCAGGGCCTTGGCCTGGTTGCGGGCGCCCCCCGACAGGCTGGAGGCGCCTGCGGCGAACGCGTCACCACCGAAGGTGAAGACCTCACCGCGAGCGTCGAACTTCGAACCGGGCAGCTTCTGCCCGGACACCAGCTCGGCTTCCTCCCGGGCCAGCCTGGCAGCGTTCTGCTGGGCAGCGCTCAGACGCTGCTGCTGCTTGCCGGCCACGCTGGTCAGGGCATTCTCGGCGTCCTGGCGGGCCAGGGTCTCGGCCTCGGCCGCCTGGCGCAGGCGTTCGGCCTCCTCGGCCTGCATCTGCGCCTGCATGCGCAGCTGCTCGGCTTCCTGGCGAGCGCGGGCGGCATCGCGGCGGCTGGCCTCGATCAGCAGGTCGCTGCGGGTACGCTCCAGGCGGTCGACCTCGCGCGCGGCCAGCGCGGTGCGCACGGCGGTCTCGGCAATCTCCACCCGGCGCTCGGCCAGGTACGTGGCCAGCTCCTGGTCGCGACGCTTGGCCTTGTCCAGAGTGGCGATGGCCTGCTGCGCCTGCATGCGCTCGAAGGCGCCCAGCTCAGCGGTATCGGGGTTGGCCTGGATGGCCATCAGGCGCTGGCTCAGCTGCGCCACCATCGGGTTGTCGGCGGCCGTGGCCAAGGTCGGCAGCGCCAGCAGCGCGGCCAGGGTTGCGGCGGTCATCGGCTTCACCGGCGGTCCTCCCCGGTCGACAGCTGGCGCTGCAGCTGGTTGACCTCGTTGCGGCGCAGCTGCAGCTGCGCGGTGACGGTGGCTTCCTCACTGCGGACGCGGGCCAGGTCGGCATCGGCGGCGGCGCGCAGGGCCATCGCCGGGGCGTTCTTGCGCTCGCGGCGGTCGCCGGCGGCGCGCTGGGCCTGCTCCAGCCCCTGCCGGGCCAGCCCGATCAGGTCCGGGGCGTACTGGTCGGCATCGGCCTGGGTGGCCTTGTCGACCGCCTGCCGGGCCTGCGCCAGTTCCAGGGCAGCGTCCTGCGCCCAGGCGGGGGCAGACAGTGCGAATGCAAACGCCATCACATACAGGCCATGGCGCATTCGTGCGAAGCTAAGTCGTTTCATTGGGGAGGCCGTACCGGTTGTCGGTTCACGGCCATTGTCGTCAAGCCGACACCGTGCTGGCAACGGGCGTCGGCCGTTTCGTTGGGGAAAATTCGCAATGGATATCGGCTACTTCCTGAAGCTGATGACCGAAAAGAACGCTTCGGACATGTTTCTGACCACCGGGGCACCGGTCTACATCAAGATCGAAGGGAAGCTCTATCCGCTGGGCAACACCGGCCTGCCGCCGGGCATGGTCAAGAAGATCGCCTACTCGCTGATGGACGAGGGCCAGGTGCCGCAGTTCGAGCGCGAGCTGGAGCTCAACATGGCCATCGCCCTGCCCGATGCCGGGCGCTTCCGCGTCAACGTGTTCAAGCAGCGGGGCGAGGTCGGCATGGTCATCCGCGCCATCCGCAGCCGCATCCCGAGCATCGAGGAGCTGAACCTGCCGCAGGTGCTGAAGGACGTCATCATGACCCCGCGCGGGCTGGTGCTGGTGGTGGGGTCCACCGGTTCCGGCAAGTCCACCTCGCTGGCGTCGATGATCGACCACCGCAACAGCACCACCACCGGTCACATCCTCACCATCGAGGATCCGATCGAGTACCTGCACAAGCACAAGATGTCGATCGTCAACCAGCGCGAGGTCGGCCTGGACACCCACGCCTTCCACAACGCGCTGAAGAACGCGATGCGTGAAGCGCCGGACGTGATCCTGATCGGCGAGATCCTGGATGCGGAAACGATGGAGGCGGCGATCGCCTTCGCCGAGACCGGCCACCTGTGCCTGGCCACCCTGCACTCCAACAACGCCGACCAGACCATCGAGCGCATCCTCAACTTCTTCCCGGAAAGCGCGCACAAGAACGTGCTGATGAACCTGGCGCTGAACCTGCGTGCGGTGATCAGCCAGCGCCTGGTGAAGAACAAGGAGGGCCGTCGCCTGCCAGCCACCGAGGTACTGATCAACACGCCGATGATCCGCGACCTGCTGCGCCGCGGCCAGGTGCACGAGATCAAGGCGGCGATGGAAGCCTCGCTGGAAGAAGGCATGGAGAGCTTCGACCAGTGCCTGTTCCGGCTGGCCAAGGCCGGTACCATCGAGCAGGAGGAAGCGCTGCGCGCGGCCGACTCGCGCGATGGCCTGGCCCTGAAGTTCCGCCTGTCCGAAGGCAGTAGCGGCGAGCACGACCCGTACGCCGATTTCTCGGCAGGCGCACCCAGCATCACCCACGGCTTCTGATCCCACGAAAAAGGGGACGGAGGGGATTAAGTCGTTTGTGCACTTGCGACTTGATCCCCCGTCCCCTTTTTCTGAAGAATTCAGGGGCGGTCTCATCCAATGAGACCCCTCATCCGTAGGTTTCCTCAATGGAAACCATCCGCAAGCTGGCCATTCTGGCTGATGCCGCCAAGTACGATGCCTCCTGCGCCTCCAGCGGCTCGGGCAAGCGCGATTCGCGCGCCAGCGGCGGTATCGGCAGCACCGAGGGCATGGGCATCTGCCACAGCTACACGCCCGATGGCCGCTGTGTTTCGTTGCTGAAGATCCTGCTGACCAACTTCTGCGTCTACGACTGCGCCTATTGCGTGAACCGGGTTTCCAGCAACGTGCCCCGTGCACGTTTCAGCGTGGATGAGGTGGTCACGCTCACCCTGGACTTCTACAAGCGCAACTACATCGAGGGCCTGTTCCTGTCCAGTGGCATCATCCGCAATGCGGACTACACCATGGAACAGATGGTGGAAGTCGCCCGGCAACTGCGCGAAGAACACCGCTACGCCGGCTACATCCACCTCAAGACCATTCCCGAGGCCTCGCCGGAACTGCTGGCCAGTGCCGGGCGCTATGCCGACCGCCTGTCCATCAACGTGGAACTGCCCACCGAAGCCGGCCTGAGCGCCTTGGCGCCGGAGAAGACGGTTCATTCCATCCGTGGCGCGATGGGGGAACTGCGCTGGCGCATCGAGGAAGCCAAGGAAGCTCGCAAGGCCCCCGCAGCGGTGGCACCGACGGCCAGCCGCAGCACTCGCCCGCGCCTTCCCCGTTTCGCACCGGCCGGGCAGAGCACCCAGATGATCGTCGGCGCGGACGGGGCAAACGACCAGCAGATCCTGGCCAGCGCCGACAGCCTGTACGGCAACTACCGCATGCGTCGGGTCTACTACTCCGCGTTCAGCCCGATTCCGGACGCCAGCCGGCAGCTGCCACTGCAGCCGCCACCGTTGCAGCGCGAACATCGCCTTTACCAGGCTGACTGGCTGCTGCGCTTCTACGGGTACGGCGTGGATGAGATTACCGATACCACCCAGGACGGCATGCTCGATCTGGATATCGACCCGAAGATGGCCTGGGCAATCCGCCATCCCGAGCGCTTTCCGGTCGATCTGAACCGGGCACCGAAGGAGATGCTGCTGCGCGTGCCCGGCCTTGGCGTGCGCAACGTCAAGCGCGTGCTGATGGCACGCCGTCACGGGCGGCTGCGCGTGGCCGACATCGCACGCCTGAAGGCACCGATGAGCAAGCTGCTGCCGTTCGTGCTGCTGGCCGACCATCACCCGCGCAAAGCACTGGACGATCCGGCGGCGCTGCGCGCGCAGCTGGCCCCGCCGCCGCGACAGGGTTCGCTGTTCGATGCCCCGTCCGCAGCCTGACGCGCAGCGCTGGTCGCTGCGGGTGGATCCGCCATGGTCGCTGGAGGCCTGGCGCGGCGGTGCACGCGAAGCCCTGCTGCGCGGCGTCGCGCCGGAGCAGCTGGACTGGCTCGAGGGCAGCGACGCATCACTGCTGGACGCGCCAGCGGTCACCTCGGCGCCCGCACAGGCCGACGCTGGCGCACCGACGGTACCGCGCGACTTCCTGGAGCTGGCGGACACCTGCCTGTGCCATCGCGACGGACAACGCATGGCCCTCCTGTACCGGTTGCTGTGGCGCATCGCCCATGGCGAACGCTCGGTGCTGTCAAACCCTGCCGATGCCGACGTACTGAGGGCGATGGCCATGGCCCAGGCGGTCCGCCGCGACACGCACAAGATGAAGGCATTCGTGCGCTTCCGCGAAGTGCCTGGCCAGCCTGATGCGTTCATCGCCTGGTTCGAGCCACAGCACCACATCGTCGACCGGGTCGCGCCGTTCTTCGCGCGCCGCTTCACCGGCATGCGCTGGGCCATCCTCACGCCTTCGCGCAGTGCCTCCTGGGATGGGCAGGCGCTTGCCTTCGGCCCCGGTGCACGACGCGAGGATGCCCCGGCCGAGGATGCACGCGAGTCGCTGTGGCAGACCTATTACGCCAGCATTTTCAATCCGGCCCGGCTCAACACGCGGATGATGATGCAGGAGATGCCGGCCAAGTACTGGCGCCACCTGCCTGAAGCCCGATTGCTGCCTCGCCTGGTACGCGACGCCGCCGACCGCGTGCAGGAAATGCATGACCGTCCCGCGCAGGCACCGCAACGCAGGATTCCGCTGCGAGCGAACCCTCCGGCACCGGCAGCCGAAGCCAGCAGCCTGGACAATCTGCGCGGACAGGCCAGCGCCTGCCGCCAGTGCCCGTTGTGGGAGCAGGCCACGCAGACCGTGTTCGGACAGGGGCCGGCAGGGGCCGGGGTGATGCTGGTCGGAGAGCAACCCGGTGACACCGAAGATCTGCGTGGGCAGCCATTTGCAGGACCTGCCGGCCAGGTGCTGGACCGCGCATTGGCGGAACTGGGGATCGATCGCGCCACGCTGTACCTCACCAACGCGGTGAAGCACTTCCATCACGAGCGGCGCGGCAAGGTGCGGCTGCACAAGCGGCCGGAGAGCCGTCACATCCAGGCCTGCCGGCCCTGGCTGATGGGTGAGATCGCGCGCGTGCGGCCCCAGGTGATCGTGTGCCTTGGCGCGACAGCGGCAGCCTCGGTGTTCGGCCATGATTTCGACCTCTCGCGTGACCGCGGGCGCTGGCACACCCTCGAGGACGGCACGCGCGGCTACGCCACGGTGCACCCGGCATGGGTGCTGCGACAGACCGACGATGCCCGCCGCGAGGAGGCCTACCGGTTGTTCCGCGATGACCTGGCCCGATTGCAACAGAAAGGGGACGGAGGGGATTAAGTCGTAAATGCACTTACGACGTGATCCGTTCCGCCCCCTCTGCTTTCAGGCGGCGTCGGGCTGGTTTTCCGGGCGTGCGCGGTCGAAGGCGTCCAGCGCCTGGCAGGCCGCTTCGATGCGGCGCAGGGTCGGGTACGGTGCCAGGTCCAGGCCGAAACGGTGGGCGTTGTACAGCTGCGGCAACAAGCAGATGTCGGCCAGGCCAGGGCGGTCGCCGTGGCAGAAGGTGCCGGTGTCGCGGCTGTTGGCCAGCATCGCTTCCATCGCGTCAAAGCCTTCGGCGATCCAGTGCAGGGTCCACTGCGTGCGGGTGTCGGCAGGCAGCTGCAGGTCGCGTTCCAGGTACTGCATCACCCGCAGGTTGTTGATCGGATGGATATCGCAGGCCACAAGCTGCGCCAGCGCCCGCACCCGTGCGCGGCCCGCAGCGTCGGCCGGCAGCAGCGGCACCTGTGGGAAGCGCTCTTCCAGGTACTCGATGATCGCCAGCGACTGGGTCAGCGTGTGCCCATCATGCAGCAGGGTCGGCACCAGCTGCTGCGGATTGAGCGCGCGATAAGCCTCATGGTGCTGCTCGCCACCGTCGCGCACCAGATGCACCGGCCGCGCCTCCCAGGCCAGGCCCTTCAGCTCCAGGCCGATGCGCACGCGGTAGGCGGCGCTGGATCGCCAGTAGGTGTACAGCACGATGCCGTCGTCGACCGGGATCTCCATCGCCGCCTCCATGCTCAGGGCTTGGCCGCCTGTTCGATGCGCTGCTCGATCGCACCGAAGATGCTGTTGCCGGCAGCATCGAGCATCTCGATGCGGACCACGTCGCCGAAGGACATGAACGGCGTGCTCGGCTTGCCGTCACGCAGGGTCTCGACCACGCGCTGCTCGGCGAAGCACGAGGCACCCTTGCTGGTGTCTTCGTTGGCGATGGTGCCCGAGCCGACAATGGTGCCGGCACCCAGCGGGCGGGTCTTGGCCGCATGCGCGACCAGCTGGGCGAAGTTGAACTGCATGTCCACGCCCGCCTCCGGCGCACCGAACCACTGGCCGTTGATGTGGGTCAGCAACGGCAGGTGCACCTTGCTGTCCTGCCACGCAGCGCCCAGCTCATCGGGGGTGACGAACACCGGCGACAGCGCCGAACGCGGCTTGGACTGCAGGAAGCCGAAGCCCTTGGCCAGCTCCCCCGGGATCAGGTTGCGCAGCGAGACATCGTTGACCAGGCCGACCAGCTGGATGTGGCTGGCGGCCTGTTCCGGGGTGGCCGCCATCGGCACGTCGTCGGTGATCACCACGATCTCCGCTTCCAGGTCGATGCCGTAGTCCTCGCTGACCACCTTGACTGCATCGCGCGGGCCGTAGAAGCCTGCGCTGGTGGCCTGGTACATCAGCGGGTCGGTATAGAAGCTCTCCGGCACCTCGGCACCGCGGGCGCGGCGCACGCGCTCGACGTGCGGCAGGTAGGCGCTGCCATCGACGAACTCATAGGCACGCGGCATCGGTGCGGCCAGCGCCTGCGGATCGAGGTCGAACACGCCATCGGCGTCGCCAGCGTTGAGCGATTCGTACAGGGCGTTCAGGCGCGGTGCGATGTGGCTCCAGTCCTCCAGGGCCTGCTGCAGGGTGGCGGCGATGCCGGTGGCGCGCACGCCGTGGCGCAGGTCACGCGAGACGACGATCAGGGTGCCGTCGCGGCCGCCTTCCTTCAAAGAACCAAGCTTCATGGGTGGGTGTCCGGAGTCGTGGGCAAACAAGTTTCAAGTGTAATCAAATCTGCGGCGGCGCCAAGCTGCAGCGCGGCATCGGCCCACCCTACCGCAGGAGGGGGTTCGGCAGGGCTTGCAGCCCTGCACCTGCTTCAAGCCAAGGCAACAGCCGATGCAACAGCAACAGCGGACATTCCGTGGAATGGCGAGGCACTGTGGGTTTGCGGGGACGCCACCGGACCCACCCCGCCATCCCTCAGGAAACCCGCTTTTGACGTTGACGTCGCTTTGGCCTCTGCGGGTACAGGGCGCAGCCCTGCAGAGAGAACCCCTTACCTGAACGGGGCTTTTTGCGCGAGGTCTCAGCCATCGGTTAGACTAGGCAGGTCTGCAGCGGCCGTCCGTTTCCCTCCGGGATCGCCGGCGACCAGGGTCCGCCCTCTTCGCCCGCCCCCACTCCGACGCCGTTCGTCACGCATTCCAGCCTGCGCTTCGTGCCGGCTGCACCCAACTTCTCGCAGCGCGGTTCACGGGAACGCTCCGAGTCAGCCGATCACTTTGATCTGCCCCCGTCTGTCCGCTCGGACAGGCGTTTCTTGTACCTGGAGCAATCTCAATGTCTTTTGAATCGCTGGGCCTGGCGCCCTTCCTGCTGCGTGCGCTTGCCGAGCAGGGCTACGAAACCCCGACCCCGATCCAGCAGCAGGCGATCCCGCTGGCGCTGGCCGGTCGCGACCTGCTGGCCGGCGCACAGACCGGTACCGGCAAGACTGCTGCGTTCGGCCTGCCGTTGCTGCAGCACCTGGGCACCGCCTCGCAGGAGGTGCGTGCCGGCCCGCGCAAGCCGCGTGCGCTGATCCTGGCCCCGACCCGCGAACTGGCTACCCAGGTGCATGACAGCCTGCGCGGCTACAGCAAGTACCTGCGCATTCCCAGCGCCTGCATCTACGGCGGTGTCGGCATGGGCAACCAGCTGGACATCCTGCGCCGTGGCGTGGACCTGCTGGTGGCCTGCCCGGGCCGCCTGATCGACCATCTGGAACGTCGCAGTGTCGACCTGTCCGGCATTGAACTGCTGGTGCTGGACGAAGCCGACCGCATGCTCGACATGGGCTTCCTGCCGTCGATCAAGCGCATCCTGGCCAAGCTGCCGAAGCAGAACCGCCAGACCCTGCTGTTCTCGGCCACCTTCGAGGACAACATCCGCCAGCTGGCGCTGGAGTTCATGCGCAACCCGGAACAGATCCAGGTGACGCCGAAGAACACCGTGGCCGAAACCATCACCCATCGCGTGCATCCGGTCGATGCCGGCCGCAAGCGCGACCTGCTGCTGCACCTGCTGGCGCAGGACAGCCGCGAGCAGACCCTGGTGTTCGCACGCACCAAGCACGGCAGCGACAAGCTGGCCACGTTCCTGGAAAAGTCAGGCATCAAGACCGCGGCGATCCATGGCAACAAGAGCCAGGGCCAGCGCCTGCGTGCGCTGGGCGACTTCAAGGCCGGCCGCGTGACCGTGCTGGTGGCCACCGACATCGCTGCGCGCGGCATCGACATCAACGAGCTGCCGAAGGTGATCAACTTCGACCTGCCGATGGTGGCCGAGGACTACGTGCACCGCATCGGTCGTACCGGCCGCAACGGCGCGACCGGCCAGGCGATTTCGCTGGTGGCGCAGGATGAAGTGAAGCTGCTGCGCGCGATCGTGCGCCTGCTGGGCCGCGACATGGACATCCGCGATGTGCCGGGCTTCGAACTGCAGGTTCCGATCCGCTGGGGCAACAGTGCGCCGGGCAAGGCCGAGCACGATACCGGCGAGCGCGCACCGCGCAAGAGCCACGCACGCCGTCCGCACGGTGATGCACCGCGCCATGCGCATGCCGGCCCGAAGAAGGCCGGTGGTGGCCGTCGCGAGGGCGGTGGCAACGGCCAGCAGCGTGCGGGTGCAGGCGCCGGTCAGGGCCAGCGTCGTGGCGGTGGTGGTAATGGTGGCGGCCGTGGCCGTGGCCGCGGCCAGGGCGGCGGCGGCAGTCGCGCCGGCTGATCCCAGCTGCCAGGGAGGGTGCTTCCCGCTGCGCGGGGGGCTATCGAGGGACGGCGCTGACGCGCCGTCCTTTTTTTTTGCTGGCTACCGTGAGTAGAAGCCGGCGGTGTGCTGCGCTGAGGGCGGATGGGCGTGGGGCCAGCGCAAAACACGCCGTAAACCCATCCATGGGGGCTCGGTCGGCGCATCCATGCGCCTCACGGTTTTGCGCTGGCCCCACGCCCATCCGCTTCAAGCATTGCCCGCGCCTTCTTCTCCCGCCGGGTAGCCGGGAGAAGAAAGATCAAATTCAAAGTCAAAAGCCGAAGCCGCAATTCTTGGCTTTGCCTTTGCGTTTGCCTTTGCTTTTGCCCTTGCTCTCGCCTTGGCGGTTCGATGCGTCCGCGCCCGCAGGAAACTGTCATGGGAGGCAGGGGGCCTCAGCCAGGACCGTTGGCGCCAAGGATGGCGCCATCGAGCCCCCATGGATGGGTTCACGGCGTGTCCTGGCTGAGGCCCCCTGCCTCCCAAGCGCAACAACGACTCGGAGCCAAATGATCTGGCCCCCCGTCAGCGGACGCCAAGAAGCGATACTTTGATCGCACCTGGAGGTCCCTTATGTCCCGTATCACCCGTCGTAGCTACACCGATGAGTTCAAGCACCAAGCCGTGGAGTTGGCCGAGTCGCTCGGGCCT